>JAYZQJ010000088.1:0-78679 GCA_036149055.1 Myxococcota bacterium | reverse complement strand
GCGCGCGCCCCCCCGGCCCCGCCCCCCCCCCCCCCGGCGCCCGGCGCCCCCCCCCCCCCCCCCCCCCCCGAAACTCGAGAGGGGGCAAACGATGGCGCGGGGGAAGCCCAAGCCCGCTACCGCGACGACTGACGCGAGACGACGGCAGGCGACGAGCGCAGCGAGGTCGCCGCACGCACCACCCCGTGTGTTCGATCCCGCGACAGCGGGCGGCCAGCGAGCGCGCAGCGCGAGCGCGAGCCGCAGGGCCCCCAGCGCCCCGTCGCTGGGGTCGCGGGGCCAGCGCGCGAAGCGCGCGAGGCCCCGACGGAGTCGGGAGGGGGGCCCCATTGGCGCGTTGCCCAATGGGGGGAGGGTTTGCACCAAACCCTCCAGAAAACTCAGAACTGCGCGGGGGGCGGGCCCATGGGGCCGGGGTGCTTCTCGCGAGCGTACTTTCCCACCAGCGGCAGCTCGTACCACTGACCCTCGTAGGCGCGGATCGTCGCGATGACCTCGAAGATCAGGTAGGGCCAGACGAGGATGATCGCGCCGAAGCCGCAGGTCAGGAGCGTGGCCGCCAGGAACGCGAGGCCGAAGTAGAGCGACTGCAGCGCGTGGAAGGCGATGAAGTCGCTCTCGTCCTTCTTGAGCACGTAGATGATGAGCGGGCCGATGAGGCCGCCCTCCACGAACGTGGCGCCGTGCGCGACCGCGGCGAGGACGCGATCGTCCTGAGACGGCTCGGCCGCCTGGGGCGCGAGCGAGCTCGCCTGGAGCGGCTGGGTGGGGCCGTGGCCCGAGACGGGCGGCTGCTGGCCCCAGCCCCCCTGAGGTGGAGTGTGCTGGTTCAACGCTGAGGTTCCCCTTCCGTACTGGAGTGCCGCGCCTCCGTGGCGCGCGCAACCTCCATACGGGGAGCGCAGACCGACTATTTCGACGATCGACGGGCGCTCACCCAGGCGCGCAGCTCGTCGGGGCCGCGCGCGTTGAGCACGTCCTCGGCCGTCAGCCCGGCGCGGCGCGCGATCGTGACCCCGTGATCGAGGTTGTCGAGCTCGCGAGTGGAGTGCGCGTCGGCCGCGATCGACACGAGCACGCCGCGCTCCTTGGCCATCGCCAGGTGGACCTCGTTCAGGTCGAGGCGGTGCGGGTTCGCGTTCAGCTCCACCGCGCAGCCCGCCGCCGCGCAGGCGTCGAGGAACGCGCCGACGTCGTACTCGCTCGGCGCTCGACCGAGCAGCAGTCGACCCGTCGGGTGGCCGACCACGTCGGTCATCGGGTGGCGCGCCGCCGCGACCATGCGCGCCGTCATCTGCGCCGCGTCCTGGGAGTGGCGCCGGTGCACCGACGCGATCACGACGTCGAGGCGAGAGAGCACGTCGTCGCCGTAGTCGAGCTCACCCTCCTGCAGGATGTCGCTCTCCACGCCCGTCAGCAGCACGCAGCCGCCCGGGTCGCGGTTGAGCGCCTCGATCGCGCGGAGCTGCTCCATCAGGCGCTCCGCGTCGAGGCCGCGCGCGTAGAACGCCGAGTGGCTGTGCTCGCTGATGTGCAGGTACTCCAGGCCGCGCTCGGCCGCGGCCGCCCGCATCTCCTCGAGGGAGTGGCTGCCGTCCGAGGCGGTCGTGTGGTTGTGGAGCGCGCCGCGCAGGTCGTCGCGGGTGACGAGCGACGGCGCCGCCCTTCCCTGCTCGACCAGCGGCACGCCCTCCTCGCGGCGCTCGGCCGCGGTCGGCACCAGCCCCAGCGCCCGATAGACGTCGTCCTCCTCCGGCGTGCCGAGCGGCTCGCCGTCCTGGAGGAGGCCGCGGGCGTCGAAGGTCAGCCCCCGCGCCTCGGCGCGCAGCGCGAGGGCGGCCCGATGGGCGTCGGCGCTGCTGAGCCACACCAGGCGCGCGCCGAAGGTGTCGGGCTCGGCGACCTCCACGGCGACCGGGACCTCGGGCGGGCGCGCGGCGTCGGCGAGCGCCTGCGCCGCCTCGGCGTCGTCCCCCTCGACGAGCACGACGAGGGCGCTCACCAGCTCCATGCCCCGCCGCAGCTCCCCGGCGGGCGCGACCTGCGGGAAGGCCTCCTCGAGCGCGTCGAGCACGGGCGCCAGGACCGCCTCCGCCTGGTCGCGGCGGAGGAGCCCCTCGGTCTCGCGGATGGCCTCGATCTGGGCGAGCACCTTCTCCTGGGTCTTGCGCCCGAAGCCCTTCAGGTCGACGAGGCGGTTCTCGCGGCAGGCGTACTCCAGCTCGCCGAGGCTCGTGATCGAGAGCTCTCGCCAGAGCTGCTTCACCTTCTTGGGCCCGAGGCCCTTGACCCGACGCACCGCGAAGAGCCCCGCGGGCAGCTTCGCCTCCATCTCCACGAGCGCCGCCGGCTTCTTGCCCGCGAGCACCTCGTCGACCACCGCGAGCACTCCCTGACCGACGCCGCGCTGCTTGGCGAGCGCCCCGCTCGCGCGCATCTCCGCCACGTCGCCCTCGAGGTTGCGAACGCTCCACGAGGCGCGGCCCCAGCTCTGCGCCCTCGGATCGTCCAGCAGCTCGGCCGCGAAGGCGAGCCGCTCGAGCGCGTCGGTGACCTGGCGTCGACCCATGCCTCCGGCTTAGCGCGCCTCTTCCCCCCGCGCGACGCGTCCGAGGTCGTGCTGGAGGCGCGGTTGAACGGAAAATGATCCGCGAGCCCCGACCGGCCTCCCGGCGCTCCGGGCGCGCGCGGTACCCTGTCGCCATGAAGCTTGCACGAGCGCTCGCGCTGATGTTTCTCGCCGCGCTCGGGTGCTCGAGCTCGCACTCCGACGCTCGCGACGCGGAGGGCTGCGACGCAGGCTGTTCGCGCTGCGGGCCCGGCGAGCTCCTCTGCGAGGATCGCTGCGTCGACCCGCGGTCCGACGACCGCGCGTGCGGCGGCTGCGGGACCGCGTGCGGCGAGGGCTTCGCCTGCGTCGACGGCGTCTGCGCCTGCCCCGCGGACGAGGTCTGCGACGGCGCGTGCGTGGACCTCGCGTCGGACCCCGACCACTGCGGCGCGTGCGGCGAGGCCTGTCCGGACGGCGCGGTCTGCGAAGACGGCGCGTGCGCCTGCCCCGCGGGCGGCGCGCGCTGCGACGGCGCGTGCGTGGATCTCGAGACGGACGCCCGGAACTGCGGCGCGTGCGGCGAGATCTGCGGCGGCCCGGAGCGCTGCGATCGCGGCGCGTGCGCGTGCCCGGGCGGCGGGGCGCTCTGCCACGGCCGCTGCGTCTCCTTCGACGACGATCCGTCGCACTGCGGCGGCTGCGGCGACGCGTGCCCCTTCGGCGTCGACTGCGTGGACGGCGCGTGCGCGTGCCCCGACGACCGGGTCGTGTGCGACGGGGAGTGCGTCGACACCGCCACGTCGACGCGCCACTGCGGCGCCTGCGGGACTCGCTGCGACCCGGCGGAGGTCTGCGTGCGGGGCGCCTGCCGGTGCCGCACGGCGACCGAGACGTCGTGCGGGGGCGCCTGCTTCGACCTCACGCGGGACAGCCGCCACTGCGGGGCCTGCGGCGCGT
Organism: Myxococcota bacterium; assembly: GCA_036149055.1. GTDB lineage: Bacteria > Myxococcota_A > Polyangia > Polyangiales > Sandaracinaceae > JAVJQK01. Next base: position 75,171 of record JAYZQJ010000088.1, on the reverse strand, counting down.
TCTGCACCGGCGGACGCGACTGCGTCGACGGCTCCTGCACGTGCGCGCCCGGCGAGCTCGCGTGCGACGGGCGCTGCACCGAGGTGGAGGCCAACCCGCGCCACTGCGGGGCCTGCGGCAACGCCTGCGCCTCCGGTCAGACCTGCGCGTCCGGGGCGTGTGCGTGCCCCCCCGGCCAGATCGTCTGCGCAGGCGCGTGCGCAGACGTCGACCGCGACGCGCGGCACTGCGGCGCCTGTGGAGCGGCGTGTCCAGCCGGGCACGCCTGCGAGGCCGGCGTGTGCAGCGACTGCCCGGCGGGTCAGGTCCGGTGCGGCGGCGCGTGCGTCAGCCTCTCTTCGAGCGTCGACCACTGCGGCGCTTGCGGCGTCGCGTGCGCGCCCGGGGAGCGGTGCTGGGGCGGGACCTGCGGTGTCTGCCCGGCCGGCCAGACCTCGTGCGACGGCGTGTGTCGCGACCTGTCGACGGACCCGAGCCACTGCGGCGCGTGCGGGACCGTCTGCCCCGGAGGCGCGTCGTGCTCGGGAGGCGCCTGCACCTGCGCGCCCGGCGAGAGCGTCTGCGGCGGCACCTGCGTCGACACGCGCCGGAGCTCCACGCACTGCGGGACGTGCGACAACGCGTGCGCAGGCTCGCTCGGGTGCTACAGCGGGCGCTGCCGGTGCAGCCCCGTGCACCCCTGGATCACGGCGTGCGGCACCGAGTGCGTGGACCGCGCGAGAAACCCGTCGCACTGCGGCACCTGCTTCCGTGCTTGCGCCGCGGGGGAGCGATGCGAGATGGGCCGCTGTATCTGAGCCCTACTCCTTGGCTTCGGCCCAGCTCGCGCCGTGGCCGATGTCGACGACGAGCGGCACGGTCAGCTCGGTCGCGTGCTCCATGCGGTCCTTCACGATCGCCTTCACCGCGTCGAGCTCGGCCGGTGGGCACTCGAAGAGCAGCTCGTCGTGGATCTGGAGCATCATCACCGCCTCGAGCTCCTCCTCGCGGAAGCGGCGGTCGATCTCGAGCATCGCGATCTTGCAGAGATCCGCGGCGGAGCCCTGGATCGGCGTGTTGGCCGCGATGCGCTCGCCGTACGCGCGGTCGGTGAAGTTGTTGCTGCTGAGCTGCGGGATGTAGCGCCGCCGCCCCAGCAGGGTCTCGACGTAGCCGCTCACGTGCGCGTCGGCGATGGTGCGGTCGAGCCAGGCGCGGACCTTCGCGTAGCGCTCGAAGTAGCGGTCGATGTAGCCCTTGGCCTCCTTGCGCGGGATGCCGAGCTGCTGGCCGAGCGCGGTGGCGCCCTGCCCGTAGATGGTCGCGAAGTTCACCGTCTTGCCGACGTTGCGCTGGAACGCGCTCACCTCCTCGGGCGGGACCTCGAAGAGCTGGCTCGCGGTGCGGCGGTGGATGTCGACGTTCTCGGTGAAGCTCTCGAGCAGCAGCGGGTCCTGGCTGAAGTGCGCCAGCACGCGGAGCTCGATCTGGCTCCAGTCCGCGCTGATGAGCACCCAGCCGTCGCGCGGGATGAAGGCCTCGCGGATGCGCTTGCCGTCGTCGGTGCGGATCGGCGTGCGCTGCAGATCGGGGTCGGTGGTGATCAGGCGCCCCGACACCCCGGTCGTCTGCTGCATGGTGCAGTGGATGCGCCCCGTCTCCGGCTCGATCGCCTCGAAGAGCACCCGCGTGTAGGTGTTGATGAGCTTCGCGAGCGCGCGCTGGCGCAGGATGAGCTGACAGATCTCGTGCTCCTGCGCGAGCCGCTCCAGCACGTCCGCCGCGGTCGAGTAGCCGGTCTTGGTGCGCTTGATGACCGGCAGCCCGAGGTCCTCGAAGAGCACCTCGGCGAGCTGCTTGGTCGAGGCGATGTTGAACTCCTTGCCGGCGAGCTCGTAGATGCGCCGCTCGACCTCGGCCTTGCGCGTCTCGAACTCCTCGCCGAGCTTCGTCAGCACGTCGGCGTCGGCCCGGATCCCGTCCCGCTGCATGCGCGAGAGCAGCTCGCTCATCGGCAGCGACAGCGCGCGGAGGTTCTTCGTCTGCCCCTCCTCCTCGAGGCGCGCCTCCAGCTTCGGCCACATCTCCTGCACCGCCGCCGCGAGGTGACAGGCCCACGGCGCCAGGTCCGCGAGCTTCACGTCGCGGAAGCGCTTCTGCTTCTTGCCGCTCCCGAGGATGGTCTTCTCCATCGCGAGGGACCGGTGGAGGTACCCGCGCGCGACCTGCTCGAGCGGGTGGGGGATGAGCTTCTCCGGGTCGATCAGGAACGAGGCGAGCTGCGTATCGCCCACCACGCCGTCGAGCGCGATCCCGTATTTCAGCAAGAGGCTCCGCTGGTCCCGGACGTCGTGCGCGACCTTCGGCGCCGCGGGGTCCTCGAGCCACCGCTTCAGGAGCCCCAGCGCGTCGCCGCCGAGCGCGCCGTCGCCTTCGAAGAGCGGCACGAAGCGCCCGCGGTCCGGCGCGCGGCTCAGCGCGATCCCGATCAGCTCGCCGCGCACGAACGAGGGCGGCTCCCACACGCAGTGGAAGGCGACCGGACCGTCCCCCAGGCCGGCGAGCAGGTTCTCGAGCGCGCCCTGGCTCGTCACGGCCGAGAAGTCGGAGTCCTCGGTCTCGACCTCGTCCGCCTTGGCGAGCAGCGAGAAGAACTCGAGCTCCCGGTAGAGCGCGTCCACCGCCTCCGCGTCGGCGTCGGGGATGGTGAGCTCGGCGAGCGTCAGGGGCAGCTCGGCGTGCTGATCGATGGTCACCAGCTCGCGGCTCAGCTTCGCCGCGTCCGCGTGCTCCTCGAGCGCCTTCTTCTGTCGGCCCTTGAGCTCCTCGACGTGCTCGAGCACGCCCGCGAGCGAGCCGTACTTCTCGAGCAGCCCGGCCGCGCCCTTCTGCCCGATGCCGGGGACGCCGGGCACGTTGTCGACCTTGTCGCCCATGATCGCGAGGAGGTCGACGATCTGGTGCGGGGGCACGCCCCACTTCTTCTTCACCAGCGCGGCGTCGTAGGTGATGTCGCGCATCGTGTCGATCATGCGCACGTGCTCGCCGATGAGCTGGGCGAAGTCCTTGTCGGCGCTGATGATGTGGACCTCGTGACCGGCCGCGAGCGCCTCCCGGGTCAGCGTCCCGATCACGTCGTCGGCCTCGTAGCCCTCGACCTTCACGGTGGGGAAGTCGTGGACCTTCACCACCCGGTCGATCCACGGCAGCTGCTGGGACAGCTCCGACGGCATGCGCGGCCGCTGCGCCTTGTACTCCGGGTACTTCTCGTCCCGGAACGTCTTGCCCGGCGCGTCGAAGACCACCGCCCCCATCGTCGGCTTCCGCCCGGCGAGGATCTTCCGGAACATCAGCGCGAACCCGTACGTCGCGTTCGTCTTCAGCCCGTGCGACGTCTGGAAGTTGCTCGGGATGGCGAAGAACGCTCGATAGATCATCGAGCTGCCATCGATCAGGACCACTCGCTCGCGCGCCATGGCCGGGAGCATGCCTCAGCCCGTCCGATGGGGAAACCGCCCCGTCCTCGCGAGATTCCGGTAACCTTGCTTTCGATGGACGAGCAACTCGTGGACGCGCCCCTCGAGGTGGACCGGGAGTCTCTGCTGGAGCTCGCCCGAGGCGCCAACCTCTACGCCTCGCCGTTCGCCTTCGTCCGCGAGCTTCTCCAGAACGCGGTCGACGCGACCCTGCTGCGCGCCTTCGCGGAGCACGGGCCGGAGTCGTTCCCGACCCACGAGCGATCCCTCCTGGACCTGCGCGCTCTGCTGCAGCGCTATCCCATCGACGTCTCGCTGACGCGGACCGAAGGCGCCCCCGACGCGGCGCGTCGCGTCTACGAGGTGGTGATCGAGGATCGCGGCATCGGCATCGCGCGCGAGGATGTCCCGTACCTCCAGACCATCGGGAGCTCGCGCAAGAACCCGAAGCGCGCAGGCCTCATCGCCCGGATGCCGGAGTGGATGCGACCGTCGGGCGCGTTCGGCATCGGTCTGCAGAGCGTCTTCATGGCGACCGACGAGCTGCTTCTCTCGAGCCGGAGCCTGGACGGGGACGCCGTCGAGCTCCGGGTGCGCACGGCCGAGGGCGGGCGGGTCAACGCCCGGGCGGGGACGCGGAGCGCGATCGGCACCCGGGTGGAGCTCCGGATGGTCTTCGAAGCCGACGACGACGAGGCCGCGCGCTGGTGGGGCCGATGCCGAGCGGGCCTCGATCCGCTCGACGACGCGCCGTTCGACACGGCGATCGACCGGGCCCGAGAGCTGCTCCGCGACCTGGCCCGGGCCTGCTGCGCGCCGGTTCGGCTGGACGGACGGGCGCTGCCGCGACCGGAGCCTCGAGGCGTCCTGGACCCGGAGACCCTCATCGAGCTCACGCTGCCGGAGACCGACGATGGCGTGCCCGACCCTACGCGAAGCGCCTTCCTCTCGGGCTTCGAGAGCTTCCACGCCCACTACCGCGGCGCCCCGATCCAGCCCGTGTCCCCACAGGGCCCGTGGTCGTGGTCCGCGTGGTTCGGTGAGGCCCGGACGCTCTGTCGCCTCGACCGCGACGCGTTCACGCCGGTCGGCCACGACGAGATCGCAGGCCGATTGCGGCGCGCCCTGCTCCGGCATCTCCCGGAGGCCCTCGAGAAGGTCGAAGCGCGGGGGGACGCGCCGCGCCTCGCGACCTGGTACTCCGCGTTCCTCTTCGAGCAGGGCGTCGAGATCGGCGAATCGTGGCGACGACGATGTGTGAGCTCCTCCGACTTCGACGGCACGGCCACCCTGGGAGAGCTCGCCGACGCCCCGCACCTCACCTCGACGCCAGACGGGCTCACGGTCCCGGGCCGAGACGAGAGCTTCGTCCTCTCGCTCGAGGTCCACGCAGCCCTCGCGCGAATCTTCCGCGGTCTGGAGTGGGACGAGCAGCCGCGCTTCGTGCGAGAGCCGGTCCTCCGGGTGTCCGAGCGAGCGACCGAGGCGTGGCTGCGCGGGCGCCGGCTCACGACGCGCGGACGAGGCTGGCTCCCTTGCCCCGACGACTTCGAGCCACTCCGCCACCGCGCGTCCGAAGAGCGCACCGAGCTGTTCCCGGGACTCGAAGCCTTCGTGATCTCTCCCTGGCTGTTCGTCGACGGGGCGGCGACCGTCGCCCGCCCCGAGCGCTGGCTCGAGGCGCAGTCCAGAGCGCGCCCCGACGCCGGGCGCGCCGCGATCCTGGACGCGCTGACCCGCTTTCTCGTGCGCTTCGATCCCGTTCTGCGCACCCGCGACGACGTCGCCGTGGACTACGCGCTCGAGGACGCGCTCGAGGAGGTGCGAGGCCTCGCGGGCTGAGCATCCAATGTCCGTCGCCGAGCGCCCCGTGTACATCCGGGGACGGCCGAGGGGGTGGCCGAGCCTCCGGTCGGGAGCGGGGGCCCCTGGCACGGCGATGGCTCGGTGATTCGGCCATGAACACCTTCGTCGCCACCCTCGCCGTCTTCGGTCTCGCGGTCACCGCGCTCAGCGTGGCGGTCGTCGTCCTCTTGGGGCACCGCAACCGACATCGCTGGGCGAAGACGAGGCGGCTGGACGTGGGCAACGGAGCGTACCGAGGCGGGACGGTCACGGTGGCCGACCGGAGCGCGTCGACGCCAGGCATGGTCACCGCCGCGTCGACGCTCGCGCTGATCTGGGCGACGCTGACCGCGCTCGTCTTCGCGCCCGCCGGCCTGCTGCTCGCGTGGATCCTGAGCGAAGAGGCCTCGGCCGCGACGAGCGTCCCGGTCGCGCTGGTGTCCCTCCCACGGCCTCGCGCTCGCGGTGGGCCTCGTCGTCGCGGCCGTCGCCCTCCTCCGGGCACGCCCCGGCGCCGCCCGCGTCGCTCGCCGCGTCTCGACCTGGTCGATCGCGCACCACCTCGCGGTCCTCGGCGCGATGGCGCTCATCATGCTGGTGGAGCTCGAGATGGGCGCCATGACCCTCGCCCTCGCGCTGGTCCCCTGCCTCCTCGGCCTCGGTCACGCCGTCCTCGTCGGCAGCGCGGCCGACGACGCCCGCCGCCTCGACGTCGATCCCCCGCCGACCACCCCCGTCTACGCCCCCGTGTGACCGCAGCGCGTCTCGACTTGCTCTCGCCAAGCCGCAACGCCGCAGAGGGACGAGCAGGCGACGGGACGGCGACTCGCCGCACGTCGACCCTCGCCACGGGCCCCTCGAGCGATCGCCCCGCGCCGACGTGCCCGCCATCTGCCCGGGCTCGAATGACGATATGACGAAGAGCGTCCCCAATCGCTCCTGCGCCGACGACCACCCCCGTCTACGCTCCCGTGTGACCGCGGCGCGTCTCGATTTGCTCTCGCCAAGCCGCAAGGCCGCAAAGGGACGAGCAGGCGACGGGACGGCGACTCGCCGCACGTCGACCCTTGCCACGGGCCCCTCGAGCGATCGCCCCGCGCCGACGTGCGCCCCATCTGCGCGGGACGCGCCCGGGTTCGAATGACGATCTGACGAAGAGCGTCCCCAACCGCCCAGCGCCGACGCCCGGGTTCGGATGACGATATGACGAAGAGCGTCCCCAACCGCCCAGCGCCGACGCCCGGGTTCGAATGACGATATGACGAAGAGCGTCCCCGACCGCTCCTGCGCGTGACGAAGAGCGTCCCCGACCGCTCCTGCGCCAACGCCCGGGTTCGAATGACGGTATGACGAAGAGCGTCCCCGACCGCTCGATGACGGTATGACGAAGAGCGTCCCCGACCGCTCGATGACGATATGACGACGAGCGTCCCCAAGGCACAGCGCCGACGCGACGGAAGGCGACGAGCGCAGCGAGGTCGCCGCACGCGCCATCCGCCCCGTTCGATCCCGCGGCAGCGGGCGGCCAGCTCGCGCGAAGCGCGAGCGCGAGCCGCGTGGCTCACGCGCGGAGCGCGGGACACGCGGATTCGAGCGAAGCGAGAATCCGCGCAATTGGGTGGGGGGCCCCGCGGAGCCGGCTGACCTGTCTCTGCGGAGGGTGCGGACGCACCCGGAGCGGAGACAGGTCTGACGGCGCAGCGGGGGGAGGGGCTGAAAGCCCCTCCGGAAACTCAGCTATGCCCGGCAGCGCGCCCGGTGGAGGGGAGCTCCTCGAGGGCCGCCTCGAGGGCCGCACGGAGTCGGTCGCGCATCGCCTCGCTCAGCTCGTGCTCGACGCCGTCGAAGAGCTCGAAGCGCATCGGGTAGCCCAGCGCGCTCAGGTCGCGTACGGCGCGCTCGGTGCGCGCCGCCGACAGGATGGGGTCGGCGGCGCCGTGCAGGGCGAGCACGCTCACGTGCACCGCGTAGGGGTCGGCGGTCTGGCGCGGCATGCGACTCGGCGGGAGCCAGCCCGCCACCGGGAAGGCGTGGCTGATGGCCGTCTCGTGGCTCACGGCGAGCTCCATCGCGAGCATGCCGCCCTGGGAGAAGCCGACGACCATCGGCAGCCCGCGGGTCGGATAGCGACGACGCCACTCCACCATCGCCTCGCTCAGGACGCGGCTGTTCTCGGTCAACGCGTCGGTCAGCGCCCGACTCTCGCCGCGGTGCGCGCTCACCGGCATCCAGGCGTAGCCGTCGCCGTAGCGCTCGGGCGCGCGCGGGAAGATCCAACGCACCGGCGCGTCGACGCCGAAGGGCGAGTCGGTGGGGGTCGGCGGCACGTCGCCCCGGCCGTGGATGTACACGACCATCGGCAGCTCGGCGCCCTCGGGCACGTCGCGGGGCTCGGCGACGACGAACTCGAGGCCGGCGGCGAAACCGCGAGAGAGCCGGAGCGAGGACTCGGGCAGCGGGAGCGTCGTGTCCCCGTCGGCCGGGCCGAACGAGGTCGCGAGCGCGAAGAGCGCGGCGATGAAGGGGAGGCGTCTGAGCTGGGCGCGAAACATCCGCATCGAGGCAGTCGAGGCATTTTGCAACCACCGTTCCAGCCCGCCTCTCCGAGGCCAGACGCGACGCGTCCGCGTCTTCGGGTGCCGCGGGACACACCGACCGTGGCGTGGATGTCACGGGTCGTCGGGTCGAGCCGACAATTGGCAGCGCGCCGCGAAGATGACTGCGCGGCCCTCGCCGGCGGGACGCCGCGCCCAGCGCGCCGGTCGCTCCTCCGAAATGCTGAACTGGGTCAGGGCCAGGTCTCGCGCAGATCGCCGACCGCCGCCGGGTGCTGGATCAGGAAGCCCTGGCCCAGGTTGCAGCCGAGCGCGACGCAGGTGGACTGCTCGGCCACCGTCTCGATGCCCTCCGCGATCACCTGGATGCCGCGGTCGCGCATGACCTTCACCAGCGCGGCCACCAGTTCCTGCCGCGCGGGGCTCTGGTCGATGCCCCGGATGAGGCCCATGTCGAGCTTGAGGAAGTCGGGCGGGACCTCGGCCAGCTCCATCAGCCGCGAGCGACCGGCCCCGAAGTCGTCGTAGGCGAGCTCGATGCCGCGCGCCGACAGCTCGGTCCGCAAATGACGCATCTGCGCGGGGGCGGCGATCGCGGCCTCGTGGATCTCGGCCACGAGGGTCCGCCCGCCGAGCGCCTCGCCGGCGCGCTCGAGCTCGCCGAGCAGGTCGCCGCGCAGCATCTCGTCCGGGTGCACGTTCATGAAGACCCGCTGGCCGCGCACCGGGAGCGAGCCGGCCTGCGCGAGCGCCGCGGTGCGCATCATTCGGCTGAGCTCCTCGGCCTTCCCACGCTCGTGCGCGACCCGGAAGAGGGTGGTCGCGTCCCAGTCGAGGTTCGCGAGCGTGGTGCGCCCCAGCGCCTCGTAGCCGATGACGCTCTGATCCTCGAGCGAGACGATCGCCTGGAAGACCGAGGTCACCGCGCGGCTGGTGAGCACGCGGAAGAGGTGACGCGTCCCGAGGTGGCGCTCCGCCTCGTCGCGGGTGCCGCCGAGCGTGACCTCCTCGTCCTCGTCGCCGAGGACTTCGGCGAGCACGAGGGTGAGCTCGCGGTGCGCGAGGTGCAGCACGTCGCCGTACGAGAGGGCGCGCGAGCCGCGGACGCGCTCGCCGTTGACGAAGGTGCCGTTCCGGCTGTCGAGATCGCGGACCACGAGGCCGCGGCCGTTCTGCGCGATCTCCGCGTGGAGCTTGGAGACGCGCGGAGACTCGAGGACGAGCTGCGCCGCCCGGCTGCGTCCGATGCGGAACGGCAGCACGTCGACGGGCACCCGGACGGGGGAGTCACCCCGGTCCGGCTGGTGCTCCAAACAAGGGCGTCTGAGGTCCTCGCTCACCAGGTCCACCAGTCTACCTCATGCACATAGACACCGGGTCGGGTTGAACCCCACATCGCCGTGACTTTCTGCTCCACCATGCTGATCGGTGTTCGATGAGGCTCTTCCTCGCCATGACCGTACCTCGCGAAACGAGAGCCATTCTGGCGCGTTTGCGCGACGATGCACTCCGAGGCGCCCGGTGGGTGAAGGCGGAGCAGCTGCACCTGACGATCCGCTTCCTCGGCGAGCAGGACGCCGCGATCGTGGACGCCCTCGCGGGAGAGGTGTCGCGCGCGCTCCGGGATCGCGCGCCGCTGACGATGCGCGTGCGCGGCCTCGGCACGTTCGGGCGCCGGGTCCTGTGGGGCGCGCTCGAGCCGATCGAGGACGTCGTCGCGCTCGCCGCCGACGTCGAGGCGGCCGTGCAGCGCGCCGGCCTCCCGGCCGCCGATCGCCCCTTCGCGCCCCACGTGACGCTCGCGCGCCTGAAGCGCCCCGAGGGTCTCGCGCCTTATCTGCGCGCGAACGCCGGGGCGGAGACGCCGCTGGAGCGCTGGGACGCGGTGACGCTCTACCGGAGCGAGCTCGGCGCGCGCGGCGCCACCCACACCGCGCTCCACCGATTCGAGCTGCGGCCCTGAACGCGAAGACGCGGCGCCCCCACGGAGGGAGACGCCGCGTCCACACGAGCTTCGGCCCGTCTTCAGCAGCCGGGGTGGTGGTTCCGGAGCACGTTGAGCATCCACCACTCCTCGGGGGTGCCGAGGCGGTCGTAGAAGTCCACGATCGTGGCGGCCGCGCCGCCCGGATCGACCGTCTGGACCTCGTGGGTCTCGTCGGCGTCGAGGGTGAGCGTGACCTCGGCCTCCACGTAGGGCAGCGCCTCGATCACCTCGGGGCGCTCGCCGGGCGTGACCTCGCCGGCGATCGGCTGACGATCGACGACGCGCCAGAGGGCGACGATCGAGTCGACGCTGATGACCGCCTCACCCGCGGGCGCGAACCAGGCGACGGCGACGTCGTCGAGGATCTCGATGCGCACCGGGATGGCGTCGGTCTCCGCCAGCCCCTCGGCCTCGAGCGCCGCGGCGGTCATCGGATAGACCGACGCCTCCGGGACCATGTAGAGGGTCTGCGAGGTCATCGCGTCCTCGTCGACCGCCCGCAGATATCCGCCGCTGTCCGCGACGTCGGCGCTGCAGGCTGCCATCAGGGCGCCCGCCAGCGCCACGAGCATCCATTGCGTGATGCGCATCATCCGTTCTCCTTTTCATGACCGTGCCCGCCGTCCGGGCACGCGCCCATGGTGCCAGACCGACGGACGGATGAGAAATCCCACGCGATACGCTTTTCTTGCGACGTGGCGCGTGCGTTCGGGACAATTGCGCGAGAAGGGGACCGGCCTTTCGTGGTAGCTCTCGATCGCCGGCCGGAGGAACGCTCATGGAGAACGCCCGACTCGTCAGCCTGCTCGTGGTCCTGCTCTCGCTGCTCGCGCTCGCGTGCGGCGGAGACGACGCCGATCGTCGCCGCACCACGCCCGACTGGGAGCCCAGCCAGCGCGTCCCGACCTCGAGCGAGCGCTGGTGGGCCGAGCCGGTGGAGCGCTACTGCGAGGAAGACCGCGAGTGCCGCCAGGGGGAGACCTGTCAGCAGGTCCGCCTCGGCACGTGCCCCCGCTGCCCGCGCGGCGAGGACGCCCGCATCTGCGTCGGCGAGACCGAAGAGCCCCGCGCTCGCGCGCGCCGCTGAGGCGCTACCAGGGGATGTCTTCGGGCTCCACCGCGTGACGCTCGCCGGCCGCCTTGTACTTGAAGGGCGGCTTGCGCGTCCCGACGTGGAAGACGACGCCGGACGACTCCGCGTGGAGCTCGCCCTCGACGAAGCGCTCGGTCGCGTAGCGCGCCACCGCGTAGTAGCCGTCGGAGGCCACGCAGAGGGTGACCCGCCCCGAGTGCTCGCAGACCGCGCACCACGAGGTCGCGCCGCTGTCGTGCTCGATGAAGCCGCGCGCGTCGCACGGTGGGCAGTCGGTCTCCTCGTCGGTCACCTCGCGGCTCTTCACCGCCTCGAGGCGGGCCTGCGCCGCGCGCTGCTCGGCCACCACCTCGGCGACCGGGCACGCGCAGTCCGGACAGGTCGCCGCGCGGTCCGAGACCTTGCGCTCGCAGTCCGGGCACTCGATCAACGCCATCCGCTCACTCCTTTCGCCGGCGACGCCGCAGCCACGTCGCGAGCGCGATCGCGGCGAGGGCCCAGGGCGTCGCGCCGCGGTGACGCGCGCCGACCGCCGAGCAGTTGCAGTCCTCGCTGACCGGGGTGACGCCGCCGTCGCTCATTCCGCCGTCCACGCAGGCCGGCGCGTGACTGCACTCCCCGCCGCCGCACGTGTCGGTCGTGCAAGGATCGCCGTCGTCGCACTGCGCGTCCATCTCGCACACGCAGGTCGGGTCGGCGAAGTCGATCGCGCCGTCACAGTTGTTGTCGATGCCGTCGTCGCAGAGCTCGCGGGCGCGCGAGTTGACGGTGGTCATCGTCTCGTCGCAGTCGACGCCGAAGCGATCCTCGCCGTCGTCGAGGCAGTCGCGGTCCCGGTTGTCGTCGACGCCCTGCCCGCAGACTCCGTCGCCGTCCTCGTCGATCAGGTAGTGGCAGTCGGCGTCGACGGTCATGAAGGCGCCGTCGCAGTCGGCGTCGACCCAGTCCCGGCACCGCTCCATCGCGTCCGGATGGATCTCCATGTCGCGGTCGTTGCAGTCCGAGGCGGCGACGTTCTCGCCCTCGTCGAGGCAGTCTCCGTCGCCGTTCATGTCCTGCCCGAGGCGGCACCATCCGTCGCCGTCCTCGTCGAGCTCACGCGTGCAGAACGTCGCCTCGTCGATCTCGCCGTCGAGATCGTTGTCCTTCCCGTCGACGCAGTTCTCGGGGGCGCCGGGGTAGCGGGTCGGGTCCGCCTCGGTGCCGGGATCGATGATGCGCCCCATCGCGTCGCGCACCGGAGGCGCCTCGCCGGTCGGGCCCTGCTCTCGGTCGTCCGAGCAGTCGCCGTCGCCGTTGAGGTCCTCGCCGACGATGCACCAGCCGTCGCCGTCCACGTCGCGGTAGTCGTCGCACTCGCCCCGGTCGCCCGCGTCGACGCTGCCGTCGCAGTCGTTGTCCACGCCGTCGGTGCAGTCCTCGGCGGCCGCCGGGTTGATCGCCACCGACATCTCGTCGCAGTCGCCGTCTCCGGTCTGCTCGCCGGTGGAGATGCAGACCCCGTCGCGATCCATGTCGGGCCCGACGAAGCAGAACGAGTCGCCGTCGCTGTCGATGTAACCGGCGCAGTCCGAGTCCAGCAGCGAGGCCGCGCCGTCGCAGTCGTCGTCGACCGCGCCGTTGGTGCAGACCTCCATCGCCCCCGGGTTGATGGAGGCCATCGTGTCGTCGCAGTCGCCGGGCTCGGCGTCCTCGCCGGGATCGACGCAGTTGCCGTTGCCGTTGCCGTCGCGGCCGCCGGGGCAGTACCCGTCGCCGTCGGCGTCGAAGAAGGCGCCGCAGTCGTCCGAGTCGCGGAAGTCGGCGAGGCCGTCGCAGTCGTTGTCGCGGAAGTCGGTGCAGACCTCCACCTCGTCCGGGTTCACGTCCGCGGCCGAGTCGTCGCAGTCGAAGCCGTCCGACGCCTCGCCGGGATCGTTGCAGTCGCCGTCCCCGTTGAGGTCGGTGCCGATCGGGCAGAAGCCGTCCATGTCGGCGTCGGTGTCGCTGGTGCACTCCGAGTCGGCGGTGTCGATGTCTCCGTCGCAGTCGTTGTCGAGCCCGTCGACGCAGAACTCGCGGGCGGCGGGGGAGACGGTGACCTCGTCGTCGTCGCAGTCGACGTCGGCGGTGTTCTCGCCGGGGTCGGTGCAGTCCCGATCCCCATTCATGTCCTCGCCCATCGGGCAGTAGCCGTCGCCGTCCCGGTCGACGACCATCGAGCAGTCGGGGTCGAGCAGCGTGGCCGCGCCGTCGCAGTCGTTGTCGATGGCGTTGGTGCACATCTCCGCCGCGCCGGGGCTGACCATCGCGTTCATCTCGTCGCAGTCGTACGACATGTCGTGCTCGCCCGCGTCGAGGCAGTCGCCGTCGCCGTTGGTGTCGGTGCCGACGCAGCAGTAGGTGTCGCCGTCGGAGTCCGCGTCGCCCGGGGTGAAGCTCGCGAAGCCCGGGCGGGTGGCGCAGTCGCACTGACCGGGGTCGGCCATGCCGGGCCGCCAGGTGCCCGCGGGATCCCCGAGCTCCTCGCCGTTGGTGTAGCCGTCGCTGTCCGAGTCGAGGGCGGCCAGCGTCTCGTCCCAGCGCCGGCCGTTCATGTTGAACGCGGTGCCGAACGGGTTGAGGCACGGCGGGGTCGCGCAGGCGCCGCCGCCGTCGGCGTTGTCGTGACAGGTGATGCAATACCGCTCGGTCCCCACGGAGTTCGTGGCGAAGGAGCGACACGGCAGCTGCAGACCGAACGGCTCGAACGCCGACGCGGTGGTCGGCGCGGCGAGCACGAGGATCGAGGCGGCGAAGAGAACCCGAGAGCGATGGGACACGCGACCCCCCGAGGATGCGTCAGAGCGACTGAGTGATGCGCAGCGAGTAGCTGACCGGGCGGTCGAGCGGCTCGTCGTGCTCCAGGTACACGAAGTAGCTGGCGGCGGTGACGTCCGCGACCCGCAGCTCGGCGCAGCCGGTGGAGGCGTTGGTCTGCATGCCGGCTCGGATCTCGCCGGCCGAGCTCCGCAGCACGATGTCGAAGGGCGTCAGCGACCCCGAGTCACAGACGCTGCCGTCCGATTTCAGGATCTCCATCACCAGGTTGGTGCCGTCGTTGGCGACCGCGAAGTTGTAGACGTCCGGGTAGGTGCACGAGTCGCCGCCGAGGATGCCGCTCACCGTGAGCGAGTTCGACGCGGGGAACTCGAGGAAGTTGGCCTCGATCTCGTTGTCGTTCGGCAGCTGCTCGGAGGCGCGCCCCACGTTCAGCACCTCGCGGCACTCGGTGTTGCAGGTGCCGCCGCCGTCGCAGGCCTCGCCGTGCTCCGGCTCGCCGTCCCCACAGAAGAGTCGATAGGCGCCGAGCAGGTAGTCCCCGCCGCCCTCGTTGCGGTCGTCGATGCCGAGGTACCAGGTGCCGTTGCGCGGCGCGACGAACGCGAAGTGCTCGTCGCCGGCCCCGACGCACGCGTCGGAGGCGTGCTCGCACGCGGTGTTCCGGCAGGTCGAGTCGAGCAGGTAGAGGAACGGGTCGCGATCCTGCCCGGCGACCGAGGGATCCGGGATGACGTGGAAGTGCCACTGATCGCCGGCCTGCACCTCGATGGCGACGAAGCCGTCGTTGCCGGGCGCCGACCGCGAGCCGCAGCTCGACACGCGGTTGCTGAGGCTCCGGGTGCTGAAGGCGAGCTGGCTCGGAGTGCTCGTGCGCAGCACGACGTAGTCGGCGATGTCGCCGCCGCAGGCGTCGTTCAGCTGATCGCCGGTGCCGGAGTCGGTCGTCGTGTCGGCGTCGGTCGAGATCCCGGCGTCGTCGTCCTGACCGAGGCCTTCGAGGTGGCCGGTGTCGACCACGAAGCAGCCGGTGGTGAAGCCGGAGAGGGCGAGGAGGAGCGCGAGCCGCATCAGAAGCTCCCTTCGAGGCCGAGCTGGCCGCCGTTCGGTCCGGCGAGGAAGCGCGGCCGAAGCGAGACGCGCTCGCCGTCGCCGCCGCCGAACGCGTCCCAGTCGGTGAAGATCGCGAGCGCCACCGCGGCCACGCCGAGCCCGGCCGCGCTGAAGATGAAGACGTTGGCGAGGGTCTGCATCGAGCTCGCTTCATCGTAGGCCGCCTGCGCCGCGGCGCGGTCCGTAGTGGCGAGGTAGGCGTCGTTCAACGACAGCGTCTCGAGGCCCGCCCAGACCGCCAGGCCGCCGGCCACCAGCGCGACCCCGCCGACGCCGATGAAGATGGCGGGGTGCAGCACGCCGAGGCCGCCTCCCTCCGAGGTGTCCGTCGTGGTCGTCTGCGCGGCGGCCGCCTGGGTCTGCTCGACCTGAGCCTGCTGCGCCTCCTGCTGGGCCTGCTGCGCCGCCGCGTCGGCCTCGCGCTCCGCGATCGCGGTCTCCAGCACCCGGATGCGGGCCTCGACCTCGGGACGGTTCGGCGCGTTGGGCAGCGCCTCGAGGTACTCCCGGAGCGCCGCGACCGTCTCCTCGTCGCGTCGGAGGCGATCGAGGGTCTGGGCGATGTTGTAGAGGAGGCCGGGCCGGGCGCTGAGCTGATAGGCCTGCCGGAAGCGAGCCAGCGCGACCTCGTAGTCGCCGGCGACGAACGCCTCGCGCGCCGACTCGAAGGTCAGCCGCGCGGCCTCGTCGAGCTGGCTCTGGCTGTCCGGGTCCTGAGCGTGCGCCACGCTCGTCGTCAAGGCGAGGCACGCGACGGCACACCACGCAGCGATCGTCGATCTCATCAACCGTCCCCTCTCCGCATCAAGGAAGCCGCGGCATTCTAGCGCACCGCCCGCCGCGTTTCCCAGCCGTTGCACGAACCGGTCGTTTTCCAACTGGCGACCCCATGGATATGGTTCATCGTGTCGCCTCGGAGGTAGGGTGCGCAGACTCGTTCAGTGGCTTCTCTCGGCGTTCGCGATCGCGGCGCTGATCGCGTGTGACGGTGAGCCCCCGGAGCCGGACGCCGGCCCGACGGAGGACGCGGGCGAAGAGGACGCCGGAGACGCCTCGACCGACCCGCCCGACACCGGCAGCGGCGACTGCGAAGGCCCGCCCGGCCTCTACGAGGACGGGGCGTGCACGGTGGTGGCCGCCGGCGTGCGCCCCTACCAGCCCCGCTTCCAGCTCTGGGCCGATGGCGCCGACAAGGAGCGCTACATCGCGCTGCCGCCCGGCGAGACGATCGACACCCGCGACCCCGACAACTGGGTGTTCCCGGTGGGAACACGGATCTACAAGACCTTCCTGCAGGACGGCGTCCGGCTCGAGACCCGCATCCTGGAGAAGGACGAGCTCGGGACGGGCATCGGCGCCTGGGAGATGCGGGTCTACGCCTGGAACGAGACGCAGGACGGCGTCACCGACGTGACGAACCTCGACGAGTCCATCCGCCAGGACGTGCTCGGCACCGAGCACGACATCCCGAGCGGCGCCGACTGCCTGCGCTGTCACGGCGGCCTCGACGTCGTCAACGGCTTCAGCGCCATCCAGCTCAACCACGCGGGCCCCGGCGTGACCCTGCAGACGCTGCTCGACGAGGGCCTCCTGACCGAGGCGGTCGCGCCCGCCGACGCGGACGTGCCCGGCGACGCCACCGCCCAGGCGGCCCTCGGCTACCTGCACGCCAACTGCGGACACTGTCACCGCGAGAACGCCTCCGACGCGGCGGCCATGACCACGGGCCTCTGGATGTGGGTGAACGTGGACGACACCACCGTGGAGGGCACCGACGCCCACACCACCGCGGTGAGCGAGGTGGCGAGCTACTTCCACCCGGACGCCATCTGCCGCGTCCACCCGGGCAGCCCCGACTCGAGCCTCACCCTCGTGCGCATGGCCGAGCGCGGGGACCGCGCCCAGATGCCTCCGCTCGCCACCGAGCGCGCCGACGACGAGGGCCTCGCGGCGGTGCGCGCCTGGATCGCGACCCTCACCGGCGACGGCACCGCCTGCGAGCCCTGAGCGCGTGCGGGCTCAACGGGCCCAGGGGTTGTCGAGGTCGGGCGCGTAGACGTCGGGGTGCGTCGGGCCGGTCGTGGGCGGCGGGAGCGGGCGGACCTCGGGGGTCTGCGCGGGCGGCTCGGGACGCGAGGGGCGCGAGGGCCTGGACGGCTCCGCCGCCGCCTCGGGCTCGAGGTGGAGGAGCAGCTCGGGCTGCCCGCTCATCACCGTGACCGCGCGGGTCTCGTGGCCGTCGAGCGAGACCTGGATCGACCAGCGCTCGCCCTCGGGGATGCGGAGCGCGAGCGGGGTGTCGCCGAGATCGACGCCGTCGAGGCGGACCCGGGCCCCGGAGGGGTCGGTGCGGAGCATCAGCGGCTCGACGGCGGGCGCGGCCGGCTCCTCGGGGGGCGGCTCGGTCGGCTCGACCGGCGGCGGGGGCGGCTCCGGCGTCGCGACCGGCGGAGGCGGCGGGTCGTCGGCCTCGACCTCGGCCCGCGGCCAGAGCACCACCGTCGCGGCGACCGCGGCGCCGATGAAGAGCAGCGCGACGAGCGCGAGGGCGACCTTGAGCAAGCCGCCACCCGACGCGCTCGGCGCGGCCACCGGGGCCGGGCTCGAGATCGGCGCGGGCGGCGGCGGCTCGAGCTCCGGGGCGTCGAAGCGCACCGTCTTCTGGTAGGTCCCGGTCGACGCCGGGGCGTCGGGCTGAGAGCTCGGCTGGGACTGCGGCTGCGGAGCGAGGCCCGGAGACGAGGCCTCGGGCTGGCTGCCGCTCCGCGAGTGGGCCGAGCCGAGGTACGAGCCGCTCCCCGACGCGCCGGCCTCCGCCTCGCAGCCCCGGAGCGCGGTCATCACCTCGTCCATGCTCTGGAAGCGCGCGGCCGGGTCCTTCTCCAGGCAGCGCATCACCAGCGCCTCGAGCTGGGGCCCGGCGACGCAGTCGGGGCGCGTCGCCCGGAACGGGGGCGGCGGCGAGTTCACGTGCGCGTTCATCGCCTCGTACGCGCTGCCGGAGGCGAAGGGCGGGGCGCCGGTCAGCACGTGATAGAGCACCGCGCCGAGCGAGTAGATGTCGGTGCGCGCGTCCACCGGCGCCGCCTTGACCTGCTCCGGTGACATGTAGCGCGGCGAGCCCATCATCACGCCGCTCTGGGTGAGGCCGAGGTTCTCGCTCCCCTCCCCCACCATCTTCACCAGGCCGAAGTCGAGCACCTTCACGAAGAGGGGATCGCCGCCGCGCGGCGCGAACATGACGTTGCCCGGCTTCAGATCGCGGTGCACGAGGCCCTGGGCGTGCGCGTCGCGGAGCGAGCTGACGACCTGGAGGGCCACGTGGATGGCCTCGGCGGGCGAGAGCGGCCCCTGCTTGCGGAGCCGCTGCGCGAGCGTGCCTCCGTCGAGGTGCTCCATCGCGATGAAGTAGAGGCCGTCGTCGGTCTTGCCGTAGTCGTGGACGACGATGGTGTTCGGGTGGGCCAGCTTCGCGGCCGCGGAGGCCTCGAGGAAGAAGCGTTGCCCGAAGCTCGCCGCGGCGTTCGGCGTCTTCTGGATCTCGAGGATCTTCAGCGCGACCGCCCGGCCGAGGGGCCGCTGCTCGGCCTTGTAGACCACGCCCATGCCGCCCGCGGCCAGGCGCTCGAGGATCGCGTAGCGTCCTTCGATCACGCGTCCGATCAGGGCGTCTTCGCTCTCCGGCGCGGCTTGGCTCATGCGCTCTCGGGTCCCCCTCGACGGCCCTGAGGGTAGCACGGCGCGGACGGGGCGCGATGCCACCCGCGCCCGGCCGGAGTCGCATGCCGCCACAGCTGGATCCCTCCGATCGACGCGGAACCCTCCGACGGCACTGGATCTGCTTGGAGGGGACGCGGAGGCGCGATGGAAGCAAGACGGCGAGACCTGGAGCTGGTGACCCACCCCGGGAGCCCGGACGCCAAGCGGCGGGCGCGGTCGGGCGAGCGCCGCAAGGTGGGCGCGGTCGACCTCGCGGTGGCTCAGCGGCCCGCGCTCGTGGCGACCACGCCCGACGCGGCCCGCCTGGCGTCGCGGGTGGAGGCGGCGCGTGGCTACGCGAACGGTGACGTCGAGGTGTTCGAGCGGAGCTTCGATCCGGCGCTCGGCGCGAGCCGCGCCCGGGTGGAGCGGTGGCGCCCCGGCCCCGGCGGCAAGTTCACCCTCGTCGAGACCGGCCTCTGCCACGACACGGACGTGGAGATCGCGCTCCTCGGCTGCGCCGACGACGTCGCCCGGCCGCTCCGCTCCCAGAGCCACGGCGACGCCCTGCGGATCGATCGGAGGCGCCGCTCGATCGTGCACCCGGAGCGCGGGTGGCAGGCGGCGGTGCTCCCGCTCCAGCCCGAGACGGTGGCGCGGCTGCCCCGCGCCCTGATCCACGACCTCGGGCCTCGGCCCCGCGGCTTCACGCTGCGCATGGCGCTCGCTTCCCTCCCGGGCGTGCGCCATGCGCAGCTGCGGTGGCTCACCGACGCCGTCTCGAGGCTCGGGGCGAACGCGCGCATCGTCTGGGTGCCGCACGTCGAGCGGTGGGTGCCGGTCTCGGAGTGGCGCGAGGTCGGGGCGCACGCGGAGTCGCACCCGCGCACCCTCCTCGGCCTCTGGACCCGCGTGGTCCGCACCGCCGACCGCTGGCACACCCGGGGCCTGTCCCGCTGGATGCTGCCCGAGCTCTCGGTGGAGGCCGCGCTGCCCGCGGCGACGAGCGTGATGCGGGCGTGGATGCTCCGCCTGCTCGAGCACGACGACACCCGCCGGGCGGAGCGCCTCGGCCCCGAGGCGCCGGCGCTCCTCGACCACCGCTTCCGCCTGTACGACCCCGCGCGTCGCACCCCGAGCCCGATCTCGCTGGTGCCGCTGCCCACGAGCTTCCGCGCCGACCCGAACGCCACCGAGGGCGCCTGGCGCGTCCGAGTGGTGCCGCCCGTCGACCCGGCGCTCGCGACGCGGTGGGGCACCGTTCAGGTCGAGCGCGCGTGACCCACCCGGATGGGTCCGCGCGCCCGGGACGGATCCACCTCGCGGCCCCGCTGGAGGATGCGGGCCTCGCCGCGCGCCACGAGCCGCCGCGCGGCCATGCGGGTCCGCTCCATCAGATCCCGCCAGCCCTCGCCGCCGACCGCGCGGGCCGCCTCGCTCGGGCAGAGGGTCTTGCCGGCCGCGCGCTCCGCGAGGATGCGACGGAGGGCCGCCTCGAGCGCGAGGTCGGTCGGGTCGAGCTTCGCCGCGCGACACGCCGCGCTGCAGTAGCGGACGGCGTCCCAGTCGCGCGCCCACTTCTTGCGCCAGGCGAAGGCGCGTCCGCAGCGCGCGCAGTGCTTCTCCGGCTCCACCGCCCATCGGTGGGACCGCGGGCTCAGGGCCGCAAGAGGAAGGCGCGGTGCACGGCGCGGTTCCGGTAATCGGCCGGCACGGTGCGCGCGGTGATCTCCTCGATCTCGGAGAACGGCAGCCCCTCGAGCCGGGGCTCGAAGCGCTGGTGGTTGGTCGAGAAGAGCAGCACGCCGTCCGCCGTCAGCCGCCGCGCGAGGGTCGAGAGCAGGGTCGGGTGATCGCGCTGGATCTCGAAGTCCCCGGCGCCGAAGGTCGTCGAGAACGAGGGCGGATCGACCAGCACGAGGTCGAAGCGCTCGTCGGTCCGCGCGGCCCCGGCGAGCCAGTCGTGCACGTCGGCGGCGACGACCGCGTGGGCCGGCCCGGCGAGCCCGTTGAGCGCGAGGTTGTCCTCCGCCCACGCGGAGTAGCGCGCGGAGCGATCGACGGAGACCGTCTCCTTCGCCCCGCCGTGGGCGGCCCAGCACGTGAACGCGCCGGTGTAGGAGAAGAGGTTGAGGACCCGCTTGCCCGCCGCCATCTCGCCGAAGCGCCGGCGGGTGTCGCGGTGGTCGGGGAAGAGGCCGGTGTCGACGAAGTCGTCGAGGTTCACCCAGAAGCGCAGCGCCCGCTCCCGCACCTGCATCAGCCGGCCGCCGTCGCCGAGCTTCTGGTAGCGCGCGCCCTCCTGGGGACGGGTCCGCCGCTGCTTCGCGTGCACCCGCTCCTCGGGCAGCCCGAGCGCCGCCGCGGCCGCCCGGCCGAGGTCCCCGGCGTAGTCGTCGACGCCCTCGGTCTGGGTGCGCTCGTACTCCGCGACGACGAGGTGCCCCTCGTACCAGTCGCAGACCGCGCGGACCTCGGGGATGTCCCAGTCGTAGAGGCGAAACGCCCCCACGCCCTCCCGCTCGAAGCCCTTGGCCAGCTTGCGGTGGTTCTTCTTGACGCGGTTGGCGAACATCTCCGCGTGACGGGCGACGACCTCGGGCTCCACGACGCGGTGTTGCACCGACGCGCCCGGCGGCGCAAACCGAGGACCGCATGCCGAGCCTGATCCTCCCGGAGCCGTCGCTCGTGGTGCTGCTCGGCGCGTCGGGCAGCGGCAAGTCGAGCTTCGCCGCGAAGCACTTCGCGCCGACCGAGGTGGTCTCGTCGGATCGGATGCGGGCGCTCATCTGCGACGACGAGAACGATCAGGGGGTGAGCGCGGACGCCTTCGAGATGGTGCACCGCCTCGCCGACATGCGGCTCGCCCACGCGCGCATGACCGTCATCGACGCCACGAGCCTCGAGCCCCGGGCCCGCCAGCCCCTGCGCAAGATCGCCAAGCGGCAGCACCTCCCGATCGTGGTCGTGGCCCTCGACGTGTCGCTGGAGACCCTCCTGGCGCGCCACGCCGCCCGCGGGGATCGACCGTTCACCGAGGTCGTCGTGCGCGAGCACCACGCGCAGTTCCGTCGATCGCTCGAGAGCCTGCGGAGCGAGGGCTTCCGGGAGGTCCACGTGCTGGCCGAGCAGGACATCGAGCGCGTCGAGGTGCGGCGCGAGAAGCTGGCGCCCGAGCGGCGCGAGGAGCGCGGCCCGTTCGATCTCGTCGGCGACGTGCACGGCTGCGCGTCGGAGCTCCACACGCTGCTCGACCGGCTCGGCTACGCGCCGGGCGCCGACGGCGTGCACCGCCACCCCGAGGGCCGCCGCGTCGTCTTCGTCGGCGACCTCGTGGACCGCGGCCCCGACGTGGCCGGGTGTCTGCGGCTGGCGATGGACATGGTGGACGCGGGCGCGGCGATCTGCGTGCAGGGCAACCACGAGGCCAAGCTGCTCCGCTGGCTCGAGGGCAAGAAGATCAAGCCGACGCACGGCGCCGGGACGTCGATCGCCTCGCTCGAGGCCGAGCCGGAGGCGTTCCGGGAGCGGGCGCGCGCGTTCATCGAGGCGCTCCGGCCGCACTACGTGCTCGACGGCGGCGAGCTGGTCGTGGCCCACGCCGGGCTGAAGGAGTCGATGCACGGGCGGGTCGGCGGCAAGGTGCGCGCGTTCTGCCTCTACGGCGACACCACCGGCGAGACCGACGAAGACGGCCTCCCCATCCGGCTGGACTGGGCGCAGGACTACGAGGGGCGCGCGGCGGTCGTCTACGGCCACACCCCGGTCGCGGAGACGCGTTGGGTGAACAACACGATCTGCCTCGACACGGGCTGCGTGTTCGGCGGCAAGCTCACCGCGCTGCGCTGGCCGGAGCGCGAGCTGGTCTCCGTCGACGCCGAGCGCGTCCACTACCGCCCGCCGCGGCCGCTGGGCTCGTAGCCGCCCCGGGGCGTTCAGTTCGGCTGCCATTTTGTCGCCCTCGAGGGGTGGGGTCGCCGACCTGTCACCAGCGTGTCCTTCGGTCACGCCGTTTCGGGCGCAGGTCGTCGCGCGGAGCGGGTGGCACACCGGCTGCAAACACCTAGCTCGTGCTCGATCACGAGGAGCGACCCTCCCCCTCCGATCCCACTCCAACGCACCTCATCCAACTCCACACATCCAAAGCTCGACTCACCCGTCGCTCCTCGTGGTCGAGCCGCCTACTTCGCCCTAGGCCTGGTGCGTGCCCGAAGGACCGGAGATCCGCCGCGCCGCCGACCGGCTCGCGAAGGCCATCGCCGGCGAGATCGCCGAAGAGGTGTTCTTCGCCTTCGACCACCTGCGCGACTACGCGGACGAGCTGAGCGGCCGTCGCGTCGAGGCGGTCGACAACCGCGGCAAGGCGCTGCTCACGCGCTTCGACGTCGGGCTGACCGTCTACACCCACAACCAGCTCTACGGCCGCTGGTACGTCACGGCGCGGGGGACCACGCCGCGCACCCGCCGCTCGCTGCGCTTCGCGGTGCACACCGCCGACAAGAGCGCGTGGCTGTACTCCGCGAGCGAGATCGCCGTGCTCGAGTCGGACGATCTGCGCGCGCACCCGTACCTCGCGAAGCTCGGGCCGGACGTGTCGGCCGGCGCGCTCGATCCGTCGGTGGTGCGCGAGCGGCTGCGCGACGACCGCTTCGACGGCCGCCAGCTCGCCGCCCTCTATCTCGACCAGGGCTTCCTCGCGGGGCTCGGCAACTACCTGCGCGCGGAGATCCTGTTCCACGCCCGCGTGCACCCGAGGGAGCGACCGAAGGCGCTCGAGGCGAAGGAGATCCGCAAGCTGGCCGACTCCACGGTGGAGATCTGCCGGCGCGCCTACGCGCAGCGCGGCGTCACCCTCCCCGCCCGGACGGCGGCGCGGCTCCGCCAGGGCGGCGCGCGGCGGAGCGAGAAGCGCTTCTACGTCTACGGGCGCGCGGGCAAGCCCTGCCGCCGCTGCGACGCGCCGATCCGCCGCGAGGACATCGGCGGCCGGCACGTCTACTTCTGCCCGTCGTGTCAGGTGCTCAAGGGCTGATGACGACGTCGGCCTGCAGCTGGTTCTGCGCCCGCTGCGCGAGGCGGCGGAGCTCCGGGTAGTCCTCGGCCGAGACCTCGGCGCAGGTCCGGCGATAGTCGATGGTCACGGTGGCGCGCCGACCTCGGGTGACCGTGGTCCGGGAGACCCGGAAGCAGGCGTGCTCGATGGTGAAGTCCTCCGGCGTGCGCACGACCCGGCCGCCCGACGGAGCCTCGAAGGTGACCTCCCAGCGCGCCGAGTCCGGCACCCCGAGCCGGAGCGGGAGCCGCCGCCGCTCCAGCCGGGTCACCCGCCCGAGGTTGAAGGGAGACGGCACCCGCAGCCGCCGCTCCTCGCCCTGGGGCTGGAGCGCCGCGCTCGCGTCGAGCTCGAGGTTCAGCTCGAGCGGGGCGTCGGCGTCCTCGGCGTGCGCGACCGAGTGCCCGGTGACCGCCGAGCCCTGGAAGATGCCCTGCGCCAGGTTCTGGCGGAGCTGCGAGGCGCTCTCCTCGTTGCGCATGATGCGCCGGAACGCCGAGGCCATCGATCCACGCCCCCGGCAGCGCGCGTCGGCGGTGGCCTGCTCGGCGCCGGTGACGCTCACGTCGACGTCGCACGAGAAGTAGGTCATCTCCGCCGGCTGATAGGGGATGTCGACGAACTCCCACGCCCCGCTGTCGGGGTCGAGCACGAGCGAGGTCGCGCCCTGATCGTCGGCGCGCAGGTTGCCGGCGTCGAGCAGGTCGGTCGTCGGGTCCATGAAGCGCGCCTCGTCGATGCCGTCCTGCTGCGGCACGTAGACGATCGCGTGGTTGAACTGCTGGTTGGGCACCTCGCGCCGCACCGCGCCGGCGTTGGTGGTGCGCAGGATGGCGAAGCGGATGTCGAGCCCGACCTCGCGGCCCAGCAGGATCATCAGCACCGCCTTGTCCTTGCAGTCGCCATAGCCGCGCTCGAGCACCACCGGGCAGCTGTGCGGCCGCACGCCCGCGATCGTGTCCTCGTAGTCCTGCTGGTAGCGGATCTCCTGGGCGACGTAGCGGTAGATCGCGTCGAGCTTCGCGGCGGGCGTCTCGGCGCCCTCGGTCAGCCGCTGCGCGAGCTGTCGGAGCTGCCGGTTGCTCTCGAACACCTCGCTCAAGAGCGCGCGCTCCCAGTCCACGTACTGCTGCCAGTCGGTGAGCGTCGACAGCGTCACCATGGCGAGCACGTCGCGCATCGGCGGCATCGCCGGCTCGGGCTGGAGCGGCGGCACGCCCGCGGCGGTGAAGAGGTGCGTGTCGTGGGTCTCGCCGCGCTCGACGCGGTGCTCGACCGGCCCCTGCACGTGGGTGGCGAGCTCGCGGCCCGCGGGGACCTGCACCACCCAGCGCGCGACGCCGAGCTGCCGCTGCGGCCCCTGGAAGAGCCAGCTGGACACGAAGTGGTTGGGCAGGAACGGCGGGGGCTGGGCGTGGAAGACGTACTGCAGCACCACGCGGCTGCCGACCTCGAGGCCGCGGAAGCGGATCGTGCCGCCGCGGATCGACGACGCCTCCTGGCGCTCGCCCTCCGGCCCGACGCTGTAGGCCTCGAGGATGCGCGCGTTGCCGGGCACCCGGTTGAGGATCAGGTCGTCGCGCCCGTCGGTGGTCACCGCGAGGTGCACCTGGGTGATGCGCCGCAGCGAGCTGCCGTCCTGCTGCACGGTGGTGACCTCGTCGTCCAGCACGAGCACGCTGTGCGCGCCGGGGTCGATCTCCATCTCGGTCGCCTGCGCGAGCGCGGCCTCGATGTCCTGGGCGCTCGGCATGAGCTGACGATCCGGATCGTCCTCGTCCCCCCGGAGGAAGTCGACGCGATCGGCGAGCGGGCCGTTGTCGGGGTCACGCTCGAGCGCCGCCGCCCAGCGGGCGAGGGCCTCCGCCGTGTCGCCGTCCTCGAAGGCCATCAAGCCGAGGCGGTGATGCGGCGAGGACCAGTCGGGATCGATCTCGAGGCCGGCGCCGAGGAGCGCCCGCGCCTCGGCGCGGCGACCGGCGAGCCGCAGCTCGTCGGCGACGAAGACGAGGACGCCCATGTCCCAGGGCCGCGTGCGGCGGGCGCGCCGCGCGAACGTCAGGGCGCGCTCGTGATCGCCCTCGGCCCGGGCCAGCTCGGCGCGGCGCCGGAGCGTCCAGATGTGCCCCGGCGTCAGCGCGTCGGCCCGCTCGTAGGCGCGCCGCGAGGCCTCCACGTAGCCGCGCTGCCCCAGGCACCACGCCTGGCTGCGCACCGCCCAGCCGCTGTCCGGCCAGCGCGCCACCACCTCGTCGAGCACCCGGCACTGGTGCTCCCGCCAGCGACGGTCCCCGAAGGTCAGCGACAGCTCCATCGCGGCGAGCCGCGCCCCGGGCTCGAGCTGTCGCGCCCGCTCGAGATCCTCGATGGCCCGGTCGTAGCGGTCGCGCTCCCGGTAGAAGGCGCCGCGGTGGTAGGCGAACCCCGCCGACCCTTCGAAGCGCTCGGCGCCCTCGTTGAGCAGGTCCATCGCCTGCCCGAGCTCCTCGTTGGTCCAGTGGGTCGTCGCCGCGGTGAGCAGCACCACCGGGTGGCGCGGGGCGAGCTCCAGCAGCGCCCGGGCCTGATCGAGCGCGTCGCCCTCGTAGCCGTTGCGGACCGCGTCGTGGTGCCGGAGCAGCTCGCGGCGGAGCGGGGGCTCGACCGCGGCGAGGGCCTCCTCGAGCGGGCTCGGGTTGCCCGAGTCGTCACCGGGCGCGTCGAGCTCGACCGCCCGCGCGCCCGCGTCCGCCCGCAGCCCGGGGAGCGCGCGCCCCTCGCGGTCGGTGAGGCGCGCGCCGAAGATCCACGCGCCGCTGCCGTCCTGAGCCGACTTCACGAAGATCCGGTTGGGGCCGGCGCGCAGCGTGATGGGGAGCACGAAGTTGTCGGTCGCCGCGTTGGCGAGCCGGTCCTGGGCCACGACGAGACGCCCGTTGACCCACACCTTGGTCGCGCTCGAGGTCGTGAGCCGCAGCTGCGCCTCGCGCGCGCTCGGGCTCTCCACGTGGGTCACGAGGTAGGCGACCGCCCAGCGGTTGGGGCTCAGGTGCGCGCCGAGCTGCGCGACGCCGGCCCGGTCGTACTGGGTGACCTCCCGCCAGCGCACCTCGCTCCGCAGCCCCCGGAAGGACGCGTCGAGGTCGAGCGCCTCGGTCTCGGGCGGCTCGGTGGCCTGGAAGCCGCGGCCCTGGTCGTTGTCGAACGCGCCGACCATGCGCCAGGCCCGCAGATAGCCGAGCTCCGCCCCCAGGCGCTCGGCCTCCTCGAGCCGGCCGTGCTGCTCGAGCAGCCCGATCAGGCGCCGGGCCGCGTCGACCCGGGCGGCCGGGCGCGGGTGCGAGGCCGACATCTCGCGGAGCAGCGCGATGCTGGCCCGCTCCTCGCCGCCCGTCAGGTCCCGGCCGAGCGCCCGCTGGAGATAGACGGCCGTGAAGGGCGTGGAGGTGTCGCTGGCCGCCGAGAGCCAGTGCAGCCAGGCGGCGCGGTCGTCGGCGCGCAGCTCCGCGAGGTGGGCCGCCATCTCGTGCAGCGTGGCGCTCTCCGGGTGCCGCTCGAGCGCGGCCTCGAGCTCGGCGCGCATCGCGGCCGGGTCGAGGGTCTCGCCGTAGAAGCGAGCGGCGAGCGCGTCGATCTCGGCGTCCCCCCCGGCGGCGCCGAGCGAGACGCGCGCGGCGGGCGCGAGGTCGAAGACCCCGGGGTGGCCGCCGCAGCCGAGGAGCAGCGCGAAGGAGGCGAAGGCGAGGAGTCGGCGAGTCCGCATGCCGTGCTGTAGGAAGGACTCACCAGGGGAGCAAGGCGCCGGGCCTCACTCCGCGCACGGCTCCGGCGGGTAGGCGCCGCCGAGCACGCGCACGTCGCGCTCCGACGCCATCGTCGTCCCGTCGTCCATCGGCGTCGAGACCCGCACCCGCATCAGCTCCCCCACCAGGCACGACGGCTCGTTCACGATCCCGGTGTAGCCGACGAGCTTCCGCCAGCCCTCGTCGTCCGCCGGGTCGAGCCGGAGCCGGATCTCGGTCTCCGAGGGCGGGGCGCTCTCGTCCGCGGGCTGCATCGTGAGGCGGAGCGGCAGCGCGTCTCCCTCGAGGCCCCGGACCCGGACGCTGATCCACATGTGCCACCCGCCCTGCGCGCCGCGCACCAGCTCCACCTCCTGCCCGTCCTCGAGCGGCTCGAAGCGCCAGGAGCCGGTGCCGAGCTCGATGGCGGCGCTCTCGTGGGGAGGCGCCTCGGCGCAGCCCGCCCCGGTGAGGGCGAGCAGCGCGAGGGCGAGGGCGGCGCGCGCGGGTCGCATCAGGCGCGGCGCCGGCGGAGGGCGAAGACCCCGAGCCCGAAAGCGAGCGCGAAGCCGAACCCGACCGCCGAAGACGAGCCGGGGCTGGCCGAGCAGGCGCCGGCGGTGCCGCCGGTCGGCGCGCCCGGGACCGAGGCGTTGTGCTCCGTGAGCGCCTCGGCGATGGCGGCGGTGTTGTCCTCGATCACCTCGCCCTCCCCGCTCGTGCCGACCCGGCGGATGCGGGCGTTGGCCGGCATCTCGCCGCTCGCGTCGAAGGGCCAGGTGTTGCCCAGGCCGCGCACCGTCTCGCCGCCCTCGAGCTCGACGCGCCACGGCGCCTCGAACCGACGGATGCTCGGCGAGCACTCGATGATCCGATCCGCGACGTGCACGTTGGAGTAGTCGCCGAGCGTGTCGTTGAAGTCGAAGATCGGGTCGACCGTCATCTCGTCGGCCGACATCGTCGTGTAGAGCCGGGTCATGGTGGGCGACTCGAGGAAGAGCGCCCGGGTCTCGGCCATCGGGTCGATGACGTCCGCCTGCATCGCGTCGAGGAGCGCGGTCGGCTCCAGCCCCGGCAGATCGGCCTCGGTGCCGTCCAGGTAGCAGGACACGCAGTCGTAGAACGCGTCCTCCGGCACTCCGTCCGGGGGCGTCACGTGGGTCTGGAGCACCTCGCGCACGCCGTCGAGCTGGGCGAATCGGGCCACGGCGAAGAGGAGCTGCCCCTCGCGCCCGGTCCAGTCGTCCGCCCGGATGCTCGCCCACTCGGTGGCCTCGGCGTCGCTCCAGATGACGTCGGCGAGCGGCGCCGCGGGGCCGGCCATCTCGGTGACGAAGCCCTGCCCGTTCGCCTCGTTGGCGGCGCGGGTGACCACCGCGTCGTAGGTGGAGCCGGGGTTGAGCCAGTTGATGAGCGCCTCGTTCAGCTCGAGGTCCCGGTAGTTCGCGGGGACGGCGCGGCTCGGGCCGAGGACCCACACCAGGATGCCCATGTCGGGCTGCGTCGCGATCGCGGTCGGCCGGAGCGGGATCGACGGCAGGCCGGGCCCGAACGAGAGGCGCACCGGCCGGATGGAGCCGGCGTCGTTGCCCTTCACCAGCCGGAAGGCGAGCAGGTTCATGCCCGACTCGAGGTAGGGGCGGAGCACGTCCGCGCCCATCGTCGGCACGTCGTAGCCGTTGTCGCGCAGCCACTCGAGGCCGACCTCGACGACGTCCGGCGCCTCGGGATCGATCGAGATGACGATGTAGTCGTACGGGCCGACGAAGCCGCGGTCCACGACCGAGACCGGCGGCTCCATGCTCCCGGCGTCGTCGCCGAAGGCGCCCGCGTCGGCGCCGCCCGCGCTGCCTCCGCGGTCGGAGGCCGGGTTGCCGCCGCAGCTCCCCTCGACGCGGGTGTTGAGCCGGTAGACCGGGTTCGAGGCCCCCTGGAGGCGCGCGAAGGCGGCGTCGGAGGACACCGAGATCTCGGGGCTCCCGGCCACCGGGAGCATCCAGGCGAAGCGCTCGGACGGCCCCTGGTACTGGATCTGGATGACGGCGGTGACGCTGCCGTCCGCCTCCTGGGCGAAGATGATGCGCTCCGCCTGCTGGTTCACCGGCTGGGAGCTGTCGCAGAAGAAGCCCCCGCACGCCGAGGCGCGCTCGGGGGCGAAGGCGAGGGCACAGAGGGCGCTCACGAAGAGCGCGGACGTTCGAAGTCGCGTGAGCCTGGTCATGGGACGGCACGTTGCACGAAGCGCTCCACCGCCCGGTGCGCCGCGCCCGCCCGCTCGTGACCGCGCCTCGGCTCAGCTCGGCACAGCTCCCGAGACAACCCGGCGCGCGTGGCGGAGGCACGTGACTTGCGTTGGGCCGCTCCGATGAACCGGCTCCTGCTCGTCGCCCTCCTGCTCGTCGGCTGTGACGCCACCGTCGAGGATCGCCTCCGCGCGTGCGGCTTCGCCTCCGAGGGCTCGCTCCCCGCGCTCCCCCTCTACGATGACGCCTGCTACCGCGCGTGCTTCGCCGGCGCGTCCTGCGAGGCGCTCGACGCGGCGCTCTGCCGGACCGACGTGAGCCTCTTGATCGAATGCGACCAGCAGTGCGCTCCCCGCTGCGACGACGGCGCCCTGATCGCCCCCCACCAGGTCTGCAACGGCTTCTCCGACTGCGCGGACGACAGCGACGAGCAGGGCTGCACGCCCTACGTCTGCGCCGACGGCCAGGAGCTCGGGAGCCGGCGCCCCCGCTGCGACGGCTGGCCCGACTGCGCCGACGAGAGCGACGAGGAGGGCTGCCCGCGGATCGTCTGCGGCGACGGGACCGAGCTCCGCCCCTCCCACCGATGCGACGGCTACGAGGCCTGCGCCGACGGCGCCGACGAGGCGGGCTGCGCGACGCTCACCCTCTCCTGCCGCTGACCTTGGCGTCGAGCGGCGCGCGCGCGACACTGGGAGCATGAAGCCCGAGCGCTTCGTCTTCGACGCCGACGATCCGCGCGCCCCCACCCAGGCGCAGTGGGACGCCATGACGCCGGAGGAGCGCCGCGCGGTGGTGGCCAGCCTCCCGTCCGAGCCCGAGCGAGCGCTGCCGCCCGAGGGCGACGGTCACCGCGTCCCGAAGAAGCGCGCGTTCGAGGCGCTCGACGAGTTCTTCCGCCGGCGCGGGCGGCAGGTCTACCTCTCGAGCGAGCTGCCCATCTACTACCCGGACGAGCCGATGTTCGCCCCGGACCTGCTCGCGGTGCTCGACGTCGAGCCGCATCACCGGGACAAGTGGACGGTGAGCGAGGAAGGCCGCGGGCTCGACTTCGTGCTCGAGATCCACGTCTCCGGCGATCGCGCCAAGGACCTGGAGCAGAACGTCGAGCGCTACGCGCGCCTCGGGATCCCCGAGTACTTCGTCTTCCTTCCGCGCCGCGGCCGGCTCCTCGGCTACCGCCTCGAGTCGGGGGGCGTCTACACCCCGATCGTGCCGCAGCGCGGCTTCTGGCCGTCGGGCGTGCTGGGGGTCGAGCTCACGGTCGAGGGCGACCTGCTCCGCTTCTTCGTGGGCGACGCGCCCCTGCCCGACGCCCGCGAGCTGATCGACCGGCTCTCCACCATGGTCGACGCGGCGGTCGTGCGCGCCGAGGAAGAGGCGCGCCGCGCCGAGGAAGAGGCACGCCGCGCCGAGGAAGAGGCACGCCGCGCAGAAGACGAGGCACGCCGCGCCGAAGACGAGGCCCGCCGCGCCGAGCGATACGCCGCCAAGCTCCGGGAGCTCGGCGTCGATCCCGACGCGCTCGACTGACCTACTCCAGCGGGATCGGGAACGCGCGGACGGGGCGGCTGGACGGGCGGTAGAAGTGCTGGAACGTCACGTGGTAGCCGCTCACCGGCTCCTGCACGTGCTTGCGCAGGACGTAGCCGGGCACGTCGACGCTGACCGGCTGGTCGTCCGGCTCGAACACCACGACGTCGAACGACTCCGGGCGGAAGCGCTCGACCACCTCCTGCACCAGGCCGCTCGGGTCGTGACCGACCTCGGGCGCGTTGGTCTCGAAGCTCACGTAGCTGCCCACGCGCTCGGGCGTGACGTGCAGGGTCACGTAGGCCTCGTCCCGCATGCCGTTGAGCGAGTAGCCCGCCGGGTCGAAGACGAACTCGTCGACCTCGAAGCCCTCGAGCGCGCGGTCGAGCCCCAGCTGGTGCGCGAGGGTGCCGGTCGGCGGCCGACGTGAGGCGAGGAAGGTCTCGGCGCAGCGCTCGTCGATGCCGTGCATGAGCACCTCGAGCGTGCGGTCCTCCTGCACCGGCTGGTAGCCGCGGGTGGTGTGGAACAGCCGGACGGCGTGCTCGTGCTCCGCCCCGAAGCGGAGGGCCCGGCCGTCGAGCCGCTCGGCGAGGCGGCGCGCGTCGTCGAAGAAGCTCGACGCCTGCTCGTGCGGGAAGTGCTCGTTCTTGCGCTCGTAGATGAGCACCGCGATCGCCTCGTCGGGGATCTGCTCGAGCATCACGTCGACGCCGTTGACCAGCTGCGTCCGGCCGCAGGTGATCATCGTCACGAAGCTCTCGTAGACGAAGAGGCTGCTCTCGCTGAGGAGGTAGGCGTCGAAGACGTCGTTGCTCCGCTTGCTCACCACCTCGGCGCCGGACGCGTTGACCACCCGGTGCCAGAAGGCCTCGCCGAGGTGACGCAGCGACGGGTGATCGTCGACCACCGTGAGCTCGACCTTCTTCTCCGGGCCCTCGAAGAAGGCGGGCGGCCCGAGCTGGCTCATCGCGCCTCCGCGTGCGTCGGCTCGAGCGACGGATGCTCGGCGAGGTAGACCACCTCGGCGTCTTCGGGGACCGGCGTGTCGTCGGGCGGGTTGATCCGCTGCTCCCGGGTCTCCGGATCCCGGAGCCCGATGACGAGCGCGTCGTGGCGCTCCTTCACCGCCCGGGTGAGCTCGCCGAAGGTCAGCGGCAGCGGCAGCCCCTCGGGGAGCAGCCCCACGTAGAAGCTCGCCGCGCCCGACGCGACGATCTGGCTCGTGAGGTCGCCGACCCCGGGGTAGGCGACGGTGTGGGTGAGCATCGCGAAGCCGAGCCGCTGCGACTCGATCACCTCGTCGGCGCCCGCGGTGCGCGCGTGCTCGACGTTCTCGCTGTCGAGGATCTCGGCGACGATGTGGAGCGGTCGCTCCCGCGACGCGGTCTCCTCCTGATGGTCGAGATAGGCGCGGATGGTGAAGACGGTGAGGATCGTCGCCGCGTCCGCGAGCTGCGGGGTGACGACCCGCGAGCCGACCACGATCGCGCTCCGGGCGTGGCTCATGCGCACCTTGCCCAGCTCGCTCTGCTTGGTCGGGTCGCCTTGAACCCACATCAGGTCGGGGGGCACCTCGCCCGGCCGGGGCTCCTGGCTGAAGAGGACGACCTTCGTCTCGTCGAGGTCGAGCTCCGCGCGCAGGCTGTCGAGCAGCAGCTGCCGCCCCTCCTCGTACCCGCAGACCACCACGTGATTGACGTAACTGCTCATTCGGAACTGCTCCTCGCGGATGGACAGGACCGCGTGTAGGAGGCTGTGGCCGACGATGCCGGCGAAGAGCGCGAGGGTGAACATGCCGCCCACCATCAGCACCGCGCCCCACACCCGGCCGACCTCGCCGACGGGGGCGTAGTCTCCGTAGCCCACGGTGGTCAACGTGACGAGGGCCCACCAGATGCCCTCCCCGATCGTGTGCACCTGCGCGCCCGGCTCGTCCCGCTCCAGCAGGTAGAGGGTCACGCCGCCGAGCACCGACTCCACCCCGAGCACGCCGAAGGCGAAGGTGAAGAGCAGCCGGTCGGCCTCGAAGGCGCCGATCAGCCCGGCGAAGGGGTTGCCGTAGCGAAAGACCCGGGCGGTCCGGAGCAGGCGCAGCAGCCGGAGCACCCGCAGGCCGCGCAGCGCCGGGACGACCGCGATGATGGTGATCAGATCGACCAGCTGCATCGGCTTGAGCAGGAAGGAGAGCCGGGCGAGGAGGTGGGTGCGCAGGGTGCCGATCGGCGGCCGGTCGAAGACCTCGAGCGACGGCGGCCGGTAGGAGATCACCCGCAGCGACAGCTCGATCGCGAAGAGCGCGAGGATGACGAAGTCGGCGACCCGGAGCGCGCGCTTGGCGGCGCCCGCCGGGGCGAACGGCTCGAGCGCGAGCAGCCCCACCGACACGAGGATGAGCACCCAGACGGTCCGGTCGACCGCGCGGTACTGGGCCGTGCTCGGCCGGTGAAAGGCCGCGTGCAGGCGATCCCACCATCCATCCGGCGCGCGACGGGGCACGGCGGCGGAGCGTACCAGAGTGGGCGGCGCCGCTACGAGGTGGGGCGCGCTGCCCCGAGACGTTGGCCGACCGGCAGCCTCGGGTGCACGGCACGCCCCCTGCACTCCCCCGCGCGATGTCGGCGATGCGATCGAAGGCCCTCCGCCCCAAGCGCCGCGGATTCCGCCGGCTGACCAGCTGGGTGGGCATCCGGCAGCTGCTCGAGAACCTGCGCGGCAGCTACTGGTTCGTCCCGAGCCTGATGGCCGTCGGCGCGGTCGCCCTCGCGGTGGCGAGCATCGCGATCGATCGCGCCCTGCCGCCGGACTGGCTGGGGGAGCTGCGCCTGATCGGGCCCAACGGCCCCGAAGGGGCGCGCGCGGTGCTGACCACGGTGGCGGCGTCGATGATCGGGGTGGCCGGGGTGACCTTCTCGATCACGATCGCCGCCGTCGCCTACAGCGCCTCCCAGTTCGCGCCGCGGCTGCTGACGAATTTCATGCGCGACCGCGGCAACCAGATCACCCTCGGCACCTACGTCGCCGCCTTCCTCTACTGCCTGGTGGTGCTGCGCGCGGTGAACGACTCCTGGGGCCCGGGCAGCGGGGAGGCGGCCGAGCCCTTCGTCCCGCAGGTGGCGACGCTGATGGCGCTCGGCCTCGCCATCGCGGGCTGCGCGGTGCTCATCTATTACATCCACCACATCCCGCAGAGCATCCACATCTCACGGGTGATCGCGCGCATCGGCGACGCCCTCGACGACCGGATCGAGGCGTTCTTTCCCGCGGAGCGCCGCGACGTGCCCGAGCCTCCGCCGCTCGCGACCGGCGCGCTCGAGGTCCGCGCCGAGAAGCAGGGCTACATCCAGCGCATCGATCTCGGGCACCTGCTGGAGTGCGCGGAGCGGGCCGACGCGCGCATCGACCTCGTGCACGCGCCCGGTGAGTTCGTGGCCCGGGGGCGGGTCCTCGCGCGGGTCGCGGCGCGCGGCGTCGACGAGGCGGCGCTGGCCGACTCGATCCGCTCCGCCTTCGCGACCGGCGTCCTCCGCACGCCGCGGGAGGACGTGCTCTTCCTCGTGAACGAGCTACTCGAGATCGCGACCCGCGCGCTCTCTCCCGGCGTCAACGACCCGTTCACCGCCATCTCCTGCGTGGACCGCATCGGCGCGGCCCTCTCCGCGCTGGCGCGCCGCGGCGACGTGCACGGCGTGACGCGGGACGCGGACGGCGCGGTGCGCGTGGTGGCGCGCCCCCTGACCTTCGAGATCTTCGTCGCCGAGTCCCTCGAGCGCCTGCGCCCCTACGCGGTGAAGGATCGCAACGTCTCGCTGCACCTGGCGAGCACGCTGGCGGAGCTCGCGGCGGAGCTGGACGACCCGAGCCGCCGACGCGCGCTCCGCGGCGAGGTGCACGCGCTCCGCGAGGAGGCCGCGCCCCACCTCGCGGGGGCGGACCGGGACCGGCTCGAGCGGCGGACGCGGGCGGCGCTCGAGCGGCTGGGGCCGCGGCCGATCGCGCTCGAGGCGTGCTAAGCGCGGGGCATGACCGAACGCGCCGCCCGCATCGTCGACACCCTCGTGACCCTCGATCCCCTCGCCGACCTGCCGCGCACCGGCTGGCTGCTGCGAGGCATCCGCCCCTGCGAGTCGATCGCCGACCACAGCTACGGCGTCGCGCTCACCGTCATGCTCCTGGTGGACGCGCTCCGCGACGAGGGGGTCGAGGTCGACGGCGAGAAGGCGCTGCGCATGGCCCTCGTGCACGACGCGCCCGAGGCCAAGACCGGCGACGTGCCGATGCCCCAGAAGACGCCCGCGCTCGACGCCGCGCTCGAGACCCTCGAGGAGGGCATCGTCCAGCGCTCCCTGCCGCCGCGGCAGCGGACCACCTGGCGGGAGATGGAGGACGGGGAGAGCCTCGAGGCCCGCGTCGTCAAGGCGGCCGACAAGATCCAGATGATGACCAAGGCGCTGGTCTACGGCCGCCAGCGGCGCGGCGACCTGCACGAGTTCTGGATGAACGACAAGAACTTCCGGGACCGCGGGCTGGAGATCGCGCGCGAGTGCTTCGCGCTCTTGCGCGCCCGTCACGAGGGCGGCGACTGGGAGATCGGCCGCTGGTGATCAGACGAACGCCAGCGCCCCCACGGCGATGGCGAGGGGGATCAGGAGCGCCGCCGGGCCGCGCTGCCCGCGGCGGGCCAGCAGGTGCGCGGCGAGCCCGGTGAGCAGCCCGAGCACGAGCGCGACCACCCCGTGCCCCGCGCCGAGCGCGGGCCGGAGCGCGAAGAGCGCCGCGAGCCCTCCGAGCAGGAGCACGCCCCCGCCCAGGCCCTCGCGCCGCCACACCAGCCAGCCCGCCCCGCCGAGCAGCAGGAACAGCAGCACCCAGGCGGGCGTCGCGAGCGCCTCGGGCAGCATCGGGAAGGCGGCGCCTCCGACCGCGGCGTCCCCGGCCGCCAGCGCGACCCCGGTGGCGAGCGCGAGCGCGCCCGCGTCCATCAGCGCCTCGCCCGAGCTGTCTCCTCGCATGACCGAGACGTAGGTCCGGTCCGCGGCGTCGCCATCACCCGGCCTCTTCGAGCGCCTCGTCGTCGTCGACCGCGAACTTGCGCTCCTGACGCTCGACGAGCGCCACCAGCTCCTCCTGCGTGACGCCGAGCCGGGAGGCCACGACGTAGGCGAGCGAGGTGGGCGCGACGCCGGGGACGAACTGGTAGGTCGGCTCGTCCTTCTTCAGCTCGACCTGCAGGAACTCGAGGCGGTCCACCCGCCCCTCGGCTTCGAGCTTGCGCGCGGCGTCGAGGAAGTGGGTCGTCACCCAGACCTGCGGCCGGAGGCGCGGCAGGAGCGAGATCACCATCTCGAAGATGGCGATGCCCTCGCTCGGGTTGGTCCCGCTGCAGAGCTCGTCGAGCACCACCATCGAGCCGGGCTCGAGCTGCTCGAACAGCCGCCGCACCCGCATCAGCTCGGTGCCGAGGCGGCCCTCCTTCTGATCGGCGGGCGCGCCCTCGATCAGCGAGACGAACATCGTCGGCGCGCGGGTCAGCTTGGCCGCCGCGGCCGGGACGAAGAGCCCGCTCTGACCGAGGAGCTGGGTCAGCGAGAGCGCCTGGAGCATGCGGGTCTTGCCGCCCGAGTTCGGGCCGGTGACCAGCACCATCGCGTCGTGCCCCGAGGTGCGCAGGTCGCACGGCGTGGGCGTCACGTCCTGCAGGAGCAGCAGCGGGTTGAAGAGGCGCTCGATCTCGAGCGGTCCGCTGGGCTCTCCAGCGTCCGGCGTGTCGTGGATCTCGGGCAGGCAGACCTCGAGCCCCTCTCGCTCGCAGCGGTCCTTGAAGCCGAGGGCCGCGAGGTAGAGCTCGACGTCGCCGATGAGGTCGAAGCAGGGGAGGA
Organism: Myxococcota bacterium; assembly: GCA_036149055.1. Classification (GTDB taxonomy): domain Bacteria; phylum Myxococcota_A; class Polyangia; order Polyangiales; family Sandaracinaceae; genus JAVJQK01. The sequence goes on along the minus strand of JAYZQJ010000088.1, from coordinate 38,156 downwards.
TGACGTCCTCCAGCTCCTCGAAGACCTCGTCGATGACCTTCAGCAGGACCTCGTTCTCGGTGTACTCGTAGCCGCGCAGCCAGGAGAACAGGCGGGACCACACGCGCCGCCACGGCGACCAGAGCAGCGGGTTGTCCCGGTTCTCCTTGGCCTCGACGAGCTGGAAGTCGCGGATGCGACCGTCCGAGCCGAGCACGACCCGGACCTCGAGGAGCGCCATGTTGCGCTCGAAGTCCAGGATCTGGGCGAGCCGGCGGTAGACGTCGCGACCCCGCACGGCGGCGCCGAACTCGTGGAGCCGCGACAGGGCGCTGGTCGCGTCGCCGAGCCCCTCGTCGGCGGTGTCGAGGATGCGCTTCACCGCGCCGAGCACGTCGACCTTGCGCTTGATGGTCTCGCCCGGCGTCATCGCGCGCTCGTCGAGCAGCCCGCGCAGCTCGCGGAGCGCGACGTAGATGGTGCTCAGCGCCTCGCGGAGCGCGGGGGAGCCGGCGAGCTCCCGGAGCACCTCCTGCCGGAGGGTGACGTCGCGGACGTCCTCGGGCGGGTGCGAGAGCAGCTTCACCAGGTGGGTCTGGCTCGGCGTGTGACGCTTCTTTCCGACCTCGATGACGAAGCAGCTGGTGAGCAGCTCGGGCAAGAAGAGTCCGCCCGAGAAGACCTCCGGGTCCCAGCCGCTCGGCGTGATCGGCGCGTCGTCCACCGCCTTGCCGAGCAGCCCTCCCGCGTCGCCCGACTCGAATGCGAAGCGCAGCGCCGAGCGCAGCAGCTCCTTGTCGAGGGTCACGAGGGGATCGTGGTGGATGAGGTCCACCCACTCCTCGTCGGTCTCGGGCGCGCGCAGCGCGAGCGCGGTTCCGCCGGTGGGCACCGGCGCGTTCTCCTGGGCGTCGGCGACGAGCTGCATCATCGCGCGTCGCTCGACCAGGAGCCGTCGTCGTCGAGATCGTCGGCCCATCGAGCGGTCCATTGGTAGCACCGTCGGTACGGCGTTGCGAGCGTGGGTGGGGGTCACGTCGGGCTGACCGCGATCCGCCCCGAAGGTTCCCGTCAGGCGTCGAGCATGCCGTGGGCGTCCGGGCCGAGGGTGAGCACGTAGTCGTGCAGCGTCTTGCCCGGCTCCTCGAGGAAAGGCTCGCCCAGCTCGATCTCCCGCATGCGGTCCAGCCGGAAGGTGCGGAAGTCGTCCCGCAGCTCGCACCAGGCGGTGACCGTCCAGCTGCTGCCCCAGAAGAAGGCGGCGAGCGGCCTCACCGTGCGCACGCGGAGGTCCCCGTCGGCCCGCTCGTAGCGCATGCGCAGACGAAGGCGGTCGTTGATGGCCGCGCGCACCACGCCGAGGGACTCGTTGGCGGCCCTCGGGAAGCGCGGCGCGAAGAGCGCGGCCGCCCGAAGCTTCTCCGCCAGGCCCCGCGGCAGCACCGCCGTCACCTTGGAGAGCGCGCGCTCGGCGGCCCGGGCGAGCCGCTCGTCCCCGAACGCCGCCGCCACCCGCGCGCCGAGCACGAGCGCCTCGAGCTCCTCCTCGTCGAACATGAGGGGAGGCAGGTCGTAGCCCGAGCGAAGCGTGTACCCGACCCCGGCCTCCCCCTCGATGGGCGTGCCGGTCGAGACGAGGTCGTGGATGTCGCGGTAGATGGTCCGCTCCGACACCTCGAGCCGCTCGGCCAGCCAGCGCGCGGTGACCGCCCGGCGGCGGCCGCGGAGGAGCTGGATGATCTGGAAGAGGCGGTCGGCCCGTCGCACAGGTCGGTCTCCGGCGGGACGCGTGGAGGCCGCGCCAATCGAGTAGCTCAGCGGAGAATAGTCGAGATCGGTTGGCAGCGGGCCACGACGTGAGGTCTCCTGGCCGGCATGCGGAGAGGGACGATCTGGATCGCGCTCGCGCTGGGGTGGCTGATGCCGCTCTCGGCGCAGGCGCAGACGGTGCTGTGGATGGACGGGGACTGGGAGCGCGCCGTGGCGCTGGAGCGCGAGCTCTCCCGGACCGGCATGGAGGCGTTCCGCGTGGACCCGCCGACCGGCCCGTCGAGCGCCTGGCGGGCGGTGTCGGCCCGGGCCCAGGCCGACGCGCGCGGGGCCGAGGTCGCGATCTGGCTCGAGCCCGACGGCCGGCTCCACGCCATCCGGGTGGCGGACGGCGCGCACGTCGACGCCGCGATGCCTCCCCGCGCCGACGCCCGCGTCGCGGCGATCGTCGCCGCCCGCCTGGTCGACTCGATGGAGCCGCTCGGCCACCTCGGACGCGAGCTCGACGCGCCGGCCACGGTCACCCCCGAGGCCGAGGTCGAGCCGCCCGCGCCGCTGCGCGAGGCCCGAGGCCCGCTGCGCGGCGGCTTCGTCGAGCTGGGCTGGTCGACGGCGCTCATGGCGAACCAGGGGCTGGTCGGGGTCGGCTTCTTCCCCTGGCCCTCTCTCCGGGTCGAGGCCCGGGCCCGCGGCGGGGCGGTCTTCGATCCGACGATGCGCGGCAGCGCGATGCTGACCGGCGGGCTCACCTACGCGGCGGACCGGCGCCAGGGGCGCTTCGAGGCCGGCCTCGAGGGCGGCTACGGCTTCCTCGGTCCCGGCCAGCGCGAGGCGGACGGATACCACCTCGGCCTGCTCGGCGCGTCCTTCGGCTTCGCCTTCACCGCGAACGACCTGGAGGTCGGCGTGCGCTTCACCGCCTACGTGGCCACCGACGGGGCGCTGACCTTCCCCTTCGCCCTCGGCGACCTGGTCGTGCGCGTCTTCCCCTGATCAGAGGAAGCGCTTCAGCCAGGTCTTCCGCAGGAGCCAGACCACCAGCATCGTCGCCGGGAACGCGAGGGCGACCCGCAGCCAGCGCACGTGGTTCATCTCCACCGCGCACATCGCGGGCTTGACGATCCAGCCGTAGACCGCCGGGTGCAGGATGTAGACGCCCAGCATGAGCGGCGTGAGCTTCTTGGTGATCGGATCGGCGCGGTTGGGGAGCAGGGTCGCCAGCGCGAGGAGCCCGAAGCCGCCCGCGTGGCGGAAGGCGTAGACGCCGCTCCGCTCGTCCACGCCCCAGGCGGCGAGGCCGAGGCCCACGAACCCGAGCAGGATCGTCAGCAGCGTCAGCCGGAGCCGCGGCAGCGATCGCTCGAACGCCAGGGCCCGGCCGAGCACGAAGCCGAGCGGGATCGCCGGGAGGCTGAAGACCCACTGCGCGTAGGGCCACTCCGTCGCCGAGAGCGTGGGCGCCAGCAGCACCGCGCCGCCCGCGAGGCCGAGGGCGACCACCGGCGCCACCCGCGAGGTGCCGACGAGCTGGTGCACCCGGTGGGCGATCAGGCCCGCCCCGAGGATGAAGGGCAGGAACCAGAGGTGGATGCGCGGGCCGTAGAAGAGCATCGACGGCTCGAGCCAGCCGAAGAGCGGCAGGCCGCTCATCCAGCACGACAGCGCGCGCAGGCCGACGAAGACGACCGCCCAGAACACCCAGGGCAGCAGGATCCGGGGCACCCGACGCTCGAGGAAGCGCGCGGTGGTCGGCGCCTGCGGCTTCGAGACCCCGAGCGCGATCGAGAGCAGCAGGAAGAGCGGCAGCCCCCAGCCGAAGAACGCGTGGTCTCCGGTGAAGTGGAGGAACACGGTGTCGAGCGCGGCGATCACGCGCAGCCGGTCCCACCCCTCGAGGTGGAGGCGGCCCGTGACCGGTGACACCGGCGCGCGGAGGGTGGCGGCGAGAGCCCGCATGGCGGCGCGAGGTTGACACGTTTGCGCGCCCGCGCGAGCGGCGGAATCACAATTGAACGGTTGACCTGGGCGCTCCGAGGCGTCACACGGAAGGGTCCGCGCGCGGCGGCGAACAGCTCGCGCCTGCAGCGGTCCGGCGTCCGTCACGGTGACGCGCCGCGTTTCGGCTTCGCGCCGACGAGAAACGAGGAAACGGAAACTTGCACCCGACACATCGATCCCACGCCGCTCGAGGCCCCCAGTGAGCCGCGGCTACAATCAGAACAAGCGTGCTCGTGAGAACGAGAAGGCGAAGAAGAAGCGCGAGAAGGCGATGCGTCGCCGGATGAAGCGCGAGGAAGGCCCCAGCGAGCTCGACGTCGTCGACCGCGAGGAGCTGATCGCCACGACCAGCCCCAGCGTCGAAGAGCTGATGGAGCAGATGGAGGCCCCCCGCAACGGCGGCGGCGGCACGGCCATCCCGGCTCGCCTCTTCGTGGGTGGGCTCAGCTACGACACCACGGCGCAGACGCTCAAGAGCGCCTTCGAGGAGTTCGGTGAGGTGGCCGACGCGGTCGTCGTCACCGACCGCAGCACCGGCAACTCGCGCGGCTTCGGCTTCGTCACGATGGCCAACCGGCGCGACGCGCCGAAGGCGATCGACGGGCTCACCGACAGCGAGCTCGACGGCCGCCGGATCTTCGTGAACACCGCCACCGAGCGGTGAGCACCGGGATTCAGAGGTCGGTCCAGCCGAGGTAGGGGCCGCCGTAGCGCGTATCGAGGAGGTGCTCGAGGAGAGTGAGGTCGGTGGCTTCGCAGCCGCAGCGACCGAACGCCTCGACCACCGCCCTCCGCGCGCTCCCGGCACGCTCCGCGACGTCGTCGTCCGCCGCGATCGCCATCGCGGCCGGGCGGCACGTCGCGACCAACGGCGCGACGGCCGCCCGCCACACCTCGATCCGATCCCCCGCGCGCATGGCGCGGGCCACGTCGTCGGCCCCCTCCGGGCGAGGCGGCGAGGGGGGATCGATCGGGCGGTACACCAGGCGGCGCAGGTCGATGAACGACGGCAGCCCGTCGAGCGCCTCGCGCACCTCGTCGTCGCTCAGCGACGCCGGCGCGACCGCGTAGGCCACCACGGCGCGCCCCAGGTCCGCGGACTCGAACGAGGCGCGCAGCGCGTCGACGTCGTCGCCGTGGAAGAGCACGCCCGGCTCGTCGACGGTGCGCCCGTCCGCCACCTCCGGCCACGGGATCGGCTCCCCCGCCACCGGGTCCAGGTCGACGCCGCCCGGCGCCTGCTCGAAGCGGCGCCCCATCGCGGCGAGCCGAGCCCGGCAGCTGCGGTCCGGCTGATCGGGCCGCCAGTCGTGCGCCTCCGGCCCGGGCATCGCGCCCGCGATCCGCTCGAGGTGCGCGCGCCGCCAGTGTCCGACCCGGCCCAGCTCGGCGCCGCCCTCGCCGCGCGAGGCGATCCAGAGCGCGGTGGTGTCGTCCTGCTCGACGAGCAGCCCGTCGGCGACGCGGACCCGGAAGCGCTGCTCGAGCTCACCGCCGGCGATGATCCCGTCGCCCACCTCGGTCGCCGCGAGGACCCCGGTGACCTCGATGGTCGCGACCCCGCCCGAGATGTCGGCGATGCGCGCGCTGCGCCCGATCTCCACCGGCCCGGTGGGCAGCACCCGCGTCACCGGGCTCATCTCCCACGGGTCGCCCACGCCGACCGGCTCGTACGGGAAGGTCGGCCCGTCGGCCCAGGTGCGCGCCAGATCGGCCGCCGTCTCCACCTCGGTCGCGCTGGGCTCACGCGTCGCCTGCCGCTGATCGCCCAGGGCCAGGGTCACCGTGATCTCCCCGGTCACGTCGACCCGCGAGCCGCCCTCGCCGGCGAGCTTCACGTCCGCGTGCTCCACCCGCAGGGCGTGCACGCCGGGCTCGGTCTCCTCTCCCACGAAGAGGGTCGCGGGCGCGCTGATGGTCCGCCCGGGCGCGTCCCCCGGCACCTCGCGGACCACGCTGTGATAGCGGATGCGCGCGTTCGCGGTCGGCGTGTGCCGGAGCAGCACCTCGCCCTCCCCCGGCGCGCGGGGCCCGGCGCCGCCGCCGCAGGAGGGGAGAATCACGAGGAGCGGGAGGAGAATGGACAGGTGCCGCACGTCCCCGCGAATATCGTCTGCCCCCGCCGAAGGCAAGACGCGGGAACTTTCCCGCGGCTCGCGCGTCCACACCGGGCAGTGACCCAGGTTGCGCGGAAATGCTTCGGCTCCATGGTGCGTTCGACACGGGACCGCCGATGAACGAGCGTACCGGGATCCGACCGAGCCTCTGGCTCTTCGCCGCCGTCTTCCTGACCGGCGCCGGGGTCACGGCCTGGGCCATCCTGGATGGCGCCTCCGCGCGCCGCGCGAGCGAGCGAGCCGCGACGGCCGACGCCCGCGACCCGCGGGACCGCCGCGACGGTCGCGCCCCCTCCGACCGCGCTCGGCCGCGTCACACGCCGAGCTCCGGCGGCTCCTACACCCACCACGACTGGGGGCAGGAGTCCGATTTGCAGCGCCAGATGTCGCTCGACCTGCCCGGCCCGCGCTTCTGGCAGGAGGGCGTCGCAGAGCGCGCCCGCGACCCCCAGCTCTTCGCGATGTGGCGCTCCTTCTCGGCGATGGCCCAGGACGGCGAGCCGACCCTCCCCTTCGAGCCCACCGCCCACCGCGCCCAGATCATCGACGCCGAAGGCGACGTCGACCTCGCGGCGGACAGCTGCCAGGTCCGCGTCCTCCCCGTCCAGGCGGGCTCCTTCAACTGCGTCGTCCGCGTCGTCTGCGACGGCGCCGTCCTCTATCCCAACGAGCGCCAGACGGCAGGCTACGTCCCCTGCGAGCTCGAGAACGGCCGCCCGGTCCGCGCGGTCGACGACGGCCAGTCCGACGCCGATGGCGATCCCCTCGTAGACATGGATCTCCAGAACGGCACCATCACCGTCGAGGACTTCGCCCCCGACGGCCAGCGCCGCTACCGCGCCACCCTCCGCATCCACAGCTAGCCCTCGCCCGGTCTTCGGTGGAAAATGGCTCTCGCCAAGCCGCCAAGCCGCAAAGGGACGAGCAGGCGACGGGACGGCGACTCGCCGCCCCGTCCATCACCGTCGCAGCACACGCCCAGCGAGCGGCCGCTCCCGCACAGCGTGCGCCCCTCTGCGACTCTGCGCCTCTGCGAGAACCCCAACCCGAGACGTCGACGCTCGCAGACCCGCCCAGCGACCGCCACAGCCCGGCGAGCCTCCACCCCGCCGCCACCCAACCCCTTTGCGACTTTGCGTCTTTGCGAGAGTAATTGTCGCCTTCCGAGCCTACCGCGACGAAGAGGCCTCCAAGACGATCCGATCGAAGACGTGGCCTTCGGCGTCGACTGCACGAAGGACGAGGCGGTCGGGATCGACGCGGAGGTGCACGAAGTGGAGCACCGACTCGGCGAAGGCCGTGAAGTCGCTCTCGCCGACCGGACGGGTGGAGTGGCCGCCGCCGCCGCTGACCACATAGGTCACGCCGCCTTGCGGCCGGACGCGCTCGTAGTGGTGATCGTGCCCCGAGAGCATCAGGTCCGCGCCGTGGCGGGAGAGGACCGCGGCGAAGGCGCGGCGCACGCGGAGGCTCGAGCCGTGCGCGCCGGAGGCGAAGGGCGGGTGATGGCCGACCGCGAGCTTCCAGGGGCGATCGCTCGCGTCGAGGTCGCGCGCGAGCCACTCGGCCTGCGCAGCGAGGTCGCCCCCCGTGTCGAGCAGCGCGACGTGAAGGGGGCCGTAGTCGAAGCTGCGGGGCACCGGGCCGAAGGTGTCGAAGAACGGTCGGCCTCCGTCGACCTTGCGGTCGTGGTTGCCGGGCACCGCGGCGACGAGCGCGCGCCGGGTGAGGGCCGCGAAGGGGCGGAAGAACTGCGCGTCGTACGCCTCCTCGGTGCCGCGGTAGTAGGCGATGTCGCCGGTGTGGAGCACGAGGTCGGCCGCGTGGCGTGAGAGCGCGCGGGCCATCGCCGCCTGGTCGGGGTGCGAGCCGCCGGAGTCGCCGAAGACCACCACGTCCACCGGCCCGTCGGGTCGCGGGGTGCGGAACGAGACCGTCGGTCCCTGCGCGGTCCCGACCGTGACCGCGTAGCAGAGGCGCGCCCCGGGCTCGAACCCTCGCAGGTGCGCCTCGTCGCCGCGCGCGCGGAAGCGCCGGGCCTCGAAGCGCTCGGGCGACCAGACCTCCACCCAGCCGGCGTCGGCGTCGGCGCGCCAGGCGAGGGTCGCCGCGTCGGGCGCGAGCGCGACGAAACGCGGCGGCCGCGAGAAGCGCGCGTCTCCCTCGCTCGCCGCGCACCACGGCGTGAAGCGCGGAGCCACGTCGTCGAGCGGGGCCCGAGCCGCGCGCGCGCCGTGGAGGTGCGGGAGGCAGGCGGCGAGCCCGAGCGCCGCCAGCGCGATCCCGCCGACGCCCGCGATCGCGTCTCGACGGACGGTCACGACGGCGGGCTCCCGATGAAGAAGGCGACGCGCCCCTCGCGCACGGTCGCGCCTCGGACGAGCGGGTCGGTGCCGAAGCCGACGATCAACCCCACCCGGTGCGCGTCGTCGGCGAGGGTGTCGATCGACATCGAGACGCTCAGGCGCTGACGGTCGAGCCCGAAGCCCTCGAACGCCGGCCCGAACACGTTGCCGAGCTCGGCGTGGAGCGCGGCGTCGGCCCACTCCGAGATGCCCCAGCGGTAGCGCAGATGGAGCACGGCCGCGGTCTCGCCGCGGAGCCGGCCGGCGAGGAGGCCGGCGAGACGCCCGGGCTGGCCGCCGAGCGCGGGCAGCGCGACGAACGGCGTCTCGCCTCCGGTCGGCGCGAGCGCGGTCACCCAGCCCCCGAGGGTCAGGTCGTGCTCCGGCGCGAGGCGCGCGGTGGCCTCCGACGTGGCGTCGACCCGCAGCCAGCGCGCGCCTCCGTCGAGATCGGCGCCCTGGGTGAGGCCCAGCTCGATGGCGCCGCCCGGCCGCGCCGCCGCGTCGGGCCCGCGATCGTCGAGCCGCGCGACGAAGCGCGCCTCGAGCAGGGTGACGCCGCGCACGAACCCCTCGGGGCTGGCGCGCTGCGCGGTCAACGAGGGCTCACCGCCCCAGGCCACGCCCTCGAACCCGTGGCGAGCGAGGGCGAGCTCAGTGCGCAGCCGGCTCGCCCGCCAGGGCCTCGACTCCAGCGCGAGCGCGCCGCCGCCGCGATGATGTCGATAGCGGGATCGGGCGTCGGCCGGCGCGTCCCAGCCGAGGCCGTGGAAGATCCGGTCGGCGCGCGAGGCGCCGAAGCCCCGGCCGAGCACCGAGAGCCGCGGCGCCACGTCGAACTGGATCGAGAGCGCGCCCTCCAGCCGCCGGTCGTCCCAGTGCTGAAAGGTCCCGCGCAGGAGCCAGGGCGCGGCGCGCAGGGTCGCGTAGGCGCCGATCGCCGGGGTGCGCTCGGTCTCGAGCTGCAGCACGGGCAGCACCTCGAAGGGCGGCGGGGCCGGCTCGGCGGCGTCCATCGAGCTGGGCGGCGGGCCGAGCGGCGCGAGCATGGCCTCCGAGATCAGGTGCCCGGCGCGGATCGCGCCCCAGAACGGAGCGAGCAGGGCGCGGGGCACCGCCAGCGCGGCGTCCTCCGCGGTGTGGTCCGGCGGCGGCCGTCCGTCGTACGCCTCGCGGGTGGTGCGCAGCTGCGCGGCGGCGGGCGAGGTGGCCGAGGAGGTGAAGAGCAGGACCGCGAGGACGGGCAGCGCGCGGCTCACGGGAACGCCTCGCCCTCGGGCCGCTCGAGGCCGACCACCCGCCCGTCGCGGAGATGCACCCGCGCCGGCCCGGGCACGCCGCGCACGCGCACGTCGACCACGGCGTAGCCCTCCGTGGGCACGCCGCGCACGCACACCCGCTCGCCGGTCCGGGAGACGGCGAGGCCACGCGAGGAGGGAAATCGGAGCCGCCCGAAGTCCTCGCGGGCCCGAGCGAGGACGAGCCCTGCGCGGACGGCGACGTCGTCGAGACAGAGCGCGTCCCCCAGGGCGCGCGGCGAGGTGAGCGGAGAGCGCCCGCTCAGGTGGCGGGTGAGGATCGCGTCACGGCGCGTCCGCAGCGCGGCCACGAGGAGCGCGGCGGTCGACGGGTCGGCGAAGCGCGCGGCGCGGACCGCCTCCTCGAGGTGCGCGTCCGTCAGCGTCGCGAGCCGGCGCGCCGCCCAGGCGGCGTCGGTGGCGTCGGCGCGGGCGAAGGGCCCGGGGTCGTAGTGCGACCGCCACCCGTCGGGGTCGAAGGGCTCGGTCGCGAAGTCGCCGAGGATCGGGTGCGCCTCGCGCGCGACGAACCAGGGGCGCGGCAGCAGACCGAGGGTGAGCACGTCCTCCGCCGTCGCGGTCGGGTCCATCCAGGAGGTGCGTCCCATGCGTGCGCGGCGCCGCTCGGAGGGCGCGCCGGCTCCGAACGCGTCGCCGAAGTCGATGAGCAGGTGCTCCACGTGGCCGCGCTCGGCGCCCCGCCAGACCATCAACGTGTTGTGCTCGCGCGCGTCGAGGTGATCCATCCAGGCGAAGAACCAGCGCAGCGCGCGCAGCTCCCGGCGGCGCTCGTGGGGCACGCGGTCGTTCGGGTCCGACGGCCAGACGCCCTCGTAGCGCCAGGGCCCGAGCGGCTCGCCATCCACCAGCGCGCTCAGGCTCGCGCGACGCCCCCTCGCGTCCGGGGTGGCCGCCGCGATCACCGCCTCGACCTCGGCCCGCAGCCGCGGCGGGAACCGGAGATCGTCGACCGCGAAGAAGACGACCTGGTTGCAGGGCACATGATAGCCGAGCGCGTGCATCAGCGCCGCGCCCACTGCGTCCGCGGCGGTCGAGCGCTCCGGCGTCCCGGCTCCGTCGGTCTTGAGCAGGTGGCGCCGCCCCCGTGCGTCCTCGATGAACAGGCCGGGCTGCACGCCGTCGGTCTTCGGCTCGAGCACACGCCAGGGCCGCGGCGGAGCGAGCTGGGACGGCGCGCAGGCCCCGCGTGACATCTCCGCCGCGGGGACGCGCCGGGCCTCGAACCAGCTCGAGTCCGGCACCTCGTCGAGCGCGTTGACGTTCACCGCCTGCCGGCCACCCTCGAGCGACAGCGCGCGCAGCGCCGGGCGGAAGAACACGCCCTCGCCCGCGTCCCACACCGCCGTCGATCGCCGCGGGGCGGGGCGCGGGCCGAACGGCGTGCGATCGTCGTCCTCCCGGACGATCGGCGCGTCGGGGAACGGACGCAGCGCCGCCCCGCATCCTGCGAGGAGCAGCGAGACGATCAGAAACCGCGATCCACGAGCGCGCACGCGGGCACGGAATGCAGCCGGCGTTCCGGGCGGTTCGCGGCCGCTCTCGCCGATCCGCCGTGACGTCTCGCCACGCCCGTGGGCGACTGACACGGGCGATGCGCCGCGCCGCGTGACGCCACGCCCGCCGACCGGCTACCATGGAGGTCTTCCGATGGCTTCAAGCACCGACGAGGCCGCGCTCCAGTCCCTCGGGCCGCAGCTCCCCTTCACCATGGGGCGCTTCACGCTCTGCAAGGAGATCGGCGCGGGCGGCATGGCGACCGTCTACCTCGGCAAGATGCGCCTCGCGGCGGGGCTCGACCGGCTCGTCGCCCTGAAGACGATCCACGGCCACCTCGCGAAGGAGCAGACCTTCGTCGACATGTTCCTCGACGAGGCCAAGATCGCCTCGCACATCAGCCACCCCAACGTCTGCTCGGTCTACGACTTCGGCGCGGTGGGCGGCATCTACTACATGGCGATGGAGTACCTCTCGGGGGTGCCGCTCTTCGACTTCGTCAACGCCATCGCCGAGTCGGACAACGAGGACCTGAAGGAGGCGCTGCCGTTCATCGCCGCGCGCGTGATCGCCGACGCCTGCGAGGGGCTGCACGCGGCCCACACCCTGACCGGCCAGGACGGCGCGAAGCTGCAGGTCGTGCACCGCGACGTCTCGCCGCAGAACCTCTTCGTCACCTACGACGGCGCGACCAAGGTGGTCGACTTCGGCTGCGCCAAGGCGCTCGAGCGGGTCACCCAGACCAACACCGGGGTGATGAAGGGCAAGGTGTCCTACGCCGCGCCCGAGCAGCTGCAGGGCGAGGATCTCGACGCGCGGGTCGACGTGTTCGCGCTCGGCGTGTGCCTCTGGGAGTGCCTGACGCTCCAGCAGCTCTTCCGCCGCGACACCGCGATCAAGACCGCGATGGCGGTGCTGGAAGAGGAGGTCCCGCGCGCGACGACCAAGGCGGCGTGGGTGCCGGAGCAGCTCGCGGACATCGCCGAGAAGGCGCTGCAGCGAAACCCGGACGATCGCTTCCAGTCGGCGCGCGCGATGGGCAAGGCGCTGCGCGGATTCATCGCCCGCTCGGGCGCCGCCTTCGAGGCCGCCGAGATCGCGGAGTGGATGCGCTTCCTCTTCAACGACCGCCGCAAGCGCGACCTGAAGCGCCTCGGCGAGGTCGAGGGCGTGGACGCCTCCGCGGTCGCGCCGCTCCCGTCGGTGGCCGAGCGGGCGCCGGACGACGACAAGGCCGCCCTCGCCGACGCGCCGACCAAGCTCGCCAAGACGACGTCCAGCGCCTCGAAGCAGCACACCTTCAAGCTCGACGAGGACGGCGACGACGAGCCGGTCGTGATCCCGACCCGCACGGGCAAGTGGGTGTGGACGGCGCTGATCCTGCTCGCGCTCGCCGGCGGCGCGGCCTTCGGCTACTGGCGCTACCAGCCCCAGGTGAACGCGTGGCTCGGCATTCAGGCCGCGCCCGAGCAGGAGGCCGCGCCCGAGCAGGAGGCCGCGCCTGAGGCCGAGGAGGAGCTCGCCGTCGCCATCGAGACCACACCCGACGAGGCGGTGAGCGACGAGGCTCGCGCCGCGCACGAGGCCCTCGAGGAGACCGTCGGCGAGGAGGGCACGGACGAGGAGGGCACGGACCAAGAGGGCACGGGGGAGCGCGAAGCGGCGGCGGCCGAAGAGCCCTCCGAAGCGGCGGAAGAGGCGCAGGCCGCGCCGACGCCGAGCCGCCGGAGCGCGCCGCGCCGATCGAGCTCGAGGCGGGAGACGCCCCCGCCCGCCACGCCCACGCCGTCATCCGGCGAGGAGCGCGCCCCGGTCCGACCTTCGACCACCCTCGACTTCTCGCAGGGGCCGGTCCTGATCCGCACGTCGGGCGGCTGGGCGACGGTGACGCACGGCGGCCGGGAGCTCGGGCGCACCCCGCTCCGGGTGCAGCTCCCCGTCGGTCGCCAGCAGCTCCGCCTCCTCCCCAACGGCCGCGAGCCGGGGCGCACGGTGACGGTGACCGTGGAGTGGGGATCGCTCACCACCGTGAACGTCACCCTCCCCGGCGGCACCGAGGGATGGGACAACCCGTACTGATGTCGCGCGCGCTGCTGCTGACCCTTCTCCTGCTCGGATGCGAGGCCCACCCGATCCCGGGCGCGGACGCCGGCGACGGCGCCGTCCAGACCGACGCGGGCCTCCCCGACGCGGGCCCCGCTGATTCCGGTCCGACCGACGCGGGCCCGACCGACGCGGGTCCGACCGACGCGGGCCCCGTCGACGCCGGCCCGGGCGACGCCGGCCCGCCGCCCCCGCCTCCGCCGGCGAGCGTCTTCTTCGTCGGCAACTCCTTCACCTTCGGCGGGCCCGTGCCGACGCTGGTCGAGGACCTCGCGATCTACGCCGGCTTCCCGCCGCCCAACGTCGAGTACCGCGCCATCGGCGGCCAGACCCTCGAGGGCCACCGCGCCGACGGCGACCCGGCCGGCGCGCCGGCCCGCGTCGCCGAGGGCTGGGACGCGGTGGTGCTGCAGGAGCACAGCGTGCGGCCCACCGACTCCGTCGGCCCCGCGGCCCGCTTCTACGAGGACGCGACCTGGTTCTACGACCTCGCGAAGACCGCCAACCCGGCGGCGGAGATCGTGCTCTACGAGACCTGGGCGCGGCGCTTCAACCACTCGATCTATCCGGACCCCTTCACCGATCCGGCCGACATGCAGGCGCAGCTCCGCTACCACTACTACTACGCGGCCGAGGAGCACGTGCCGGCGAACCGCGCGAGCGACGCGCCGCTGTCGATCCGGGTGGCGCCCGCCGGGGACGCCTGGGAGCTGCAGCTCGCGGGCGGCGAGCCGCCGAAGCTCCACGGGAGCGACGACTACCACGCGGGCCCGGCGGGGCAGTATCTCAACGCGCTCGTGCTCTACTCCACCCTGTTCCGGCGACGCGCGGACGGCCTCGTCCCCCTGCGGGGCCTGGACGCGGCGACCGCGGCCGCCCTCCAGCGCGCGGCCGACGACGTGACCGGCGAGGAGGGCTTCGGCGTGCTCGGCCCCAGCCCGCTCCTGCCCGTCTCCGCCGGCGACGCGATCGCGATCGACGTGGGCCCGCTCCCGGCGAGCGGCTGGACGGCGCTGACCGCCAGCGCGCTCACCGCCCCCGACGTCGCGACGGAGTCCGGCGCCGCGACCCGCGCGCACGTGACGAGCTGGGGCTTCTCGGGCACGCAGGAGGGCGGGGCCGCGGACAACGTGCTCGGATGGCCCGGCGACGTGAGCCGCGACACCCTCTGGGTCGGCTCCTTCGACGGACACGCGGCCGCCCTCGAGATGGAGGCGCGCCTGGTCGTCCGCGGCCTGCCCGACGGCGCCTACCGCCTCGAGCTGTTCGCCTCCCGCGACGGCGACGACTCCGGCCGCGGCCGCCTCACCCGCTACCGGGTGGGGGACCGCTTCGTCGACCTCGAGGTCACGGACAACCGCGGCACCGTCGCCCGCCTCGAGGACGTGCGCCCCGACGCGCGCGGCGAGATCGTGCTCCGCGTGGGCGTCAGCCCCGAAGGCGGCGCGCGCTTCGCCTACGCCGGCGCCCTCCGCGTCGTGCGCACCGGCGAGTAGGCTGCACGACCTGCGAAGCGGGCTGCACGCTCCGGGGCGCGAGGAGGCCGCGCGAGTCGACACGCCGGGCGTGGGCACGAGGGGTGCAACTCGCCCGCGGCATGCTCCGACCGCCGACCTTCGCCCAGCGCGTCTGGCTGAGGCTCCTGCACCGCCTCGGCCGCGCCCTGATACGCGCCGTCTACCGGCTCCGGACGGAGGGCTTCGACCGCCTCCCGCCCGGCGCCGCCGTGCTGGTGAGCAACCACGTATCCTTCATCGACTTCCTCTTCGTGGGCGCCGCGCTCCCCGAGGTGCCTCGCTACGTCATGCACCACCATCACTGGCGCTACGCTCCGCTGCGCTGGTTCTTCCGCTCGGCGCGCGTGATCGCGATCGCGCCCCGCAAGGAGGATCCGGCCATGCTCGAGCGCGCGATGGAGGCGATCGACGCGGCCCTGGCGCGCGGGGAGAAGGTGCTGCTCTGGCCCGAAGGCGCGATGACCCCCGACGGCGAGGTCGGCCCGTTTCGCCCCGGAGTGGAGCGCATCGTCGCGCGGCGGCCGGTGCCGGTCGTGCCGATCGCGATCCGCGGCGCGTGGCGGAGCGCGCTCAGCCGCAACGGAGGCGAGCCGCTGACCAAGCTCCCGCGGCACCTCCGGCTCCCGATCGAGCTCGCCCTGGATCCCCCCGTGCCGCCGGAGCGGGTCGAGGCCAGCCGCCTGCGCGCCCGCGTCGCCATCCTCCGCGGCGCGACGCGGTGAACGCTCGCGCACGTTCTGCGTCGACGGCGGACGCTTGCTCGCCGCGAGGGCGTGCGCACCTGCCGCTCATGGCGCGGTACGTCGACGAGATCATGAACCCGGAGCTGTTCGTCCTGCGCCCGCAGGACACGGTGGGCACCGCGATGCTCGGCATCCTCTCGCTCGGCGTCACCGCCGCGCCGGTGGTGGACGTGGAGCGGCGCCCGCTCGGCGTGGTCTCCCTGCGCGATCTGGTGAGCGCTACCGGCGGACCCACGGTCGGGGACCGCATGAGCCGGCCCGCGATCACGATCCAGCGAGGCGCCGAGATCCGGGACGCGGGGCGCGAGATCGCGGAGTACGACGTGCACCGCCTGATCGCGGTGGACGAAGCGGGGCGCGCGGTCGGGGTCGTCTCCAGCCTCGACGTGGTGCGCGCGCTCCTCGAGCTGCCCGTGACCCACCCCGCCGCCTTCCCGCACCAGGACGCGGCCGGCGTCTCCTGGTCGGACCCGTTCGTGCTCGACGCCGATCACGTCCCGATCGCGCCCGAGGGGCCGGGCCTCCTCGTGCTGATGCACGACGAGCTCCACCGACCGGTGATGCCCCTCTGGGCCGAGGCCAGCGAGGACGTCCGGGCCCGGCTCGGCGAGCTGGTCGAGGCGCCGCACCTGCAAGACGTGTGGCTGCGCCGGATCCTCGAGCACGACGTCCCGCACCTCCGCGTGCGCGTCGCCTCGGTGCTCGACCCCGGCCTGCGCGGCGCGTCCCTGGACCACGCCCGCACCCAGATCGCCGCCTCGCGACGCCCGGGGTGAGCGCTACGCGTAGATCGGAGTCACCCCGTAGGCGGCACGCACCTCGTCGAGCGGCCGGCCGAGGTGATCCTCCCAGCGCACCGCGAGCAGCGGCGCCGCCTCGACGCCCACGCGGTGAGCGCGCGCCACGTCTCGCCGGAGCACCTCCCAGCGGCCCTCCAGCACCATGTGCTTGAGCGCGCCCAGGGCCACGATCGCCACCGACGCGGGCAGCCCGGTCTGGGCGAGCGAGAAGGCGTGCACCAGCACCTCCTCGTGCCCGCGGGTGCCGACGCCGATCAGCACGTGCCACAGATCGTGGCTCTGCCGGATGCGGTGCATCAGGTAGGCGCACCGAGGGTCGTCGGTGTACGGCGTCGGCTGCTTGGTCAGCTTCGGGTCGAGGCCGTGGTCGTCGAGGAACCGGACCCACTCGCGCCCCAGCGTCCCGTCGGGGTACGCGCGCAGCGGCCCGAGCGGCACGTCCGCCAGGTGCGGCCGATCGGCGAGCAGCGCCCGGCCCTCCTCGGTCTCGAAGACCCCGCGGTCGACCAGGTGGCGGAGCTGCGTCTGCGCGGTGATCTCCTCGACGGTGATGATGTCGAGGGTCTGATTCGAGTCCGCCAGCACCCTCGCGGTGCACGCGAGCACCGTGCGCGCCCGCTCGCGATCGAGGGGCGTCCAGTGCAGCCGGACCGGGCGCGTCAGCTCCGGCATCGCTACCCGAAGAGGCCGCCGAGGAGGTTCTTCCCGGCCACCTTCACGAGGTCGTCGGCGATGGAGCCGTCGTCGTCCCGGTCGAGCAGCCCACCGAGGAGATCGCCGGCCCCCGACGGCTCGAGCCCCGCGCGCTCGCGCCCCAGGAGCTCGCCGAGGCCGCCGGCGTCGAGCCCCTGCCCTCGCTTGGCCTTCCCGAGCGCCGCCATCACCAGCGGCGCGAGCAGCGAGAGCACGTGCGCCGCCTTCGACGCGTCGAGCCCGCTCGCCTGGGCGATGCCGCGCTCGACCGCGCCGCGCTTGTCCCCGAGCACGTGGCTCAGGATGCCGTCCCCGTTGGTCGTGCGCGCGCTCCCCGGCCCGGGCGCGGCGCCGAGCATCGAGCCGGCCATCTCGAGCAGGCCCCCGACGCCGGTCTGCGGGCCCGCCCCCGACAGCAGCCCGCCGAGCCCGTCGAGAAGCGCTCCGTCGTGATCCCGGTCGAGCGCGCCCGCGAGCGCCTGCGCGCCTCCGGGGCTGCCCGCGTTGCGCGCCAGCGCGCCGACGAGCGCCGGCAGCGCCGCGCCGACCGCCCGCTGCGTCTGCTCCGGCGTCGCCCCCACCTGCGTCGAGATCGAGCCCAGCTGCCCGGAGAGCGCGCCCCCCAGGAGATTCATCAGATCGCTCATCGTGTCCTCCCTCCCGGCTACAGGGGTACCCCCTCCGCCGCGCCCACACAACGGGAGGCGGGTATGCTCGCGAGGTATGAGCCTCCGGTTCGATCGCGCGCTCGGCGCGCTGCTCGGGACGCTCCTCGGCGACGCGATCGGGCGGCCCTTCGAGGGGGCGAGCCCCGGACCCTCGCTGGAGCGACAGCTCGAGCGCAGGCTCGAGGCGCCGCGGGCGCTGTCCTACTCGGACGACGGCGAGATGACGCTCGCGCTGGGCGACGCGATCCGCCGGACGGGGCGGGTCGACGCCGACGCGATCCTCGACGCGATGGCCCGCCGACACGAGCCGGCGCGCGGCTACGGCAAAGGCGCCCGCGCCGCCTTCCGCGCCTGGCAACGTGGATTGTCGCGCGAGGAGGCCGTGCGCGTCACCTGGGCGGAGGGGTCTCGGGGCAACGGCGCGGCGGTCCGGGTCGCGCCGGTCGCCCTCTTCGAGGACACCGAAGACGCCGTCATCGCCGCCGCCCGGGAGAGCGCCGGGGCGACCCACGCGCACGAGGAGGCGAAGGCGGCGGCCGCGGTCGTCGCCCTCGCCATCTTCCGGGCCGCCCGAGACCACCCGACGCTCTTCGAAGACGCGCCGCCCGAGCGCCCGGGCCCTCCGTCGGTCTTCGCCGTCGAGTCCGTGCGCGCCGCCGCGTGGGCCGTGACCGGCGCCAAGAGCGCGGCCTCCGCGATCACCCGCGCCATCCTCCTCGGCGGCGACACCGACTCGGTGGGCGCGATCAGCGGCGCGGTCGCCGGCGCCCGCTTCGGCGCCTCCACCCTCCCCGACGCCTGGCTCACCGCCCTCGAGCCCGGCGCCCGCCGCGAGGCGACCGAGCTCGCCACCTGGCTCGTCACGCCGGCCGCGCCGCGCCCGTGACGATTCGACCGCCGGAGGCGCGGCCCCGGGCTCTGCGGCGACAATCACGACCTCACCCGCGGGACCTCTACAGTCGCACGCGGTCCTGATACCCTGCGGGCATGACCCGCCCCGTGGTCTGGCTCCTCGCCGCGTCGATCGCCGCCGCCCTCTCCCTGGCCGGCGGCATGACCCTGCAGAGCTCGGCCTCCGCGCACGGCGGCGGCCTCAACCGCTGCGGCTGCCACCACGACCGTCGCACCGGTCGCTGCCATTGCCACCGCGACCGAGGCTGCGGCTGCGAGTGTCAGCCGTCGAGCTGCGAGTGACCCCGGAGCGAGCGTTGCGAGCGGCCGCCACCCCCGAGGCTCGCCTCGGGGCGCTCGAGACGTTCGCCCGCCAGAGCCTGGGGCTCGCGCCGCGCGGCTGGGCTCCGGCCGAAGTGGAGGCAGCTCGTCGTCGCCTCGACGTCCGCCTCTCTCCGCCGGTGACGCGCTGGATGACGCGCCTCGCCGACACCTTCGGGTTCGCTCACGGGCAGAGCCACGCGCGCTCGCCTCGAGCCTGGACGCTCGGCGAACGAGGCCTCGTCTTCCTCGACGAGTGTCAGGACAACTGGCGGCTCGAGTTCGAGCTCGAGGGCGCGGACCCCGCCGTCCACGCGACGGGGGAGCAGGCCGGGCTCGTGGCGCGCTCCTTCTCTGCGTTCGCGGTCCAGCACGCGATCTTCGAGGCCGTCATGACCGCGGATCGTGGCGCGGCGAACGGGCCAGCTGCAGAGGGCGCACGCGACTGGCTCCGGGCCAACTTCGGGCCGCCCCTCGGCGAGCCCCTCCTCGCGGCCGGCCCGGGCCCCCTCGACGTCCACGTGAGCCCCTCCGGCCTCGCGCTCTTCCAGTCGGGGAGCCAGGCCCCGTGGATCTTCCTCGCCCGCGTCCCCTCCGAGCTCGCGCGGCGCGCGCCGGTCCTCGAGTGGGTCCTCGAGCCCGAGGACCTGCAGCGATGAGGCCGCGGCTGCGAGAGATCCCCGAGCTGCGCGTGCTCGCGTGGGGCCTCGGCGCAGCCGGGGTGGCGTTCGCGAGCGTGGTGGTGGCGACCGGGGTGCTCACGGCGCTGCCGATCGACCGGCGCACCACGCAGGGGATCGCCGAGGCGATCACCTGCCCCGCGATGCTGCTCGCGCTGCTCGGCGGCCTGCTCGTCGTGTCGGCCGGGGTGATGGCGATGGCGCGGACGGGGCGGGCGCTGCGTCGGCGCGCCGCTCCCGACGAGACGCCGCCCTCCCGCGCGCCGCGGGGCCCGTACCGCTCCTCGGCGGAGGAGAGCCCCGGGCCCGATCCCATCGCGAGCGGGGACCGGCGGCTCGCGCTCCGGCTGGCGGTCCTCGGCGCGATCGGGCTCGCGATCGGCGTCGGTCTGATGGCGGCGCTGCCGGGCGCCCAGCCGTCCTGGGTGGGCCGCGCCGGGCAGCTGAGGGCGATCGCCGCGCTCCTCGCGGCGGCCGGCGCGCTGCTCGGCGTGGCCGCGGTCCTCCTGGCCTGGAGATCGCGACGCCGGTCGTAGAAGGCACGCAACCGCTCGCGCGACGGCGCGATGAGGCGGCCCATGATGACCGCCGAGCGACGGAGCGCCCACGCCTGCGACTGCTACTGCTGCGACTGGGAGCGCGAGCGCGCGCGGCTGAGACGCGCCGGCCTCGGGCCGTGGCCGAACCGCCCGATCTACACCTCGGAGATGCGCCTCGCGTGCGGCGCGTTCCGGCAGCTCGGCCCGGTGCAGACCTTCTGCCGTCAGGAGCGCGACTGGTGGGACCGCCACGGCCCGCACGCGCTCCGGTGGATGCGAGAGCTGATCCACCTCGAGCTCGACGACGACCTCGCGCGCTCGAAGCACGGCGCCGAGCACCTCCTCGCCATGCCCTGCGACCGGTCTCGTGGCATCGTCTCCCCGCACCGCCCCCCGTTCTCCTGGGAGGCGCTCGACGCGCGCGAGATCTTCTTCGACGGCTACCTCGCGCTCGGCCTGCGCCCCGGGTGGAGCGCCTACCGCCTCGCCCAGGACGTCGGCGGCTTCGCGACCTACCTCGTCCGGGTCGGCCTCATCCCGCCCCGCGTCGGCGGCCCCCTGCTCGAGGACATCGAGCGCTGGGCCCCCACCTGGGTGGCCCAGGTCGAGGGCGAGGTCGAGGGCGCGGTCGAGGGCGAGGCCTCGCGCGCGCGCGACGAGGAGTAGCGCTCCCTGGAGGACTCGAACCTCCGACCATCGGCTTAGAAGGCCGCCGCTCTATCCAGCTGAGCTAAGGGAGCTCGTCCCGCCGGGGGCGGGGCGAGAGAGTCGGGGTGGCGGGATTTGAACCCACGACAACGAGCACCCAAAGCTCGTGCACTACCAGGCTGTGCGACACCCCGAACGGAACGGAGGTTAACCCGATTCGCGGTGAGCGGCTACCGGGTGAAATACGCCCGACCGGCGGTTCGTATTCGCAGCATGGGAGGCCGCCCGTGACCACCGATCTCTGCCTCGACGAGCCGCTCGAGCTCCCGTCCAGGGACCATCTCCTGTCCGCGGCGCGCAAGCTCGGCTGGATGGGCCTCGCCGCCTTCGGCGCGTGCCTCGCCGCGGCCTTCGGGCTGGTCGCCTCGCTCGTCTTCGCCGCGGGGTCGCTGGTCGTGGGCGTGCTCGTGCTGGCGGTGGTGGCCGCCTGCGCGCTCGGGGTGGCGGCGCTCTGCGTGTTCGCCGCCGCGCTGCTCGTGGTGGCCGCGGCCCTCGCGCTCGCCTTCGCGGCGGTGGCCGGCGTGTTCGGCGTCGCCTTCGCGGCGCTCGGCTACGCGGTGAAGGGCGCCGCGCGGGTGTTCGGTCGCTTCGGCGCGTTGCGGGCGCGCCGCACCGTCGCCGTCGCCTACGCCAGGTCGAGCTCGGGGTAGCGGCGGAAGATCCCGTCTTCGTTGAACGGGATGCGCCGGTCGGACTCGAGGTAGGCCTTCACGCCGGGTCGCTCGGCCACGCGATCGCGCACCGCGACGACCCGCGGCACCGCGCCTTCGACCTTCTTCATCGCGTTGGGGAACGCGTAGCGCAGGCCCTCGACGAGCTGGAAGAGCGCGAGATCGACGTAGGTGCAGTCCGCGCCGACGAGCCAGTCGCTCGCCTCGTTGCGCTCGATGACGAGGTCGAAGTAGCCGAGCCACTGCGGCAGACGGTCCTGGAGGAAGGCGTCGGCCGCCTTCTTCGCCTCGTCCTTCTGATCCTCGTAGTACTTCGCGGTGCCGATCGGGTGGTGGGTGTCGTGCGCCTCGGCGACGACGTCCATGATCGTCAGGTGGAGCTGCCGCGCCGCCTCCTGCCCGGCCTCGTCTTCGGGAGCGAGGCCGACGCGCCGGCCGAGGAAGTCGCAGATCACCGAGGTCTGGGCGAGCACCTGGTCGCCGAGCTTGAGGATCGGCGGCGCGAACGGGAGGAGCCCGGCGGCGCCGCCCTTGCGCATCTCCACCACGCGCTGCGCGCCTCCGCCCTCTTCCTCGGGCAGACGCGCGACGTCGAGGTACGGCACGCCGGCGTCCTCGAGCACGAGGCGCACGAGCTCCCCGCGGCCCTGGATGCTCGGCCAGTAGAAGAGCTCGAAGAGCTCGGTCTCCATCGTCTGCTCGCTCATCGGCCCGCCGATCTCGCAGACGAGGCAGCTCAGGTCAAATAACGCTCCCGGAGGACGGTGAGCATCCTCTTGGCCGCGTCGGCGCGGTGGCTGATCGCGTTCTTCTCCGCCGCGCTCATCTCGGCGGTGGTGCGGGTGTGACCGTGGGGGAGGAAGAGCGGGTCGTAGCCGAAGCCGCCTTCCCCGCGACGCTCGCGCAGGATCGAGCCCTCGATCGTCCCGCGGACCACGTGCTCGAAGCCGCGGGCCGGGTCGACGAAGGCGAGCGCGCAGACGAAGCGGCCCGTGCGCTGGTCGTCGGGCGTCGCCTCGAGCTCGCGGAGGAGCAGTTCGTTGTTCGCCTCGTCGTCGCCGTGCACGCCCCCGTAGCGCGCCGAGTGGATGCCCGGCCGCAGATCGAGCGCGTCCGCCTCGATCCCGCTGTCGTCGGCGAAGGTCGGCAGCCCCGAGAAGGCGGCCATCTCGCGCGCCTTCTTGAGCGCGTTGGCCTCGAAGGTGTCGCCGTCCTCGACGACCTCGGGCGCCTCGGGATCGAGCGCCACGAGCTCGAAGCCGGCCCCGTCGAGCAGGCGGGCGAGCTCGCGGACCTTGCCCGCGTTGCGGGTCGCGACGAGCGCCTTCATCAGCCCATCAGCTTCGCGAGGTCCACGCCCGCCTTGGCGAGCGCCTCCTGCTGCTTCGCGACCAGGATCGGCATCGCGCCGAGCCCGAGCTCGACCAGCCGGTCGAAGTCGGCCTTCGCGATCGGCGCGCCCTCGGCGGTGCCCTGCACCTCGACGATGCCGCCCTTCTGGGTCGCGACGACGTTCAGGTCGACCTGCGCGCCCGAGTCCTCGTCGTAGTTCAGGTCCACCAGGTGCTTGTTCTGGACCATGCCGACGCTGATCGCGGCCACCTCCTCGCGGAGGATGCCGGGCTTGATCGCGCCCTTGTGCCGGAGCACGTCGAGGGCCATCGCCAGCGCGATGAAGCCGCCGGTGATCGACGCGGTCCGCGTGCCGCCGTCGGCGTCGATCACGTCGCAGTCGACGGTGATCATGCGCTCGCCGAGCCGGTCGAGCCGGACGCAGGCCCGGAGCGAGCGAGCGATGAGGCGCTGGATCTCGGACGAGCGGCCGTCGAGGTTGTTGCGGGTCCGCGAGCGGCGCTGCCGGTCGGGGTTCGCGCGCGGGTGCATCTCGTACTCCGCGGTGACCCAGCCGCGGCCCTTGTTCCGCATCCACGGCGGGACCGACTCCTCCACCGACGCGGCGATGAGCACCGTGGTGCCGCCGCACTTGTAGAGCACGCTCCCCTCGGGGAAGCGCTGGAAGCCGTGGGTGACCGTGATCGGGCGGGGCGCGTCGCTGCTTCGGCCGTCGGGGCGAGTGGTGGACATGGGCGCCGAGCTAGCACACCCGCCTCTACACTTCACCCGTCAGCGCGATCTCCTCCGAGGCGCGCTCGTCGCTCGCCTTCGGGAACCAGAGCGTGAACACCGTGCCTCCGCCGGGGGCGTCCTCACAGCGGATCGTGCCGGCGTGGGCGGCGACGATCTGCATGGTGAGCGGCAGCCCGAGGCCGGTGCCCCGCTCCTTGGTCGAGTAGAAGAGGTCGAAGATGTGCGGGCGCTTGTCCGGCGGGATCCCCTCGCCCTGATCGGAGACCCGGATCACCACGCCGCCGTCGAGCGGCAGGCACTCCAGCGAGACCACGCCGCCGTCGGGCATCGACTCGCGCGCGTTGCGCAGCAGGTTCAGCAAGGCCTGACGGATCTGCGGCTCGTCGGCGGCGACGTCGGGCTGGGTCTCGTCGACGTCGACCTCGAGGGTCACGTTCGAGGTCTCGAACTCGCGGGCCACGAAGCGGCCCACCTCGAGCACGATGTCGGCCAGCTGCTCGGGCTCGAGGCGCGGCGCCGGCAGGCGGGCGAGCCGCAGGTACTCCTCGGTCACCCCGGTGAGGCGGTCGATCTCGCGCTGGATGGCCCGGAGCAGCGCGCGCGGCTCGGCGCCGGCGTCCTCGAGCTCCTCCTCGAGCAGCTCCACGTTGAGCCCGATGCTCGAGAGCGGGTTGCGCACCTCGTGGGTGACGTGCGCCGCCATGCGCCCGATCGCCGCGAGCCGCTCGGTCTGGATGAGGCGCTGCTTGGTGCGCAGCTCCTCGGTCACGTCGTCGGCCACGACCAGCACGGCGCGGCGGGGGCCCTCGGGCTCGTCGGTGCCGAAGGGCGTGACGAGCACGTCGAGGAACCTCGTCTCCTCGTCCGACACCCGCAGCGGCGCGGCGACGAGCGACGCGCGCTCCCCGCCCGCCGCCACCGCGTCGATCGCGTCGGAGAGCCCCGGGAGCCGCTCCGCCAGCCCCGTCCGCTCGAGCGGGAGCTCGAGGTGCGTCCGGTCGATGCCGACCACCGCCGCGGCCGCCCGGTTGGCCGAGCGCACCTCGCCGCGCTCCGAGACCACGACCACGCCCGCCCGGAGACCGGCGACGATCTGCTCCTGCATGCGCTGGAGCTCGCGCAGGGTCTCGGCCGCGTCGCGGAGCTGCCGATCGCGCGCGCCGACCGCGTCGACCATGCGCTCGAACTCGACGGTGAGCTGACCGATCTCGTCGTCGCGCGCGGGGGCGATCTTGCCCGTCAGGTCGCCTTGCGCGACCGCGACGACCCGGCGCTGCAGGCGCGGCAGCGGCGCGAGGAGGCGCTGCGACCACCAGAGCACGACGAGCCCGAGGAAGAGCGCCGCCATCACCAGCCCGGCGACGAGGTAGAGGAACTGTCGCTCCTGCTCGGCGGCGGTCCGGCTCGTCTGAGCGATGCGATCCTGCACCGAGCCCCAGGCGCCGCGGAGCCGGCGCGAGGTGCGCTGCTCGTGCCGCCGGAGCGCCTCCACCTTCTCGCGGGAGCCCTCGACGTCCTGGCGGCGCAGCGCCGCGAAGAGCTCCTCGAAGTCGGCCTCCGCCGCGGCGAACGCCTCGCCGATCGCCTCGAGCTCGCCGCGCACCTCGGCCAGGTGGGCCGCGTCTTCGGGTGAGGGCTCGAGCGACTCCGCGCGCTCCACCGCGCGCATCGCGCTCTGCACGATGTTCGGGCGCACCCGGCGGGCTCGCTCGAGCCACCAGAGGGTGCCGGTCGGGTCCCGCTCGCTCTCGAGGCTGTCGAGCTCGATGGTGAAGAGGTTCTGGTCGGCGCGCGCCTGGCCGAGGGTGAGGGCGAGCGGCAGGTAGCCCTCGTGCAGCAGCCGCAGCCGGTCGGCGGTGCGCTGGTGCTGGTACAGGCTGGCCGCGCTCACCGCCCCGAACGCGCCGAGCACGAGGACGATGCTGAGGAAGATCCGCGTGGGGATCGAGAAGCGCGGCCCTTTGCGCATCATCGGCGAGTCTATCGCGCCAGGACCTCTCGGGCCGCGTCGGCGAGGGACGGGTCGGCCTGCACCGCCGCGTCGGCCGCGGCCCTCGCCTCGCGCGCGCGCCGGAGCGCCACGAGCGCCCGCGCCCGGGTCAGGTGCGCGGGGCCCGGCTGCTCCGGCTCGGCCGCCAGCGCGAGGTCGGCCTGCGCGAGCGCCTCGCGCCCGTCGCCGGCCCGCACCAGCGCCTCGGCGTAGAGCCGCCGCGCCTCGGGGTTGAGGGGATCGACGTAGACCGCGCGCAGCCCGTACTCGCGCACGCCGTCCCAGTCGCCTTGCTCGGCGAGCGCCTGCATCAGCTCGAAGTTCCGGGCCGAGTGGTGCTGATCGATGTCCACGTAGGCGCGCAGCGCGCGCTGCCGGAGCGTCGGCTCGTTCAGCCGGCCGGCGAGCTCGTACAGACCATCCCACGCCTCCGGCCGCCCGGCGTCGATGCGGGCGGCCGCCTCCAGCGCCTCTCGGGCGAGCCGCGCGTTGCGCAGCGCCAGCGCGGCCCGGGCCTGGAGCAGCCGGACCTCGTAGCCGTCGCGGCCGCTCTCGATGAGGATGCGCAGGTCGCCGAGCGCGGTGCGCGGCTGCCGACGCGCGAGCGCCAGGCGCGCGGCGACGAAGCGCGCGAGCGGCTGCGCGCGCTCCCGGATGAACGCCTCGCGGAGCGCCGCCCGGGCCTCGTCGGCCTGGCCCTGGATCAGGAGCGCCGCGCCGAGCGCCGCGTGGGCCTCGGCGTCGTCCGGGTGCTGGGCGACCCGCTGCCGCGCCGCCTCGAGGTCCGTGTGCGCGCCCAGATCCACCGCGAAGTCGTCGGCCCGGGCGGCGAGTCGCTCCCGGGTGTGGCGCCGGAAGTCCGCGTCGAGGGTGTCGATGTCCACCCCGAGCGAGCGCTGGATGACCTCCTCGGTCGAGCGCCCCGCGCCCCACTCGCGCAGCATGCGCACCGTCCGGTCGAAGCCGAAGCGCTCGGCGATGTACTTCACCAGCATCGAGCTGCCGTAGTAGGCGACGGTGACGTCCTCCGCGTTGCGGGCGTGGGTGAACGCGTGGTTCAGCTGCCGGAGGGGCGGCACGCGGCCGGACTCGAGCGCGAGCCAGAGCCGGTGGTCCTGCTCCCGCTGCCACTCCGGCCGGGCGATGATGGTCTCGTACTCGGCGAGCCCCTCGGTGAACCAGCGCGGCACACGGTTCCGGCTCAGCTGGATGTGGAAGACGTGGGCCAGCTCGTGGGTGGTGATCTGCGCCCAGTTGAACGGCCCCGCGCGAGGCGACAGCGCGGTGACGACCTGCCCGAAGCAGACGCCCTGCACGCCCATGTTGGGCAGGCCGCTCGTGCGCACGCTGAAGTGCTCGTCGTTCGAGAACATCTCGACGTGCACCGGCGTGGTGGGCGTGAAGCCGTAGCGCCGCCGCATGTCGTCCCACGCGGCCCGCAAGACGGACGTGGCGGTGGGGCCCATCACCGGGATCTCCTCGCGGTGCATGCGCAGGATCAGCGGGCCCGCCTCGACGGTCTCGTACTCGGCCGTGAGCACGTCCTCGAAGAGGTTGAGCAGGTTGTAGACGCGCACGTTGAAGCGATCGCGCCGCCACGCCTCGCGGAGGGCGGCCAGGCCCTCCTCCTCCTCGCCCATCCGGAGCAGGTTGATGCCGAGGGTCGCGTGGGCGAGCGCGTCGGTCGGGTCGATCCGCAGCGCCTCGCGCGCCATCTCCACGATCTGCGGGTAGCGGTGCTCCCAGTCCGCGTACTCCGCGATGATGGTGTAGAGCTCGCTGAAGCGCGGGTTCAGGTCGAGCACGGCGCGGACCGCCCGCTGGTAGCCGCGGGTGTCGTCCTGCAGGAAGCGGAGGGCCGCGCGCACGCTCAGGGCCTCGAGGTCGGTCGGATCGATCGCGAGGGCCCGCTCGAGGTGTCGCTCGGCCGCCTCGAGATCCATGTCGCGGATCGCCACCCCGGCGCGGGTCACGTGGATCATCGGGAGGTTCGGGTTCACCGCCTCGGCGCGCTCGAGCTCGGCCGCCGCGGCCACGAAGTCGAGCGACTGCTCCAGCTTGATGCGCGCGAGCAGCGCCCGGGCGACGGGGTGGTGCTCGTTGTGCTGGAGGGCCGCGCGCACGCTCTCTTCGGCGTGCCCGGTGTCGTAGTGCGACAAGAATAGCTGCGCCCACTCGAGCTGCGTCTCGACCCGCGTCGGATCGGCGCGCGTGGAGGCCTGGAACGCGTCGTTCGCGTCGTGCGGGCTGTCGAGCATGTCGGCGGCCATCGCGACGTAGGCGAGACCCTCGGCGTCTCGATCGCCGATCGTCTCGTCGTTGTACGCCTGGACGAGGGCCATCAGCGGCATCTGCGCGGCGCGCTCCTCACCGCGGCGCACGAGCAGCCGGCCGAGCATCACGCGGGCTCGGTGAGCGGCCGGCTCGCCGATGACGGACTCGAACGCGCGCTGGGCCTCGTCGAGCCGGCCGCGCGCCATCTCGGCCTCGCCGAGCACGGTGGCGGCGTCGACCTGCGCTGCGCCGCGCTGCGACAGCGGTCGGACGAGCTCGGCCGCCTCGGCGTAGCGCCCCGTGATGAGCTGCAGGCGGGCGAGCGCGACGGTGGCCTCGGCGCCACCCCGGCCCCGCCGCAGCGAGGAGAGCCCGCGCTCGGCGACCTCGTAGTGACCGCTCCGGAGCGCCGCGCGACACGCGTCGAGGTCGGCGCAGGAGGAGGGCGCCTGGGCCCGAGCGGAGAGCGGGCTGACGAGGAGCGCCGCGATCAGCGGCAAGACACGGGCGTTCATCGCCGGAAGTCTAACGCCCGACCGCGGGTGGAACAGGTGTGGGACGGGGCCGGTTCTTCGAGTACCGTGCAGACCATGACCGAAGAGGCAGCGGACCCGAAGGCGGCCGCGTACGACTCGTACGACGGCTTTCTGAAGGCGGCGATCAAGACGTACTGGGAGAAGGGAGGCGACCGGGCGAACTTCATCGCGCTCCTGCTCGCCTCCCGCGAGGCGTGGGAGGTGGCCTGGGGCGAGGTCCGCGCTCCGGGGACCGGCAAGAAGCTGCTCACCGGCGCGGCCGGCGCGGCGGCGGTGGTCGTGCTCCTGCGCGTCTTCCTCGGCGGCCCGATCGGCATCGTCCTGACCGGCGCCTCGATCGCCTCGCTGGGCGCGCTCTACGCGCGGAACCACCGCAAGATCTGGGCGCAGAAGGCGCGCTACGAGTCGATCCTCGGGCAGTACCGGATCAAGCACCAGCAGGTGCGCACCAAGTACGTCGACGGCGCGATCGACGACGACGAGCGCAAGCTCATGGTCGACGGCCTGTTGCGTCGCTTCCTCGACGAGATCGACGAGCCGCCGGAGCTGCCCGAGGCCGAGGCGCCCGAGTCGGACGAGGAGGAGTGACGTGCCGCTGGGGGTGCTCACCTCGGGGGGTGACGCCCCCGGCATGAACGCCGCGGTCCGCGCCGTCGTGAAGGTGGCGGCGGGGCGCGGGGTGCACGTGGTCGGGGTCGAGCGGGGCTACCAGGGCCTGCTCGATCACCGCTTCCGCGACCTCACCCGGGAGACGCCGAGCGGGCTGACGCCGACCCAGGAGGTCGAGACGAGCGCGAGCCTCGGCGGCAGCTTCCTCGGGACCGCGCGCTGCAAGGCGTTCTACGAAGAGGCCGGGCGCGCGCAGGCCGCGCAGACGGTGAACGATCACCTCGACGGGCTCGTGGTCATCGGCGGCAACGGGTCGCTCACTGGCGCGCACGCGCTGGCCGAGGAGCACGGCTGCCGGGTGGTCGGCATCCCCGCGTCGATCGACAACGACGTCGGCTGCTCCAACACCGCCATCGGCGTGGACAGCGCGCTCAACACGATCGTCGAGGCGTGCGACCGGATCAGCGACACCGCGCGCGCCCACCGCCGGGCCTTCGTGGTGGAGGTGATGGGCCGGCAGAGCGGCTACCTCTGCATGGCGGGCGCGGTCGCGGCGGGAGCGGACGCGGCGCTGTTCCGGGAGCAGGGGCGGAGCGAGGAGGAGCTGGTCCGGGACGTGGCCGAGCTCATCCTGAAGAGCTTCGCCGACGACCGGGACAAGCAGCGGGTGCTGATCCTCAAGGCGGAGGGCGTCGAGTTCCCCTGCACCAAGCTGGTGCGCCTCGCGACCGAGGCCTGCGGGGACGCGCTCGGCGACGTCTCGATCCGGGCCACGGTGCTCGGGCACCTGGTGCGGGGAGGCAGCCCGAGCTTCGCCGACCGCATGGTGGCCAACCGCTTCGGGCACGCGGCGGTCAACGCGCTGCTGGACGGGAAGTCGGACGTGATGACCGCGTGGCAGTCACCGCTCCCCGGCGGACAGAAGACCGTCGACCACGGCGTGCAGCTCTTCGGGCTCACGCAGGTGCTCGAGGAGACGCGGGCGATGCTCGACGGCTCGAGCCCGGTGACCAAGGCGCGGGTCGCGCTGATGGAGAAGGCCGCCGGAGTGCTCGCCCTGTGAGGCGCTGGTGGCTGGCGTGCGCGGCCCTCGCGCTGCTGGGCTGTGGAGAGGACGAGCCGACGCGGTCGACCGAGCCGCGGAGCGCGCCGTCGACCCAGCCCGAGTTCCGCCCGATCGTCGGCGGCGTCGGCTGGACGGCCGAGGAGCCCCTGGTCTACCGCCGGCCCCGGCACGAGCTGCGCGCGGCGGAGTACGAGGTCCGGGACCACCCGGCCGCCTTGCTCACCGTCAGCCACTTCCCCCCGAGCGTCGGCGGCGGAGGAGACGTGCGCGCGAACCTCGATCGCTGGTCGGGTCAGTTCGAGGGCGGCGACCCCGAGATCACCGAGCGCGAGGTCAACGACCTCCCGGTGGCCACCCTCGACGTCCGCGGCACCTTCATCGGCCGCATCGGCGACGCCAGCCGCCCCGCCCGAGAAGAAGGCTGGCGAATGCTCGGCGCGATCGTCACCGGCGAGCGCGGCCTCGTCTTCTTCAAGCTCATCGGCCCCGAAGACGCCGTCGAGCTCGCCGAGCCCGCCTTCCGCCGCCTCGTCGACTCCATCCACCCCGAATAGGGACCTGGGGACGGAGTTTCCTTGTTGCCGAGAGGAACCTTCGCCCGGCCGCCCGCCCCGAAATGCGGACTCTGGGACGGAGTTTCCTTGTTGCCTAGAGAGCTTTGCGCCGCACGCACGTCGCGGAGAGACCTGGCAGCAAAGGACAACCGGTGTATCTGCGGTGGGAGGCAGCCACAGAACCGACTCGTCGAGTCTGAGCCTTCGATCGGGCCCTGACTCCGCTGGCTGGGCAACAAGGAAACTCCGTCCCCGTAGCCCGAATCAGTGATACGCGGGCCGAGGCTCAGTCGGCTGGGCAACAAGGAAACTCCGTCCCCTCCTCCGGGTTCGGGGACTAGATCCAGGAGATCTTCTCGATCACCTGCGCCAGGTCGGTGTCCTTGTCGGTGACCACGTCGCCGGCGTCGTGGGTCTTCAGGGCGATCTCGACGGTGCTGTAGACGTTGCGGATCTCCGGGTGGTGCCCGCGCTGCTCGGCCTCGAAGGCGATGCGCGTGATGAAGGAGATCGCCTCGGGGAAGGCGCCGAACTCGAAGGTCTTGTGCAGCGCGTCGTCCTCGTGCCGCCACCCGGGCAGGCTGGAGAGGGCACTCTCGATCGCGTCTTGGCTCAGAGGGTCGCTCATGAGCGCGAAGGTACGCCCGCGTCAGCGCTCTACAAAGGGCGCGCGACGATGTTGCGGCCGACGCGCTCGAGCTCGACCCGGTGCGCGGCCGCGATCAGCGCGAGCGCCTCGAGCGCAGGCACGCGACGGAGCGACACGGTGATCGGCCGCTCGAGGCCCTCGCCGACCACGATCCCGTAGCCCGCCTGCTCGGCGACGAAGCGCAGCGCCTCCGCGAGCGGCGCCCGGTGGAGCTCGAGGTCGATGCGCGGGCCGCCCGTCCAGCGCCGCGCCGACGGCCGCGTCCTGCGGGTGCTCGCCTCCCTCGCCACCACGCGGCTCGACGTCGCCTCCGGCTCGACCGCACCCCAGCGCGCGATCGCCCCGCCGACGTCGACGGCCACGGGCTCGGGCGCCGAGGCGCAGCCCGCCAGCAGCATCGCGAGAACGAAGCGCACGCTTCTCTATAGCGCCCGACGCGCCTTGATCTCGAGGTAGCGGTTCACCGTGGCCACCGCGAGCTCCCCCGGCGGCGCCTCCACGAGCGACACGCCGCTCTTGCGCAGGTGCGCCTTCACCGCCTCGCGCTCCTGTAGCAGGTCCGCCGCCGCCGCCCGGTGATAGGCCCCGCGGGCGTCCTCGACCGGCGCGTCCGCGAGCGACTCCGCGACCGGGTCGTGCATGGTCACGCAGACCGGGAGGTGCTTCCGCCGGAGGAGCGCCGCGTGCTCGGCGAGCGGCATCGCGTGCGCCTCGTCGAGCAGGTCCGAGAACATCACCAGCAGCGCCCGCTTCCGCGCCCGCACCTGCACGAACTCCACGAGCCGCCGGAAGTCCACGAAGGTCTCCTCCGCTTCGGTCGCGTAGAGGGCGTCGAGGAGCTTGCGGTACTGCCCGGGGCCGCGCCCCGGCTGGACGAACTGGTGCACGTGGTCGCCGAAGACCACCAGCCCGACCCGGTCCCCTTTGCGCAGCGCCACCCAGCTGAGAAGGAGCGCCGCGTTGATCGCGTGATCCAGCTTGGAGATCGCGCCGAGCTTCGTCGCCATCATCCGCCCCGCGTCGAGCGCGATCAGCACGGTCTGCGACCGCTCCTGCTCGAACACGCGGGTCACGGGCCGCTGCCGCTTGGCCGTCGACTTCCAGTCGAGGTCCCGGTACGCGTCGCCGCTGACGTACTCGCGCAGCTGCTCGAACTCACCGCCGCCGCCGCTCGCGCGGATGCTCCGGAACCCGACGCTCGCGAGGTCACCGAGCCGCGCCGCGAGCTCGTAGCGCCGCGGACCGAGCACGTTCGGGAACACCCGCGCCTCCGCCTCCGCGTCGAGGCTGACGATCGAGGCGCCGAGCTTCGCCCGCCCCTCGACCTTCAGGTGCAGCCGCCCGAACGTGAAGCGCCCTCGCTTCGGCGGGACCACGACGTAGCTCACCTCCCGGCGCGCGAAGGGCGGCAGCTCCACCGTCAGCTCGTCCGGCGTCGCCTCCCAGCCGGGCGGGAGATCGTCGCGCACGGTGACCTTCAGCGTCCGCTTCGTCGGGTTGTGGAGTCGCACCTGGATGGTGTTCTCCACGCCGACGACCAGCCGGGCGTCCATGCGTCGCTCGGCCGCGGGACAGTCGCGGGCGAGCCCGCGCGCCTCCACCGCGGCGAGGCCGAGCAGCACCGCGTCGTAGGCGACGGCGGCCCCGAGCCCGAGCCCGGTCCCCATGTCCGCGGCCGCGAGCGGGAGGCCTCCGAGGGCGAACGGGACGAGACGCGCGCCGGGCACGATCTTGGCCCGGCGGTCGGTCACCGGGGGACCTCGACGGTGGTCGAGACGCGGTCGATGACCTCTTCGGGCCCGAGCCCGTCGAGCTCCACCTCCGGCGCGAGCACGAGCCGGTGGCAGATGACGGGGTGGAGCGCGCGCTGCACGTCGTCCGGGGTGACGAACACGCGACCGTCGAGCGCCGCGAACCAGCGCGACGCGACCATCAGATGCACGCCCGCGCGCGGTCCGGCGCCCAGGAGGATCATCGGCGTCTCGCGCGTCGCGCGCATGAGCGAGAGGATGTAGCGTCGCACGCCGTCCTCCACCGTCACGTCGCGCGCGAGGGCCCGGATGCGGCGCAGCCTCTCGCGATCCGCGACGGGCGCGATGCCCGCCTGCCCCACGTCGACCGAGCCGACGCCGACGCTGGCCTGGGCGAGGATCCGGTCCTCCTCCTCGACCGTCGGGTACCCGACCTGGATCTTGACCAGGAAGCGATCGAGCTGCGCCTCGGGGAGCGGATAGGTCCCCTCCTGCTCCACCGGGTTCTGGGTGGCGAAGACGGTGAAGTCCTCGCTCAGCGGGTGGCGCTGACCGTCGATCGAGACCTGCCGCTCCTGCATCGCCTCGAGCAGCGCGCTCTGCGTCTTGGCGGGCGCGCGGTTGATCTCGTCGGCGAGGAGCAGCTCAGTGAAGATCGGCCCCTTGGTGAGCCGGAAGCTGCCCTGCTTGAAGTCGAAGACGTTGGTGCCGAGGATGTCGCTCGGCATGAGGTCCGGCGTGAACTGCACGCGGCCAAACCCGAGGTCCAGCGCGGCGGCCATCGTCCGGACCATCAGCGTCTTGGCGGTCCCGGGGACGCCCTCGAGCAGCACGTGGCCCTGCGCGAGCAGCGCCACGAGCATCGTCTCGATCGTCTCCTCCTGGCCGACGATCACCTTCCCCACCTCGCCGAAGAGGGCGTCGCGCAGGGTCCTGAGCTCCTGAATCTGCTCCATGGATGCGGGCCGGTTCTACAGAGACCGGGGCGGGTTGTCTACGCGATCGCCTTGGCGAGCTCCGCGTCGAGCCGCTCGGCGAGCTTCGCGAGGCTGCCGCTGCCGTCGGACGCGAGCGCGTCGATGGCCCTGACCGCATCCGCCGCGTCCGCGCGGTGCCGCGCCTCGAGCGCCTCCGCGAGGCGCGCCCCGTCCTTGGCGTCGAGGTGGTGATGGGCCGCGATGCGCTCGAAGGCGCGCCGGGCCAGGATGCCCATCGCGCCGCCCGGATCCTTCGCCTTCGCGTAGAGCGTGCCCACGCCCTCGACGTAGCTCGCGGTGCCGGCCGGCTCCGGGGGCGCCGGCGCGCGCGTCCCTCCGAAGCGCGCCCCGTGCCGCCACACCAGGAAGAGAATGAGCAAGAGGACCTGCACCACGAGGGCGCCGAGCCCGACCTGCCGCAGGTAGCGCATCATGCCGCGCTGCTCACCGATGCCGAGGTGGTACTCGTCGAAGAGCACCGGGCCGCGCGGCGCGAGCTCGCGGAGGAGCCGGGCGAACAGGAGCCCGCCGCTCTGGCTCGAGAGATCGCGGTTCTGGAACATGCTCGCCGAGCCGAGCGCCACGACCGCGCCCTCCCCCACGTCGACCCGGACGCCGACCGGCCGCCCCTCGGGGCCGTCGAGGCGCAGGAGGGTGTGATGCGAGCGGCTCTCGTCCACCCGCACGCGCCGCGGCTGCCGGAGACCGACCCACGGCAGCCCGACCACCGGCTCGCCGACCGGCCACGCGCCGTGCGCCATCGGGATGTCGCCGTCGTCCGCGACCTCGTCCCACGCCCGCTCGGGCTCCTCCCGCAACATGCCCGGGAGATCCTCGAGCTGCGTGTCGTCCTCCTCGGTCTCCTTGCGCGGCCCCTGCTCGCGGTCCTCCAGCATCCGGATCAGGCCGGTGGGCTCGCCGCAGTCGCCGTCGATGGAGACGCCGAAGTCGGAGCGCTGCACGTAGCCGGGCGCGCCGGCGACGAGGAGCACCCCGCCCGACTCCACCCAGGCCTTCAGGTTCTCGCGCTCGAGGCGCGAGAGCGGCCGGCGCAGCCAGGTCTCGCACGCGCCGAGCGCCACGAGCACGCCGCCGCCCTCGGGGAGGCGACCGAGGTCCTCGGCCCAGCGCTGCGGCCTCGCCCCCACGCGCTCGGCCAGGAGGAAGAGCCCCCGGGTGCCCTCGGGTCCGGAGCCGTAGGTGCTGTACGCGGCGACGTATCGCCCTCGGGCGCCGACCCGCTGACACATGATCCCCGACACCCCGAGGCCGAGCACGACGAGCGCCCCGATCAGGGCGCGGCGAGCGATCGTCTTCACGCCGCCCGCTCCGTCGCTCGCTCCACGATCTCCGTGGCCAGCGTGCGGCACCGCGCGTAGTCGTCGGCGGTGGTGGGCTCGTGCCCGTACCACTTGTGATCGAACAGCCGGGTGAACTCGCGGAACGCGGTGCGGAGCTCGCCGCGCGGCATCTGGCGGAGGTACTGCCAGTTGGTCAGGTGCGGGTCGAACGCGATCAGGCGCCGCCGATCCAGCGAGACGAGGGTCGCCAGGTAGAGCGCCCGGAGCGCGGCGCGGAGCTCCCCCGCCGCGGCCAGCGCGGCCGCCTCGTCGAGGAACGACGCCGGCGGGCGCTCGCGGATGTCTTCGCGCGTGACCGCCGCGCGCTCGGCCTCCGCCGCCGCCTCGTCGCCGCGCCGCCGGGTCGCGAACAGATAGGCGAGCACGACGAGCAGGAGCGCCACCGCCACGACGATGAAGAAGGTCGGGCCGGGGAGCGGGAGGTCCGGCAGCCCCGACGGCGGCGGCTGCACGTCGACGTCGCGATCGCGGAACAGCCACTCGAAGACGCGCTCGAGCAGATCCGCCACCCCCTCCCCGCGGTGGTCCTCGAACTCGCGGAACTCGTCCTGCGCGAGGATCGCGTCCACGTCCTCCCGCACCGCGACGTCCCGGTCCTCGAGGGACACCGTGATCGGCGCCGGCGGCTCGGCCGCGCCCGCGACCGGAGCGTCGGGTCGCGCCGGCGCGGGCAGCTCGCTCATCTCGGGCGGCGGAGGAAAGTCGTCCTGCGCCCACGCCACCCCCGAGGGGAGCAGCGACGCGAGCAGCGCCACGGCGGCGGCGGCGGCGGCCGCGGCGCGCTCCCTCCGGCCCCGGCTGACGTGGGCCCGCGCGGCGTCGATCGCGGCCCGGAGATCCAGGCCCTCCGCGCGCACCCGCGCGTCCACCCAGGCCGAGGCGCTGAGCGCGGCCCGGAGGGGCTCGAGCAGCACGAGCGCGACCGCCGCGACGCAGAGCACCACGAAGGTGTTCCCCGCCGA
This sequence comes from Myxococcota bacterium, assembly GCA_036149055.1. GTDB lineage: Bacteria > Myxococcota_A > Polyangia > Polyangiales > Sandaracinaceae > JAVJQK01. The sequence goes on along the minus strand of JAYZQJ010000088.1, from coordinate 1,983 downwards.
CAGGAACGTCTCGACCGTCGCGACCTCGAAGCCGAGGAAGCTCCGGAGGAGCAGCACGAGCACCCCGGTCACCATGAACAGGTTCGTGAACAGGCCGACCGCGCCTGCGAGCACCAGGCCCTCGACGGCCACCCCCGCGGCCCGCCGCGAGCCGGAGTCACCGAAGGCCGCGAAGAACGCACGGAAGCCGCCCTGTCGCTCGCAGGCCGCCCGCGCGATCCAGGACGGCGCCACCGCGCCCCGCAGCGCGAAGAAGGGCACGAAGACCAGCACCCCGAACGGGCCGAGCAGGCTGCCGGCCACGAGCAGCCAGCTCCAGAGCCAGAGCCCCAGCCCCAGCACGAGCGCGGTCCGGAGCACGTCCACGGGACGCCCGGCGTCCTCGGGCAGCGGCGCGTCCCAGGTGGCGCGCACGTACGCGCGGCTGGAGCGGCCGACGAGCCACGCGCGCACCCACCAGGCGAGCACCAGGCCGAGCGCGAGCAGCGGGCGCACCCCGTGCACGCCCTCGATGCGCTCCACGTAGTAGATGCCGAGGAGCATGGCCGCGAGCGCGCCGCCGCCGAGGAGCGCGCTGCCGCCGCGCTCGAAGCCGCCCTCCCTCACCTGCGCGATCGCCCGGTCGAGGGCGCCCACCGGACCCACGCGGCCGAGCTCCCGGACGCTCACGAGCCCCCCGGCAGCGCCGCCTCGAGGAGCCCCCAGGTCAGCAGCGTGGTCACCAGCAGGAGCCCGAGGGCGGCCAGCGCCGCGACCCAGGTCGAGCTGGCTCGCCCCTCGGAGGCGCGGCGGCGGGCCCCGCGCTCGGCGAGGGCGGCGTAGCAGGCGACGCAGTAGTTGATGCCGTCCACCTTCGTGACGCACTCGCTGCAGATGCGCGCGCGGCACTCGACGCAGATCCCGATCGCTTCGCGCTCCGGATGGTTCTGGCACGCCGCGGCGGCGGGGGCGGTCACGCCCCTCGTTCTGTCTGTTCGCGCCCGAATCGTCAACGTCCGGCCGCCTTTACGCCGCTGCGCGCCGGCCCCACGATGCGCGCATGACGCTGCTCATCGTGAAGACCGGCTCGACCATGCCCCACCTCGCGGCCGAGCGCGGCGACTACGAGGACTGGATCGAGGCCGGCCTCGGGCTGCCGGACGTCGAGACCGTCGCGGTCGAAGCGGGGGAGCCCCTGCCCGATCCGGGCTCGCTCCGCGGCGTCGTCGTGACCGGGTCGAGCGCGCTGGTGACCGACCGGCTCGACTGGAGCGAGCGCACGGGCGAGTGGCTCGTGAAGGCGCTCGAGGCGGACGTGCCGATGCTCTGCATCTGTTACGGCCACCAGCTCCTCGCCGACGCGCTGGGCGGAGAGGTGGGCCCCAACCGCCGCGGCCGCGAGATCGGCGCCATCGACGTCGCGCTCACCGACGTCGGTCGGGCCGATCCGCTCTTCGAGGGCCTGCCCGAGACGCTCCGGGTCAGCTCGTCGCACCGCCAGCAGGTGCTCGGCCTGCCGGACGGCGCGGTCGCGCTCGGCCGCAACGACATGGATCCCCACCAGGCCTACCGCATCGGCGACCGCGTCTGGGGCGTCCAGTTCCACCCCGAGTGGGACCACGAGGTCATCCGCGCCTACCTCGAGGCCCGCCGCGAGATCCTGCGCGAAGAAGGCCTCGACCCCGAAGCCCTCCTCGCGCGCGTCGCCCCCTCCCCCCACGGCGTCCGCATCCTCCAGAACTTCGCCCGCCTGACCGCCCCCGCCTGATCCCGCGAAACCGGGTAACGAAGTCGGACTGCTCTCGCCCACGCGCTCGAGCGTGCGCACTACGCACCACCGTCATGCCTTCCGCATCGACTGGCGTTCGTAGCCGTCCGCCCTCTGCGCGAAACGCGCCATCCGCCTCCGTTCACACCGCGGCAGCGGGCAGCGAGGTCGCCGCACGCGCCACTCGAGTCGTTCGATCCCGCGGCAGCGGGCGGCCAGCGAGCGCGCAGCGCGAG
>JAYZQJ010000087.1:0-20104 GCA_036149055.1 Myxococcota bacterium | reverse complement strand
CGCTCGCGCTGCGCGCGAGCTGGCCGCCCGCTGCCGTGGGGTCGAACGGGCGGGGTGGTGCGTGTGGCGACGTCGCTTCGGCTCGTCAGCTGGCCGCCTGTGCTTGCCGGGCAGGGGCAGGGTGATGCGGGCGGCCAGCCCGCAGCCGCCGGCCAGCCCCCATCCCGCCGCCCCCAGCCCCTTTGCGTCTTCGCGCCTTTGCGAGAATAATTTGAAGCCTGCGAGAAACTCTTTCGTGTCGCTCGAGGGCTATGCCGCTTCGAGGCGCTCAGCCCTTCTTGGGCTTCTCGGCGAAGGTGGCGCTGACCACCTCGAACGCGCCGTCGTCGAGGCCGTCCTTGGAGGTCAGCGTCTTGGCCTGGCAGCGGGCGGCGCCGGCGACGTCTTCCCAGACCGGCTCGAGGCGGGCCGCGGTGGCGGCGTTGGCGGCGAGGGTCAGCTCCTCGGTGACCCGGCCGACGCTCACGCCGTCGTCGCTCTTGCGCTTGTTGATCACCGTGAGGGCGTCGATCGCGAGGGCGAAGCTGCCCGGGTCCGCCGGGGCGTCCACCGCCTCGAAGTCCGCGGCCGACGGCCACGGGGCGGCGTGGATCGAGGGCTGGCCGGTCTCCTTCGCGAAGATCCAGCTCCAGACCTCCTCGGTGATGTAGGGCAGCACCGGCGCGAACAGGCGGAGCAGCACGTTCAGCCCGAGCCGGAGCGCGGCCACCGCCGAGCCCCGGGCCGCCTCGTCGCCGAGGTCGCCGCGGGCGCGGGCCTTGGTCAGCTCGAGGAAGGTGTCGGTGAAGCGGGCCCAGAAGAACTGCTCGGTGGCCATCAGCGCCTTGCCGAACTCGAACTCGTCGTAGGCCGCCGTCGCCTGCGCCACGAGCGCGGCCAGCTCCGCCACGAACGCACGGTCGAGCTCGTGCGTGATCGGGTGCCGCTCGGCCTCCTGCGAGAGCACGAACTTGCCCGCGTTGTAGAGCTTGGTCACCAGCCGCTTGCCGACCTTGAAGACCTTCTCCTCGTAGGCGGTGTCGGTGCCGAGGCGCGCGCCGCAGGCCCAGTAGCGCACCGCGTCCGCGGTGTAGGCGTCGAGCAGCTCGGGCGGCGAGGTCTTGGCGTTGCCCGAGCTCTTGCTGAGCTTCTTGCGCTGCGGGTCGACCACCCAGCCGCTGATCACCACGTTGTGCCAGGGCACCGTCTGCTCGTGCAGGTGCGCCTTGGCGATGGTGTAGAAGGCCCACGTGCGGATGATCTCGTGGCTCTGGGGCCGCATGTCCGCCGGGAAGAGGCGCTGGTGGCGGTCCGCGTCGAGCCGCCAGTGCGAGCCGATCTCGGGGGTCAGCGAGCTGGTGAACCAGGTGTCGAAGACGTCCGGCTCGCCGGTGAAGCCGCCGGGCTGGTCGCGCTGCGCCTCCTCGTAGCCGGGCGGGGTGTCGCTCATCGGATCCACCGGGAGCGAGGCCGCGTCGGCGAGGATGGGGGCGTCGAAGTCGGGCTCGCCCTGGGCGTCGAGCCGGTACCAGACCGGGAACGCGACGCCGAAGTAGCGCTGCCGGCTCACGCACCAGTCGAGGCCGAGGTTCTCGGTCCAGATCTCGTAGCGCTGCTGCATGAACCGCGGGTGCCAGTCGATCTGCCGGCCGCGCTCGAGGAGCTGGTCCTTCTTGTCCATCAGCCGCACGAACCACTGGCGCGTGGTGACGAACTCGAGCGGGCGGTCCCCCTTCTCGTAGTGCTTCACCGCCTGGTCGGTCGGCCGCGGCTCGCCCTGGAGCGGGGCGTCGTCGCCGGCGGCCCGCCCCTCGGGGGCGCGGAGCATCTCGACGATGTCCTTGCGCGCGCTGACCACGGTCTTGCCCTGCAGCTCGGCGTAGAAGCGGTTCGCCTGCTCGGGGTTCTCGCTCGGGTAGTCGCCTTCGCCGAAGGTCAGCTCGACCAGCCGGCCGTTGCGCCCGATCACCTGCCGGAGGGGCAGCTTCTGCTCGCGCCACCAGGTCACGTCGGTCTGGTCGCCGAAGGTGCAGACCATGAGGATGCCGGTCCCCTTCTCGGGGTCGGCGAGCTCGCTCGGGAAGATCGGCACCGGCGCGTGGAAGAGCGGGGTGATCGCGTTCTTGCCGAAGAGATCCTGGAAGCGCTCGTCGTCGGGGTGCGCGGTCACGCCGACGCAGGCGGGCAGCAGCTCGGGCCGCGTGGTGCTGATCACGAAGGAGCGATCGGAGCCCTGCACGCCGAAGCGGATGTCGTGGAAGGCGCCTTGCTTCGGCCGGTCCTCGACCTCCGCCTGGGCGACCGCGGTCTGGAAGTCCACGTCCCACATCGTCGGGGCCTCGTGGCTGTAGAGGTGGCCCTTCTCGTGGAGGTCGAGGAACGACAGCTGCGCGAGGTGGCGGCAGCGGTCGTCGATGGTGGCGTACTCCTGGGCCCAGTCGACGCTCAGCCCGAGGCGGCGCCAGAGCGCCATGAACGCCTGCTCGTCCTGCTGCGTGACCTGGTTGCAGAGCTCGATGAAGTTGCGCCGCGAGACGACGAGCGGCCGCTCCTTCTTGATCTTCTTCGCGGACGCCGGCTCGAGCTTCAGGTCGGGGTCGTAGGGGACGCCCGGTTCGCAGCGCACGTGGAAGAAGTTCTGCACCCGGCGCTCGGTGGGCAGGCCGTTGTCGTCCCACCCCATGGGGTAGAAGATGTTCTGCCCGCGCATGCGGCGGTGCCGCACGATCGCGTCGGTGTGCGTGTAGCTGAAGACGTGGCCGACGTGGAGCGAGCCCGAGACGGTCGGCGGCGGGGTGTCGACGACGAACGTCTCCTCCCGCGGGCGCGTCGGGTCGTAGCGGTAGACCCCGCGCTCGTCCCAGTGCTGCCCCCACTTGTCCTCGGCCTCGGCGGCGTCGAAGTGCTTGGGGAGCTCGTCGAAGGAGATGGTCTCGAAACGGTCCGGCATCGTGGCGCGTGGCATACCGCGAACGCCACGCGCCATCCACCGCGAAAGCGTCGTCAGTCGCTGGTGAGCCGGCGGATCTCTTCGCGGATGATGACCTCGGCGAGCTCGGGCACGACCTCCCAGACCACGCGCTCGATCACCTCGCGCGACAGGCTCAGCACGCCCTCGATCTGACCGGCGTCGAGCCCGAGGTCGCCGAGCTTCGCGGCGAGGTCGCCGTTGCTCGACGTGGCGGCCGCGGCCGCGGCGCTCGGGGCAGGGCTCCGCGGCGCCGGAGCCGGCGTGACCGCGGGCTTCGACGCGGTCGGCGGGACCGCGCGCTTCGGGGTCGGCCGCGAGGGCACCGCAGGCGAGGCGACCTTGGCCTGAGGCGCCGCCTTCGGCTCGTCCTCGTCGGCGAGCTGCAGCACCGGCCGATCGCTGGGCTTGGGCGGGGACACCGCGCCGAACGCCACCGTGGAGCGCGGGTTGGCCGCGGGGATCTGGCTCGAGGGTCGACCGATGCCAGGGGTGCGCGACGCGGGCCGCGGCGGCGAGGGCGGGCTCGGCGGGGAGGGCGGGCTCTGTGGCGCACGCGGCGCCGCGGCGACCGGGGACGCCGCGCTGGCGCTGGCCCGGGGCTTCGACAAGATCTCCTTCGCCTTGTCGATCATCGCCTGCGAGTCGTACGGCTTCAGGATGTGATCGTCGACGCCCGCGTCCTTGCCCTTGGAGGCGTCGAACGGGGTGTGCTGCGACGCGAGCACCATCACCGCGACGTTCGACGTCGCCGGGTTGCCCTTGAGCTGACGGGCCACATCGTAGCCGTCGGTGCTCATCGAGGCGTCGGCGATGACGAGGTCGGGCGGGCTCTGAGAGGCGCGTTGGACCGCGGCCTCCCCGCTGTCGACCGTCTCGATCTCGACGGCCTCGCCCGCGAAGGTCATCTCCAGGACCTTCCTCATCGTCGCACTGTCGTCAGCGGCCAGGATCTTCACCGCCACTCGTCCCTCCTCGCGCGGATAGCTACGCCGGACCTGGATACCGCCTCGACGCTTCCAGGGTCAAGAATGGTGCGCATTGCGCGCGCAGGTCGCGAGCGATATCCCCCGCCGCCGTGAACGAGACCCCGCCCCCCATCCGCTACGAAGAGATGGCGCCGACGCCGCCCGAGGGCGACGTGTCCCTGCCCGCGCTGATCGAGGGCGAGGGCCCGATCGAGCTCGACGTGGGCTTCGGCCGCGGCCTCTCGTTCCTCGAGCGCGCCGCCCAGACGGACGCGATCCGCCTCCTCGGGGTCGAGATCAAGGCCAAGTGGGCCTTCAAGGTGGAGGAGCGGCGGAAGAAGCGCGGCTACGCCCACGCCCGGGCCTTCCGCGCCGACGTGCGCGAGCTGCTCGCCCGCTCCGGCCCCGACGGCTGCCTCTCGCGCGTCTACGTCCACTTCCCCGACCCGTGGTGGAAGAAGCGCCACCAGAAGCGCATGGTCGTGACCGAACCCTTCCTCGACGACCTGGCGCGGCTGCTCGCGCCGGGGGGCGAGCTCTTCGTGCAGACCGACGTCGAGGAGCGGGCCGACGACTACCAGGCGCGGATCGCCGGCCACGGCGCGTTCGCCCCGGTCGGCGACGGCTGGCGCGTGGATCACAACCCGACCGGCGCGCGCTCGAACCGCGAGGTGCGCGCCGACGAGGACGGCCTGCCGGTCTACCGGGTGCTCGCGCGCCGGCTGTGAGTCAGGCGGCGGGCAGCCGCACGCGGACCCGGGTGCCGACGCCGAGGGCGCTCTGGAGATCGACGTCGCCGCCCAGGCGGCGGACCGCGCGGCGGAGGGTCGCGAGGCCGAGGCCCTGGTGCTCCGGCTTGGTCGTGTAGCCGGCCTCGAAGACCCGGGGCAGCGCGTCCGGCGGGATGCCGGGGCCGTCGTCGCTCACCTCGAGCACCGCGGCGGCGCCCTCGCGGCGGATCGAGATCGTGGTCCGGCCGGCGTGCTCGGCCGCGTCGCGGGCGTTGGCGACCAGGTTGACGAGGACGCGGTCGATCAGGGTCGGAGGGCAGCGCACGTCGACCGGGGTCGGCGGCGGCGTGAACTCGAGGCGGTTCGGCTTCGACAGCGGGCCCAGCAGCGGGAGGAGCCGGTCCACCGCGGCCCCGAGATCGAGCCGGATCGACACCGCGGGCTCGCCCCGGTGCATCAGGCGCAGCCGGTCGAGGAGCTGCTTGGAGTGCTGGAGCGCGGCGGCCAGCGACGGGCTCGGCGACGGGCTCGCCTCGACCTCCCAGAGGGCGACCATCAGCACGTTCGCGAGGTCGTGGGTGATGGCGGAGGACGCCTGCCGGAGGGTGATCAGCTCGCTGAGCACGTCGTCGTCGCGCTCGTCGCGCAGCGCGTGGCGGACGCGGTCGTGCATCAGCCGCCCGACCAGCCGGTCGCCGGCCACGACCGGGGAGCTCGCGAGCGGCGAGCGCTCGAGGAGCGGGAGCACGCCGAGCGCGTCGCTCTGGGGCTCGAGCGCGGCGACCGGGACGCGCGGCACGTCGATGACCCGGCGGCTCGAAGGCAGGCCGACCACCAGGCGCGGCACGACCGCCTCCCAGCCCAGCGGGGAGCGGAAGAAGCCGAGCTCGTCCCGGCGGAGCGCGGGCTCGAGGTCACCGAGGGTCGCGTGCTCCGCGATCTCGGAGGCGGGGTCCATCAGGTCGGCCACCGTCGTCCCCGGGGGGGCCGGCGCCGCGCCCGCGGGGGTCAAACCTCGAGCTCCTCGGTGAGCGAGATCTCGAGCTCCATGGTGACCCGGAGCATCTCCGTCTCGTCGATCACCGACTCGGTCTGGCGCACCAGCAGCGCGACGAGCCGCTCCTCGGGGAGGCGGCGCAGGTGAGCCCGCCGCACGATCACCGCCTCGATCGTCTCGTGGTCGACCTCGATGCGGGTGAAGGCCTCGGGCATCATCTCGGCGAGCGCCTTCTCCATCGCCCTCGATCCGATCGGCGCCTTCCGTCCCACGACGAGGGCGCTCTGGACCGGGGGCAGCTCGAAGCGGCTCATCCGCAGGTCGACGCTGACGCGTCGTTTGGGCTCATGCTCGGACAACTCCCACCTCCGCTGCCCGGAATGTACACCCGCGGTGACCCGGTGGGCCATCGCCCGCCCCCCGCGGTCACTCCCCGATGAAGATGGCCTGCTGGGCGGCCCGGGCCCGCAGCGGCGCCACCTCGGCCCGGTCGGGGCGGCGCACGTCGAGGCTCGCTTCGGCCTCCCGGACCCAGGCGCGCCGCGCCTCGGCCGGCCCGGTGGGCACGTACGACCGCCAGTCGAGCCCGGTGGCGTCGGGGTGGAGCGCGCGGAGGCTGCGCCAGGCCATCCGGCGCACCGCGGGGTAGGGATCGTCGGCGAGGGTGTCGAGCAGGAGCCCGGCGCGCCACGCGCGATCCACCAGCGCCTCGGTGCGCCCGAGGGCGGCGGCGGCCATCGCCCGCTCGATCGGATCGCCCGCGAGCAGATCGTCGCGGACCGGCGCGCCGGATTCCGTCGGTCGTTCGGGCGGGTCGCCGTAGAGCCGCGCCCAGCCTCGAGCCAGCCAGTCCGTCGAGCGCTCGGCGTGGCAGAGCGAGCAGGCGTCGGGGCGCCCGGGCGCGTCCAGCGCGGGCACCTCGATCCGGTGGCTGCGGTAGGCGCCCACCAGCCCGTACACGACCCGGGGCATGTGGCAGTCCACGCAGGCGGTGGCGGTGTGTCCCGAGTGATCCGCCTCGTCGGCGTGGCACTGGGCGCACTGCGCGTCCCCCACGAGGGCAGGGCGCAGCTGCCCGCTCGGGTCGCCCTCGTGCATGCCGTGGCAGCTGGTGCAGGTGAGGCCGTCGCAGGGCGAGGCGAGCAGGCCCTGGTACTCGTAGGCGGTGAGCCGGGCGGTCCCGTCGGGCCAGAAGCGCGCGGCGAACGCGGTCGGGTCGCCGTCGAGCGGGGTGTCGCGGGCGAGCGGGCGGCTGTAGTCGGCGAGGCGATCGCCGGGCACGAACGGATCACCGCCCTCGAGGAAGCGGCCGACGTCGTCGGTGATCCGCTGCCCGTGACAGCGCCCGCAGACCTCGGCGCTCCGGTCGGGCGAGAGGCGACGCGGGTTGACGATGGTGGGGTCGGCGGTGTCGGAGAGGTGGAGCGCGTAGCGGCGCACCGGGTTCGCGTTGACCCGCGCGTGCTCGTCCGCCGGCCCGTGGCAGGCCTCGCAGGCCACGCCGAGCTCCTCGACCTCCGTCTCGAAGCGGTCGCCCCGCCGGCCCGGGTCGGGGCCCACGTTGTGACAGAAAATGCAGTTGTCGTTCCAGCGCACCACGTGCCGGTAGTAGTCGGCGCGATCGATGTGCTCCCCGGGCGCCGGCTCCGGCGGATCCGGGGTGAGGAACGCGCCGTTCATGTGGAACCAGCGCCCCTCCTCGACGTGCCACGCCATCGGCAGCCGGAAGAGCACGTCGCCGTCGCGGGCGAGGTACTGCTGGTAGCGATGCGAGCCGACCGTGCGCACGACCTCGGCGCGCGACAGCTCGGCTCCGTCGGCGAGGAAGCGCATCCGGTACCCGCCGCCCGCGCTTCGCTCCATGCGGGCCTCCACGCCGCCATACACGAACGAAGCGTCGTCGAAGTCGCCGAGCACGCTCTCGGCGCTCGCCTCCTGGGTCATCGTGCGGTGGAACGTGCGCCGCCAGCTCTCGTGCTGCCCGGGGTGGCAGCGCGCGCAGGCGTCGCTCGTGGCGTGCGGGGCCCCGTGGAGATCGCGCGGCGTCGCGAGGTCCGCCTGCACGCCCCGGTGCGTCGCCCACGCCGCCCAGCCGAGGCCGGCGGCGACCACGAGCGCGGCGGCCGCGAGCGGCGGCTTCCCGAGGCCGGCCACGTCAGTGGCTCGAGATGCGGCCGCCGAGCTCCTCGAGCGTGGTCTCGACCTTGGCGAGCTGGCCGAGCCCGATGCGGCGCATGATCGCGCGGGCCTCGCGGAGGCGCTCCTTGGCCGAGTCGACGTCGCCGCGCTCGATGAGGTGGTAGCCGAGCGAGGCGAGCGAGCGCGCCGCCTCCTTCTCGTTGCCGATGTCGCGGAAGGTGTCGATGCTGGCGAGGAAGCTCTCCTCGGCGCGCCGGCTCACCTCGCCCTTGTCGTCGAAGAGCGTCTGGCCGCGCATCTGGCCGATGGCGCGGTGGGCCAGGCCGATCGCCTCGCGGGAGCCGTACTCCTCGGCGAGCGCCAGCGCCCGCAGCAGGGTCTTCTCCGCGTCGCTCGCGCCCGCCTTCAGCGCGCACAGGCCCAGGTTGCGCTCGACCTCGGCCATCGCCCGGCGGTTCTTGAGCTGATGGGCGAGCTCGCGCGCCTCGTCGAGCGCGGCCTTGGCCTCCTCGGTGCGGCCGCCGGCGGTGAGCAGCTCGCCGAGGTTGTTGAGCAGGAAGGTCTGCGTGTGGCGGTCGGCCATCTTGCGCGCCTCCTGCATCGCCGCGCGCCAGCACGCCTCCGCCCGCTCGAGGTCGCCGCGGTCGAAGGCCACCACGCCGAGCGCGTTGTAGACCTGCATCACGCCGGCCCGGTCGCCGATGGACTCCCGGATGTCGCGGGCGCTCTCGAAGAGCTCCTCGGCCCGGCCGATCTCGCCGCGCGCGTACTCGATGCCCCCGAGCGTCATCAGGCTCACCGCCTCGCCGCGCACGTCGGCGTGCCCGCGGCGGATCTCGAGGGCCTCGGTGGCCGCGTTCGAGGCGCGCTCGAGGTCGCCGTGGAGGCGGGCGACCTGCGCGAGGTCATCCAGGCTGCTGGCCACGCCGCGCAGATCGGCGGCGACCCGGAACAGCTCGAGGGCGCGCTCGAGGAGCTGGGAGGCCTGCGCGTCCTCGCCGCGGTGGCGGTGGATGCGCGCGAGCCGGTTCAGCGCCGCGCCGCCCTTGTTCTTGGCGCCGATCCGCCACGAGACCTGCAGCATCTCGACGAACGAAGCGCGCGCCTCGTCGTAGCGGCCGGTCGTGGTCAGCAGCGAGCCGTGCAGGTGCAGCGCGTCGATCCGGCGGGCGACGTCGCCCTCGTCGATCAGCTCGAGCGCCTTCTCCGCGTAGCGCAGCGCGGTCTGGGTGTGGATCCGGTCCCGCTCCGCGTGGGCCGCCTCGAGGTAGGCGCGGCCGGCGCGGGCGCTCATGCCCGCCTTCTCGAGGTGCGGGGCGGCGACCGCGGCCATGCCCGCGCGCTGCAGCTCGATCACCACGCTGAGCCAGTGGGCGATGGTGCGGTGCCGCTCGACCCGCAGGGCCTCGTCCTGCTCGGCGTAGACGAGGTCGCGGGTGTCCGAGTGGAGGAAGCGCAGCTCCACCGCGCCGGGCACGTCGCTCGCTTCGACCCGCTCCACGAAGCCCTTCTCCTCGAGGCGCGCGAGCGCGGAGGTGAGGGCGGCCTCGTCGTCGTCGTCGGGCCAGAGGGTCGCGGGGTCGGCCGCGTCGCCGGGGGCGCGCCGCTCGCTCCGCATCATCGCGAGCAGGCAGCGATCCTGGAACACCTCGCCCACCACCGCCGCGCGGTCCAGCGTCGCCCGCTCCAGCGGGTCGAGCCGCATCAGGCGCGCCCGGACCGCGTCCTCCATGGTGACCGGGAGGTTGCCGGCCTCGAGCTGCGCGAGATCCGCGGTCAGCCCCTCGGGGCTCTTCTGGAAGACCTTGGCCTCCACCAGCGCGAAGACGAGCTCGCGGAGGGCGCTCGGGTTGCCGCGCGAGCGGTGGGTGAGGGCGGCGACCAGCGGCTCCTGCGCCTCCTTGAGGGTCGGCAGCAGGATCTGCAGGAGCGAGGCGACGTCGGCCTCGCTGAGCGGCGCGATCGGCCCGATCGCGACCCCGCCCGGCGCCTCGAGCCGTTCGGCGCGCTCGGCCACCGGGGCGTCGCCGGCGACCACGACCGCGATCGGCGCGTCCCCCGCGAGCGCCGCCTCGACCAGCTCCCAGCCGTCGTCTTCGGCGGCGTGCATGTTGTCGAGCAGCACGATGAGCGGCCGGCGCTTGGCGTCGCCGGTCACGAACCGGGTGAACGCGGCGAGGGCGCGCTGCCGCAGCTCGTCCGGCTCCTCGCCGGTGCGCAGGAACGGGCTGTCGGGGAAGGGCACCCCCGCGATGTGGCCGAGCAGGTGGGTGGTCTCGGCGACCGCGATCGCGTCGGAGGACTGGAGCGCGTCGCCCACGTGGGTGGCCATCTGGCCGCGGACCGCGCTCGGCGCCGACGAGGGCGTGACCCCGAAGCGCTCGAGGAGCATCCGGCCGAAGGGTGCGTAGTAGCCGTCGCCGCCCTGAGCGCGGCAGGCGCCGTAGAGCACGCGCACGTCCTCCTTCATGCGCGCCGCCACCTCGCTCGCGTGGAAGAGGAGCCGCGTCTTGCCGCTGCCGCGGGTCCCCTCGAGCACGACGAGGGTCGGCTTGCCCTGCTCGAAGGCGTTGGTGAGCCCCGAGTGGATGGCGCTCGTCGCGTCGGCCTGCCCGACCAGCGGAGGCTCGATGTCCTCGACCGGGGTGGGCGGCTGGCTGTCCGGCTCGCCCGCCTCGTCGGTGATCTCCTCGGACGGCGGCGGGAACGCGGGCGCGGCGGTCACCACGGTGGCGTCGGCGCCGCTCAGGTAGGTGCGCCCGGTCATCGACTTCACGAGGCCGAGCGGGTGTCCGCAGCGACTGCACGCGCGCCAGGCGCGCGGGTTGTCGAAGCCGCAGGACGGGCAGGGCTGAGCGGCGGGGTTCATCCCCCGAGGATGCCGCATCGCTCGGCCGCGCGTCGACCCGGGATCAGCGGACGGCGAGGCGCGCGCAGCGCTGCCGGGTCTCGGCCCGGAGCGCGCGCTGGCGGCGGGAGAGGGCGTCGGCGTCGATCCGGGCGGGCGGCGCCTCGGCGCTCGGCGCGCGATCGTCGCGGGCGGCGAAGAAGACCGAGGGATCCTGGGCGACGTCGTAGAGCTCCTCGCCGCGCTCGAGCAGGTCGCAGTTGCGCTCCCGCATCCAGCTCATCATCAGCGGCACCGCCTCGACGCTCCACTCGTGGGTGTCGTGCAGCAGGATGATGCCGCCCGCGTCGCCGTTCTCGCGCTCGCGGCGCTCGAGCACGCGGCGCCAGGTGCGGAAGACCGCGTCGGGCTCGCGGACCTGGAAGTCGCCGGTGCCGAGGTTCCAGGTCATCTGGGTGTAGCCGTGCTGGGCGAGCAGCGCGTCGACCCGGGCCGAGCGGGCGCCGCCGGGCGGGCGGAGCAGCCAGGTGCGGCTCCCGAGCACGCGCTCGAACACCTCGTCGGCGCCGCGCACCTGCGCGAGCACCGCCTCGTCGTCCAGCAGCGGGAGCTGCGCGTGGTCGACGGTGTGGTTGCCGACCCAGTGGCCGCGGGCGACGATCTCCCGGGCCAGCGCCTGGTTGTCGCGCTGCCAGGGCGTGTTGCCCGAGATGCGGCTCGCGGTGAGGAAGAACACCGCCTTGATGCCGTACTCGTCGAGCACGTCGAGCAGCCGCGGGGTGTTCCGCTGATCCGGGCCGTCGTCGAAGGTGAAGAGCATCGTCCGGTGCGGGGTCGCGCCGGTGATGATCTTCCCGTCCCGGAGGTGCCCGGCGAAGGGATCGTGCGGCACCGGCGGCGCCTCGGTCACGACCGAGCCCACGGCGATCTCCACCGGGGCGACCTCGACCGGGCGCTCGATGGGCGAGGGCGCGGCCCTCGGCGGGAACGACGGCGCGGCGGCGCGCGCGGGCATCACCGGCTCCATCGTCACGTGCGACAGCGCGGCACCCCCCGCGAGCGCTCCCGCGCAGAGCAGCACCTGACCCGTACGCTTCAGACCCCGTCCGATTCGTCCCATGGGGGCGAATGTAGGACAGTGTGCTCCACGCCCCGAATTTTCGGCACACCTCTCCGCTACGACCCGCTACATGCGCGCGGAGAGGGTGAGCGGGACCTCGAAGGTCACCGGGCCGCCCGGCGGCGGGAAGGTCCAGCGGCTGGCGTAGTTGGTGATGCAGGTCGCCATCTCGCCGTTGCCCTGGAGATCGAGGACCTGGGCGCGGGTGACCTCGCCGAGGTGGCCGACCGAGACCCGGAGCCGGATGTGGCTCTGGACGCCGCCGCCGCGGCGGAGCGCGGTCTCGTAGCAGCGCGAGATGAGGCGGCGGCCGCGCTGGAGCACCGGCGCGATCTGCTCGGGGTCGAGGTGGCCGGGCCGCACCCGCGGGGCCTCGGGCTCGAGGGCGCCGGGGTCCATCTCGACCGGCACGTCGCCCACCCGGAGCAGCCCGGTGTGGAGGCGCCCCCGCGCGTCCCAGCCCTGGATCCGGTGCTCGCCCTGCCGCATCGAGAGCGCGATCGGCGCGCCCGCCTCGAGGGTGGCGCCGTCGATCTCCCAGCGCACCAGCTCGGGGTGACGCAGGGTCACCTCGGTCCGCGGCGCGTCGGCGGCGAGGGCCCAGGGCGTCTCCACCGCCGGCTCTGCCGCCGGCTCTGCGTCCGCCTCTCGGCCTCCGCCCGAGCGCCAGCGGGCCGGGGCGTCGAGCCGCACCGTCTCGCCGTCGGGGGTGCGGATCTCGAGGGCGCCCTCGGCGAGGTCCACGCCGAGCTCGGTGTCGACGTAGGAGACCACGAAGCGGGTGCCCACGACCTGGACCTCGTAGCCGCCCGCCAGGACGACGTAGCGACTCTGATGCGCGAACTGACCGACCTGATGAGCGACCTGGCCGCGCTCGAGGGTCAGCTCGACGCCGTCCTCGCGCGCCCGGGTGAGGCGCACGGCGCTCTCGGCCCGCAGCGCGAAGCCGGTGCCGTCCACCAGGCGCACGTGGGCGAGGCCGCCGGCCTCCGTCGCGAGCGCGGCGCCCTCCGGGAGGACCGCGCCGACCGCCAGGGGCGCTCCGTCCGCGAGCGCGGCCGACGCGAGGGTGACCACCGGGGACAGGGCCGGGGACTCCTCGACGACCGGCGCCTCGACCGTCGGCTCCGGCTCCGACGGGGCCTCCGCGACCGGCGGCGAGGCCGGCCTCGGCCACGCGAGCCAGGCGAGGAGCGCCGCGGCCGCCGCCGCCAGGGCCACCGCCGGCCAGCGCGCGCGGCGCCGCTTCACCTGCTGCATCTGGGTGCTGACCCGCTGCGCCTCGCGGGCGAGCGTCAGCTCCATCCGGTCGAAGTCGAGCGCCGGCGCCTCGTCGTCGACGTCGTCGACCAGCGTGTCGTAGAGCCGGATCGCGGCCAGCTCCTGGCGACACACCGCGCAGCTCGCGAGGTGCCGCTCCACGCGCGCCCGCCCCGCCTCCGAGAGGACGTCCTCGGCGTAGGCCAGAAGCGCCGCGGTCTTGGGGCGGTGCTCGGTCACGGGCTCGCGCTCTCGGTCTTCGGCTTGCGCTTCGGCTTGCCGGGCAGCTGGTCCATCAGCGCCTCCATCACCCCCTGGAGGCTGGGCTCGGCGGCGAGGCGCGCGTAGAGGTCCTTGCGCGCGTAGAAGAGCCGGGTCCGCACGGTCAGGACCGGGATGTCGAGGGTCTCGGCGATCTCCTTGGCCGGCACGCCCTCGAGGTCGTGCAGCACCAGGACCTCGCGCTTCTTCTCGCTCAGCTCGTCGAGCAGGCGGTAGAGCGCGCGGACCCGCTCGGCCCGCTCGACCTGGAGGTCGGGCGTGACCTGCGGGGGCGCGTCGTCGGACGGCGCCTCGGGGACCTCCACGTCCGAGAATTTCGGCCGCGAGCGGCCCCGGCGGAGGTGCATCCGGGTCACGTTGGTCGCGAGCCGGTAGAGCCAGGTGCTGAACTTGGAGTCGCCGCGGAACGAGGGCAGGGAGCGGTAGACGTTCAGGAACACGTCCTGGACCACGTCCTCCACGTCCGGGGAGGGGCCGATCATCCGGTACACGATGCGGGAGACCTTCTCGCGGTGGCGCAGGAAGATCTGCCGGAACGCCGCCGTGTCGCCGTCCTTGGCTCTCGCGATCAGGGTGGCGTCCGGGTCCATCGAGCGGGGCCGGGAGGCGGCGACGGACGCCGCGTCGCGGGAGGAGAGGGGGAGGGTGGCTGCGGTCGAAGATACCATGCGGTCACGAGTGCCCTTCCCCCGCACCGTTGCCGGGAGGGCCGCGACCATTCAGCGATCTGGACCTGTCAGCGACTCCTACGATTCACCAGCTCGAGTAGATCTTGCCCGAGGAGGAGAACCAGGACCGCGCCCGCGAAGATGACCATGGAGCCGAGCTAGGCCCCAGCTCCCCCGATCGGTCAAAATTCTGCACCGGATCGCGCTTGCTCCCGCCAGGCCGAGCGATTAGACCCGCCACACCCGGGAGGGACGCGCGTGATCGAGGTTCGTGACCTCACGAAGCATTACGGGAGCCACGAGGCCGTCAGAGGGCTGACTTTCGACGTCCCCCGCGGCCAGATCTGCGGCTTCCTCGGCCCGAACGGGGCGGGCAAGAGCACCACCCTGCGCATGCTGACGGGCTTCCTCGCGCCGACGCGCGGGGCGATCTCGATCGGCGGCGTGGACGCCATCGAGGAGCCGCTCGAGGCCCGGAAGGCGCTCGGCTACATGCCGGAGGCCTGCCCGCTCTACCCCGAGATGCGGGTGGGCGAGTACCTCCGCTACCGGGCGGCCCTGAAGGCAGTTCCCTCGGGCGAGATCGCCGGCCGGGTGGAGTCCTCGCTGAAGCAGGCCTCGGTCTCCGACGTGGCCCACCGCATCATCGGCCAGCTCTCGAAGGGCTACCGGCAGCGGGTGGGGCTCGCGGACGCGCTGGTCGCCGATCCGCCGCTCCTGGTCCTCGACGAGCCGACCGCTGGGCTCGACCCGAACCAGATCCGGCAGGTGCGCGAGCTCATCACCGAGCTGGCGAAGAACAAGACCGTGCTCCTGAGCACCCACATCCTCCCCGAGGTCGAGGCGCTCTGCGACCGCGTGCTGATCATCAACCGCGGCAAGCTGGTCTCCGAGGGCGAGCCCGGGACCCTGCGCGGACAGATCGCGGGGCGGCAGGTGATCCGACTCGAGGGCCGGGGCGCCCGCGGCGCCTTCGAGGACGTGCTCGGCGCGCTGCCGCAGGTGAAGATCATCGACGGCCCCAAGGCGCTCTCGGGCAGCGGCGAGCATCAGATCGTGCAGGCGCGCCTCGAGGCCGAAGACCCGGACGCGGTGGAGATCGTCTTCGGCGCCATCGCCAAGGCGGGCCTCACGCTCCGCGAGCTGCGCCGCCAGGAGGCGTCCCTCGAGGACGTCTTCGCCGATCTCACCACCGACGAGCCGGAGGAGCCCGACGCGGACGACTCCGACCTGGACGAGAAGGACGAGGAGGAATGAGGGCCACCTGGACCATCCTCCGCCGCGAGGTCTACGCGCTGTTCGTGTCGCCGATGGCGTACGTCATGCTGACGACGTGGCTCATCTGGTGCGGCGTCACCTACTGGTTCCTCGCCAGCTACTTCGTCGGCCAGCAGTTCAGCGGCGGCCCCCAGGACAGCCCGCTGACGATGTTCTTCGGTCAGACGACGCTCTTCTACCTGCCGCTGCTCGTCTTCGTGCCGCTGATCACGATGCGCCTCCTCGCCGAGGAGCACGCCCGCGGCACCATCGAGCTGCTCATGACCGCGCCGGTGACCGAGACCCAGGTGGTGCTCGGCAAGTACCTCGCGGCCATCGTGTTCTGGATGGCGCTCTGGGCGCCGACCGGCCTCTACGTCTACCTGACGAGCGTCTACGGCCACGTCGACCTCGGCACCGTGGCCACGAGCTACTTCGGCATCCTGGGCGTCGGCGTGTACTACCTCGCGCTCGGCACGCTGATGAGCGCGCTCGCCCGGAACCCGATCGTCGCCGCGATCCTCACGTTCCTCGTCCTCGGCGGGCTCTTCCTCATCGGCGTCGGCCAGTTCCTCGCCGACGAGAACCGCGACCTCTTCGCCTACCTGAGCATCTGGGGGCACATGGAGTCGTTCTCGCGCGGCGTGATCGACTCCCGCTACCTGGTCTTCGACTCCACCGTCGCCGCGGTGGCCCTGGCCTTCGCGATCGGCGCGCTGAAGCTCCGGAGGATCGAGGGATGAGCGGGGATCGCGCCACCGAGAAGCGCAAGCAGCAGCGGCTCTTCGCCGGGCTGAACGTCGTGCTCCTCATCGGGCTGGCCTTCCAGCTGAACTACCTCTCGTACCGTCACTACGAGCGCTGGGACTGGACCGAGCACGACCTCTACACGCTCTCGGACCGCACCAAGGCGGTGCTCGGGGAGCTCGACCAGCCGTTCGAGCTCTACATCCTGATGAGCGAGCAGGACCCGTCGTTCCGGGATCTGCAGAACCTGATCGAGCGCTACCGGACCGAGACCGGCCAGCTCCAGGTCCACTACGTCGACCCGGATCGCGACCCCGGCCGCTACCGCGAGGTCAGCCAGCGCTTCGCCACCGGCGAGGTCGGGACGCTGGGGCTCCCGACCGACGTGGTCGCGGTGGCCGCGGTGGGGGAGCGTCACCGCACCCTGGAGCGCAGCGATCTCGTGCGGCAGAGCTTCGACCCGCTCGAGGACGAGGACACGATCGAGCTCGACGTGCAGGCCGAGCGCGCGCTCACCGGCGCGATCGTGCACCTCACCCAGGAGCGCCCGACGACGCTGTGCGTCACCACCGGGCACGGCGAGCTCTCGCTCGAGGGCGGGGAGCGCTCGCTCGGCGGGTTCGCGGACGAGGTGCGCGGCGCCAGCGTGGAGCTCGAGGCGATCGAGACCCGGGGGCAGTCCCGCGTCCCCGCGCGCTGCGACGCGCTCGCGGTGATGGGCCCGCAGATCGCGCTCGCGGAGGCCGAGGTCGACGTGATCCGCCGCTACGTGCGCGACGGGGGCAACCTCCTGGTCGCGCTCGAGCCGGTGCCGAACCGCGACCAGACCGGCTTCGTCTCGCTCGGGGTCGAGGACATGCTCCGCGACTTCGGCGTCCGCGCCGATCGCACCCTGGTGGTGGAGCCGAACGGCGCGCTCCTGCCGGCCGAGGTCGGCCACCCCGTCGGCCCGTACTTCGTGGTCGGCTGGGGCGAGCACCGCGTGGTCGAGCCCTTCCGCGGGCTCGGGCTGCCGCTGGTGGTGAGCGACGCGCGGAGCGTCCGCCCGATCGGCGACGCCGCCACGACCCTCGTGTCCACCTCGGAGCAGTCCTACGCGTTCAGCGCGGCGAGCGCCGACCCGGTCGGCCGCGAGGAGGCGGAGATCCAGGGCCCGGTCTCCCTCGCCGTGGCGACGCGGGTCGAGGTCACCGGCGAGACGCCCGACGAGGACGAGGAGGCCGAGCGCGAGGGCGTCGGCGGCCGCGTGGTCGTCGTCGGCGACGCGTCGATGTTCGAGAGCCGCTTCATGGGCGAGCCCACCATCGTCAACGCCAACCTCGCGGCCGCGATCGTCGGCTGGCTGACCCAGCGCGAGGCGCTGATCTCGATCGAGGGGCGCAGCATCGAGCAGGAGCGGATCCGCATGACCGAGGAGGACGTCGGCGGCCTCTTCCTCCGGGTCGTGGTGCTCATCCCGCTCGCGTTCGTCTTCCTCGGCTTCGCCGTGTGGTGGAACCGGAGGCTCTGATGTCGAAGCGCACCACCATCGTGCTCGCGGTGCTCAACGCCGCGCTCCTCGGCTTCATCCTGCTCTACGAGCAGGGCACGCTCTCCACCACCGACGTGGCCCGCCGCAGCGGCCAGGTGCTGCGCCGCTTCGTGCGCGACCGGGTCGACCACGTGGAGCTCGTCCGCGGCGACGGCGCCCCGATCGTCTTCGATCGCGAGCGCGAGGAGGACGACGAGCTCGGCGACTCGCTCGGCACCTGGACCCTGAGCGCCCCGATCGAGGCGCCGGCGGACGACGACGCGGTCGACAGCTTCCTGAGCGCGCTCGAGTGGCTCGACGCGCGCCGGACCCTCGAGGGCATCGCGCCCGACGACCGCGCCCGCATGGGGCTCGACGAGCCGCGCTTCGTGGTCCGCTTCCGGGTCATGGACGAGGAGGTCGCGCTCCGGGTCGGCAGCGAGGCGCCCACCGGCGACGGGGTCTACGCGGCCGTCGAAGGCGAAGACCGCGCCTACGTGGTGGGGACCGACTTCGTCGAGTCGATCGACCACGACGTCGACCACTTCCGCGACAAGGACCTGTTCGCCGGCTTCTTCGGCGCGGGCGCGACCGCGATCACCGTGTCCGGCGGCGGCCCGGAGATCCAGCTCGAGAAGACCGGCCCGCGCTGGCACGTGCGCGCGCCGGTGGTCGGGTTCGCCGACGACGGGCTCGCCGACCGGCTCGTGCGGGCGATCCGCGATCTCCGCGCGACCCGCTTCGTCTCGGAGGCGGCGGACGAGCTCGAGGCCCGCGGCCTCGACGCGCCCTGGCGCGAGGTGCGGGTGACGGAGGACGAGGGCGACGGCGCCCGCCTCCGCGTGGGCGAGGCGTGCGGCGAGCACGAAGACGAGCGCTACGCGATCGCGGGAGACGACGGCCCCGTGGTCTGCGTGCTCTCGAGCGACGTGCAGGCGCTCGAGCTCCGCCCGGAGACGCTGCGCGAGACCGCGCTGCTCCCGCTCGGCGACGACGCGATCGAGCGCATCGAGGCGGGCGAGGTCACCCTGCGGCGCGGCGAGACGAGCTGGGAGATGGTCTCGGGCGGCGACGCGCAGCCGGCGGACGACGCGGCGATCGCGGCCTGGCTCGGGAGCCTGCGCGCGGCGACGGTCCGACGCTTCGAGGCGCTCGACGCCGGCGATCACGGCGTGGGCGACGCGACCGTGACCTTCCACCGCAGCGACGACGAGGCCGCGCTCGCCTTGCACCTCGGCGACGTCGACGACGAGGGCGCCTGGGTTCGCCGCGGCGACGAGGCGGCGCACGTGCTCGTCGACGCCGAGGCGGCCGCGCTGCTCCGCCCCGAGCCGCTCCGCTTCCGCGCCACCGCGCTGGCCAGCGCCGAGTCCGGCGACGCGCGGCGGGTGGAGAGCACCGCCGGCGGCGTGACCGAGCGCGCGGTGCGCGGGGAGGGCGGCGCCTGGCGCCTCGAGGCCCCGGTCGAGATGGAGGCCGACCGCGTCGTCGTGCGCGACGTGGCCCGCCGCCTGGCCACCCTGACCGCCGAGCGCTTCGTCGCCGACGCGCCCGCGCCCGAGCACGGCCTCGCGCCCCCGTCCCGCACGGTGCGCGTCCACTTCGAGCCCGAGGAGGGCGAGGCGACCGACCTCGCGATCCAGCTCGGCGCCCGCACCGTGGAGGGCACCTACGCCCGCCTCACGGACGGCCCGGTGTTCCTGGTGAGCCCCGAGCTCGCCGACGCGCTCGCCCGCCCCCTGGCCAGCCTCGACGCCCTGACCGTCCCGGTGGAGGACCTCACCGCCCTCCGGATCGAGCGCGACGGCGAGGTCACCGAGCTCCAGCGCGACGGCACCTCGTGGCAGCTCGCCGGCGGCGGCACCCCCGACGCCGATCGTACCCGCGCCCTGCTCGACCGCCTCTCCACCCTGCGCGCCACCCGCGTGCTCCGCTACGGCGCCCCCGACGGGAGCCTCGGCCTCACCGCCCCCCGCCTCCGCGTGGTCGCCACCCCGCGCGCCGGCGACCCGATCACGCTCTCCATCGGCGCCGACACCGACGTCGACGGCCAGACCCTCGTCCCCCTGCACCGCGCCGGGCTCGACGTCGTCTACGCCCTCACCCCCGACCTCCTCCGCTCCGTCGTCGACTACACCCCCTGACCCCCGCCTTTCGGGCGGCGGGCTTCGGGGGCAAATTATCTCTCGCAAAGACGCAAAGCCGCCAAGGGGTGGGGTGGCAGCGGGATGGCGGTGGGCCGGCCTCTACCGCGCCCGCGCCTCCTCCGCGCCTCGCGCTGGCGGGCTTCGGGGGCAAATTATCTCTCGCAGAGGCGCAGAGACGCAGAGGCTGGGTCCCCCGGTACCGGGGACGATCCTATTCAAACCATCGAACTCGGGACAGGGTCCCCGGTACCGGGGACGATCCTATTCAAACCATCGAACTCGGGCCCGACACCGAGCCCGAAGCCGCGTCCGACGCCGAAGCCGCGTCCGACGCCGAATCCGAGTCCGACACCGAATCCGAGCGGGAGGCCGCCGCTCGGGGGACGCTCGTCGTCATATCGTCTTTCGTGAGGCCGCCGCTCGGGAGGCCGCTGCTCGGGGGACGCTCGTCGTCATATCGTCTTTCGGAATGACGGTATGACG
>JAYZQJ010000086.1:0-36093 GCA_036149055.1 Myxococcota bacterium | reverse complement strand
CCCCAGCGACGGGGCGCTGGGGGCCCTGCGGCTCGCGCTCGCGCT
Source organism: Myxococcota bacterium (assembly GCA_036149055.1). GTDB lineage: Bacteria > Myxococcota_A > Polyangia > Polyangiales > Sandaracinaceae > JAVJQK01. The sequence goes on along the minus strand of JAYZQJ010000086.1, from coordinate 36,048 downwards.
GCGCGCGCGCTGGCCGCCCGCTGCCGCGGGCGCGAAGGGCACGGGGTGGGGCGTGCGGCGACGTCGCTGCGCTCGTCGCCTGCCGTCCTCTCGAGGTGGTCGACTCGGCGCGCTCGACTCTCGGCCGTCTCTGGACCGCCCTCGTCGCGGCGCTCGTCGTCTGCGCTCCGGTCGTGGCCGCGGGGCCGGCGGCCGCGCAGGGGGAGGCGACGCAGGCGCAGGGGGAGACGAGGGCGCAGGGAGAGGTCGCGCAGGGGGAGGCGGCAGCGGAGGCGGAGCGGCTCTTTCACGAGGGCACCCGCCTGCTCGAGGAGGGGCGCTACGAGTCGGCGCGCGTGGTGTTCGAGCGCGCCCTCACCCTCGAGCCGCGGGCGTCGACCGCCATCAACCTCGCCTCCGCGCTGCAGGCGCTCGGGCGCTCCTGGGACGCGCATCTGCTCTTGAACCGGCTCGAGGCGGGCGAGCTGGGGGAGCTCGACGCGCGCTTCGACGAGGCGCTCGCCGCGCTGCGCCGGGCGGTCTCCGAGGGGCTCGCGCGCCTGGAGCTCAGGGTCGCCGCGCCGCGATCGGTCGAGGTGTTCATCGACGACGAGCGGGCGGGCGAGCTGGTGACCGGCAGCGTGCTCGGGCGCGTGCTCGCCCCGGGGACCCACACCATCCGGGTGGAGGCGGATGGCCACCGCGCGTCGGTCGAGCGGGTGACGCTGGAGCCCGGGCAGACCCTGTCTCGCTCGATCTCGCTCGAGCCGAGGATCGCGCCCGAGCCGGCGCCTCACCCCCCTCTCGTCGATGGAGCGGAGCCTCTGCCGGAGCCCGCGTCCGAGCCGAGCGGCGGCGTGGACGTCGGCCTCGTGGTCGGGCTGAGCGTCGCCGCGGTGGTGGTGCTCGCGGCCGTCGGCGTGCTGGTCGGCGTCGTGGTCGCCGACGGTTCCTCCTGCGACGCGGTCATCGGCTGCGTCGAATTCTGATCCGCGCCAGCCGCGTAAGGTTCGGCGCCAGCCGCGCAATTCACCCCGGCGTCCGGCCCGCGGCAGCCTCGAGAGGTCTGGAGGGAAGCATGCGTGGAAACATTCGAGGAGCGTGGGTGGCCGGCCTGCTGTGGAGCGTGGCCCTGGGCCTGACCGGCTGTGAGGCGACGCTGACGGACGACGGGAGCGACGCGGGCGACCGCCCGCCGCCGCCCGTCATGGAGGACGCCGACGTGCCGCCGCCGCCGCCGCCCATGGCGGACGCGGGGGAGGAGCCTCCCGATCCCGCGGACGCGGGCACGGTGGTGGCGGACGCCGGGGCGCCGCCCGAGCCCGACGCCGGTGTGGACGCCGCGGTCGACGCCGGCCCGGGAGGACCGCCGGCCCCCTGCCTGCCCTCCTCGGGCCCGCTGCCCGTCATCCCCTGCGGCGCGGGCTTCGGCATGGAGACGCCCGCCGGCAGCGGCCGGAGCGAGAGCCCGCCGCGCACGACCATTCACCGGGTCACCACCCTCGCGTCGTCCGGCCCGGGCTCCCTCGACGCCTGCGTGAGCGCCTCCGGGCCGCGGGTGTGCATCTTCGAGGTCTCGGGCGTCATCGAGCGGACCCGCGACCTCGAGATCTGGGATCCCTACATCACGATCGCCGGTCAGACCGCGCCCTCGCCGGGTATCTCGATCCACGGCGCCGGGCTGCGCATCGCCGCCAGCGACGTGCTCGTGTCCCACCTGCGCATCCGGGTCGGCGACCGACCGGACGGGCCCCCGGTGCACAGCCGCGACGCGATCCGGATCTCCAACCGCGACCGTGAGCCCCGGCGCATCGTCATCGACCACTGCTCGCTCGCCTTCTCGAGCGACGAGATGACCTCGGTCTGGTACCGCGCCGGCGACGTCACGTTCATCGACACGCTGATGGGCCTGCCGCTGAACGACTCCATCCACGTCGACGAGGGCGCCAGCGGGCCCGCGCCTCACGGGCTCGGCCCGCTGTTCGGCCAGGAGTCCGACCGCGTCGCGCTCGTGCGCAGCGTGCTGGCGCACCACAAGAGCCGCAACCCGATGTCCCGCGCCAACGGGCTCGTGATGGCCAACAACGTCGTCTACAACTGGCACGACGTCGTGACGAGCCTCGCGTCGTCCGGGGGCTCGGTCAACCGCTCGACCATCGTCGGCAACGTGTACATCCCCGGCACCAACTCGGTGATGCGCCCGCCGATCCTCCTGACCGGGATGCCCTCGTCGTCGCGGATCTACCTCGACGACAACGACGGCCCCGGCGCGACCCGCGATCCGTGGTCGCTCGCCGAGAACCGCGTCGGCAGCCACGTCGTCGCCTCGTCGCCGCCGGTGGTCTACGACCACTTCGCGCCGCTCCCCGCCGCCGGGCTCCGCGCGCACCTCCTGCCGACCGTCGGCGCCTGGCCGTCGGCGCGGGACGCGGTCGACCGCCGCATCGTGCGCGAGGTCGAGACCGAGACCGGCAGCATCATCAACTGCGTCGAGGACGACGGCAGCCGCCGCTGCGCCCTCAACGCCGGCGGCTGGCCCACCGTCGCGGAGAACACGCGCGCCCTGACCCCGCCCGCGCGTCCCGACGCGGACGACGACGGCGACGGCTACACCAACCTCGAGGCCTGGCTCTTCTCGTTCGCGCCCTGAGCGCCGTGCTTCACTCGGTCGCGATCTGGCGCATGCGGGCGACGGCGGGGACCTCGACGTCGGCGGAGGCCCAGGCGCCGAGGACGCGCTCGGCGAGCTGGGTCGCGCGCTCCGTGTCGCCTGCGGCGAGGGCGCGCTCCGCCCGGAGCACGTGCACCGGGTGGGCGCCGGCGAAGTCGGCGCGGCGGAGCTGAGCGCGCTCGAGGCGGCGCGCGATCTCGGTCTCGCCGACGGCCGCGAAGGGGGCCGCGGGCAGGAACGGCGAACGGGAGCGGACCATCGGGCGCCACGCGTCGACCGCGCCCTGCCAGTCCTCCTCCACGTAGCGCTCGGCGCCGGCGAGGAAGGCGGCGGCGCCGTCGAGGCGGCCGGCGCGGGCGGTCCGCCCCTCGCGCAGCCCGCGCAGCGTGGCCAGGCAGGGGCGCGCCAGCTCGGGGGTCGCGTGCATGCAGAGCGCGATGGTCGGCAGCTCGTAGTGCGGCTGGTCGGTGTGCAGGCGGCGCGGCTCCGAGAGCACCCAGGCGCGCACCAGCGGGTCGGCGGTCTCGCGCTCGCGCTCGAGGAGCGACGCCAGCTCCAATAGCCAGACCAGCGCGTCGTGATCCCCGTTGATGAGGCGACCGAAGCGGATGTCCTCGTCGGCGAGCGCCTCGCTCAGCCGCTCGTAGGCGCGCCCGAAGCGCGCCTCGCTGATCTCCACTCGCGCGCGGAGGTATTCGCCGGCGAGCCGGCTCATCGGCCCCGCCGTCGCGTAGCGCGCGGCCATGCGGCGGACCTCCTCGCGGCGGCCGTCCTTCAGCAGGAGGTCGGCGAGGAGCGTCCCGTGAAGCGGGAGCATGCCGCCGCTCGCGTAGGCGCGACGGAGCAGCGGCAGGGCGCGCTCCCGGTCGGCGAGGATCGGCAGCGCGAGCGTGCGCCACGCCTCGGGGGAGCCCGGGTGCCACGCGGCCAGCGCGCGCGTCGCGGCCACCGCGCCCGGGGTGCGCAGCATCGCGCGCACGAAGTGGACCCTCAGCCACCAGTCGCGGGGCAGGTCCTCGACCGCGGTCAGGAGCAGATCGCGGGCCCGGTCACCCTCGTCGAGCAGCTCCCAGACCTGGATCTCCCCGCGCGCCAGGGTGGCTCGCGCGAGCGGGTGCGCCGCCTCGGACCGGGCGGCGCGCAGGGTCTCGGCGACTTCGCGCAGCTCCGCCTCGCTCAGGTCGTCGGCGTGCTCGGGGGCGGTCAGCGCGAGCCGCGCGGGGCTCGACCGGTCGAGCGGCGGGGTCTCGAACGCGTCCGCGCCCTCGATCCGCCACGCCCGGCAGACCCGGCCGATCTCGCCCTCGATCGGACCGAGCGCCGCGCGTCGCGCCCGGAGGGCCGCGCAGCGACGGTCCACGCCGACGCCGGTCAGCGACGCGTCGAAGAGCTCGTCGGCGAGCAACATGACCTCGGGGCTCTCGGTGCCGGTCCAGCGCGCGACGTCCGCGTCGAGCGCCTCGCGCGTCGGCAGCGGGCCCGCGAGCCCCGAGGTCGCCTGGGCCACGGCGTCGTAGAGCGCGTCGGACTCGCCCTCCGCCGTCTCGAGGGTCTCGCCGCCGGCGACGAGGCGCAGGGTGACGTGCATCCCTCCGTCCTCGCGGCGCCGGACGTCGCCGTCGATCCAGGCGTCGGTCTCGCGCGCCGCCGTCAGGGTCCGCTCGCGCGCGTCGTCTTCGCCCCAGGGATCGGCGGGGAACTCGTCGCCGGCCACGATGGGCAGCCCGGCCAGCTCCGCCGGCCCGCGGGTCCGGGTGGGATCGCCGCCGAGCATCCAGCCCAGCCGCGCGCAGGTGAGGTCGGCCGCCATCGCGCCGAGCCACCCGGTGGGCGCCTCGACGCCCGTCGCCTCGAGCACCGGGCAGGCCACGACCACGTGGTCCGGCAGCCCCTCCGGCTCGGGAGGCGGCGGATCCGGCCAGAGCAGCGACGCGACCAGCCCGCCGGCCACGAGGAGCGCGAGCACGCCGGCGACGATCCACCCGCGCCCCCCGGTGGCGGCGCTCGGTGTGATCGACGGCGTGATGGCGAGCGGGTCGACCTCGCGCGGCTCGTCGCTCCGCGCGAAGGCGTCCCGCAGCGCGCCGACGAACCCGGCGGCGCTCTCGAACCGCTCCTGCGCGTCCTTGGCGAGGGCCCGCGCGAAGACGCGGTCGACCTCGGCGGGGAGCGAGGACTCGAGGCTGCTCGGCGGCGGCGCGTCGTCGACGAGGATCTGCGCGAGGATCGCCGCGGCGTTCGGGCCGTCCCACGGGAGCTTGCCGGTCAGCGCCTCGTAGGCGGACGTCGCGAGCGCGAACTGATCGCTCCGGGGCCCGACGTCTCGGCCGCGCGCCTGCTCCGGCGCGAGGTAGGAGAGGGTGCCGATCAGCGTCCCCTCCTTCGTCAGCTGGGCGTCCTCGGTCGGCGTGTCGGGGCCGACGGTGTCGGCGACGGCCGGGCCGAGATCCTTCGCGAGCCCGAAGTCGAGCAGCACCGCGCGGCCGTCGTCCCGGACCATGATGTTGTCGGGCTTGATGTCGCGGTGAATGACGCCGTGCGCGTGCGCGTGATCGAGCGCGTCGGCGACCTGCCGCAGCACGTCGAGCAGCTCGTCTCGCTCGAGCGCGCCGCTGCCCATCAGGGTCCGCAGCGACTCGCCTCGCACCAGCTCCATGACCAGGAAGGCGCCGCCGTCGTCGGCCTCGCCCACGTCGAAGACCTGCGCGATCGCCGGGTGCTCGAGCGCCGCCGCCGAGCGCGCCTCCCGGACGAGCCTCGCGCGGGCCTTCGCGTCGCCCACGCGGTCCTTGGGCAGCGTCTTGAGGGCGACCTGCCGGCCGAGCTTCTCGTCGCGCGCGCGGTACACCACGCCCATGCCGCCCGCGCCGAGCGGGCCCGTGATCCGATAGCGCTCGCCGACGAGCGTGTTGGGCGGGAGCTGCCCCATTCGGTCCGGAGTCTATCCGTTCCCGTCGCCCGCGGGGTCGTCCAGGCGGCGTGACGGAGGAACGCTCGGATCGACGACGTCGCGCTCGCGGGCGCAGACGGTGATGAAGGCGCTCGGATCGGGCGCCGCCTCGTTCTCCGGCACGTAGCGCAGGGCGTGCGCGAAGCAGCGCGTCCCGGCGCCGCCCTCGACCTCGCGGGTGACGAAGACGCGCTCGCTCGCGACCCCCGCCTCGTCGCCGCTGCCCCAGGTGATCGGCGCGCCCGCCTCGATCCAGGTGTCGCCGCTCGAGCCGCCCCGGAACGAGCCGAGCACCAGCCCCGACGGCGGCCCCACCGCCTGGAACGGCACGCGCACCACCAGCCGGCCGCAGCGGGGGCGGATCTCGACCCGCGACTCGCTCCCGCCCTGCATGTCGACCATCGCCGCCGGCAGCGCGACCGCGTGATCGGCGTGCACGCGGCCCGAGCCCGCCAGCGTCGGCACGCCGGCCGCGAGCGCGTCGCCGCCGAGCATCAGCTCGATCGGCAGGGGCGCGAGGGGCTCGCTCGGCTGGTAGCGGGTCCCGACCTCGCCGGGCGAGAGGCGCACCACCGTGGTCAGCTCGCCCATGCGCGCGCGGTACAGATCGCGGCTGCCGAGCGGCTCGAGCGGGACGCCGCGCGCGAGGTGGAGCTCGGTGCCGTCCGGGAACTCCTGGTGGACCTCCCGCGTGGTCACCGGCACGAGCGCCGCGGTCGGCACGAAGAGCTTCAGCCGCATCGGGCGGAGGGCCGGCGGGGCGGGCGCGCAGTGGGACCCGTCCGGCTCCCCGAGGGTCTCCAGGGCGATCCAGCCGTCCCGCTCCCAGAGCACGCGGAACGGAGAGAGCGCGGTGCGCCCCCAGGGCTGCTGGCTCGCGCGGTCCGACATCAGCCGGACGGCCGGCGCGCTCGGGCTGGGGGCCACGTGGAGCGGCGCGCCCTGCCAGATCACGGCGTAGCTCACCGCCTGCGGCGTCTGGACCGGCTGCCAGGAGCGCCGCGCGGGCGCGCAGGAGAGGAGAAGCAAGGCGAAGGCGACGCGCGCCATGGCCCTGCGATGACACGTCCTCACCCGAGGTGCACGAGCTCGGCCTCGAAGTCGCCGCCCGCGCCCCGGAGGAGCGCCACCGTGACCGGCAGCGAGAAGCGGCGCGGCCCGGCGCTCCCCGGGTTCAACCAGAGGATCCCGTCGCGTCGCTCGACGCTCGGCTGATGGGAGTGACCGCTCACGATCACGTCCGCGCGGGTCGCCGGGGCCAGATCGGCGAGGGCGTGCACGAGGTGGACGCGCGCCCCGCCGAGCTCCAGGTCGAGGGTGTCCGGGAGGCCCGCCGCCCAGTCGGGATCGAACGAGGCTCGCCTCCTCGAGCGCAGGGCCGAGGGCAGGTCCACGTTGCCGCGGATCGCGTGCACCGGCGCGATCGCCTCGAGCGCCTCGAGCACGTGCGGCCCGCCGACGTCCCCCGCGTGCAGGATGACGTCGCTCCCGGCCAGCGCGTCGAGCGCCTCGGGCCGCACCTTCCCGTGGGTGTCGCTGATCACGCCGACGATCACTCGGCAGGCGCCCGCTGGGTCAAAGCGGCGAGGATCTCGTCGGTGTGCTCCCCGCGGCGCGGCGCCTCGCCCTCCGGGTGCACGGCCCCGGGGAGCGGCGACTTCATCCAGCCCCGCGCGTCGGCCAGGCCACGAGCGCGGACCTGCGGGTGACCGGCCGCCTCCTCGGGCGCGAGCACCGGGCTGGCCGGCACGCCCGCCTCCTCGAAGCGGCGCAGCCACTCGTCCCGCGGGCGCGAGCGCAGCCGACGCGCGACCACCGGCTTGAGCGCGGGGCCGGCGGCGATCCGGGCGGGGAGCGGCAGCTTCGCCATCGGGCCGAGATCGAGCTCGCGGCAGAGCGCCTTCCAGAAGTGCCCCTCGTCGACGATGCCGAGGCTGAGCCACCGGTCGTCGGCGCAGCGGAAGACGTCGTAGTGCGGCATCGCGTAGAGCTTCGCGCGGGCGAGGAAGTCGACGAGCGGACGGGTGATCGCCTCGACCAGGGGGCCGCCGCGGAGCTGCTTCTTCGCGCCGGCCGCGAGGTCGACGCCGAGACCCCAGACGTTGGCCCACGACAGCACGCCGTCCGCCATCGCGACGTCGAGGTGCACGCCCTCACCCTTGGCGAGCGCGGCGCAGATCCCGCTCACCGCGAGGAGCGAGGAGCTGAGGTCGGCGACCGGCAGCATCGAGAAGCGCGGCGCGCCGCTTCCGTCGCGCTCGAGGTGCGAGACGCCGGCCAGCGACTGCAGGTTCAGGTCGTGGCCCGGGTGCAGCCGCCAGGGGCCGTCCTGGCCGAAGGCGCTGATCGAGCAGTAGACGAGCTTCGGGTTCAGGGCCCGGCAGCGCTCCCAGTCGAGCTCCAGGCGCTCCATCACCCCCGGTCGGAACCCCTCGACGAGCACGTCGGCCCAGCGCACCAGGGCCTCGACCGACGGCCGGCTGTCGGGATCGCGCAGGTCGAGCACCACGCTGCGCTTGCCGCGGTTCACCATGGAGAAGAACGGCTCCATGAAGCGCCCGGGATCGCCCTTGGGCGGCTCGACCTTCACGACGTCCGCGCCCCAGCAGGTGAGCAGGAAGGTGGCGTAGGGGCCGGGGAGGTTCTGGCTGAAGTCCAGGACCTTCAGGCCGGCCAGCGGGAGCGAAGCGTCGGTCATGAGCGCGCGAGGATAGCTTCATGCATCATCGGTCGCGATGCGGCGGATCGATCGCTACGAGATCGAGGGACAGCTGGGCCAGGGCGGCTTCGGCGAGGTGCTTCGCGCGCGGCACACGGTGCTCGGCACGAGGGTGGCGTTGAAGCTCCTGGCGCCGCAACACAGCGCGACGCCGGGCATGGTCGAGCGCTTCCTCCGCGAGGCCCAGCTCGCGGCGGCGATCGGCAACCCGCACATCGTCGGCATCACCGACGCCGGGGTGACGAGCGAGGGGCAGCCCTTCCTGGCGATGGAGCTGCTCGACGGCGAGGACCTCGAGCAGCGGATCTCGCGCGCGGGGCCGCTGCCCCCGGCCGAGGCCATCGACGTGACCCTCCAGATCCTCGAGGCGCTCGGGGCCGCGCACGCCGCCGGCATCGTGCACCGCGACATGAAGCCGGCGAACGTCTTTCTGGTCCGCGGCCCGGACGGCCGGCCGTTCGCCAAGCTGCTCGACTTCGGGATCAGCAAGGTGACCGAGCCGGGCAAGGTCTCTTCGCTGACCAAGACCGGCGTGATGCTCGGCACGCCGGCCTACATGGCGCCCGAGCAGCTGCAGGACACGCGCTCGGTCGACCACCGCGCCGACCTCTACGCGGTGGCGGCGATCCTCTTCGAGACGCTGACCGGGCAGCTGCCCTACGCCTCCGAGTCGTTCGCCGACCTGATGGCGCGGGTCCAGGGCCGCGAGCCGGTGCGCCTCGATCGGGTGCTGCCCCAGGCCCCGCGCGCGCTCGTGGAGCTGATCGATCGCGGGCTGATGCCGGACCCGCGCGCGCGCTTCCGGGACGCGAGCGAGATGGCCGACGCGCTGCGGCGCGCGGGCGGCGCGGTGACCCCGACCGAGCTGGGGCCCGCGCCGAGCACCGGGCCGGTCGCCGCGGGACCCAGCGTGGCCACCGGGCCGGTCACGCCGTCGGTCCCGGAGACCCGCGCGGTCCCGGCGCCGTCGAGCGCCGCGCCGCTCTGGCTCGCCGGAGTGGCCGCGGGCCTCTTCCTGGTCGGCGCGTGCGTGGTCGGGGGCGCGATCGCCTACTCGCTGATCGACGACGAGCCGACGGCGGTCGCCGCGCCCGCGCCTCCGAGCCCGCCCCCGGTGGTGGCGCCGGTCGCGCCGGTCGCGCCGCCCCCGGTCGTCGCGCCCACCCCGGCCCCCTCCCCGCCGCCGGTGGGTCTGCCCCAGCCCGTCGACCCGAACGCGCCGCCGGTCGCCACGCCGATCCCGGAGGGCGCCGAGCCTTGCGACGTCCCGGTCGTGCACGACGCGCAGTGCGACCGCGGCTGGAACCGCCACCTGCCCGAGCGCTGCGAGGTCCGGCGCGACCGGGAGCTGCACGTGCTGGCCGCGTACGAGCCGCAGGGCGGGAGCATCACCGTCGACGTCTCGCGCACCGTCGCCCCGCTCGTGCTCGTCCTCCACGCCTACGCGACGACCCGATGGGAGCTGCGCGTCGCCGAGGGCGTCGAGATCGAGGAGATCATCCTCGCCGGCTACGACCGCCACGAGGTCGTCGGCGCCCCGCCCGGCACGCGCGTGACCAACCGCGGCCCGCGCGGCGGCGGCTACCCGATCATGGCGTGGGAGTGGGAGGGCGGATCCTGGTCCGGCGAGCGCGCCGCCGAGGTCGCCGAGCGCGAGACGCGCCTCCCCCTCCGTAGCTGGATCGGCTGCTACGAGGTCGGCCGCTTCACCCTCGGCCAATCGACGCCCTAGCCTCGGGACACGGGGACGGAGTTTCCTTGTTGCCCAGTCGGTCTCCGCGGCCGAGCCCCGGCCCCAGGAAGCACGCGGGCTGCCTCCGCGCCGCGAAGAGGAGGCTCCACGCCGCCGCGAGCGCCGGGTTTCGGGGCTTCGCCTCGCGCAGAACGAGCCTCTCGAGCCCGTTCGGCAACAAGGAAACTCCGTCCCGGAGTCCCTAAGCGCGGCGGAGGGCGGAGCGCGGCGGGTCGTGGCGCGAGCGGAAGCGGGCCACGGTCGTCACGTCGGCGCGGGCCACGAGGGTCCGGTCCTCGAGCTCCAGCGGGACGCGGCGGGACGCGAGCAGGGTCCGCATCGCGACGTTCTCGGGGCGCACCAGGAAGAGGAATCGCTCCACGCCGCGGATCGAGGCGAGCAGCGCGAGCCGGCGGAGCAGGCGCACCCCGAGGCCGCTGCCCTGCGCCGCGTCGATCACCGTCACCGCCACGTGCGCCGCGCCGGGATCGCGGTGGGACCGGACGTACCGGGCCACGCCGAGGCCCTCGAGCACGCCGCCCGGGTGCAGCGACGCGGCGCCGAGCGCGAAGTGGTCCAGCCCGTCGGGCTCGCTCAGGTAGCGCAGCTCACCCTCCGTCAGGCGCGGCTTCGCGGCGAAGAACCGCATGGCGCGCGCCTCGTCCGACAGCCGCGCGAAGCCCTCGGCCAGGAGCTCCCGGTGCTCGGGGCCGACGGCGCGGAACACGATGTTCGAGTACTGCATGCCTGCATCCTTGGCCGCGGACGGTTTCCGCGACGTTTCGTCGCCGAAACTTCCGCACTCGCCAACGAGGTTGGCGCGCGCACGTCACCGGAGCGTCGCCCGGCGGTTGGCGCGCGGCTTGAAAGGGCGAGCGGCATGAGAGCCCTCCTCTGCGCCTTCGCCCTCACCCTCGGCGCCTGCACCGGCACCGCCATCGGCGATCCCTGCGTCCCGGAGCGCGTGCCCGAGGGCGGCTTCGATCCCTCGGAGACCTACCTCGAGACCGGCTCCGTCGACTGCGAGACGCGCCTCTGCATGGTGCGTCACTTCGCCGGGGATCCGCGCCGGCAGTGCGACGACGGCAGCTGTCCGTCGGAGCGCGAGGTCCGCGAGCGCGTCTACTGCACCGCCGCGTGCACGACCGACGCCGACTGCCCGGCCGACTTCGTCTGCGCCGACATCGGCCGCGGCACCTACTGCGCCCGCGACTTGCCGTAGAGCTTCCAGGTAGTGGCGCGCGGGGGAGGGTCGGGTACCCTCACCTCGTGGAGCTCCTCATCGCGCTCGCCGTCGCGCTCGCCATCGTCAGCGTCGTCGCCCTGGTCGTGCAGAAGACTCAGCCGGTCCTGCCGGGAGCCGACGACCCGAAGGCGCGCGCCTGGGAGCTGTTCCGCATGGTCGCCGACGAGGTCGGCGGGCTCTCGGTGGTGAAGACCGACGACGGCTGGCCGCGGCTCCGCGGGATCGTCGACGGGCTCGACGTGGAGGTCGACTACGACAACCACCTCGGGCAGGGCCTCGAGGCGATGCTCGGCATGCGGTGCCGCATCCCGGAGGCCGAGACCTCGCCGCCGACGGCGGTCTGGGTCGGGAGCGTCGACGTGCTGCACACGCACTACGGCCGCCCGCGCCCGGCGGGCGACGTCGACGGGCTCTTCGAGGTCTACACGCGCCGCGAGCCCACCGCGTCCGAGTGGTGGCAGGACAAGGAGCTCTACGAGGTGCTCGCGTCGCTGCCCGGCGCGGGCGTCATCCTCGAGGAGGGCCAGCTCACGGTGGTCTTCGCGGACCTCGACGCCGAGTCGGTCCGCACCGCTCTGACGGTGCCGACCCTCATCCGCCGCGGAGTCCGGCAGGTTACCTTGCATTGACCTCCTGCGGGCGTCGCCGGCACATTGAGGGCTCGGTGCGCGGGGCCTAGCTGTCCCCGTCGATGAGACATCACGGTCCGCTCCTCGCGGCCTTGCTGTGTGGGTTGCCGGGGTGCGCGTCCGAGGCGCACGGCGACGCCGCGCTTCCGCAGAAGGCCGAGCTCGCGCGGGAGGCTCCTTTCCCCGCGCCGGCGCAGCTGAACGACGTGCAGGAGGTGCTCGTCGACGTCGGCGTGCAGCAGGCTTGCGACGCGCTGCGCGGGCGCATGATGACGCTCGGCGGGGAGGGCGACGGGCCCCGCACGGGGCGGCTCTGGCTGAACGCGTGCGAGGCGCGCGCGGACGGAGAGGTGCTGGAGCTCGACTTCGGGGCGTGGGCCTGGACCTGGGTCGACGAGCGCGCGGGCGCCGCCGGCGCCACCTTCGCGGTGCAGCAGTACGTGGTCCTCGAGGCCAGCACGACGATGCGCGTGCGGCCGCAGGTCCGCTATCTCCGACCCCGCCGGCAGCTGCTGATCTGGATGCGGCCCGAAGATCCGCCCCACGTGACGGTGCGGCCGATCGGCGACGTGGACGCCGCGCCGCAGGACGTGTGGAGCCACGTGCTCGGGGGCCTGGCCACGGTCTTCGGGAGCGCTCCCGACGGGGAGGCGCGGCAGCAGGTGCGCGAGGAGGGCAGCTCGCGCTTCGAGGACGAGCTGCGCGAGGGCTTCACCATCTTCGCCGATCTCTGCACCGGCGACGCGGGCATGGAGATGGGGCGGCTGACCTCGTACCCGCACCCGCGCCGCCGTCCCACGCGGCCGGGGCCGCCGACCCGGATGCGGATCGAGCCGGGCGGGATCGACGTGCACGGGCCGCTGCGCGAGGATCGCGGGCGGATCCTGGTGACCCTGCGCACCGAAGACGCGCCGGTCCGCGCGAGCCTGATGTGCCGGGACGACGCCGAGCGCTTCATCCGGGCGTTCGCCGAGGGCCGGATCTCGCCCCAGCCCTCGCTCGACGACGGGCGCGCGACCCCGAACGCCCCCACCTCGCTGCGCGCCGGCGGCGACTGCCCGCTCTACCTCGTGACCACGCCCGAGGGGGAGGGGACCGCGATCTCCTTCACCGCCCGGAACCTCGACGAGAGCGCCGAGCCGATCGTCAGCGGCTGCCGCTGACCCCGACGGGGGAGGGTCGCCGGGCCGCCGGCCCCGTGCTCTAATCGAGAGGCGGGGATGGACGACGGGGCGGAGGACATGCGAGCGGAGCGGCCCACGCGCGACAGCGGCTTGCAGCGACGCGCCCCCGAGCGGGACCGCGAGGGCTTCGAGCACGCGTTCGAGGCGCTGACCGGCAAGATCGCCAAGGACCCGTGGCTCGAGCAGACCGTCGCCGGGCGCTATCGCGTGCTCTCGCTCATCGCGAAGGGCGGCATGGGCCGGGTGTACGCCGCCGAGCACACGGAGCTCGGCACGCGGGTCGCCATCAAGCTGCTGCCGAGCGAAGGCGTGCCGCCGTCGCACGTGGAGCGCTTCCGACGCGAGGCGCGCGCGGCGGGCCGGCTGCGCAGCCCTCACGTGCCGGAGATCCACGACTTCGGGCAGCTGCCCGACGGCTCGTTCTTCTTCGTGATGGAGATGCTGGTCGGCGAGGACCTCGGTCGCCTGCTCCGGCGCGAGGGCACGCTCGAGCCGGCGCGCGCCCTGCGGCTGCTCCGTCAGGTGGCCAACGCGCTCGACGCCGCGCACGCGCAGGGCTTCGTGCACCGCGATCTCAAGCCCGAGAACGTCTTCGTGGTCGTCGACATCGTCTACGAGGACTTCGTGAAGGTGCTCGACTTCGGCATCGCGAAGTCCCTGATCCAGAAGACGCACTCGCTCACCGAGGCGGGCTCGGTGCTGGGCACGCCGGGCTTCCTTCCGCCCGAGCAGGTGCTCGCGAACGGGACGGAGGAGGTCACGCCGGCCAGCGACGTCTACTCGCTCGCCGCGATGGCGCTGGAGATGATGACCGGCGCGCTCCCGATCGACGACGACAACATCGCGATCATGCTCCGCAAGCTGGTCTCGGAGCCGCCGCGGCTGCCGAGCGCGCTCGGCCTCGACGTCCCCGGCCTCGACGCGGTGTTCGAGAAGGCGCTGGCCAAGCGGCCGGCCGACCGGCACCAGTCGGCGGGTGAGCTGCTCGACGATCTCGAGGCGGTGCTCGCAGGTGCGCCGACGCCGGAGCGCCCCGCCCTCCCCGCGGCGCGGCCTCACGTGGACATCGTCGCGAGCGAGGCGCCGACCCTCGACGCGCCCCTGTCGACGCTCGCGCCGCCGCCGGTCGCGCCCGCTCCCCCGCGCGGGTGGCTGCCGTGGCTCCTGCTCGCGGTCGGCCTCGCGCTGGGGCTCGGCCTCGGGCTCTGGCTCGGCTGACGGCGGGCGGCCCGGGGCTACGTCCCCGGCGTGCCGATCAACGACTGGTTCGAGGGGCGCTACGCCATCGCGCGCGAGGCGATCGAGGCGCGCCTGTTTCGCGGCGACGACCCGATGATCATCCGGACGGGGGAGGCGCTGATCCTGCTGCATCGCGGGCGCCGCCAGACGCGCGTCGTGCTCACCGAGGCTTACCACCGGGCCAAGGCGGTCTGTCACGTGCCCGCCGCCGTCTACCTCTTGCTCTCCGATCACGCGGGCCGCGCGCTCACCGACGAGACGCTCCGGCACGCGCGCGCGCTGGCCGACGAGCTGCGGGAGGAGGCGCTCGAGGGCGAGGAGGCGGCGCTCGTCGACTGCTGCGTCGAGCTCCTCGAGGAGGTGACGGAGCAGGGGAACGTCACGCTCGACCGGCTCTCGCGCTTCGCGTCCGAGACCCAGGCGTCGATGGGGGCGGTCATCATGAACGGGACCCGCGCCTACCTCGAGCGCCTCGACGAGACGGTCGAGACCTGGACGGAGGGCTGGGACGAGGACACCTGGGAGCGGCTGCTCGTCGTGATCTGCGCCGGCCACGCGCCCCGCTACAAGGAGTCGACGCGCACCTACTTCACGCGCTTGCTCGGCGAGACCCACGGCCTGGGGGCCAAGGGAGAGGAGCGCATCCTCTACGCCGAGGGCGCCTCGAGCGAGCGCGACGCGATGGAGCTCGCCGCGACGCACCTCCTGAACCGCGAGCTGGGTCGCTTCTTCATGAAGAGCAGCGTCGCGCTTCAGGAGGACGTGCTCGGTGACGCGGCCGAGGCGGTGCTCGACGACGTCATCGCGTAGGCCCGGGCGAGCGCGTCGCGGAGCTCTCGCTCGATCCGCGCGCGCTCGGCCGGATCGCTCGCGCGCAGGGCCGCCGCCGGATGCCAGGTGGGCAGCAGCCTCGGGCCCAGCTCGCTCTCGAGGACCTGGCCGCGGACCGCGTCGAAGCGCACCGTCTGGCCGAGCAGGGCGCGGGTCGGCGTGAGCCCGAGCGTCACGATCACCCGCGGCGCCGCGAGCTCGATCTCGCGCAGCAGCCAGGGGCGACACGCGCGCACGTGCTCGAGCGTGGGCCGCTGGTGCAGGCGCCTCTTGCCGCGCCGGGTGAACCGGAAGTGCTTCACCGCGTTCGTCAGCCGGAGCGCCGCGCGGGGCACGCCTGCGTCCCGCAGCGCCGCGTCGAGCACGCCCCCCGCCGGGCCGACGAAGGGGCGCCCGGCGAGATCCTCCTCGTCGCCGGGCTGCTCGCCGATCAGCATCACGGATCCGACGGAGCCGACGCCGGGAACCGCCTGGGTCGCCGCCCGGCAGAGCGCGCACGCCTCGCAGCTCCGCAGGCCCTCGGCGAGCGCCTCGAGGCTGTCCGCGCGCTCCGCCGCCGCGCGCGCGTCCGGCGGCCCGGCGACCTGCATGCGGCGGGCGCTCTCGCGGGCGGTGCGCACCAGCTCCGGGATCAGCGCCGCCTCGGGCAGGGTGCGCCAGTGCTTGATCGGCATCTCGGTGCGCATCGCCTTCGGGTTCACGCGCGCCGGGTTGAAGATCGACGCGTAGTAGGCCCGCCACGTCTCGTCCATCGCGTCCGCGTCGGGCACGCCCGCGTCCCGTCGCGCGCTCCCCTCGCCGTACCGGACGGCCTCGCCGTCGAACGCGGCCGACTCGCGCGGAGTCACGATCATCCATCGCATGTCGCTGAAGCGGTCGGCGAAGAAGGGCCCGACGAGGCGCAAGACGTCGTGCTCGGCGCCGTGCCAGGCGGCGAAGGAGCCGTCGGCGAGCGCGCGGAAGCGGACGAACGCCGTCGTCTTGTGCGCGTCTCGCCGCACCGCGGCGTCCAGGGCGCGCAGCCGCGCGACGTCCGGGTCGGCCCGGTCCGAGAGCAGCCCCTGCGCGCCGTGGGTGAGGCGCCAGGCGAGCCGGTAGAGGAGGTCGTAGCGGTCGGGGTCGGCGTGGCAGGCGACGCGTCGGGCGGCCTCGAAGAAGGCGCGAGGGGCCCGCGCGCCGGGGCGAGGCGCGGCGTCCGTCGGCGCGTCGAACGCGAGCACTCCGGCCGCGTCGGTGCCGTCGGTCAGGCGCACCTGCTCCGGCGGGATGCCCTCGTCGAGCAGCCCGCGGATCGGCGCGCGCCAACCCTCGGGTCCGCGCTCGATCACCACGCGCCGCATCAGAGCTGGCCGTCCCGCGCGCTCGCCCGGGCGGAGAAGAGCTCGAGCTGCTGCGGCGCGGTGACCCGGGCGTCGAGGTCGAGCCGGTCCAGCCATCGCGCCGCGTCCGAGCCCGGGAGGTCCAGGAAGGGCCGGACCTTGCGCACCGAGACGCGCAGCCGTCGCAGGTCGTCGAGGGTGAGGCGGCGGTGTCGCCGCGCCGACAGGATGGCGTCCACGCCGCGGGTCCCGAGGCCCGGCACGCGCAGGAGGGTCTCCCGGTCGGCCCGCATCGGGTCGATCGGGAACAGCGCCCGGTTGCGCAGCGCCCACGCGAGCTTCGGGTCGACGTCGTCCGGCAGGTCGGGCCGTCGCTCGTCCACCAGCTCGTCGACCGAGAAGCCGTAGAAGCGCAGCAGCCAGTCGGCCTGATAGAGCCGATGCTCGCGGACGAGGGAGGGGCGGGCCACCGGCAGGGCGCCGTCGGCGTGCGGGGTCGGGCTGTAGGCGGAGTAGTAGACGCGGCGCAGGCGATGCCGGCCGTAGAGATCGTCGGCGGTCTTCAGCACGTCGACGTCCCGGGTGGGGGTGGCGCCGACGATCATCTGCGTGCTCTGCCCGGCCGGCGCGAAGCGCCGCGCGCCGCGGTCCCGCGCTTCGTCGATCCGGGTCTTCGTCACGGCCATCGCCCGGTCGATCTCGGAGGCGCGCTTCTCGGGCGCGAGCTTCGCCAGGTCGGCGCGCGTCGGCAGCTCCACGTTGCAGCTGATCCGGTCGGCCCACCGCCCCGCCTCCGCGATCGCGGCGTCGGAGGCGCCGGCCACCGTCTTGAGGTGGATGTAGCCGCCGAAGCCGCGCTCGACCCGCAGGGTGCGCGCGACCTCGATCATCTCCGCCATCGTGTGGTCCGGGCTCTTCAGCACCCCGCTCGAGAGGAAGAGCCCCTCGATGTAGTTGCGCCGGTACATCTCGATCGTGAGGTGCACGACCTCGGCGGGCGTGAAGCGGGCCCTCTCGACGTCGCTCGAGCTGCGGTTGACGCAGTACAGGCAGTCGAAGACGCAGTAGTTCGTGAGCAGGATCTTGAGCAGCGACACGCACCGGCCGTCGGGCGTGTAGGAGTGACAGATCCCGTTCGACGTGTTGCCGAGCCCCGGGCCCGAGGCGCGCCCCTTGGCGCCGCTGCTCGCGCAGCTCGCGTCGTACTTGGCGGCGTCCGCGAGGACCCTCAGCTTGCGGGCGAGCTTCATCCGTCCCGTTCCGCCCACTCCCCGGGGCAGAAGTTAGCCGGACACTGCTCGCCTGTCCAGTGTCTCGATCAGAGCGCGAGGCGCTCGATCAGGTCGATCAGCTCGGTCATCGGCGCGGGCTTCACGAAGTGCGCGTCGAAGCCGATGCGCTCCGACTCCGCCCGGGCCTCCGCGCGGCCGTCGCCGGTGAGCGCGATCAGCCGCGGCCGGTCGCCGTTCGTGCGCAGCGTCTCGCCGAGCCGGTGGCCGTGCAGGTGGGGGAGGCCGAGGTCGACGATGGCCACGTCGAAGCGGGCTCGCCTGGACTCCTCGATCCCCTTCAGCCCGTCCTTCGCGGTCATGACGTCCATGCCGCGTTTGCGGAGCGTGAGAGAGAGCATCTCGAGGGTGTCCCAGTCGTCGTCGATGATCAGGACACGGATGGGGCTGCTTCGGGTCGGGCGCGCCCCGCCTTCGTTCTCTGCCTGCTGCGCGCTCAAGATCGTCCTCCGCCCGGAGAAGCTAGATCCGTCGTCGCTGTCGACAACGGGATCTCTCACTCCAGGCGATCAGTCGAAGCGCCACTCGAGGGCGTCGAGCGCGTCGTCGCCGTCGACGTCCCAGTAGGTGAAGAGCGCGTCGCTGAGCTCGAGGTCGGTCACCGAGCCGTCGGCGTCGCCGTCGTAGTGGGCGAAGACCCGGGTCCGCTCGAGGCCGTGGTGCAGCTCGGCGCGGTCGAGCTCGCCGTCGTTGTTCTCGTCCCAGCGATCGAAGCGGACGTCCATGCTCTCGGGGAACCACGCGACGACCGCGCGCCCGAGCTCGGACTCGTCCACCGCGCCGTCGCGGTTCAGGTCCCAGGCCTCGTAGAGCCCGTTCGCCGTCTCGGCGTGGTCGAGGCGACCGTCCTGGTTGGCGTCGAAGTCGTCGTAGAAGCCCTCGATGGCGCCATAGAACTCCGTCGCGTTCACCATCGCGTCCCGATCGACGTCGGTCTCGTCGAAGGCGGCGCGCCGCGGGCCGGGGTCCCCATCCGGGGTCGTACGTGCGTTCGCGGCCGAGCCGCCGCACCCCACGGCGAGGGTGAGCCCGAGGAGCAGCGCGTTCATCGTCTGGAGTCGCATGCCCAACCCCGTCGCAGCCCCCGTGCCAGGCGCCGAAGGGCCCTGCGCGCGTGTCCATCGTCGCGTTTCGTCACGCCGAGGCGTGTGCGCCCTGCGCGCCGCACACGCACGGTTCACGGTGTGCGTGTCGCGGCCCGTTCACGTGCAGCTTTTCACCCTATCCGGGCGCGTGACCCGAGCTGGCGATTCGACACCCGGCCGCGTCGGGCACGATCGCGGTCCCGCAGCCGCCGGGGGGCGCGCCGAGCGCCATGCCGCCGAAGTGCGCCGCGTAGACCGCGAAGAGCACCAGCAGCACGCCGACCGAGAGCCGGCCGACCAGCTGCCCCGCGTGCCGGCCGGTGCCCCCGCTCGGGAGCGCGGCCCAGCGCGCGAGGTGACGGTGGGTCCAGATCCAGGCGGGCAGGCTCACGAGCAGCGCGCGGGGATACACGCCGAGCGCGGAGAGGGTGAGCAGCGCGACGACGGCGACCCCGATCAGGAGGCGCGCCACTCTCAGGGTCCAGCGCGGGCCGTGGGTCACCACCAGCGTGCGGTAGCCGCGCTCGCGATCCTCGGCGCCCTGGAACGCCTGCGCCGCGAAGTACAGGCCGAGCATGAAGCTGACGGTGAGCGCCAGGGTCACGACGGCGCGCCAGGTCAGCGGCGCCTCCGACGCCCACCACCCGGCGAGCGGCGAGAGCACGCCGTAGCCCACCGCGTTGACGAAGGGGCCGCCGAGCGCGCTGCCCTTCCAGGCCACCTTCGGGTGCGAGTAGAGGATGGCCAGCGCGGCGCACGCCAGCGAGCAGCCGCCGACGACCGGCCCGAGCGCGCCCGCGGTCGCGACGGACAGGCCGAGCGCGAGGTAGCCCGCGGGCCCGGCGATGGCGGGGACCGGGACCGCGCGCCCGAGCAGCACCGCGCCACCGTCCCGGTCGAGCACCGCGTTGAGCCAGAGCGAGCCCGCGTGCCCGAGCAGCCACGCGGTGAAGAGCAGCGCGATCGTCGGCGCCACCACCCACGGGTGCACCGTGGAGCCTCGCTCCCAGAGCCCGTAGCCGAAGCCGAACAGAGGGAGACACCCGATCAACCAGGCCCCCTTCGGGCGGGCGAGGTGCAGCAGCCGGACGACGACGGGCACGAGCGCGCATCATGCCACGCCGCCTCGCGACCTGCCCGGGCGGCGAGGAGATCGCGGGGCTCGCGCGAACGGCGTGGCTCGCGATACGCTCTACCGCGGAGGCGAGGTCTTTGCTGAGCATCGACGCGGTGGGGAAGCGCTTCGAGGAGCGCGAATGGAGTGGGCTCGACGACGTGGCGGCGGAGACGCTCCGCGACGGCGGCACCGAGGACGCGATGAGAGCGCTCGCCCACGTGGCGCGCGCCCGCGCGCTCGACGGGCACGCGGACGACGCGGCGCGGCTGGCCCACGTGGTGCTGCGCGCGGTCGACCCCGACGCGGCGGACGAGGGCGAAGACGACGGCAGCTATCATCGGCTGCAGACCCGCGTGTGGTCCCGCTGGTGCCTGCACGTGCTGGTGCGGGAGGCGCCGGACGGCCTCGCGCTCGACGCGCTGAGCGAGGCCGATCGCGCGGCGATCGCGATCCCGGACGCGCCCATGGACCTGCCCCCGCCGGCGGACCTCGAGGCGCTCGAGGCGCAGATCGACGAGCGCCTCCCGCTCGACGACGGCATCGCGTTCGCCGACGCGCTCTGGGCTTCGGTCCGGGCGATCGACCGCTGCGAGAAGGACGGCCTCACCGGCGCGGTCATGCGCGCCTGCCGCGCGGTGCTCTCCCGCTACGAGAAGGCGGTCCGCGCGGTGAGCGAGGAGGGGGAGGCCGCGCTCGCGCCCCTCCAGCGCACCCTGCGCCACGCGCTGCTCCGCGCCTGGCAAGCGGCGCCCGACGACGACCCCGAGTACCGCGAGACGCGCGAGTGGATGCTCGCGGAGCGCTCCGGCGCGGTGCGCATCATCGACTTCGATCCCGAGGCGATGACCGAGCGGGCGCGCAAGGCGCTGCTCGCCGCCCTCGAGGAGAAGCACGAGCGCGCCCGGACCACGATGCGCTACGCGTTCGCGATGCTCCACTTCGGCAAGGGGCTCATCGACGAGGAGCGCTACGTCTCGCTCGCCCGCGACCTCGGCGCGACCCACACGCTCGTCGAGGTGCTGCTCGAGGTCGGGCGGAGCGGGGAGGCCGCGGAGGCGGCCCTCGAGGCGGTGCGCGGGGAGGGCGGCCCCGGCCACCTCGAGGCGCTCGACATCGCGAAGATGCTCGACGCGGCCGGCGAGACCGACGCGGCGATCGCGATCATGCAGGTGGTCACCAAGGACAGCCTGGAGTCGAGCTGCGATCACTGGCTCGCGCAGCGCCTGAGCGATCTCGACCGCGACGAAGAGGCGCTCGCGGTGCTCGAGCGTCGGTTCCACAAGCGCACGGGGCTCTCGACCTACGGCGAGCTGCGCGAGCACGCGCCGGAGAAGGCCTGGCCCGCGCTCCGCGAGAAGATCATGCAGCGGCTCGCCCAGCGGCGGCTCCACCGCGTGATCATCGACATCGCGCTCGAGGAGAAGGACGCCGACCTGCTCGAGGCGCACGCCGAGGGCCTCGACGACGGCCAGCGCGAGTACCTCGCGAGCCGGCTCGACGTGCACCAGGACGTCTTCGAGCCGAAGTTCGTCGAGAAGCTCGTCGCCTCGCTCGCGCGCGGGAGTCAGGGGAGCGTGGTCTTCCGCCACCCCTCGGTGCCGCCGCCGGCGCGCGTGCGGCACGCCAAGTACGGCGTGGGCGACGTCGTCAGCCACGAGGGCGAGGGCGAGGAGCGGAAGCTGACGATCGAGTTCAAGACGTTCGGGACCAAGACGATCCTCGAGCGCTTCGTCAAGCCGGTGACGGACTGATCATCCGCAAGACGTTCTCCGCCACCGCGGAGGCGTCGTGGGGCACGCCGAGCTCGGTCGCGATCTCGGTGCCGAGCACGAGCGCCAGCAGCAGCTGCGCCACCGCGTCGGCGTCCAGGTCGGTGCGCACCGCGCCCGTCTCCTGACCGTCGCGCACGATGATCACGAGCCGGCGGCGGGCCTCCTCGATCAGCGAGAGGTAGGTCGCGTGGAGCTGCGGGGAGCGCGCGCACGCCTCGAGGACCTGGTGGGGCCGGACCTCGCCCCGGAACGGGAAGGCGCCGGTCTTCACCGCGATGGCGAAGGTGCGCACGATCGTCGCCAGGTCCGCGCCCGCCTCGCCGGCCACCAGGATGGCGTCGATGAAGCCGCCCATGATCTTCTCGACCACGGCGACGATCAGGTCGTCGCGGCTCTGGAAGTGCACGTAGAACGCGCCCCGGGTGAACCCGGCGTGCTTGCAGATCGCGTCCAGGCTCGGCCCGCCGAGCCCCTCCCGGGCGAAGAGCTCGGTCGCGGCGTCGATCAGGCGCTCGCGGGTCTTCTCCGCCGCCTCGGCGCGCGCGGTCTTCGTCGTGGCCACGCCTTGACTTACGGGGCCGGAGGGCTCACATCAAGGCCACATACGAGCTCGTATGTGAAATCTCAGCCAGGCCAGCTCGCCCGACGGATCCCGGGCGGAAACCGCATACGAGACCGTATGTGAGCTGAAATGGAGGCCTGGCGAGCGGAGTAGGGGACGAGCATGACGACGATGGTCGGGATCGCGCCGGCGGGCGCCGAGGAGGAGGCAGAGACGATGGCGAAGGGCCTGCCGGAGGTGTCCACGTGGCGCATGCTCTCGCGCGCCGCGCTCGTGAGCGCGGTCTTCGTGTGGTTCGTGGCCCTGCGCCTCTTCGACCTCGTCGGCCTGCGCTGGCTGGCCTTCGCGCTGACCGGCCAGCGGGCGCGCTACGAGCGGCTGACCGGCCCGGTCGCCTTCCGGCGCGCGTTCGAGGTGCTCGGGCCGACCTACGTGAAGCTCGGCCAGCTCGTCGCGTCGGGCGAGGCGCTCTTCCCCGAGCGCTACAGCGAGGAGTTCCGCAAGCTCCTCGACCGGGTGCCGCCGTTCTCCTACGACGAGGTCGAGCGCACCCTCGAAGAGGAGCTCGACGGCGGCGCGGCGCGGTTCGCGCGCATCGAGCGCGCCCCGATCGCGGCCGCCAGCATCGCGCAGGTGCACGTGGCCGTGCTCGACGACGGCGAGGAGGTCGTCGTCAAGGTGCAGCGCCCCGGCATCGGCGACCTCGCGGCGGCGGACATCGCCCTGATGCGCATCTTCGCCCGGGTCGGCCACCGGATCAGCCTGCACGCGCGCCGGGCGAACGCGCTCGCGGTCATCGAGGACTTCGAGTCCAACCTCGTGGAGGAGCTCGACTTCCGGAACGAAGCCGAGCGCATGCGGGAGTTCAACGCGGTGATGCGCGCGATGGGGACCGACAGCGTCGCCGCGCCGCGCATCGAGGACGAGCTCAGCGGCCCGCGCGTGCTGACCATGGAGCGCTTCGACGGCTGGCGCCTCGACGACACCGAGTCGATCCTCGCGAGCGAGTTCGACGCCGAGGAGCGCCTGCTCACCGGGATCCGCGCCTGGTTCCAGACCCTCATCTGCAAGGGCTTCTTCCACGGCGACGTGCACGCCGGGAACTTCCTCCTCCTGAAGGACGGGCGCATCGGCTACCTCGACTTCGGCATCGTCGGCACCTTCACCGAGGCGCAGAAGAAGAACGTGCTCGAGTACGTGCTCGGCTTCCAGGACCGCGACTTCGCGCGGGTCGGCCGGGCGATGCTGGCGATGGGCGTGACCGACGAGTCGAAGCTCGACTTCGAGGAGTTCGTCGGCGACCTCACCGAGGCCTACGCGCCGCTCGTCGACGGCCGCAAGATGAAGGAGCTGATCCCGAACATGATGCGCGTCGGCCGGAAGCATCAGCTGCGCATGCCCCGCGACCTCGTGCTCGTGACCAAGCAGCTCGTCTACCTCGACCGCTACAGCCGCGCGCTCGGCGGCGAGAACATGAACGTCCTGACCGATCAGCGCCTGAGCAACCTCATCATGCAGGACATGCTCGCGGCGATGTTCGCTCCGGCGTGACGCCGGCCTCCTCCGCGGCGTCGTCGAGCAGCGAGCGGAGGGCGTACATCTCCTCGGCGCCGAGCCCTTGACCGATGAAGGTCGCGCCGTAGACGAACCCGCCGAGCGCCAGCGCGGCGGGCACGCCGAGGAGCGCCCACGGCGTCATGCCCAGCGTCCACTGGCTGAGGCCCCCGATGAGCCCCGCCAGGCCGAGCAGGCCGAGCACGCCGTAGATCGCCATGAACAGGGTCCAGACGTGCGGGTGCGGAGAGAAGCGCCCGTGCAGCCGCGGCGCCTCGTCGTCTTCGTCCGGCTCGGGCCGGCGCACCTCCAGGTCGAGCTGCGGCGACCAGAAGTGCCGCGCCTCGTCTCGCACCCGCAGGACGGCGTGCCGACGGAAGAACACCCCCGAGAGCGTAGGGTGCGCGTCGGCGAGCGGCCGGAGGCGCTCCAGGATCGCCTCGGGCGACGGGTGACGCAGATCGAAGGTCGGGCGCATCCGGGGGCGAGACACGCTGCCCATGTCCCCGCGAGGCCCGCCCGAGCGCTGGGATGGCTCACAGGTGACCGCGCGCTACGGGGACGGCGAGACCGAGCTGGCGCTCTGGACGCTCCCGTGAGCTTCGGGCGCCGCGCGGACCGCGGGCGCGAGGCGGTCCAGGACCCAGCGGGTGACGTTGGGAAACCAGCGGGCGAGCAGGTTGAAGCGCGGGTAGACGACGCGGGCTCGGTCGCGCTCGACGGCGCGGACGACGTGGGCGGCGAGCACGTCCGGGCGGCCGATCGGCTGGGCGCGCAGCGCGAGCGAGGACTCGTAGGCGGCGAAGCCGGCGGTGGCCATGTCGGTGTCGATCAGGCCGGGGTAGACGGTGAGGACCCGGACGCCGGTGGCGCGGAGCTCGCCGCGGAGCGCCTCGGACGCGCCGGCGAGGCCGCACTTGCCGGCGTTGTAGTAGGTCATGCCCGGGGTCGGCGCGATCGACGCCACGGAGGCGACGTTGACGATCGTGCCTTCGCCGCGCGCGAGCATGCCCGGGAGCAGGCGCCGGATCAGGCGGAGCGGCGTGCCGAGGTTCAGGGCCAGCGACCGCTCGCCCGCGTCCGGGTCCACCTCCGCGGTCGGCGCGATGACCTGCACGCCCGCGTTGTTCACCAGCACGTCGATCGGTCGCTCGACCGCGCTCAGCCACCCGGTCGGATCGGCGACGAGGTCGGCGACGACGATATCGGCCGCGCCGCCGCGAGCGTGGATCTCGGCCGCCACCGACTCGAGGGCGGCGCGGCGACGGGCGACCAGGGTGACCCGCGCGCCGCGGGCCGCGAGCGCCTTCGCGAGGGCGGCGCCGATGCCCGCCGAGGCGCCGGTGATGACTGCGTGTCGCTTCGAGAGCTCCATGTCTTCCTCCCGCGCCCACCGTGGATCCCGGGCGGCGCCCGCGCAGTGACCGCGCGTGCCACGAAGATGGACCGCGGGTGCCGTCAGCCGAGCGCGCGGCGCCAGCGCTGGGGGCTCTGGCCGGTCCAGCGGCGGAACGCCCGGACGAGCGCGCGCGGGTGGGAGTAGCCCAGGAGGAAGGTCACCTCGCCCAGCGTGAGGTCGGTGTCGGCCAGGAGGCGGCGCGCCTCGGCCTCCCGGACCGCCTCGACGAGCCCCGAGTGGCTGGTGCCCTCGGAGGCGAGCTGCCTCTGCAGGTTACGTCCGGTCGTCCCGAGGTGTCGCGCGGTCTCCGCCAGGCTCGGCGGGCCTCCGGAGAGCGCGCCGCGGAGATGCGCGGTCGCGCGGCCGCTCCAGCCCGGGCTCGGCTCGTCCTCGGGCAGCAGCAGCCGGGCGTAGCCGTCCAGCACCTCCAGCAGCGCCGGGTCGGCGGCCTTCACCGGCCGGGTCCTCACCGCCGCGGGATAGACGAGCGCGTTGCGGCCCGCGCCGTGGCGCACGCGGGGCAGCTCGGTCATGTCCGGGGCCGGATCGACGTGGGCCAGCTCGACCTCCGTCGGCCGCACGTCGTCGCCGCCGAGCTCGGCGAAGAGCCGCGCGATCAGCGTCACCGTGAAGCGGTTGGTGTGGCGGCCCACCGCGTCGGGCCGGCCCGGCACGTGGTGCGAGACGATCAGGTGGTCGCCGTCCTCCTCGACCGCGTAGACGACGGCGTCGTTGATGACGCGCTGATAGCGAACGAGGCGCTCGGCCGCCTCGCCCAGCGTCGGGGCCGCGCGCGCCGCGAGCTCGACGACCCCGTACGCGCCGCGAGGCAGCGACCGCGCCAGCGCCTCGCCGAAGCCGGGGTCGCCGAGCGCGTTCGCCAGTCGGTCGAGCAGCGCCTCCACCCGGTCGATCGGGAGCGCGGGCGCGTCCATCGACCAGGCCTCGGGCGTGCGCAGCCCCTCGGGCACGTCGAGCTCGCGCGCGACCGCGTCGACCTCCACCCCGCGTCGCGCGGCGTACGCGAGCGCGAGCGGCACCAGCTTGCTGCGCATCGTCTGCCGCGATCGAGAGGTGGCCGGCGTCGGCACGCGTGCAGGATACACTCGCCGCGTGGAGATGATGTTCTTGCTCGTCCTGGGGGTCATCGGCCTGTTCGGCGGCCTCATCGGGCGATCCGTCCTCCGAGGCGACGCGGCGCTGGCCGCGCTCGAGCGCGCCTGGAACGACGCCGCCGCCCGCCTCGGCGGTGAGCTGGAGGTGCTGGACCGGGCCGGAGTCCGGGTGCTCCGGCTGATCGCGCCCGGGGAGTCGCGCGCCGTCGCGAGCGTGAGCTCCAAGGTCGTCTCGACGACGGTCCGGTGTCGCTACGCGCTCGGCCACGGCCCGCGCTTCGAGCTGCGCTGGCGCATGCTCGGCAACGGCAAGGACCTCCCGGCGGGCTTCTGGGCCGACGACACCGCGCAGGCGGCGACGGTCCTCGACGACGAGGCGCGGGAGCGGATTGCTGCCTTCCCGCGGCTGCTCACCGTGCGCGCGAACGGCCGCGAGCTGGAGCTGTCGTGGCCGTTGAACGAAGACGAGGCGGGCGTGCTGGTCGAGGCGGTCGAGCTCGCGCAGCGCATGGCCGGGCGCGGGCTCTCGGAGCTGACGCGGCTGGCGGACGCGCTCGATGGCCGCCTCGACGCCGGCCAGCTCCGCGTGCAGCGCGGCGCCATCCAGGTGTGGCTCGCCATCGAGGAGCGCGATGGCGTCTGGGCCTTCGTCGCGTCCGTGCCCGCGCGGGTCCCGTGCGCGCCGTTCCGGCTCCGGCTCGACGCCGACGCGCTCTCCGCGCTGCCGCCCGGGCTGTGTGATCCGGCGCGCACCCCGCAGACCGAGGGGCTCGGAGACGCCGCGCTCCGGGGCGACGGTGAAGTCGTCGAGGTCATCTGGCCGGGCGCGCCGTCCGACGACGAGGCGCGGGCGGCCGTCCGGTTGCTCGAGGCGCTCGGCGCGCCGCGCGGCGGCGGCGGCGGCGCGTTTCGCTGACGGCTCGGCCTCCGGAGGGGCATGCGCCCAGCACCTTCAGAGCCGGCGGAACGCGACGAAGGTGTCGTCGGGCACCGGCGCCACCCGGAACGCGCCGTGGTCGCGCTCGCCCGGCCCGTCCGCCTCCCAGACCACGCAGGCCCCCGTGTCATCGCGACGATAGGCGACGTCGAGGCGCTCGCCGATGCGGTAGTAGTCGCGACCCGACCAGTCGAGGCACGGCCCGTCGGTGTCGGAGCGCGCGACGTACGTCCAGGCGCTGCACGAGGCGTCTCGGGCGCCGAGCGCCGGCTCGCTGCACGCCGCGTCGGCGAAGAGGTCGTCTTC
Organism: Myxococcota bacterium; assembly: GCA_036149055.1. Classification (GTDB taxonomy): domain Bacteria; phylum Myxococcota_A; class Polyangia; order Polyangiales; family Sandaracinaceae; genus JAVJQK01. Next base: position 8,413 of record JAYZQJ010000086.1, on the reverse strand, counting down.
ATCCATCGCGCGCGCGAGCACCGGGAGGCAGCGCATCACGCCGTTCACCACCACGGGGCTGCACTCCTCGCCGAGCTCGGTGTCGAAGTGGCTGCCCAGGGTTCCCAGGCTCCAAGACTCGACGTAGCGCGGGCGGTCCGGGAGCGCGCGGAGGCGCCCCGTGCCCTCGGCCTCGTTCTCGAGCCAGGCGACCTCGTCGGTCGCATCGATCAGCTCGGTGTAGATGTGCTCGGTGGGCCGGTCGATGCAGGCCTCGACTCTAGCCTCGGAGAGACGCGCGCCGTGTCGGTAGACGCGCGCGTCGACCGCGCGGCCGCAGGCGTCGTACTCGGTCTCGACGGCGAGCTGCGGAGGCTCGCGCCCGCACTCCGGGCGCGCTTCGTACGTCACGCCGAACGCTTCGCCGCAGCGCGTGGGGCCCGTGGTGTTGCCCGAGGTCTCAGGGACGCATGGGAAGCGGCCGGAGGCAATGAGCATGGCACAAGCGGCGCCCCGCTCGTGATCGTAGTGGCCCATCCAGAGCTCCGAGCCGTCGTCCCCGGCGAGCACGACCTCTCCGATGCGGTCATCGCCGTCCCGCGGCCTCGGCCGTGGCGCGCCACTCACGAAGGCGTCGTTCGGCATCGGCTCCAGCTCGACCACCTCCAGGGGACCGGTCGCGCCCGCCACGCATTCGCCCTCGGGATCGCGCTCGAAGACGCGGTCCACCGTTCGCCGCGCTCCGGTCCGGAAGGGGAGCGAAGGCGCATACCCGAAGGAGCCCCCGCACTCGTTCGTGCGGGCTTCGAACCGGCGACCGGTGAAGAACGGGGCGTCTCCCGCCGCGCAGCCGTGAGCCGCGGCCTGACCGCAGTCGGCGTCGAGGAACACGAGCCGCCCGGACGGGCGCGGCAGGCATCGCCACGTTTCGGCGTCGAGGTCGTACCACCAGACGCACTCGACCCCGAGCTCGCGATCGAAGAACGAGGTCGCGTGGATCCCGGTCCCGTCCTCGGGCTCCCACGCGATCAGCTCGAGTCGCGTCCCGGAGCTGCCCTCGTCGATCGGGTGCGTGTTGAAGCACCCGGTGCAGAGCAGCAAGGCGAACGAGCTGACGTGGCGGCGCATGCCTCGATGCTAGGGCAGCCACGACGATTGCGCACGTTTCGTGTCCCGGGCTCACCGGCGTCGAAAACGGGCGAAGGTCTCGTCGGGGACCGCCTCGAGGCGCGCGGCGTACGCTTCCGGCGAGGGCGGAACCCACTCTTCGCAGCCGCCACTCGACGCCTCGTAGGCTCGCTCGAGGCGTGAACCGACGCGGTAGTACTGCCGGGCTTGGTAGTCGGTGCACGTGTCTCCGTCGTCCTCGTCCTGCAGTGCATACGCGAAGCGGGAGCACCCGGTCTCCTCATGGAGGTAGACGGCGGGGAGTGTGCAGCCGGGATCCTCGTAGAGATACGACGTGCCGACGGCTGCCGAGGGGAGGCAGCGCATCACCCCGTGGAGCGCGTCGGGGTTGCACTCGATGTTCAGCTCGGTGTCGAGGTACAGCCCGAAGCGACTGAGGTACGTGACGGAGGAAGGCCGGCCCGCGAACGCCCGCAGTCGCCCGGTTCCCCGCGCCTCGTTCGGGAGCCACGCGACCGCGTCGTCCGCGGGGTTCAAGGTCACGTAGGAGCCGGGCGGCCGCGGCTCGGCGATGCATGCCTCCGCTTCGTCGGCCGAGAGCGGCGCGCTCGCGCGGAAGACGTGCACCTCTCCCGGCCCTCCGCAGGAACCGTCGTCGGCGCGATGGAACAGCGTGGGAGGCCTCGCCGGACACTCCGAGGTCCCTGACGCGATCCAGCCATAGAGCTCTCCGCACGAGCCGGACACGACCCGAGGGCTCGAGACGCCCACGATGCAAGGGATGGGGCCGGTTCCCAGCACCCCGAAGCACGCCGCCCCCAGCTCGTGATCGTAGTCTCCCAGGCGCCACTCGGAGCCATCTTCTCCGGTCACGATCCAGTCTCCGAGGCGTTCGTCGTCGTCGCGTGGGCGGACGCTCTCTTCGGCCGCGACGAACATCTCGTCGGGAAGCTCCGAGAGCCGGACGAGATCGGTGAACGAACCGTCGGTCTCCTCGCAGGCTCCGTCGATGCCCAGCCGCCACGTGCGCGCCGCCGTGACGCTCTCGCCGACTCGGTAGCTGGCCACGTAGTGTGGGGCGGGGACGCCGCACCCCGGGCTCGGTCCGGCGCGCCGCCAGGCGCTCACCATGGCGTGCGCCTCCGCGAGGCAGGAAGGCGTCACCGTCTCGCGGCACCCGGAGTCGAGGAAGAGGAGCTGTGTCATCGGCCGGGGCCGGCAGCGATATCGTCCCGTCGCCGTCTCCGCACTGTAGCGGCACTCGACCCCGAGCTCGCGATCGAAGAACGAGGTCGCGTGGATCCCGGTCCCGTCCTCGGGCTCCCACGCGATCAGCTCGAGCCGCGTCCCGGAGCTGCCTTCGTCGATCGGGTGCGCGTTGAAGCACCCGGCGCAGAGCAGCAAGGCGAGCGAGCTGACGTGGCGGCGCATGCACCGATGCTAGAGTGGACACGACGATTGCGCACGTCTCGTGTCCGGTGTGGCCGTCGTCGGACGCGGGGGCTGCTTCCTTCGGGCCCTGCTACGGTTCGCGGATGCGTCGCTTCGCCTTCATGCTCGCTCTCTGCCTCGTCGCTTGCGACGGAGGCGACCCGCCCGCCGGCGACGCCGGTCCGGCGGCCGACACGTTCGTGGTGGACTTCGAGACCAGCGCGGGGACCTTCGCGGTGGAGGTCCACCCGGAGTGGGCGCCGCGGGGGGCGGCCCGGTTCCGGGAGCTGGTGGAGGCCGGCTTCTACGACGACACCCGGTTCTTCCGCGTGATCCCCGGGTTCGTGGCTCAGTTCGGGCTCTCGGGCGATCCGGCGACCAACGCCACCTGGCGCGACCGCACCATCGCCGACGACCCGGTCATGGCCGAGAACACGCGCGGCCGCCTCACCTTCGCGACCGCGGGGCCGAACACCCGCACGACCCAGCTCTTCCTCAACTACGCGGACAACTCCGCCCTGGACTCGATGGGCTTCGCGCCGTTCGGCGAGGTCATCGAGGGGATGGACGTGGTCGACGCGATCAACGCGGAGCACGGGGAGCGGCCGCAGCAGCCGCGCATCCAGACGGAAGGCAACGCCTACCTCGACGCCGAGTTCCCCGGGCTCACGGCCATCGAGAGGGTCTCGATCCGCTGAGCCCGCGTCCGTATGATCAGCCCGCGTGGTCTGCCGTCTCGCCGCTCCGCTCCTGATCGTCGTGGCCGCCGTGCAGGGCGGCTGCACGGACCGGCGCGCGGACGCGTGGCGTGTCGCCTACGACGACCCGACCGACCGGGAGCAGGCGCGCTCGCTCCAGGTGGACATTCACGAGGGCGGCTGCGGGGGCGCGGTCGTCTTCTCGGCCGAGGTGGCGCGCGGGGAGACGGGCCCCGATCCGGCGCCGCTCGAGCCCGGCCTGTACGGCTTCCGGGTGCGCGCGGGCGACGACGGCTGCCGCCACTTCATGGATCGCTGCGTCGAGGAGCGCCTGCCGCGGCAGGCCTCCGAGCCGCTCGAGCTGCGCCTGCGCGCCGAGGATCGGGTCACGCCCACGTCGTTCTGCAGCGGCCTGTGCGACGAGGGGCGCTGCATGCCCCTGGGCGACGCCGGCATCACCGACGTCCCGGCGGCGCCCACGCCGCTCTCGCCGCTCCCGGGCGCGCACTCGGGGAGCGTCCGGACCGTGCAGCACGACCGGCCGACCTTCCGATGGACGCGCGTCGCGTCGACGGCCAGCTACGAGATCCAGCTCACCACCGAATGCGAGCCTGGCGCGATCTCCAGCTGCGAGGTCGACTCGCTGCCCTTCCAGACGATCGATCCGGCCTACACCCCGAGCGCCGGGCTCCCCTCGGGCACGATGGAGCCGGTGGGGCTGCGCTACTACTGGCGGGTCCGGGCCTGCAACGCCGCGGGCTGCTCGCCGTACTCGGCCTGGTGGTACGTCGAGGTGGGCCGGACCTGGTGCGACCTCGACGGGAACGGGCTCGGCGATCTGTCGGTCGGCGCGCGGGGGGACGCGGCGCGCGCGGGCTCGGTGTTCGTCCGCTTCTCCGACCCGATGGGCACCGCGGTCGGCGTCTTCGAGGTGCCGTCTCCCGACTCGGCGCCCGGTGACGGCTACGGCGCGTCGATCGCGGTCGCCGACGTCGACGCGGACGGCTTCGCGGATCTCGTGGTCGGCGCGCCGGGCCTCGACCGGGTCTACGCATGGTTCGGCGCCGAGCGTGGCTTCGGCGGCCGTGACCCCGCGGTGGTGGAGGGCCCGGCCGGGAGCCGCTTCGGGGCGGCGGTCGCGGTGGCGGGCGACCTCGATCTCGATGGCCACGTCGACGTCCTGATCGGCGCGCCCGAGGAGGCCGGCGGCGGGCGCGCGTACGTGCTCTGGGGCGGCGCTCGCGCGGCGCTCGCGCCGCCCACGCCCCTCACGATCGAAGGGCAGGGCGCCTCGGCGCGCGCGGGCGCGGCGCTCGACACCGCGGGCGACTTCGACGCCGACGGCCACGTCGACGTCGTGATCGCGTCGCCGGGCGAGGAGCGGCTGCATCTGTTCCGGGGGCCCTTCGTCCGTGAGCCGAGGACCGGCGGCACGCCCATCGAGGCCTCGGAGCGCTCGCCCGGCGCCGGCTTCGGGCTCGCGGTGGTCTACGCGGGCGACGTCGACGGCGACGGCTTCGGTGACCTCGTGGTGTCGGAGCCCGAATACGACTCGGCCGACGTGGAGGACGTCGGGCGGCTGGGGCTGGTGCGCGGCGGGCCGGGGGATCCGTCGGTGGTCTTCCTCCCGCCGCCGGTGGACGTGGGCGGCGCGCGCGCCGGCGCGGCGCTGACGATCGGCGCGGACGCCGACTTCGACGGGCGCGGCGACGTCCTGCTCGGCGCGCCCGGGGCGGGCACGGGGCGCGCGGTGCTCATGGCGACGGCGCCCGGGGAGGCCGAGGGGATCGGGGCCGTGACCGATTACCAGCTGCCCCCCGCCGAGCGAGGCGCGGGCTTCGGCGTCGCGGTCGCGAGCGTGGGCGACTTCCGCGGCGAGAACGGGCGGGACCTGGCGATCGGCGCCCCCGACGCGGCTGGCGGGCAGGGAGTCGTGCGTGTCTACGGAGGCGCCCGCGCCGACTCGCTGCCGACGATCCTCCTGGTGGAGGTCGGCCCACCCGACGGCGCGCCCCCGGGGTTCGGCTACTCGCTGGGGCGGACGTCGCTCACCGGGGGATCGATCTGAACGACCCGGCGGGTGACCTCGCCGGCGCGCACCTCGAGCTCCAGCGCGATCGCCGGCTCCTCGCCGAAGGGCAGCAGCCGCAGCCGGTGGGTGCCCGCCGGGAGCGTCACCCGGAACGGCGTCTGGCCGAGCAGGCGCCCGCCTTCGTAGACCTCGGCCCAGCCGCCGCGCGCGGCGAGGTTGACCGTGCCGTCCTCGGGCGGCGGCGCCGGACGGGGCGGAGGTCGCCGCGTCGGTCGCTCCGCGGGAGGCGCGACCTCGGGCTCCGGCGCCGGCTCGGTTTCCGGTGCGGCCAGCGTCGGCTCGGGCGCCGGGACCTGCGGTTCCGCGACCTCGGGCGTTTCGATCTCCGGGAGGGCAGGCGGCGAGGGGGATGAAGGAGCCGCGCTCGGCGCCTCGGCGCGCGCGTCGGTCGGCGTCGTCGAGGGTCGGGTCAGCCACCACGCCGCGACGGCGAGGAGCGCGACGACGAGCAGCGCGAGCGGCAGCAGGGGCGCCCGGGATCCGCCCGTCGGCGGAGGCGGCGCCGCGACGCCGCCGGTCGAGCGGGTGACGGTGATGGCCCCGGTCCGCTCGCGCAGGGGGCGAGGCTCGGCGTGTCGCCGGGCGGTCTCGATCATCTCGAGCTCTCGCTCGCGATCGACCGCGAACAGCTCCTGCATCCACTCCGCGATCTCCGCCGGGCCCACCGGCTCTCCGTGCGACGCGAGCGCGCGCCGGAGCGCGCGGCCCATCTCGCGGGCGGAGGCGTAGCGATCCTCCGGCTCGCGCTGGAGCGCGGCCATCGCCACCTCCTCGAGCGCCGGCGGCACCCCGTCGCGCACCTCCGAGGGCGGCGGCACCGTCCCGTTCACGACCGCGTAGAGGGTCTCGCTCTCGTTGCGGCCGCGGAACAGCGGGCGCCGCGCGAGCATCTCCCAGAGCACCACGCCCAGGGCCCAGACGTCCGTGCGGCGGTCGATGGGCAGCGCGGTGAGCTGCTCGGGGGCCATGTACCCGTGCTTGCCCTTGACCGTGCCGCTCGTGGTCTTGTGCAGGCGGTTCCGAGCCGACGCCACCCCGAAGTCGAGCACCTTGCCGACGCCGTCGTACGTCAGGAAGATGTTCTGCGGAGAGACGTCGCGGTGCACGACGTGGAGGGGCTCCTGGTCCTCGCCCCGCAGCTCGTGCGCGGCGTGCAGGCCCTCGGCCACCCCCGCCAGCACGGCCGCGATCGCCCACGGCGCGAGCCGATCCTGCTGCGGGGTGAGCGACTCGGTCAGGCGCGCGCGCACGCGCGAGAGGGGCGCGCCGCTGAGGTACTCCATCGTGATGTAGTGCGCGCCGTCGGCCTCGCCGAAGTCGAAGACCTGGCAGACGTTGGCGTGCGAGATCTTCGAGGCGATGCGCGCCTCGTCGAGGAACATGTCGACGAACTCCTGCTCCTCGCTGTAGGCCTGCCGCACGCGCTTGAGCGCGACGAGCTTCTCGAAGCCGCCGGGCCCCTCGGAGCGCGCGAGGTAGACGGTGGCCATGCCGCCGGTCGCGATCTCGAAGCAGAGGCGGTAGCGGCCGATCCACTCCCCGGTCTCGACCCGCTCGGGCTGGGGCGCGGACGCGCTCACGGCCACCCCGGGTCGAGCGCGCCGAAGTCCGTCTGCGGCGGCGGGGTCGTGGCCAGCACCACGATCACCGTCACCACCGCCGCGAGCACGAGCACGCCGCCGCCGACCAGGCCCCAGACGAGCGCGTCGTCCGAGCCCTCCGGCGGAGGCGGAGCCGAGGTGATCTCGAGGACCTCGGGGGCCGGCACCGCGGGCGGCAGCACCCGGCGCGGGGCCTCGCGCGAGCCGTCGGCGACGAGCACGGCGCCGCCCGGGCCGAGGACCTCGACGTAGTAGGAGAGCGCCTCCGCGCGGACCTCGAGCGTGTGGCCGAGGTGGGTCACCCACTCGCCCTCGGGCGGCCGCGCGTGGATGCGGACCCGCTCCACCAGGCCGTGCGCGTCTCCCTCGACCGCCACGACCACCTGGACGACCTCGCCCTCGTGTCCGGCGACCGCGCTCACCCCGAGGGCAGGGGGCGGCGCCTCGGCCACGGCGGCGAAGGCGTCGCGGACGCGGGGGGGCACCCAGCGAGGGAAGGCGTGCGCGGGGTCGAGCTGGTGGAGCTGCCGGAGCGAGCGGCCCGCCGCGTCGCCTCGCTCGAGCGCGAGCTCGACCACCGCCCGGAGCGCGAGCAGCCGGACGGCGCCCTCACGGTCCAGCTCGCCTTCGCGCGCGACGACGGCCAGCTGGTCGAGCGCGGCCTCGAAGCTCGCCTCCTCCACGATCAGCCGCTCGGCCTCGTCGAGCGGAGCCTGCTCGAGGGAGGGCTGCGCGCGCACCGAGGCCGAGGAGAGGGCGAGCACGCAGAACATCAACGCCGAGCCCCATCGCGACATCTGCCTCACCCTAACACCGTCGCAGGGAAGCGAACGGACGAAGCGGCGTCGATCGAAGGTGACCCTTGTCATCGCCGCCGCGAGGCGTCAGAGTCGGCGATCTGGAGGCTCCCGATGCTGCTCTCTGCGACCAGCCCGAGCCTTCCGCCCACGCGCTGACCGCGCGTCCCGCGGATCGCTCTCCATCGCCCACCCCGACGCTCGCGCCTACGTGAGCCCGTCGGTGTGACCACGTGCGACCCATTCTTCGCAGAGAGATCCCGTGAGCAAACGACGAAAGCGGGGGCGCGACGCGCTCCCCGGACCCGATGATCTGTTCTCCGCCAGCGCGGACCGCCGCGCCAGCATCAAGGAGGCCCAGCTCTGCGCGCAGGTGCGCGAGACGCTGAGCTTCGCCCTGGCCGACACCACCGACGACACGCTGCTGAGCGTGTTCGTGCTCGACGTCGTCCCGGCCCCCGATCAGAGCCGCCTCGCGGTTCAGGTCGAGGCGCCGGGCGATCCGGACGAGGTGCAGCGTCGCCTCGTCCAGGAGCTGGGCCGGCTCCGCACCGAGATCGCCCACGCGATCCACCGCAAGAAGGTGCCGAACCTCACGTTCGTCGTCTTCGGGATGGATCGAGAGCGTGGCTGAGCTCTGCAGCTGGCTCCCCCAGCCGCTCGACCGCGACATGAAGCGCGCGGTCG
>JAYZQJ010000085.1:0-8708 GCA_036149055.1 Myxococcota bacterium | reverse complement strand
CCCGCAGCCGCCCCCGCTGCCGCCTCCGCCCCCGCTGCCGCCCCCGTTGCCGCCCCCGCCGCTGCCGCAGCCGCCCCCGCTCCCGAGCTCGATGAACGAATGGGGCGGGCCTCGGCGGCCGCCTGGGTTGCCGAGCTCGATGAACGAATACAATGGTCCCCGAAGCAGCAGGTCTCAGCCGGACCGGTCGGGCACAGTCGGGGACCGCCCGCGGATCAATCGACGGTGAGCAGCAAACTCTTCAGATGCGCGGGCCGGCCGACCGGCGGCGGAAAGTCGGGCGGACAAGGAAGGTCCTTCATCCGTGCCACCCGCACCCCCGCCCCCCGCGAGGCCTCGTGCATGTACCTCCGCAGCTTGTTCTGCGAGAGGCGCCGGTCGTTGCTGCACGCGATCAGGTGTCCCCCCGGCGCGAGCACCCGCAGGCAGGCGGCGCCGAGCCCGATCCAGTCGGTGCCGCTCGTCCACCGGCTCGCCCTCGTGCGGCTGTACGTAGGCGGATCGCAGCAGATCAGATCGAACGTCTCGCCGCGCGCGGCGAATCCGTCGAGGGCCTCGAAGCAGTCGGCCTGCAAGAAAGAGTGCTGCTCTCCGTCACATCCGGCGAGCCGCATGCCCTCGCGACCGAGCTCGAGCAGGCGGGCGGACGCGTCGACGCTCACCGTCGCCGACGCCCCCGCGTGCGCCGCGGCGATGGAGAAGGGGCAGGTGTAGCTGAAGAGGTTGAGCACGCGCTTGCCGGGCGCGAGAGCGCGGACGCGGGCGCGGTTGTCGCGCTGGTCGAGGAAGATGCCGGTGCTCAGCCCCTCACCGAGGCGGACCGCGTAGGGCACGCCGTGCTCCCGGATCACGAGCGGGTCCGGCGCCGGCTCGCCGCGGACCGGGGCGCTCGGCGCGAAGCGATCGTCGCGGCCGTCCACGATCACGTTGGCCTGCTTGGGTCGGCGCTTGAGGTAGACGCCGCGGAAGTCGAGCGCCTCGAGGAGCGCGTCGAGCGGCGCGTCGTCCCGATAGACGTGGACCACCGCCCAGTCGTCGTAGACGTCGACCGCGAGCCCGGGGAGCCCGTCGCCGCCTTCGTTGAGCAGGCGGAACGCCGTCACGTCGTCGCGGTGGGCGAGGCCCCAGCGTCGCTGCTTCGCGCGTTCGAGGGCCGCGGGCGCCGCGTCGCTCGTCTCGCCGCGCAGCGCGCGGACGAAGGCGGGGGGCGTGGGCGCCTCGACGACCAGCGGCGCGCCGGTCACCGGGTGCGAGAGCGAGAGCCGCGACGCGTGCAGCATCAGGCGCGAGGCGCGGGCGCCGCCGTACAGCCGGTCGCCGAGCACCGGCGCGCCGGCCGCCGCCAGCTGCGCCCGGATCTGGTGCGTGCGCCCGGTCTCGATGCGGAGCGAGAGCAGGGCGCGCGCGCCGGCGCGCTCGAGCACCTCCACATGGGTCACCGCGCGCTTGGCGCGTCGGTCACGCCGATCGGCGACGACCGTGGTGCCGTCCTTGCCGCGCACCAGCCGGTGCTCGAGGCGCTTGCCGCCGCCGCGCCAGCCCTCCACCACCGCGACGTACGCCTTCTCCACCGTGCGGCCCTCGAACTGCGACGCGAGGCTCTTGTTGGCCCGTCGATCGAGCGCGTAGAGGATCACCCCCGAGGTGTCCTGGTCGAGCCGCTGATGGCTCCCGACGTAGGGCTCGCCGCCGTCGCGATCCGCGAGGAAGCGCTTCAGGCGGTGCACGAGGTCGTCGGGGTGCTCCGGATCGGCGGACTGGCTCGGCACGCCCTCAGGCGCGTCGAGCGCGATCACGTCACCGTCCTCGTAGAGGATGCGCGCGGGCTCCAGCGGCGGGAAGCGCCGGAGGCGGCTCTCGGCGAGCGCGCTCACATGCGGTCGAGGAGGGCGTCCGGGAGCAGCGGCGAGGGCTGCCCGGTCGAGGCCACCCACAGCTGGTGGGCGGCGCGGGTGGCGGCGATGTGCAGCAGGTGGCGCGCCTCGTCGTCCTCGGGGTAGCTCGCGGCGCTCACCTCGAGCAGCACCACGTAGTCGAACTCGAGGCCCTTCACCTGGCGCACGTCGGTGACGTCGATGCCCGGCTTGAACGGGAAGTCCTGGCGCGCGATGCGCCGGATGAACGGCACCTCGGCGTTGACGAGGCCCTGGTAGTAGAGGTCGGCCTGCTCGGGGTAGCGCGCGATGACCGCGACCGAGCAGCGCGGCTCCGCCGCCATCAGCTCGCGCAGCGCCTCGCCGAGGAAGGCGACCGCCTCGCCGCCGTGACCGAACTCGAAGAGCTCGACCGGCACGCCCTGACGCGGCGCCTCGTTCTCCTCCTCGTTGCGGAGGGGCCCGAGCACGTCGCGCGCGAACTCGATGATCTGGGCGGTGGACCGGTAGGTGATGCGCAGCGGCTCGACCTCGACGTGGTCGAGCCCGAGGCGACCGAGCACGTCCTTCCAGCCGGTGAACCCGTTGTCCATCATCAGCCGCTGGGCCACGTCGCCGGCGAGGGTGATCGACTGGTGGCGGCTCGCGGTCTCGACGACGACCGCCAGCTCGACCGGCGAGAGATCCTGCGCCTCGTCGACCAGCACGTGCTCGTAGGCGAGGCGCTCTTTGCCGCGCATCAGCGGGCCCCAGAGGCGCTGCACCAGGCGGAGCAGCAGCGTGTCGTCCTCGCGGTCGAGCAGCGCCGGCTCCTCCTCCTCCTCGCCGTCGATCCCCATCGTGCGGTCGTCGCGGCGGGCGCGCTGATCGAAGTCCTCGCGCGGGGCCTTGCCGCGCTGCCGGCGACGCCCCTCGCGCTCCTTGGCGAGGTTCTCCTCCTGGCTGGCCAGCACCATCGGGCACTTGCGGGTGCACCAGCGGTGCGCGCTCTCGAGCTCCTCGCTCGACAGGCCGCTGCCCTCGAAGACGCGCTGGAGCGCCGGCAGATCGGTCAGCAGCTCGGCCCACGCGGTGGGCACGTCGTGCGCCATCGCCTTGCCGCGCTGGACCACCCGCTCGACCGCGTGACGGAGCGCGAGCGGCCGGGTCCTCGCCTCGTCGACGACGCCGTCGCGGTCCCGCACCGGCTGCACCCAGCGGGCGAGCTGGTCGAGGCGCTGCGCGAGGGGCTCGCCGCGGTGCTTCTTCCAGAGGCGGATCGCGCCGTCGCTGCCCTCGATGGCCGCGAGCGAGCTCTCGAGCATCTCGCCCACCCGCGCGCTCAGCCGCTCCACGTGCTCGTCGATCGCGACGAGCATCTGCGGGTGCTTCTTGAGGCGGGTGACCGTCGACGGCGTCATGTCGTCGTAGTCGCGCGGCAGCCCCTTCACGTGCTGCTGGCGGAGCTTCTCGGCCCAGCGCTCGTAGGTCATCACCGGCACGCCGTTCACCCCGAGCGCCGGCAGGACGCGCGAGATGTAGCGCTTGAGCGCCTGGTTGAAGACCATGACGAGCATCTTGTCGGGGCGGAAGCGCTTGCGATCCTGGAAGTTCAGGTACGCCAGGCGGTGCAGCCCGATGGTCGTCTTGCCGCTGCCGGCGCCGCCCTGGATCACGACGAGGCCGCTGTCGGCCGCGGTGATCAGGTCGAACTGGCGCGGATCGATGAGGGCGGTGATCTCCGGGAGGTAGCGGTCCTCGCGGCCGTCGCCGTCGCGGCCGATGCCGAGCTTGCCCGGCTCGTGATGGGCCTCGGCGCGCATCGCCGCGCCCTGACCGCCGGCCAGCCGCCGCGCGCTCTCGCCGGCGCGGAGCCAGGTGCCGTCGCGCCGACGCACGAAGGTGCCCTGCGGGGCGCCGATGCGCTTGAGCTCGCCGCCGTTGATCGCGAGGGTGCGCCGCGTGAGCACCTCGCCCTCGACGTAGCGGCCGCCGAACTCCTCCTCGTACTCGTCGCCTTCTTCGTAGCGGTAGTAGAGGCGGCTGACCGGCGCGTCGCGCCAGTCGACGATCCGGATGCCGGTCTTGCCGTGCAGGTACGTCGAGCGCCCGATGAGGACCTCGCGCTTGCGGTCGTTCTCCTCGAGGACCATGCGCCCGAAGTAGGGCGAGCGCGGATCGACGAAGCCCTCGGTGACCTTGGCCCGCCGCGCGGCGACCTCGGTCAGGCGCTCCATCTCTTCGATGAGCGGCGGGATGTCCTCCAGCCGGGCCTCGTTGATCTGATCGCGCAGCGCGATGAGCTCGGCGTCGTAGTCGAGCCCCTCGTTGCCGGTGCGCAGCTCGCGCGCGGCGAGGTGCTTCTGGACCCGAGCGAGCACGCGCTCCTCCTCGGCGCTGATGCGCTGGAGCTCGTCGTCACTCGGAGGAGGGGAGTGCTCTTCGCTGAGTCCGTTCACCGTGTACCTACGCCCGCTTCACGCTGTAGACCCCCTTCGCCTCGGCCACCGTCGCGTCGGGGTCGGAGGGGTGGAAGAGGGAGATCTGTGCCACGCCGACCCGATTGCCAACCCTCTGGACCTCACCGAGGCAGCGAAGCTCCTCGAGCTTGCCCGGGCGGAGGTAGTCGACGCGCAGATCGATGGTGGAGACCCGGTCTCGGTCGCCGAGGACCGACCACACCGCCGCGCCGCCACAGGTGTCGGCCAGCGCGCTGATGACGCCGCCGTGCAGCGCCGGGCGCGCCGGGTCTCCGATGAGGGTCTCCCGGAAAGGGATGGCGAGAGTGGCTCGCCCACGCGAAAGCTCAACGATCTCGATACCGAGCAGGCGGTTGAAAGGAATCTTCTCGTCGAAGAACCGCTTCAACAGCGCGAAGTGCGCCTCGGTGGGATCGGCCTCGCTCATTTCGAAACGAACGGCGTAGCACCGGGGCGGGGGGTGAGCCAGCGCGCACACCCCCGCCCGACGTGACGGAAGCGTGTCGTGATCAGGCCGCGGCTTCGTCCTTGAGGATCCGGATCTCGCGCTGCGGGAACGGGATGCCGATGCCAGCCGCGTCGAGCGCCTGCTTCATCTGACGCCCGAGGGCGAGCTTGGTCGCGAAGAAGTCGGGCGCGTTGCACCAGACGCGCACGAGGATGTCGACCGAGCTGTCGCCGAGGTTGGTGACGTCGATCACCGGGGCGGGCTCGGCGAGCACGCGCGCCTCCTGGGTCACCGTGTCGAGCAGGATCTTCATCGCGGCGTCGATGTCGGCGCCGTAGTCGATGCCGACCGTCCACTCGATGCGACGGGTCGCGGAGCGCGAGTAGTTCTTGATCTCGCTCGTGCGGACCCGGCTGTTGTTCAGCACGAGCGGCACGCCGTCGAAGCTGGTGAGGCGGGTCTGGAAGATCCCGATCTCCTCGACGGTGCCAGACGACGAGCCGATCTCCACCGCCTCGCCGATGTTGAAGGGGCGGAGGATCAGCAGCGCGATCCCCGCGGCGATGTCGGCGGCGGTGTCCTTGAGCGCGAGGCCGATGGCGAGGCCGGCGGCGCCGACGAGCGCGAACAGGCTCGCGGTGTCGACCCCCACCTTGTCCAGCGCGGCGACGATGACCAACGCGAGCAGCCCCAGCCGGACCATCTTGGTCAGGACGGGGATCAGGGTCGCGTCGATCTTGCCGGACTTCTCGGCCAGCTTGCGCACCCGGCCCGCGAAGAAGGCTGCCAGCATCCAGCCGAGGACCAGGATGAGGATCGCGCCGAGGAAGTCGAAGCCGTACTCCCCGAGGAAGAGGCCGATCTTCTCCTGCGCGTTGTTCCAGATCGTGTCGAAGCTCATCGATTCTCCAGTTCCGAGTTGGGGCACGTAGCCCCGGGGCAGAGATTCCCAGCCCTTGCCGTCACCACCGCGGAGCCGTATGGCGGCTCGCATGCTCGAGCGCGATCGCTGGAATGGGGCTCGCTGGGACCGGAGCGACCGACGCGGTCACTACGAGTCGTGGTTCCAGCGAGCGAATCATCCGTCGCGCCCGCTCGCGTTCTGGATCCGATACACGCTCTTCGCACCCCGGGCCAACGGAACGGCGCTCGGCGAGCTCTGGGCGGTGGTCTTCGACGGCGAGTCCGGGCGGGTCGTCGCGGTCAAGGAGGAGCACCCCATCGAGCGCTGCGAGCTCGATCCCTGCGCGCTCGGCGTGACGATCGCCGGCGCCCGCCTCGAGGACGGCTCGCTGGAGGGGGGCGCCGCGTGCGGCGGCCACACGATCGGGTGGTCGCTGCGCTACGCGTCGCCGTCCCCGCCGCTGCTGCTGCTCGACCCGAAGCTCTACGGCGCGTCGTTCCCCAAGGCCAAGGCGCTGGTCGGCGCCCCGCTCGCGCGCTTCACCGGACACCTAGACGTCGACGGCGAGCGCTGGCCGGTCGAGGACTGGGTGGGCAGCCAGAACCACAACTGGGGCTCCAAGCACACCGACCGGTACGCGTGGGGGCAGGTCGCGGGCTTCGACGAAGATCCCGACGCGTTCCTCGAGGTCGCGACCGCGCAGGTGAAGGTCGGGCCCCTCTGGACCCCGCGCACGACCTTGCTCTGCCTGCGCCTGGACGGCGAGGAGCATCGCTTCGATTCGATCGGCGACGCGCTCCGCCGGACCCGCGGGCGCTACGCGCCGTTCGAGTGGACGTTCTCGGCGGCGCGGGGAGACCTGCGGATCGAGGGGCGCGTCGAGGCGCCGCGCGAGGCGTTCGTGGCCTTGCCGTATCCGAACCCGCCCGGCGGGACCAAGATCTGTCTCAACAGCAAGATCGCGCGCTGCGCGCTGACGGTCTCCCGCGGCGGCGGCCGTCGCACCCTGACCAGCGCCCACCGCGCGGCGTTCGAGATCTTGACCGACCGGGCCCCGGCCGGGGTGCCGCTCCTGGATCCTCACGCGTGAGCGAGCCGGTCTCCATCCGCGCCGCCGACGGCTGGCTCCTGCGCGGCGAGCGCCGGCCGGGCCCCGGCCCGGTGGTCGTCTGCGGCCACGCGATGATGGTGGACCGCCGGACGCTGGACCGCCCACGGGGCGAGGGCCTGGTCAGCGCGCTCGCCGCCGCCGGGCTCGACGTGATCGCGATGGACGCGCGCGGGCACGGGGAGAGCGGCCCGAGCGCGGACGAGGGCGGCCGCTGGCGCTACGACGACGTGGTCCGGCGTGACGTGCCGGCGATGGTCCAGCTCGGGCGCGAGGTGGCCGAGGGCCGACCGGTCTACGTGCTCGGTCACAGCTTGGTGGGTCACGCGGCCGTCATCGCGGCCGGGCTCGGCGAGCCGCCGGACGGAGTCGTGGCCCTCGCGCCGAACCTCTGGGCGCCCTCGCTCGAGCCGCGCCGCTGGGCGCGCTGGGCCAAGGGGACGACGCTCCGGGTCTGGCACGCCGCCACGCGGGCGCGCGGCTACTGGGACGCGCCCGGCCTCGGGCAGGGCACCGACGCGGAGGCGGAGCCCTACGTCGCCCAGTTCGTCGAGATGTGGCGCGACGATCGGCTGGGCTACGAGGCGGCGCTCGCGCGCGCCCGGATCCCGGTCCTCGCCTGGTCGAGCCGGGGCGACCGGCTGCTCGCCCACCCGGACGCGGTGGCGCGCTTCCTCGCCCTCTCGGCCGCGGACGTCGAGCACCGGGTGGTGGACGACCTCTCGCACATGGGCCTCGTGACCCGCCCGGAGGCGCGGCCGATCTGGGAGGCGAGCGCGGCGTGGATGCTCCGCCCTCGCGGCTGATGCTCTGGGGGCCCTGCGGCTCAAGCACGGCGCGACAGGTCGACGCGGCGACGCACGACCACCTCGGACACGTTGTAGAGGGCCATCCGGGAGACCAGCGCCTCGGCGCCCTCCCGGAGCTTCAGCTCGAGCTCGCCCGGGTAGAGCGGGACCAGCGCCAGCAGCGCGATCTCGCCCCCACGTGGGTGCGCGATGTGCCGCGTCCCGAGCCCGCGCGGGGGCAGGAGCATGACGCCGGCGAGCGCGGTGTCCGGCGCGATCGGGACCGGCGGATCCCCGTTCGGGATGGTGTGACCGGAGCCCAGCCAGGCGTGGCTCGCGTGCGGATACAGCGCGAGGTCGCGCAGCCAGGCGACCGGCCAGGTGAGATGCTCACCCCGGGTCTCGGGCTCGATGGACCAGCTCGCGGGGAGCGTGATCATCAGCTCGGCGTACCCGTCGCCCCCGCACCCACACGGCGGCACGCTCATCCGGCGCTCGCTCAGCCCCGTGGTGAACAGCGTGGTGTACGCCCGCCGCGGGTTCGGAGGCACCACGTGCACCGAGATCCGGACCGGCCCGTCGCTCCGATCGTGCATCACGTACTTCACCGGCCCCACCAGCGCCTCCATCTGCGCGGTCACCGACCGAACCAGCGCCGCGTCGGCGCGCGGCGAACGCCGCGCCGCCGCGCCGTCTCTCCTCGTCATCGCGTCCCCCCTCGTCGTGCGCCCGCAACCCGCGGACGGGGGCAGGGACGGAGACGAGCACGCAGGACTGACGGTTCCGGGAAGAAAAGCTGCGGACCTCTCCAGGTGGGTCCGCTCCGCCGTCGAGACCGACACCGACTCCGAGACCGAGACCGACTCCGACTCCGAGACCGACTCCGAGACCGACTCCGACTCCGACTCCGAGACCGAGACCGACTCCGAGTCCGACTCCGAGTCCGAGACCGACTCCGACTCCAAGACCGCTGCCGCCGCCTTCTGGGGGGGAGAGGGGAGGTGGGAGGCGAAGAGGAATGGCCTAGCGAACCCGCCGCCCGGCCCCGCTGCCGCTGCCGGCCCCGCTGCCGCGCCCGGCCCCGCTGCGGCCGCCGGCCCCGCTGCCGCCTCCGCTGCCGCCGCCGG
>JAYZQJ010000084.1:0-78481 GCA_036149055.1 Myxococcota bacterium | reverse complement strand
GCGCGCGCGGCGGATTCCGAGGGCGGCGGCGACGTCGGAGCTTCAACGGGGCCGGCGACGAGCGCCGGATGAGAGCGAGGCGGTGATGCAGCGCGCCGCCGCACGCCGGGAGCTTCAACGGGGCCGGCGACGAGCGCCGGATGAGAGCACGCCGGCCTTGGTGTAGGTCGCGATGCACACCGGCCGGCTTCAACGGGGCCGGCGACGAGCGCCGGATGAGAGATCGGCTGGTCGCGAGGCCGCTCGATGAGCGCGTCGATGCCTCAACGGGGCCGGCGACGAGCGCCGGATGAGAGCTGCGGAAGTGCACGACCCCGTCGATTTTGGCGAAGCTGCTTCAACGGGGCCGGCGACGAGCGCCGGATGAGAGGCCGCCGTGCTCGAGGCGTGGCGCTCGCGCGACACCAGGCGTCATCGGGGCCGGCGCCGCGCGCCGGATGAGAGGCCGGCGTCAGTGGCCGGCTCGTCGGGGGGCGCGGGGGCTCCACGGGGGCCGGCGCCGCGCGCGGGTTGCGCGCCCGGCAGCCGTCGCCGCCCCCACGGCGGTAGCGGGGGCTCCAAGGGGGCCGGCGACGAGCGCCGGATGAGAGCACGCGGCGGGCTACGACGCGGGCTGGCAGGACCGGCTGCTTCAACGGGGCCGGCGACGAGCGCCGGATGAGAGGACGAGGAGACCGCGCCGCTGATCGCGGCTTTCGGTGCCTCAACGGGGCCGGCGACGAGCGCCGGATGCGAGGGGCTCCGCGTCGTGCCGGACTCATCGCGCAGAGCAGCCGCGTCGACCTGCCCCGGCTGCACGTCGACGCGGCCGCTAGGCCCGGCACCGTCTCTTGTCTGAGAATCCGTATTCAGTTCTCAAAGACCGGCGGGCTGGCTCTCAGTCCGCCGAGGGCGCGAACTGCCCCAAGCCGAAGAACCGCCCGTAGCCCGCAAGGATGGGTCCGCGGACATCTTCCGGGAAGCGGATCTCGAAGCCGTAGCCGCGGTCTCCGCCGCGAGCTCCGCCACCCTTGCGTCGCTCCCTCTGGAAGCGATGCCACGGCAGGGTCCTGCCTCCGATCTCGAGCGCGTCGATCGAGGTGACCTCGACGGGCGTCGGGAGACCGCGACGGGACAGCTCGAGGCGAATCTGCTCGGTGGGGCCGTCGATCCAGACGCCCTGCGCGTCGAGTCGCGGAGCGCCGTTCCGCTTGCGCTTCGGGTGACGGACCAGCACGAACGGAGTCGCCGAGCGCCAGACCCGCGCCGACCTGAGCACCGGCGGCAGCTCCTGCTGCGGAATGTCCTCCAGTTCGCGCTCTCCCCAGGCTCCGACCAAGGTGAGGGCGAGGGAGAGGTTGCCGACGCCGTAGAGGCGCCGCCCACGCTCCAGAGCGCGGCGCGCGCGAGCGTCGAAGCCGGACGCCATGTGCACGAGCACGTGGTCGAGCTTGCCGTCGCCGTCCAGGTCGAGGGGAGACACCGAAGCGTGGTCGACGCCTCCGAGGTTGCGGGTCGCGAAGGCGGGGTGCGGCCCGCCTCCATCGTCGCTCCACGAGACGAGCGCCGCGTGCATGCGCTCGCCGACCTGGAGGCTCTTGGTCACGGGCGGGAGCACGGGGCCCGCGAGCGCGTAGAGCGCCACGCTCGGGTCGGGTCGAGCGCGCTGCGGGGTCCGGCGCTGGGGAGCTCGGGGCTTGGTGAACGCGTAGGAGACCCACCGGGTCCCCGGCACGCTCGACCAGCCCTCGGACCGCAGGTCGCCGGTGTCCTGGTGCAGGATGTCGAGCAAGGTCTCGGGGACGGCCGCACGCTTCTTCTTCGGCAGCCCCTCTACGTAGTCCTCACGCCACGCGACGAACTCGGCCCGCCGCGCGAGGGCCATCAGCCGGATGGAGCGCTGCTCGCTGCCGAGAGAGACGCTCGCGGGCTCGCAGTTGATGGGCCGCTCCTCGGCGGCGCCGTCTTCGACGACGCTCAGCTCGACCCAGCTCTCGGCCCGACCGAGATACGGGATGTGCTCGCAGAGGGTCGAGAGGAGCGTGCGCTGCTCCTCCTCGAGGCTCACGTCTTGCCAGATGACGTCGAGCTCGCCGTCGGCGGCGTCGGCACCCGAGCCCGGCGCGACGAAGGCGTTGAAGATCATGGCCGACTTGTCTCCGGGGAGACCCTTGTTGTCGAGCGGCATGTAGTGCCGGGTGTGGCCTTCGGCCCACGCCGGGAGGTGGTACGCCGGGAGCGACTCGGCGAGCGCCTCGAGAAGACGGTTCATCGTCTCCTCGGACACGGCCGGTCCCACGCGGTGATAGGCCGCGACCAGGGCCCGGAGCAGACGCCAGGGCGAAGGCGGCCACTCGATGGTCCCCTCGTTCACGTGATGGTCCCACGCGGTGGCGTGGTACCGCCCCGCGAGGAAACGAATGCGAATTCGGAGCACGGCTACTTTCCGGCGTAGACGGTGACGGTGGGCGAAGGACCGAAGGCGCCCTCCTTCTTCGCCGCTTCGATGGCGCCGGGCAGCGCGCTCTCGAGCGCCCCTCGCTCGGGCAGCTCGAACGACTCGGGCCGCGTCGCGCGCACGCTCGTGGCGTCGAGGTCGCATGCGGTGCGAAGACGCAGGCCCTCCTCCAGGAAGACGCGGACCTTCCACAGCGCCAGCGTCACGAGGAAGCGCTCGACGCTCTCCCCGAGGGCGAGGCTCCGGAGGAGCGCGAGGTCGAGCTTGAAGTACGCGGTGAGTTCGCCCGCCGTGTACTCGTCGCGATGGAACGGCACGTTTCCGTAGCCTTCCTTGGCGGACCGATCGGTGTCCTTCGTGCTCGGCGTCACGTGGTCGTTCTTGACGCCGCCGGCCGAGACCACGCGAACGTCTCGCGCCTCGACGAAGCCGCTGAGCACGCGGGGCAGCCGCAGGGTGCCGGCGATGGACTCCAGGAAGGTGCCGTGGATCAGGCTGTTGGGGTCGTACTTGCAGAGCGCCTTGGCGAGCGCGCGCAAGTCGGTCGGCCGCTTCTTGTCGTAGCCGATCGCCGGGACCAGCTCGTCGGTGAAGAAGCTCGACTTCTCGATGTAGACCGAGTTGAGGCGATGGGCCTCGAGGATGGACGAGGTCAGGAAGCGCCCTTCGCCGTCGTCGACGCGCACGTAGGGCATGCCGGCGAGGGGGCCGACGAGCTCGTCCTGCGCGGCGTCCCAGCAGACCGCCTCGAGTCGGTTGGCGACCGACTGCTCGGACTCGACGAGGAGCATCTGAGTCCCGTCGGCCAGCTGGTAGGTGGCGGCGCCGATGTCCGGGAAGCCGGTGGGCTGGAAGCGGGTGCCCTGCAGGGGGGCCAGATCGGCGCGAATCAGCACGCGGGGGGAAGCGGGAACGTTCTCCATCAGATCATCTCCTGGGTGGTGGCATCGAGGTCGACGGCGGCGGTGGCCGTGGATCCGGAATCGTTCGAGGACTCGTCCGGGGGGACGAGAGAGCGCAGCGCTGCGCGCGCCAGGCTGCGGTCGACGGGGAACGCCAGCGCGGCCGCGATGCGCCTCGCCTCGGCCCGCGTCCCCGGGGCCGCGCGAAGCGCCGGCGTGACGCCAGCGGCCTCGAGGCGCCGCAACGCGAGCTCGACGCCCGCGCCGTGCCGTCCGGCGACGAGCGCGCTCACCAGTCCGGCGGTGCGCGGCAGCGGATCGTCGGCCTCCGGCAACACCCGCGCGTGCACGAGCGCGCAGGCTGCGAACGGCGCGGGCAAGGGCGCCCAGCTCGTGTTCGGCTGGACCGAGCGCGCGGCCGTGGGCGCGACCAATGAGTAGCCGCGAGCTCGCTCGGCGAGCTTGCTCTCGTCGATGTCGCCGTCGAGGAACGCGCGGAGAGCTCGAGCGCTGGGGGCGCGCGGAGTCGCCGTACGGCCACGCGCGACGGCATCCTCGCTCTCCATCGTCGACTCGATCTCGGCGCGCTGCACGACCGCCGCGAGCCCACGGAGGAGCGAGAGCCGCCCCCAGACGGTTCGCTGGTCGTCGGTCGCAGCCCAGGACGTGCTCCGCTCGCCTCGCCCCCAGCGCGCCCAGGTGAGGCGCTCGCGAACCGGGGTGGTCGCCAGCGACCATGCGAGCTCGTGCTCGACGCTGCCGTCGTCGGCCTTTCGCAGCCAGTCCGCGCCCAGCGGCGGGACCGGTTGCCGGATCTTCTCGCGCCCCGCCGGCGAGCCGGACAGCTCGGCCTCCGCCTCCGCGAGCGCTACCAGCACGCCGGCTACGGCGTCGGAGCTTCCGGTCCGTGCCAGCTCCAGGATCGCGCGCTCCACTCGCTTGATGACGCGACGCCAAGAGGCGGGCGCGTGGCTGTCCTGTCCCGCGCGACGCAGTGCATCCAGCCAGCGTCCGAGTCGAGCGTCGATGAGATCGACCTCCGGGTTTCGGCGCACGGTCCAGCGCCCCAGCGGCGTCGCGAAGTAGGACCTGCCGTTTCGCTGGTGAAAGCCGAAGCGCGTAAACTCGGCGATGCCTCGGTCGACTCCGAGCGAGGCCACCGCGCGGGCGAAGTCGACGGCGTGCACGGCCCGACGGCGGTGCACGTCCGCCCTCCCCTCGCCGAACAGGCGGGAGAGCTCCGCACGCCGAGTCGGCGCCGACCAGAGCGGCATCCAGAGCTCGTGGCGTGAGCCAGCCTCGTCGGCGTCGCTGGAGCTGGCGTAGTCGGCGCCGACCGCACGCACCGAGAACGGATAGGTGAGGCTGCCCGGGCCTGCCTGCTCCATCTTGCGCGTCGTCGCCGACGCCAGCAGTAGCGTGCCTTCGAGGATCAGAATGAAGTCCCACGGGTTCACCAGCGAGGCGCCGTCGAACCCAGGCGCGGCGTTTCCGCCGCCGGCTCCTCCCGGGTCGAACTGGCCGATCGCCGCCTTCGCCATGCCCGAGACGGCGTCGCCGAAGAGCGCGGCTCGCAACACCGTCTCGGTCCCTGCGGACGGGGCGCCGGTGTCGAAGGCGAAGACATCGGCGAGGCGCTGGTAGAAGTTCGAGGCGAAGTCCAGGTTGCCTTCCGTTCCTCCGGTGCCGAGCACCGGCGGGAAACCGAGCGACTCGACGTCGACGACGAGCACGGCGTCCAGCCAGCCCAGCGCCTCGTCGGGGAGCCGGTCGCGCAGCTCGAGCACGAGCGCGAGCTTGTCCTCGTTCTTAGGGGCTTCCTCGAACCCGAACTTGCGGACGCACCTCTCCGCGACCTGGATCGCCGCGCGGAGGGCCTTCAGACGGTCCGCCTCTGCGTCGCGCACCGACGCCAGCGCCTTCGTCGCCGCCGTCGGCTTGGTCCTGCGACCGGTCTTCTTGTCCTCTCGGCAGTAGAAGCCGCCGGCGCCGTTCCACGGGTTGGCGACGGGACTGGGCCGGTACTCCGCGGCGAAGAACTCCAGCAGCGCGGGCTCGTCGAGCTCGGTGCGCAGGACGAAGCCGTCCGAGGTCCACCAGCCGGCCGCCGCCGGATCCTTCTGCTCGGCCACCAGCCTGAGCACACCGAGGGCCTTGAGGTAGCTGCCGAGCGGCTCGGGCTGACAGCCTCGTAGAAGGTGCTCGTGCATCTCAGCGCTGTCCCTTCGCGTCGTGGAGGGCCGAGGCTCTCCAGTCGGCCACTCGAACCAGGGTCTCGAGCAGCGCGAGTCGGAACGGGCCGAAGGTCTCCAGCAGCCCCAGCGCCCGCGCGGCCCAGCTCGGCCCGTCCGATTCTCCGAGCTCCATCACGCGCAGGCTCAGCGAGACCTCGGGCGCGCGGAGGCCGTCTCCGAGATCCGTCTCCGGCAGCGAGTCGCCGTCCCAGACGCCGAGGGCGAAGGCCCGTCCGTCGCTCGGGCCCGTCTCGGTCGGCCGGGATCGGATGGCCATGCGGACCTTCCCGTGGTGGCAGGCCGCGAGGTAGGCCGCGAGGTCGCTCTCTCCCGCCTGGACCATGGCCAGCGCGCTCGCGAGCTCATGGCGAAAGTGACGACGGCGCTGCGCAAATTGCCCGCCCCGGCGCCCGTCGCTCTTGGCCCAGGGCCCCCCGCTCCGCAGCGGGTCGTTCTCGGGCAGGGCCGCTACCAGCAGCGCCTGGAAGGCTGCGTGGGCCTTTCCTCTGTCGTGCCAGTGGGTCGCGCGCACGACCTCGTCCCACGGGGCGTCGTAGCCGAGGCTCCGCTCCAGCGCCTCGGCCGCCGCCTTGGCCTCGCGGCTGTGCTGCTCGAGCGCGATGAACTGGTCGCACCCGTACGTGAGCTGGTCCGCCTGGTCCTCATCCTGCTCGAGCGACGGAGCCGCGACGGGTTCGGGGCTCGACTTCGGGTCTCCGGTCCAGCCGAGGTCCGCGTCGTAGCCCCCCGCGCTCAGACGCAGCAGATAGGTCACGCCGGGAACCAGCCCGGTCGTCGCCGCGGGAACCCAGCGTCCTTCGAGCGAGTCCCATCGCACGCAGGCGGTGCGGTCCTTCTTGCGCGCCTTCTTGAACAGCTCGTCGGCCGCGCCGAGGGGCACGGTGCAGAGCTCGTCTCGATGGATCGCGGGCGCGTCGCTCGACGGCACCGCATCGGCGTCCCAGCTGCGCCAGGCGAGCTGAACGTCCGGCGCCCCCTGGTCTCGCACGTAGCGCGAGACGTCGAGGTCACGCCCGGCCAGGTCGACGGTCGTGTCGAAGAGCTCGTAGACGTCCCGTCGACGGATGACCGGGCTCGCGGGCTCCGCGACCTCGGGCAACCCGACGGGAAGGCTCGAGGGGCTGGCGTCCGAACAGCCCCGTACGAGTTCACGAGCGCGATCCATCTCCGCCGCCTCGTAGGGCAGCGCAGCGCCCTCGTAGGCCTTCGTCGCGCGAGCGTCGGAGGGGTCGGGCGCGGGCAGGTCGACGACCACCACCTGCGCCGGATCTGACTCGGGCCACTCTCCGGTGCGGTTGCAGCGGCCGAAGCGCTGCACGAGTGAGGACCATGGGGCCAGCTCGGTGAAGAGGCGCTTGGAGCTGATGTCGACCCCGGCCTCGATCGCCTGAGTCGCGACCAGGATCCCCGTCCAGTCCCCGCGCAGCACGTCGGCCTCGATGCGCCGGCGCTCTTCGGGACGGAACCGCGAGTGAAGGAGGGCCGTCGGATGTCCTGCGCGGCGCAGCGCCTCGTAGGTGTCCTGCGCACGAGAGACTCGGTTGCACACGACCAGCGTGCGCGTCCCCGACTCGTGGGCCTGCGCCACGAGAGCAGCGAGCTCCTTGGCGTATCCCTTGTCGGTCGCGTCGAGGCCCGTGTGGAGGCGCAGCGCCTTCGCGGCGCCGAGACGGCGAGCCAGCAACGGGTGGGCCTCGTCGTCGGGCCCGATCCGGTGAGACGACAGCCCCTCGTGTGGGTGATCGACCGTGCCCAGCAGGCGCGTGTCCATGGTGGCGCTCATCCAGAGCGCGTGGGTGGGACCGTAGGTGCGCCACCGGGCGCGGAGCGCCGCGAGCTGCGCGGTCGTCGAGAGCCCCACCCCCATGAGCTGGACCTCGTCCATCACCCAGAGGCAGTCGTTGTTGAGCAGCGCGAAGTGCATCGGCCACTTGAACCGGCTCATCGCGAAGCCTCGGTTGAGCGCACGAGAGAGCAGCTGGTCCTGCGTCCCGATGAGGACCGCCTCGCGATCGGGGTGCCCCTCGAAGTCGTCGTCGACCGCGCCTCCGAGCAAGGAGTGAACCTCCACCTCCCCGTCCAAGCCCAGCTGCTTCAGCCAGCCGCGCACCGCGCTCGCGGTCTGCGTGACCAGGGAGCGCATCGGCAGGCAGAACACGAGCCGGCGCGGCGTGGCGGCGCGGACGGCGTCGGCACCATGACGGCGCCGCCACAGCCAGACGAGGACCGCGGTCGCGGTCTTGCCCGCGCCGGTCGGCGCCTCGAGCACGTCCGGCAGCGTGTCCCGGGCGGCCATCGCGGTCTGGAAGGGGAACGGGGCATGACCCGTCGCCCGCTCGAAGAACTCACCGAAGCTCATCTCGCTCTCGCCTTCTGTTTCTGCTCGGGTGTGGGGGTCGCCCCCCGACGCTCTCGTTGGGTAGCGCGGCCGTGTCTCACGATCGGCGAGACACCTCGTTCGGCGGCGGCCTCGTATCCGGCCAGCGCCGCCTCCAGCTCCGTGCGCATCGCATCGACCAGCTCCGGCGGCTCGAGGGCGGTGGCGTCCCGGCCCCACCCGAGGATCCAGCGGACCGTCTCGACCAGCCCGGCCACCGTCGCTCGGAGGAGCGCGCTCCCGTCGGGGCGATGTTCGACGACCTGCCCCTCGACGAGCGGGTACTCGGAGACGAGGCTCGCGGCCCGGGGTGCGACGCGGATGCAGACGTCGATCGGGTCGCCCGTCCAGACGCGCACCGAGCGGGAGAGGTCCGAGATCTCCTCGAAGCCCGGGTGGGGGCTCGCGGGGACGTCCAGCACCGTCACGCCCGCGATGCGGGAGACCTTGAAGGTCCTCCAGTCGTCGCGGTCCAGGTCCCAGGCCCAGAGGTACAGCTGCCCTTCGCGCACGAGCAGCTCCCTGGGATCGGCGACCCGTCGCACGCTGGCCACGTCCGAGACGCCCCGATAGTCCATCTCGATTCGCCGCCGGTCCGAGAGCGCCCGTTCCAGGTCCGCCACCACCCGAGGCGACGTCGCGCGCTTCACCCCGTGGGTCTTCACCGGCAGCGGACGCGAGCCGCTCTCGCGCAGGAGCGAGTCGAGGGTCGTGAGCAGCCGCGTCCCCTCCAGCGGCGCCAGCGTCTCCCGCGCCAACCGCAGCGCGTGCACCTGCCCGGCGCTCAGCCCGAACTTCTGGAACGCGTCGGCCGGGAGGCGACGCCTGGCCTCGCCGTTGACCTTCTCGTTGACGAGCTCGAAGCCCGCCTCATCGAGGAGCTTGAGGTCTCGATAGACCGTCGCCCGACTCGCCCCCGTGCACTCCGCCATCGCCACGACGGTGAGGCCGCGCCGACTCGTGCGAAGCGCCTCGAGGAGCACACAGAGGCGCTTGAGCCTCTCTTGCATCTCTTCCCTCGCCCCAAGAACCCCGTAGAACTGAAGCACGCTACATGAGCGCAGGCGGAGATTACCACCCCGAAGTCACTTGAATGCCTCAGTACACGTACGCCGCAGTACGTCCTCGCTCGTTGAGAACGCTCAGCAAGCGCGTCCGGAGGGGGGTAGAGCATTAATGCTCTAGGGGTCATCCCCTCGGGGTGTTGCACAAGTGCTAGAGGACACGACGCCTGGCCCCCAGGTACCCTCGCGCGGACGGCTTCGGGGGGCGCCGAGCAGGCAGCCGCATCGCCGGAGACGTCGGGCCTCTCTGGACCGGACTCGACATGACGCGCGCACGATATCTCTCCCTGCTCTTCTCCATCGCAGCGCTTGCCGCGAGTAGCTGCCGCTCCCAGACGCCGTACCAGCGCACCATGCCGCGGGCCATGGCCTCGCACACGAGAGCCTTACGGGCCTCCGGCGATCTACGGGTTGCCGTCGACATGACCCGCTCGCATCTCTGGAACCGCCTCGCGGGAGCCCTAGCGGAGCGCTGTGGGATCGCCGAAGAGGATCCGACCGCCGGTCGTCTCGTGTCGCATCACTGCTACTCGGACGTCGACGCGAGTCCGACCGTGGCCCGCCAGAGGCGCTCGCGGATTACCCTTCGTGTGCCTGCTGGGACTACGTCCGGCGACGACGTAGCAATCGATGTAGCCACGGAATCACGAGAGCGGCGAGCGGGCGAACCGCCCGGCGAGTGGCGGCCGACATCCCGTGACGACGACCTGGTCAGCACGCTCCGCGAGTCGTTCCGCGAGGCCGTCGCGTCCACTCGTCCGGCGCCCCTGTCCGAGATCGTCTTCGATGGCCAGCCCACAGAGATTCTCCGACGGCTCAGCGCGCGCCTCAGCCCCTACGAGGTCGCCAGCAGCGACGAGCATGGCTTGGTCACGGAGTGGCGAGTCACCCGCGAATCGATGGAGCCCGGCACACTCTGGCTGCGCAGCCGGATCCGGATACTGGTCGAACCTCGGGGAGGCGGGGCTTCCGTCGACGTAGTCGCTCAGCTTCAGGAGCGAATCGAGGCGCCCCCGGCGGAGGGAGAGCCCACGTCGGAGCCCGCTTGGGCCGACCTGGATGCGGCTCCCGTTCGAGCCCACGCTGTCGGCATCATCGGAGAAGCCCTGAGCGCCCGCCCGATTCAGCTACCTGACGAAGTGCCCCAGAGGTTTGCCTCCGCCCCGCCCGCGGAGCCACCTCTCGAGGACCCCCGTGCGGGCTGGACCGCCATGAACCTGCCGGAGGGCGTCGGCACCACCACCGAAGGCGCTGCCGCGGAGCTCATCCCCTTCGAGAACGCGAACCCCGAGCAGCTCGTCGGTCGCGTGTTCGATGGCGAGCTTCGCCCAGCTCGTGGTCGAGTGACCCCCGTGGGAGAGCTCGTCCACTCGCACCATCACGAGACTCGCAGCCAGTTTCGCGAGCTGCAGTTCGAGTCGGAGATCGCGGTTGGCGCAAGCTTCCTCGGCATCGGCGGCAACGTCGCTCACTCCAGCGGCACCTCGATCGCCGTGTTCACCGCATTGGTGGAGGAGGAGCGCGTTGCGCTACCTGAATACGCCAGCTTCGCGGACGTATCGTCGGACGCGAGCTTCTACGTCTCCGCCGTCGTCCTGGGTCGCACGCTGGACGTGGCCATGCAGTCCGAGGAGGAGGCCATCCGCCTCGCGGTCGAGGGAAGTTACAATGGCTTCCGGGCCGAAGCTGCGCAGACCTTCCGGAACCGTCGGCTGAACTGCCAGGTTCGGGCGCGCGGATACCAGGGCGCCAGCCACGACTGCAGTGCTCAGAACCTGCCGTCGTCGGGCGACCTACTCAGGCAGGTCTCGGCTGCGAGCGGAGCTGCGCCCGTGATGTTGGTGGTCCGTCGGATTCCGGACCGCCTACGTCACCAAACAGATCGGACATTCGACATCTCAATAACGAGTGTCGGCGCACGAGCAAGCGGACAGGAACTCCTCGAAGGCGGCCTCGACCTCACCGTATCCGTAGTACGGCCAGGAATGCCCCCGACTCAAGAAGACTGCCCGCAGGGCCAGAACCCGTGCGTCCTTAGTCGCCCCTACTCGGTGGCGGCAGTTTCGGCCAGCACCCGCGAGCAGATCTTTGTCAACGTCGTCGACAGGGACATCATTTCGAACGACGACCTAGGTACGCTCGCGATCCCCCTACGCGAGCTGATCGGCACTGAAGCGCGGCAACAGCGCCCAGTCTCGATGTGCCAGCGGCGAGTACTAGAGCGAGATGGCCTCCACGTTCACGCGTGCGTTACAGAGAGGTAGGTCGATGATGCGGGCAACCAGACGAAGCTACTACGACCACCTTCCCGAGTCCCAACACCAGCCCGGCGACATTTGGAGCGGACTGCCCACCCAAGGCCTTCTTCCGGGAACCGTAGCCACTGGAATCGTCATCTCGCCAGCCTGCGATCTCCAGAACCGAAAAGCCGAGACTGTTACATACCTACCGATAATCAGCGCAACGACATTTCTAACCGGACGCCTATTTAGGCGGGATCTTGCGATTGAGGCAAAATCGAAGCTCAAGACTCTCGAAGACCGCCTGCCACAGCCCAGGGATACGACATGGTCAGACGACACGCTTCGCCAAGTGCGACGGGACGTTGAGGCCCTAGGAACCGACCTACCGAAGGCCAAAAGAAGAACCGCAACATCGTTGATGCACCTGCTGTTCATAATAGAGGCCATTGACACCGGAAGTACGGTCGAATTTGAGGACATTAAGAGTGCATTCACGCCGCGCGCGTGGGAAGGTGTATGCGAAAGACTGGTCGCAAACGGGCGAGCGGAAATGCACTTCTTGCCCCGAGACGGGATGGACCCGGAGTGGTCCGCAGTACCGCAGCACTCAGTAGTTCTTTTCAGATACCCAATCACGCTCCCTATCGAATGCCTTGATTGCGCACTGGATATGAGCGTTCGCGACTGGGAACAGTGCGTCGGCAGCCTGCGCAAGAAGTACACTTGCGCAGGACTACTGTCCGACCAACGACCCATGAAGCGCGCGCGCCTTCAGGGACCTTACACCAGCGACCTTCTAACCAGATATGTAAGCCTCTATGTGCGACTCGGTTCGCCGGACTTCTCGCAGGGCATTCGCCGCCGCTATGCCGGAGAGATTGGAGAGTGTGAACTGTGAAGTATCTTGGTACGACCGCGGCTACAGCCGCATGGATGCATGAACACAAAGGACACGTTCGGGCGGTGGCGGAGGCCCTCCCACTCCTACTTGAGTCAGAGGAACTGCAGAAGGGAGTGGTGGCTGCGGGGCCGCTGCGAATGTCGGCCTCTGCCGACGGAGGCCTCTTGTGCCTGTGGAACACTGACTACCTTTCTGCAGCTGGAGACGAAGGCTGGGGCTTCATTCGCGCGGCTGGGCAGTTTGGCTTGCTTGCATCTCCCGAGGTGACGGTCGAGGTTCTGGAGCGACAACTATACGTCATTGCACAGAGACTGCAGGGCCTGCTGCTTAACCCCGACTACATACACCGAGCCCATGACGATGGAGTGCACAGCTGTCTAGCGGGCCGAGGTACCGAAAGCCGGCCGTTCAGGGTGGCCTACTGTGAGTCGGAGGTAGACATTGGCGGCGCGCGCATTAAGTCGCTTATCAGCGCCGGCCCCCACCGCCAGTCTCCTCGGTTCCTCGCACAGGCCGCCCGGGACGGCCGGAGGTTGGACACGCTTGTTCAGTTGGCCGACGGCCTGCTCTTGAGTGCAGGCCAACGTCCCATAGTTGAGAACGATCTCTTCATGGGACTAAGAGACAGGTTCTCGTCAGACTACGCAACCACCTCGAGCTCGCGCAACGGCATCGCCTTCGGGAATGCTCCTCTGCTAGAGAGCACGCCTGCGGACGCCAAGAAGTACGAGACTCTCCAGTGGACGTACGAGGAATGGCTTGGTTCGAGGTCCCCGCTTTCTGTGGCGCAACGCCGAATTCTCATGTCGGACGGTATTCAGCATCAGCCGCTCCGGATCATCGGCGCGGCAGGCACCGGAAAAACGCTGCTGATGATGCTTCTAGCGATCCGGCGCCTACGAAAGGCGGAAGAGGAGGACAAGCCCCTGCGGGTGGCCTACATCGCTCACAACTCGGCCATGCGCGACAAGGCGAATGAGCGACTCCGAGTGCTGGGCGCAGAGCGGTATCTTAGCAAGGAAGCAGATCGCCACCTATATGTATCAACACTGCTCAGCCATAGTCGCGACGTGCTTGAGGTCCAGGAGCAGATGGTGGTGGACTCAGACGCGCTTGAGACTAAGGCGTTTCAGTTCAACGTCGTACTGGAGTCGCTAGCGGAGGCGCTGAAGGTTCACGAGATGGAACTCCAAGGCAGCGACCTACTTTCGCAAGTATCCCAGGACTCTACCCTGCTCCATGCATTCGCGGAGGCGATATCGGACGAGATCTCGCTAGCCATCAAAGGACAGGGGTTTGGCGTTGATGATCGGCAGCAGTATGTGGAATCAGAGCGAAGGCTCAGTCGGGTGCACGGGCAGTTGAGCCAGCAGGAACGCCATGTGGTCTTCTCGACATACAAACTCTACAACGAGAAGATGTTCGATGAGTACGAGGTCTTCGACTCGGATGACCTCGCAATCAGCATGGCGGGGCGCCTGAACACACCGCTGTGGGAGATGAAGCGGAGGAAACTTGGGTTCGACTACGTATTCGTCGACGAAGCGCAACTCTTTAACGAAAACGAGAGACGGCTGTTCCCGCTTCTGACCCGTGGTCGGATGAAACACGTGCCGCTCGTCATGGCGCTGGATGAGGCCCAGCAAACGCGGGCCGCAGCCTCCGGTGGACTCGCGAGGTTGGGAATTCGAGATGTTCACAGCGAGACCCTCGCTGATGTTCACCGGAGCACCCCGTCGATACTTCGGCTCGCATTCTTTGTGATTCAGAGAACGACCGACCTTTTCGGCTCCGATTTTCCGGACTTTACCGGGTCTACGACCAGTCAGGTGGCCGACGATCACAAGTTGGCGGCGCCGCCCCAAGTAAGCTGCGCCAGCCGGGAGGGTGTGTCCGGGTTGGCCACTTCGGTTGCCGATGTGGTTGAGAAGCTACGCCGGCAGAATCTGAGACAGATCGCGGTCGTGTGCCACTCTGGTGGCGCTTGGGAGGCTGTGCTGGCTGAGTTTCGTAGCCGCAAGATTGAGGTCGTTGAACTGTCGCGCCGCGGCGAGCGCTTGGATATTCAGGCGCCCTACATAGCGGTAGCGCGTCCCGCGACTGTTGGCGGACAGGAGTTCGATGCTGTGGTCTGCGTGGGACTAGAGCAGGGAGTCGTTCCGCCTCGTGTACAGGGCAATGTAGCGCTTGCCATCGCGCTGGAGCAGCAGGCGCTTCGCGAAATGTATGTATCTTTCACACGCGCAAGGTTTCGTCTTATGATTGTCAATGCGGCCGGATCTACACCGACGAGGGTATTGGCAGAAGCTGCCGCCGCTGATCTACTGTCGAATGAAGAACTGGAGGTGCAAGCAGTTCAGTAGACCCCCATGCGACTGCCTGGTCGCGAAAGGAACCGTGCGTCGCTGCGCAGGCTCGACGTCTTCCAACGCTCTGGTGGGAGGATCGCCATCGATGAGACTCTGCGAAACACGCCGGTGCGAGGTCCCCAGCTGGCACGAAGCCGATGGGAGCACGCCCCCTATCAGCTCCAGGGTCTTCACCGCCGAATGGGATGGGGCTAGGTGGGTCGTATCGGCGAATCTCTGGGACGCGCTACCCGTGGACACGTTCCGACGCCCCCCCGTGAACTGGATGGAGCCGGACGCTACCGTCGCTCGGTGTTCCGAACCGAAGTGGAGGGAGCTACTTGCGCCGCCGCCTGGATTTACCGATAGACCTGGCGCATCGGTGCCGCAACTCGCGTTCGACCCCGACGGCCGGCTCAACATCACCTCTCACGACGCCGACGGCTCCGAGCTACAGAGAATCACGTATTCGTCAGACAGTGGAACGGCGGCGATCTCGCGTCTCTCCATGACTCTTCCCGGTCTCGAGAACCGCTCGAAACCCTCCGACGTGTACGCAGCACGCTAAGTTCGACAGCGACGATCCGGGTGCCAAGCACCGGTAGGATGCTTAGCCGTGCGCGATGTTCACGAGCGGGTGCGGGAGTGCGCTCGAGTGACTCGACGAACCCGTTCGCGAGTTACAGGATTTGGGGCTTCAGGTAGCCTCGTTGACCCATGACGAGGCCCAGGCGACACCCGAGCGTGCGAGATGAGATGTGCTGGCTGACCTGGAGGGCGGGAGCGTGACGCCGGCCGAAGCCAATCCGATCGCGCTGCGCGCCGTCCGGCAGGTCATCCAGGCCGCGGAGGCGTTCCAGCTCACCGTCGCCGGCCGTGAGGTCCGCGTGGAGGTCGAGCGGCAGGACGACGAGTGGCCGATGCCGTTGGCTGGCCTCTCCGAGGAGACCGACGGACCCTGGCCGCAGCAGGTCGTGCTGAGGTGCAAGTGGGATGGCGGAGCGGTGGACCTCCTCCTCTTCGCGGGCGCGGCGCGTCGGCCCGAGGCCAAGGTGGCGATCGCGATTCGCGTCCTGAACCTCCGGCGCCAGCTCACCTGGTGCAACGTGGCCACCGCGCTGGACGGGTCCGAGGACCCGGAGATCGCGATCTCCGCCTGGTACCACCTCAAGAAGCGGGTGGCGGGCTCGAGGGGTTCGCAGAGCCGGAAGAACAAGAAGCTCAAGGCGCTGGTGGGGGAGTCGGGGCTCCCGCTGCTCACCGACTACAGCGTCGAGCCGTTCATCGTCCGGACCGAGGACGCGGCGGTGCTGCCGAGCCCCGCCGAGGCCTACCGGCGCCTCGTGCACCTGAGCCTCATCAAGCTCGACTTCTTCGTGGGCGGTGAGGCCGCGCGCGCTCGCGGCGTCCCCCTCATCGATCTCGCCGCGCTCGGGCTCGCGGACGAGGACGACGACGAGCTGGCGGACGCCGAGGACGAGGCGGATGGCCGCAAGTACTGGGCGGGCGGCTTCGGCGAAGAGGAGCGCCGGGTGGCGTTCCTGAAGGACGACTACTGGCAGATCGGCTGGAAGCGGGACGACGAGGGCAAGGGAGCCGCGCACAGCTGGGCGCGGTTCGAGGACGTCCAGGTCGGGGACTGGTTCGCCATCAAGGGGTTGGGCGGCAGCTACCAGCTCGTCGTGCACTACGTCGGCGAGGTGACGGGCAAGGACGACGAGCTCGGGCGCCTCGAGCTGCGACCGCTCGACTCGAAGCTCTACAAGGGGCCGGCTCCGCGCGGCTCGGGCGCGGGCTCCTGGTTCGAGACGCTCGTGCCGGTGACGCGCGAGGACATCATCGAGCTCATCTTCGGTGAGTCCCGCGAGACCGAGCCGGCGCTCACCTGGACCGGGCCGCGCAACGTCATCCTGTACGGCCCGCCCGGGACGGGGAAGACGTACCGGCTCCGCGACGACATCCGCCCGAAGTTCACCCGCGCGAGCGAGGCGCGCGCGGTGGACGTCGACGCGCTGCTGGCGCTGTCGTGGTTCGAGGTGATCGCCGCGGCGGTGGCGG
This sequence comes from Myxococcota bacterium, assembly GCA_036149055.1. Classification (GTDB taxonomy): domain Bacteria; phylum Myxococcota_A; class Polyangia; order Polyangiales; family Sandaracinaceae; genus JAVJQK01. The sequence goes on along the minus strand of JAYZQJ010000084.1, from coordinate 61,896 downwards.
CCTCGGGCGGCTCGGCGACCGCGATGGAGCTCCGCCAGCACCCGCTGGTGAAGACCAAGTACCAGGCCAAGGATCACAAGGCGCCGGTCGGCTCGCGCATTTGGGCGACGCTGCAGGCGCACACCGTCGAGAGCAGCCGCACGGTCGGCTACAGCAAGCGCACCGGCCGGCTCGTCTTCGACAAGCGCGAGGACGGAACCTGGTTCTTCCCGGGCGGGGTGCCCGAGGACATCGCGGAGCTCGCCGAGACCCTGCGACCGCGAGCGGCGGAGGCGACCGAGGACTTCGTGTTCCTCACGTTCCACCAGTCCTACGCCTACGAGGACTTCATCGAGGGCATCCGCCCGAAGACGAGCGAGGCGGACGGCGACGGGTCCGCCGCCCTCACCTACGACCTCGAGGACGGGGTGTTCCTCCGGGCGGCCAACGCGGCGGTCCGGCTCGCGGGCTTCGAGGGCACGGTGGACGAGCTCTGTCGACTCCCGGCCCAGGAGCGCGCCGACATCCTCGACGGGGCCCCACCCTACGCGGTCTTCATCGACGAGGTGAATCGCGGCAACGTGTCGCGCATCTTCGGCGAGCTGATCACCCTGCTCGAGGAGGACAAGCGCCTCGGCGCCGAGGGCGAGCTGATCGTCACCCTCCCCTACTCGCGGCGACGGTTCGGCGTGCCCTCCAACCTCTGTCTGATCGGGACGATGAACACGGCGGACCGGTCGGTGGAGGCGCTGGACTCGGCGCTGCGGCGGCGGTTCTCGTTCATCGAGTGCCCGCCCGATCCCAGCGTGCTCGACGGCACGGTCGTCGAGGGCGGCGTGGACGTCGCGCGCATGCTCAGGGTGATCAACGCCCGGCTCGAGCTGCTCATCGATCGCGACCACCTGCTCGGGCACGCGTACTTCATGGCGGTCCAGCAGGAGCCGACCATCGAGAAGCTCAAGGAGGTGTTCGCGATGAACATCCTCCCGCTGCTCTCCGAGTACTTCTACGCCGACCTGGGGCGGGTGGGCCTCGTCCTCGGGGCGCCGTTCGTGCGCGAGGCCGGGAGCCACGTGACCCTCGCCGCGTTCAACCACGAGGCCGCCGACCAGCTCGCGGAGCGCAGGACCTATCGCCTCACGCCCCTGGACAGCATCTCGACGGCGGACTTCCGCGCGATCTACGAGACGGCAGGCAGCTGAGTGCCGTCGATCACCGTCCAGGTGTTCGAGCACACCACGGTGCGCGTCGGCGAGCCGCTGCGAACCTCCACCGGAGGCGAGCACGCGCTGGGCGCCGCGGAGCACCGCGCCCTCGCGTCGTTCGCCGACGGGACCGCCGACCGATACCTCTCGTGCGGGCGTCGCACGGTTCGCTTCGGCTCGTACGTGGGCGTGCTCCAGCTGGGCGACCTCTCGCTCGAGATCCTGCCGAAGGCCGACCGAAGCGAAGCGGGAGGGCACGGCCGCTGGCATCGGGCGCTCGTCCACATGCTCCGGGTCGTCGGCGACCTGGGGCTCGAGTCGCAGGACGAAGCGCAGCTGCGGCTCGATCCGGGCCGGCTCTTCGATCTCTTCATCCAGCACTTCCTCGACGAGTGCGAGCGGCTCGTGCACCAGGGGCTCGCCAAGGGCTATCGCACCGAGGAGGGGAACCGGACGGCGTTCCGCGGCCGGCTGCTCGTCCCGGAGCACGCCCGGCGAAACGCGGTGAACGCCGCCCGCTTCTACGTCGCGAGCCCCGTCTACGATCACCGCAACCTCCCGAACCTCGCCCTCCACGAGGCGCTGCGGCTCCTCGACGCGCTGCCGATCTCCGCCGGGGCCCGGGCTCGCGCGCGCGGGATTCGCCACGCGTTCCCGGAGCTCCCGGCCTGGCGCCCGGACATGGCGGCGCTGGAGCGCGTCCGGCTCACCCGGAACACGACGCGGTACCGCGCGGCGCTGAAGCTCGCGCGGCTGATCCTCTTTCAGCTCGCGCCCGACGTCCGCAGCGGCCGGGCGCCGTTCCTCGCGCTGCTCTTCGACATGAACGCGCTGTGGGAGCGCTACATCGCCGCGCTCGCGCGCCGGCTGCGTCTGCCCGGGGTGGAGGTCCGCACGCAGGACTCACGCGCGTTCTGGCGGCTCGGTGGCAAGGCGCGGCCGCTCCGACCGGACATCACCTTGCGCCACCCCGGCCGCGAGTCCCCCCTCGTCGTGATCGACACGAAGTGGAAGCTGCCGGCGGGGGGCCAGCCCAGCAGCGCGGACATCAAGCAGATGTTCTGCTACCACGAGCTCTTCGACTGCCAGACGTCGCTCCTGCTGTACCCGGCCCCGAAAGGAGCCACCCGGCTCGGCGACACGGGCCGCTACGTCGGCCGTGACCATCGCTGCGTGCCTGTCTTCCTCGGCCTCGACGGAGACCCCGCCTCGGATCTCGCCGGGGTGTTGACCCAGGCCATCCCGGCCGGCGCGGATAACTTAAAAGCAATTAAGTAGTGACCTCGGGCGCCTCACACGCCCGAGATCACATCACTTTCCCCGCTGCCGTTCAGCGCGTGAGGGCGCTCGGGGATACCGGAGTCTCGTCGACGCAGCCGTCGGCGAGGACCTGGCCGTCGACGACGGGGGCGATCCAGGTGGCGCGCTCGGGGGCGCCGGGGGCGCCGGGGACGACGAAGAAGACGGCGGCGCCGGAGCTGGGGAGGAGGCGGGTCTGCCATTGCTCGAGCGAGGCGCCGGAGATGACCCAGTCGCTGGCTTCGGCGCCCTCGGCGTCGACGACGGTGGGCAGGTCGGTGGAGCCGCGCACGGTGACCTCGGCGTCGATGGTCTCGCCGAGGGCGTCGACGACGGTGAGCTCGACGTCGCCCTGGGGGTACTCGACGAAGAGGTCTTCGGGGCCGGGGACGCGCTCGGGGGTGACGGCAGCGACGGCGTCGACCTCGGCCAGGAAGACCCGGCCGCCGGCGGCGCGGACCGAGGCGGCGTGCGCCTGGAGGGTCTCGGGCGGCGGGGTGGAGAGCCCGGAGATCTCCCACTCCTGGGCCGCCTCTCCGGCGCAGCCGAGGGCGAGGACGAGGACGCAGATCGCAAGAGAAGCTCGACGCATGACACGCTCACTTTCTCGCCGGGAGGCCCCGGCGCCGTATACCAAGCTTGCGATCAGGCTGACAGTGCCAGATGCACGCCGCAAGGCGCATGCGGGCCGAGCCGCCCGCTCATGGGAGAGGCTCGCACTCCACGTGTCGGACGAAGACGCCGAGGTGCTCGTCCGAGTCGCTCCCGTAGGACACGTAGGCGTTCGACTCGTCGTCGACCCAGACGCTGGTTCGATAGGCGCGGCTGAACAGCGGGTTCACGAGCGCCCCGGTCTCGCGGTCGATCGCGCCGTTCCGGAGGGCCGATGCGCCGGGGGGCGTCACCTCGAGCGGCTCGCTCGCGAGACGTCCTCGGTCGTCCAGCAAGGCCAGCATCACGCGCTCCGACCACGCGGGCGCGTCGAACGGGTCGGCGTGCTCGCTCCAGACGACGAGCGCGTGGTCGCCGAACGCCCGCAGCTCTACCCAGGAGACCCAGAGTAGGTCGTCGCTTCGACACGGCAGCTGCCAGGGGGTGTCGCGAACGTTCGTGCCCTCCTCGTTCATGATGCGAAGGCCCGAGCAGATGTCTCCGCGTCGCAGGTACTCCGCGAAGATCAGCGACGTGCCGAGCCGGACCGCGCGGCCCTGGCCGTAGTCGAGGGCGGGGAAGCGCTCCATCGTTGTTCCGACGTCGATCGGTCCGAACACGACGGTCCCGTCGGCCTCGACGATCATGTACTCGCGAATGGGGGGCACTCCGCTGATCCCGGAGGCGAAGAAGACTCCCATCCGGCGCCCGTCGCTGAGCGCCACGGGCCACGCGGTCCCGGCGGCGAGGTCACCAGGGAGGACACGGCACGGCTCGTCGCCCCAGAAGATTCCGGACTCGCTCAGGTCGTCCAGGTCGACGATGCGCATTCTCTGCAGGTTGCCCAGCCGGCGCGACGTCACACACTCGCTTGGAATGGTCGACAGGACGGCGAGCGTTCGGCCCGCTAGCTCGACCACCGGGAAGGCCCCGTGATAGCCGGGGACGGCTCCGTGCAGCGACTGGTGGATGCACGCCAGGCACGCGTCGGGGACGTCCAGGCCGAGGCCGGTCCGCTCCGGCGGCCCGCCCGCGGTCGGGAACCGCCAGAGCGCCGGCATCCGAGAAGCGGACTCCTCCGTGACCTCGGCGGCCGAGACGTCGGCCATCAGCACGCCGCGGGGCCCCGCTGGACTGGGGACGAGGACCGGCCGATGGGCGAAGCCCACGCCCAGCGAGTAGCGGTCGGAGAGTGCCCGACCATCCGAGACGCCGCGCCACTGAGCCGACCACTCCTGGGTTCCCCGCTCGTGGCTGGCGAGGAGCACGCGGCCGTCGGCCACGGCGATCTGATGCCCTCCCTCGCTGCTCAGGTCACCGATTTGAACGCTCTCCGCGCGGGCCTCGCAGCGGTGGGTGATCCGCGCCGCGGGCTCCGCGCACCCGAACGACGCTGCCGCGAGTAGCACGACGGTGAACGCCGACCCGAGGAGCCCCGGCCGTGGTCTCTTCGCCTCAGGGTCCGCCACGGGAGACCCGCCCTACCCCGCCACTCTGGTTTCGTGCCTGCGTCTCGACCACGCCCGCACGGTACACCGCCGGCGTCGCCGGAGCATTCGCTTCTGGCTGCTGAACGACGCAAGGCGTCACGGCAGGCGCGAGGGCCAGCGATCGAGGACAGCGCCTTCGTCGAGCGCGACCGCGACCGTGGCGTCGGGCGGGCAGCCTTCGAAGCGCAGCGCGACCGTCTCCTCGCGGGGGTCGGTGAGCGGGCCGGTGGGCTCCTCGGCGAGCCCGATGAGGCGGGTCGCGCCGACGAGGCGTCCCGCCTCCCGGACCCAGCGGGTCTCGGTGACGTACCACCCCCCGGCGTTCCCCCGCGATCGCGCGTGCCGCTCGAAGACGGGGGCGCCCGAGGCGTCGCGCTCGACCCGCACCCACCACCAGCCGTCCGTGAGGAGCTCGACCGGGCGGCCCGACGCGTCGACGCGGATCTTGATCCAGCGGTCTCCGCGCTCTGCCCACGCGTCGCAGGAGTGCGACCCCGGCTCCACGCCGTGTCCGCTGACGCGCGCGACGCGCACGCAATTCGCGTCGTCGACCCAGCCAGCCCACCACGACACGGGGCGCTGCGGCTCCCGGGCGTACGGGTCTCCCTCGACCGAGACGAGCTCGCCGTCCGGGCCGTAGCGCACGGTGATCTGCCGGTCCCAGCGGCGGCCCCCATGAGTGACGACCGAGCGCTCGCGGTAGACGTCCTGCGCGCGGACCTCCTCGACCTCTTCGACCCAGCCGCCCGGCGAGGTGGCTCGGCGAACGCGCGTGTCGCCGCTCGTAGCCGCCCAGGCGTCGACGCGGCCGTCCGGCCCCTCCTCGCGTGAGCGCTGGTGCGCGCCGCCACCCTCTTCCCGGCGTACCGCGCGCGCCTCCGGCTCGCCCGAGCCGCGCTCCCACCAGGTCAGCGAGCCGTCGGAGTAGGTGCGGGTGAGGACGACTCCGTCGGCCGGCGGCCGCCGGCCCGGGCGGCTCATCAGCGCGAGCAGGCGCTCCATCGGGTGCGCTCCGCCGGGGACGTGCGCGGCCGCGTCCAGCCACGCTCCCCCCGACCGGACGGCGCCGTGCGCGGTCTGACCGGTCGGGTCTTCCCAGACCGAGAGGCGCCGGCCGTCGCCCCCGATCCAGTGGCGACCGGTGCGCACCGGCTCCCCGTCCCTCGTCTCCACGACCTCGACCGTGCACTCCGGGAGACACGCGCCCGCGCAGCCGGCCAGGGCGTCGTCGAGGGGGCTCGAGGTCCAGCCGGCCGTGGTCTCCGGCAGCGCGAGCCCGTGCACGCGCGGGCCGCACGACGCGCAGAGGACGAGCGCGAGCAGGCCCGCCCTCATCGCCCCCGCTCCCGGAGCCAGCGGCGACGCGCCTCGAGGAGTGGCCCCGGGATGGGCTGCCAGGCGGGGAGCCGGAGGTCGCAGTAGCCGTGGACGAGGGCGCCGAGGCGGAGGCCGACGAAGACAATCGAGCGGCTGCCCACGGCGGCGCCGGTGTACGGCACGCTGTTGCATTCCACGTGCTGCACCCAGACGTGCTCTCCCTCCTCGACGTCGATCCGGCTGGCGAACACGCGGTCGACCCGGAAGCGGAGGCGCTGGCCGGCCTCCTGGACCTCCACGAGCTGAACCTCGGCGACGAGGGCGGCGTCTCGGACGGCGACCGCGACCGATGGGCTGGCGCACGTGCACGCGGCGGCGTCGGCGGCGGGGCCGAGCACGAGGCCGGCGAGGAGGATGGAGATCGCACGGTACATGACGACCGGCATCGTACCTCGGGGGCCTCGGCGCGGCGGGGTAAGATGGGGGCGGATGCGGACCTCGTTCCGGGTGAAGATCGCGCTGCTGACCATCGGGGTGGCGGCGCTGCCGCTCGCGTTGGTGGGGTGGCTGCTGATCGACGTGAACGCGCGGGAGGTGGAGTCGTCGTCGCAGGCGCTGCAGATCGCGCTGACCGAGCAGGTGGCGGCGGCGGTGGACGGGGAGCTGCGGCGGGCGCGCACGGGGCTGTCGGCGATCGGGAACGCGCTGACCGACGGGTCGCTCGGCGAGGAGGCGCGGCTGGCGACGGCGCTCCGGCTGCTCGACGCGAACGAGAGCCTCGAGGTGGTGGCGGTGTACGACGCCGAGGGCGCGCTGATCGACCGCATGGGCGACCCGAGCGCGCGCGGGATCGAGACGCCGGACGCGCTGAGCGCGGCGCTGCGGGAGCGCGGGCTGGGCGAGGCGACCGAGGGGGAGAGCGTCCGGGTGCTGGTGGTGGAGCGGCTCTCGGCGGCCGGGCGCGCGACGGGCTGGGTGGCGTCGCCGGTGTCCCTCGCGCCGGTGCAGGCCCGGGTGGCCGAGCTGTCGCGCGCGCAGCTCGCGTCGCGGCGCGGGCGGGTGATGGTGGTGGACGAGGCGGGGCGCGCGCTGGTCCACCCGGACGCTTCCTTGCGGCTGTCGACGGTGGGCGCGCCGCCGGCGACGCTCTCGCGCGCGCCGAGCTCGAGCGAGGTGGACGGCTGGCTGCGTACCGCGGCCGCGACCGACGCGGCGCCCTGGGCGGTGATCACGGAGATCCCCCGCGAGGTGGCCTACGCGTCGCTGGCCGAGATGCGCGCGATCGTGATCGGGACGATCCTGGGCACGCTGCTGCTCGCGGTGATCGCGTCGCTGCTGCTGGCGCGGCGGCTGGCGGCGCCGATCGCGACGCTGGTGGCGTTCACCCAGGAGCTGTCGGCGCGGCGCTTCGATCGGCGGGTGTCGATCGAGACCGGCGACGAGCTGGCGGTGCTGGGCGACGCGCTGAGCGACGCGGCGGCGGAGCTGGAGCGCTCGGAGGAGGCGATGCGGCGCGAGCAGGCGATCCGCGCCGACCTCGGGCGCTACCTGCCGGCCGAGCTGGTGGAGGCGATCATCCGCCGCGAGGCGTCGATGGAGCTCGGCGGCCAGCGGCGCGAGATCACGGTGCTGTTCGCCGACGTGGTGGCGTTCACGCCGCTGTCGGACCGGCTGCCGCCCGAGCAGGTGGTGTCGCTGCTCAACGAGCTGTTCACGCTGCTGACCGGCGCGGTGTTCCGGCACGAGGGCACGGTCGACAAGTTCATCGGCGACTGCGTGATGGCGATCTGGGGCGCGCCGACCGCGCAGCCCGATCACGCGGCCCGGGCGCTGGCGGCGGCGCGCGACATGATGCGCTTCCTCGAGAGCGCGAACGCGGCCTGGAGGGAGTCGGTCGGCGTGGAGATCCAGCTCGCGATCGGCGTGCACACCGGCGAGGCGGTGGTGGGCAACGTCGGCTCGGAGACGCGCATGGAGTACACGGCGATCGGCGACGTGGTGAACGTGGCCGCCCGGCTGGAGACGATCGCGCGGCCGCAGCAGATCCTGGTGACCCGCGCGACGGCGGAGGCGGCCGGCCGCGAGCTGCCCCGGGTGGGCGAGCGCGAGGTGCCGGGCCGCGCGCAGAAGGTGGAGCTGTTCGAGGCGCCGTGGTGATGGGCGTGCGCGGCGGGGGCGGCTCTGCGACGCTACGGGCATGCTTCGCCTCTTCGCCGCGCTGCCGGTGCTGCTCGCGTCCGGCTGCTACACCTCGTTCGAGATCGAGACGGACGCCGACACGCCGGTGGTCCCGCGCGACGCCGGGGTCACGCCGGTGGTGGACTCCGGGGATACGCCGGTGGAGCCGGTCGACGCGGGGATCGACGATCCGGACCCGGCGCTCTGCGGGACGATGGTGCCGCCCTACGACGGGCCGGGCTGCCGCGACGACACGCTCGACTGCCTGATGAGCTGCGACACGGACGACTGCCAGAGCCGCTGCTTCGACGCCGACCCGGACTGCGGGAGCTGCCTGAACCTCAGCATCGTCCACTGCGGCAACCGCGAGGGCTGCCAGCCGGCCTGGGACGAGATCACGTGCTGCGCGGACGAGGCCTCGCCGGCCTGCCGGGCCGGGATCGTGAGCGGGGACTTCGAGGCCTGCGTGATGGAGTGCCTCGAGCCCTTCGATCTCTGGGGCTCGTGCTTCGAGCGGGTGGGCGACGCGTGCACGATGGAGGCGGTCGGGGGCTGCTTCCGCTGACCGGTCTTCCGGGGCGAGGGGCCGGTCTTTCGTCGCGCCGCGTCGATCTTCCGCGCGCCGGGTGACGCGGGGCCGCCGACGCTGCCGGGATGCGACTCGTCTCGGCCTTCGCGCTCTGTCTCTTGTCCGGCTGCTACGCGGCCCACGACCTGGAGGGGGCGCCGACCGCGCCTCCGCGGGACGGGGCGGTCTCGCGCGACGCCGGGGCTCCGGGGGTGAGGGACGCCGGGGTCGTGGATCCGCGGCCTCGCGACTCGGGGGTCGTCGTCGATCCGGGCGACGCGGGGCCCGGCGCGCCGCTCTGCGGATCGGAGGTGCCGCGGCCCGACCGATCGGCGTGCTCGGACCGCACCCGGGAGTGTCTGGCCCGCTGCGAGGACTCGGACTGCGACATCCGGTGCCTCGAACGGGACCCGGCGTGCTTCGGGTGCGTGCTCCAGAGCCTGGTCCGCTGCGTCAACGCGCGCGGCTGCCAGGGCAACTGGGACGGGCTGACGTGCTGCGCGGAGGGGGCGTCCCCGGCCTGCCAGGCGGGCGCGCGCCGCGGCGATCCCCGGGCCTGCGTGGAGGAGTGCGGCCACGCGCTGATGCCCTTCGAGGCGTGCTTCGTCGCCAAGCAGCGCGAGTGCGGGGGCGAGGTGAACGACGACTGCGGCGTCTGACGGGCGCGCTTCCTTTCCGCCGCGCAGGCCGGTAGGAACGGGGCGTGGAGGTCGAGGCGGGGACAGTCGTCGCGGGGCGCTTCCGGGTCGAGGCGGAGCTCGGGCGCGGGGGCATGGGCGTGGTCTACCGGGCGACCCAGCTGCCGATGGAGCGGCCGGTGGCCCTGAAGCTGCTGCGAGCGGAGCTGACCGCGGCCCCGAAGGCGCGGGCGCGCTTCGAGCGGGAGGCCCGGGCGCTGAGCGCGCTGCCCCATCCGTCGGCGGTGGCCATCTTCGACTTCGGCGAGCACGAGGGCACGGCGTACCTCGCGATGGAGCTGCTCGAGGGCGAGACGCTGGCCGCCCGGGTGAGCCGGGGCCCGCTCGACGCGGCGGCCGCGATCGACGTGGCGACCCAGCTCGCCGACGTGCTCGCGGCGGCTCACGCGGTGGGGCTGGTGCACCGGGATCTGAAGCCGGAGAACGTGGTGCTCCAGGGCGGCGCGGTGCGGGTGCTCGACTTCGGGCTCGCGTTCCTGGCGGCCGAGGACGGCCCCGGCGGGCGCATGACCCGGGAGGGCGTGGTGGTCGGCACCCCGGCCTATCTCTCGCCGGAACAGGCGCGGGGCGAGGCGGTGGGGCCGCCGACCGACGTGTACGCGCTGGGCTGCGTGCTGCACGAGCTGATCACCGGCCGGCCGCCGTTCTCGGGGACCGAGATGGAGGTGCTGACCAAGCAGATGTTCGCGCCGCCGCCGCCGCTGGCGCGCGAGGGCGGGCTCGAGGTCCCGGCGGCGCTCGACGCGCTCCGGCGGGCGATGCTCGACAAGTCCCCGGACCGACGGCCGGAGGCGGCCGAGGCGCGCGACCGGCTGGCGCTGCTGGACCCGGATCCCGACCGCGGCCGGGTGCGGGCGAGCGCCGACGGCTACCTCGGGGCCCGGGCCGCGCGCATGGTGGACGCCGCGCCCCGGGCGGAGGCGGGGAGCGACGCGCCCGAGGTGGGGGTGGTGGGCGCGGTGACGCCCGAGCTGATGCTCGGCCTGAGCGCGAACGGGATCGCGGCGTTCGTGGTGACCGACGCCGAGCCGGTCGACGCGGCGACGCGCGCGCTGTACGCGCCGGGCGCGAGCGAGGCCGAGGTGCGGGCGCTGGCGGAGGCTGGCCCGCCGGTGCTGACCGACGCCGACCGGGGCGACCTCGGGCGGCTGACCGCGATGCTCGCCGCCGGGGCGGCCGACGTGGTGCTCCGGCCGGTGTCGGCGGCGGAGCTGGCCCGCAAGCTGCTGCGCGCGGCGCGTGACGCGGAGCCCGCTCGGAGATAGACAAGCGCCATGTCGCGGTGGGCCGTGGTCTTCGGGAACCTGTTCTTCGCGCTCTTCACCTCCGGCTGCGCCCTGTCGCACGGGCTCAACGACCCCGAGCCGGCGCGGCGGTACTGCACCAAGAGCCGCGGCTGCGACGGGTCGTGTGAGGCGCTGCAGCTCGTGATGCAGCGGCCGCGCTCGGGCGAGGGCTGCCTGGTGGTGGCACTGCAGCCCGCCGGGCCAGGGGCCTCGATGCGGCCCACCCCGAGCGCCGTCGACGTCGCCCTGCCGCCCGAGCTCCTGCTGCAAGGCGTGTTCTGGCGGCCGGGGCGCTGCGCCGATCCCGGCCCGCTCACCTTCGACGGCGTCGAGGCCCTCGAGGTCACCGGCGCCATCACCCCGGTGAGCGACGACGCCGTCGACGTGCGGCTCGCCCTCACCTTCCCCGACGGCGCGCCTCCGGTGGCGAGCTTCGCCGCCGACGACGTGCGCGTCGCGCCGGGCCTGCGCTTCGAGTGCTTCGGGCCCTGAACCACGGACGCCCCCGCCGGCGGGACCGACGGGGGCGCTCGCGGGGCAGCCGAGTGTCAGTACGCCTGGACGTGCACGACGATGGGCTGGCTGGTGTTGGAGTAGACGGCGGTGACCGACACGTCGCCGTTGGGCGGCGCGGCGAGGGCCGAGATGGAGCTGCCGCCGGGGACCGTCACGTCGATGGGCATGCCCACGGTGGGGGCGCCGTCGACCCAGCGGTAGAGTCGAACGGCGGTGGAGCCGAGCTGCCGCGAGTAGTAGAGGTCGCCGGAGTCGTCGGCGTCCATCGAGCCGCGGCCTCCGGTGAGCGACTGCGAGACGACGGGACCGCCGGCCATCGCGGCGCGACGCACGGTGGGGCTGGCGCCTCCGCCGTACGCCCAGGTCCCGCCCATGGCGAAGTCGGAGTACGAGTCGCCGCCGAGCGACCCCGCGGTCATCCAGGTGCCCGAGAAGCGGGAGAGCCGGTGCCCGGGCTCGTTCATGTACATGAGCGCTCCGCCGGAGTCGAAGCCGAGGTCGGGGCAGTAGTTCGTGCCGCCGATGGGGTGCGTCGGCAGCGACGACCACGAGTTGCCGCCGTTGGTGCTGCTGTACACGTAGGAGCGGCTGTCGCCGTTGCCGAAGGTGGCGTAGAGCACGCCGCCTCGCCCCTCGAGGTCGAGCGCGGGGCCGGGCCCCGAGGGCGAGAACGGGCCGCCGACCCCGCGCACCGAGTCCCAGCTCGTGCCGAGGGTGGTGGTGCGGCGCACGTAGACGGTGGAGCCGTTCGCGTAGAGCACGTAGACCTCGCTCGCGCTGCTGGCGTAGACCGCGCCGGCGATGGGCAGGCCGACGCCCACGCTGCGCGGTGAGGAGAAGGTGCGGCCGGAGTCGGTGCTCACCGAGATGGCGAGCCCCGGGCCGGAGCAGCGCAGGAGGACGACGACGGTGCCGTCGTCGAGCACCTCGATCTGGTCGGCGTTGCTGTCCCAGAGCAGCTGGCAGCCGTTCGAGGCCGGGATGGCCACCGGCGAGGCGCTGGTGGACCAGGAGCGGCACGCGCCGCCGCTGCAGGTCGCGCCGCCGGAGCAGGCGTTGCCGCAGGCGCCGCAGTTCGCGGCGTCGGACGACAGGTCGGTCTCGCAGCCGTCGACCGCGGCGTCGCAGTCGCCGTAGCCCGGGTCGCAGAGGTAGCGGCAGGCGCCGCCGACGCAGACGTCGGTGGCGTTGGCGCCCATGCAGGCCGCGCCGCAGCCGCCGCAGTTCGCGGGGTCGTTGTCGGTGTCGACGCACGAGGCGCCGCACTGGGTGGTGCCGCCGCCGCAGCTCAGCACGCACATGTCGCTGGCCGCGTCGCAGACCGCGCCCGCGCCGCAGGTGCTGGTCCCGGCGTCGCAGCGATCGGTCATCTCGTTGCAGGTCTCGCTGCCGTTGCAGGCCACGCCGTCGCCGCAGTCACGCGCCGCGCCGCCGCCGCAGGTGCCCGCCGGCGAGCAGACCTCGCCGGTGGTGCAGTACTGCCCGTCGTCGCACGCCGCGCCCACGTTGGCCGTCCAGCCCGAGGTGGAGGCGGCGGTATCGCAGACCTCGCACGGGTTGGCCGGGTTGACGCTGCCGGGGGCGTAGCAGGCGCCGCCGATCGCGCAGCCGGCGCAGGTCAGGACGCACATGTCGGCGCCGGTGTCGCAGACGGTCCCGGCCGCGCAGGCGCTCGCCCCGGGGTCGCAGCGATCGCTCGACTCGTTGCAGGTCTCGGCGCCGTTGCAGCTCACGCCGTCGCCGCAGTCCCGGGCCGCGCCGCCGCAGACGCCGCTCGCGTCGCAGACGTCGCCGGTGGTGCAGAAGAGCCCGTCGTCGCAGCGCCCGCCGTCGTTGATCGACCACGCGCTGGTGGACCGGGCGGGGTCGCAGACCTGACAGGGATCCATCGGGTCGGTGGTCGCCGGCGCGTAGCAGACGCCGCCGATGACGCAGCCGCTGCAGGTGGTGCGGCAGACGTCGGCGCTCGGGTCGCAGGCCTCGCCCGCGCCGCAGGTGGTGGCGCCGGCGACGCAGCGGTCGCTCCCCTCGCTGCAGGTCTCGGCGCCGTTGCAGCTGACGCCGTCGTCACAGAAGTTGGTCGCCGTGCCGGCGCAGGTGCCGCCCGCGCAGACGTCGCCGGTGGTGCAGAAGAGGCCGTCGTCGCACGAGGCGCCGTCGTTCACGCTGAACGCGCCGCGCGAGCGGGCGACGTCGCACACCTCGCAGGGGTTGGCGGGGTTGGCGGTGCCGTCGGCGTAGCAGACGCCGCCGGTCACGCAGCCGGCGCAGGTGGCCTCGCAGCGGTCCGACGAGACGTCGCACACCTCGAAGGCGGCGCAGGTGGAGCTGCCCGAGGTGCAGGCGCCCGCGGCCTCGTCGCAGGTCTCGGCGCCGTTGCAGCTGACGCCGTCCGAGCAGTCGCGGGCCACGCCGGCGCAGGTGCCCATCGAGCAGGTGTCGGCGTCGGTGCAGAAGAGGCCGTCGTCGCAGCGCGCGCCGTCGTTGTCGGTCCAGGCGGTCGCCGAGACGGCCGCGTCGCAGACCTGGCAGGGGTTGCTCGGGTCGAGCTGGCCGTCGCCGTAGCAGACGCCGCCGATGACGCAGCCCGCGCAGGTCGTGACGCAGCTGTCGGTCGCGGGCTCGCAGAGCGTGCCGCTGCCGCAGGTGGGGGCGCCGGCGACGCACGCGCCGCTGGCCTCGTCGCAGGTCTCGGCCCCGTTGCAGGCGATGCCGTCGCCGCAGTCGCGCGCCGCGCCGCCGCAGGTCCCCGCCGCGCAGGTGTCGCCCGTGGTGCAGAAGAGGCCGTCGTCGCAGCGGGCGCCGTCGTCGTCGCTCCACGCCGCGCCGTCGATCGCCGGGTCGCAGACCTGGCACTGGTTGGCGGGGTTGCGCTGGCCGTCGCCGTAGCAGACGCCGCCGATGACGCAGCCGGTGCAGGTCGCGCGGCAGGCGTCGGCGCCGACGTCGCAGACCTCGTCCGCGGCGCAGGTGCCCGCGCCCGCGACGCAGGCGCTCGCGAGCTCGTCGCAGGTCTCGACGCCGTTGCAGGCCACGCCGTCGTCGCAGGCGCGCGGGGCGCCGCCGGTGCAGACGCCGGCCGCGCAGACGTCGCCGGTCGTACAGAACGCGCCGTCGTCGCATCGGGCGCCGTCGTTGTCGCTCCAGGCCGAGCGGCTCGCGCTCGGGTCGCAGACGCGGCAGGGGTTCAGCGGGTCGACCTGGCCGTCGCCGTAGCAGACGCCGTCGACGAGGCAGCCCGAGCAGTCGAGCACGCACATGCTGCTCAGCGCGTCGCAGATCTCCCCGGACGCGCAGGTCGGCGCGCCGGCCGCGCAGGCCCCGGCGGCCTCGTCGCAGCTCTCCTCGCCGTTGCAGGCGATGCCGTCGTCGCAGTCGCGGTAGGTCCCGCCGCAGACGCCGGCCGAGCACACGTCGTCCGTGGTGCAGAAGGAGCCGTCGTCGCAGCGGGCCCCGTCGTTCGGGCTGAAGGCGTCGGTGGCGACGGAGGCGTCACAGACCTCGCAGGGGTTGGTCGGGCTGGGGGCGCCGTCCGGGTAGCAGCTGCCGTCCACCAGGCAGCCGTCCGGGCACTCCACGGGTGGTGGCCCCGAATCAGGCCTCCCCGAATCAGGCCGCCCCGAATCGAGGATGACGGCTCCGTCGCCGTCGCTCCCCGCGTCCCCGGTCGGCGCCTCGCCGCCGCAGGCCACGAGGCCGAACGCCGTGATGATCACTAGCCATCTCGGCATGTTGCCAAGGCTCACACTTCCGCTTTTCATCCACACTCCCAACCGGGTTCCAACCACACACTGGCCGGATTGGCCGCGGTCAGAGTCCCCGACGGGTTACACGCGAGTCAAACTTTTTCTCAAATAACGGATTCCGGGAAGAGGCTGGCGTGCGCGCTTCGGGCGGGCGATCGTGGGCGCATGGAGGAGGTCGACCGGCTGCTCGCCCGGTTCGGGGCGGCGGTGGCCGCGGGCCGGATCCGCTGCGACGACGTGGAGGACGTGCGGAGCGGCGCCGGATCGGGGGACCTGGATCAGGCGGTCGACCGGGATCGGCAGCGACCGGCGCGGGAGCCGGCGACGGTCGCGCGAGCCCGCGAGCAGTGGGCGGCGGGTCAGCGGATCGTCGCGGCGCGGACCTGGCGCGAGGCGACCGGCGGGTCGCTCGAGGAGGCGATGGCCGCGCTGGAGCAAGTCTAGATGCTGGGGCGGTGGAGGTCGGGGCAGGCGGTGACGGTGAGCTCGCCCTCGACGGTGTGGCCGCCGCCGGTCATCGAGATCGTACCGGCGAAGCGCCCCTCGTCTCGGTCGTGCGCGTGGATGACGACCTCGCCGGAGAGCGGGACCTCGCCGTCTCCGAGCGCGAGCGGCGCCTCGATCGGGAAGGTGCCCTCGTAGCTGTCGACCTCGAGGGGGAAGAAACGCACCCTCAGGCGCGGGTGTCGGCAGGCCTCGAAAGGGGGAGGCACGAAGAAGAGCGTGAGCGAGTTGGTGAAGCCGCTCTCCTGGCTCGCGACCACCTCGAGCGGCTCGCCGCGGGGGGCCTCGTGGAGGTGGGTGACGGTGGACTCGCTCTCCGGGCACACCGGCGCTCCTCCGTCCCGCGCCCAGGCGTCCCGCACCCAGACGTCCCGCGCCCAGGTCTCGCCGTGGCGCACCCGGCCGTCGACGCAGCGCGACTCACGCTGCGGGCAGAGGACGCCGTAGGGCCCCAAGCAGACGAGGCCCTCCGGGTGACAGGTTGCGCCCTCTTCCAGGGCGAGGAGCGTCGGGCAGTCGAGCTCGACGGCGGCGTCGAGGCCAGCATCGCGGCCGCCGTCGAGGTCGGCGCCGTGGGTGGCGCCGCACGCCGCAAGGAGCAGCGCGCAGCCGGTCAGCGTCCGCCGTCGCATGGGGCCATCATGACACGCGGTGGTCGGGGGCGGCGCGAGGCGGCATGATCGAGTGATCCGCGGCCTCCTCCCGCTCGCGAGCCTGTTCGCGCTCCTCGCCTCCCCCGCCTTCGCGCAGGCGACGCGGTACACGGTGCGGGAGGGCGACACCTGCCGGGGCATCGCCGCCCGGGTCTACGGGGACGGCGAGCTCTATGCCCGGATCCACGCGGCGAACCCGCAGCTCGGGCCGCCGCCCCATTCGCTCGAGCCGGGCGCGGTGCTCACCCTGCCCGCGCCGGAGCCGCCGGCGTCGCTGAGCGCGGTGCATCGGCGGGTGGAGCGGCGAGCGCCGGACGCGGCGGCGTTCGCGGACGCACGGGCCGGGCAGCGGTTGCCGCGCGGCACTCAGGTGCGCACCCACGAGGCGGCGAGCGCGGAGATCACCTTCCCCGACGACGCGCAGGTGACGGTGCGAGAGCGGACCCTGGTGATCGTGTACGGCGGGGAGCGGCGGCTGAGCCAGCGGCGGATCACCCGCGCCGAGCTGGAGCGAGGCGCGCTGCGCAGCCGGCTGGGCGAGCTGGCCGGGCGAGCGCCGCTCGAGGTGGAGACGCCGAGCTCGCGGGCGAGCCTCGACGGCGACGGCGTGGTCAGCGTGGAGGAGGACGGCACGAGCCGGGTGGCGAACCACGGGCGGCGGGTGGCCACGGTGGAGGCGGGCGGCGAGCGGGTGCGGCTGCCGCCGGGCACGGGCACGGTGGTGCGGCGCGGCGAGCGTCCGACCCGGGCCCGGAGGCTCCTGCCTCCGCCGCGCTGGACGGTGGAGCGGCGGGGGCCGGTGATCGGCTTCGTGGGGCTCGGCGGGAACCTGCGCGCGGGCTTCGAGCCGGTGCGGGGCGCCGACCGATACCGGGTGGAGGTGGCGGCGTCGCCGCGCGGGGCGGAGCTGCTCACCACGCTGGAGGTGGCGGGCGACGCGCGCTCGTTCGCGGCCGAGGGGCTGCCCGAGGGCACGGTCTACGTGTCGGTGGCCAGCATCGACCCGCGCGGGCTGGAGGGGCGGCGCTCGCCCTGGCGCGCGTTCACGGTGCGGCTCGCGCGGCTGGTGGAGCCGGGCGGCGGCACGCCCGACGCGGGGGCCCGGCCGCCGCGGGTCTGGCCCGGGACCTGGCTGGTCGCGCCGCGCACGATGGATTGCCAGGGCGACGACGGCGCGTGGAGCGGCATCGTGACCCTGCGCGAGACCGGGAGCCGCAGCGTGACGTGCCGGGATCGGGCGGGGGACGAGCCGGCGCCGCTCGCGGTGGTGGTGCGCGACGTGCGCGTGGAGGCGGAGAGCGACGCGGCGCTGGTCCGCGATCGGACGACCGCGCTCCGGCTGCGGCTGCCCGAGGGAGGCCCGCCGATCCGCACCCTGGTGGCGGCGCTGCCCGAGGGCTTCGACGCGGGGCCGCCGCGGGAGACCGAGGGCGGCGTGATCCTGGAGGTGCGGGCGCCGCCGAACGCGCCGGGCGAGGCGCGGGTCGGGCTGGCGGTGGCGGCGGGGAGCGAGCGGGTGCCGCTCGGCGCGCTGGTGCTGGCGGTGCGCGATCCACGGGCCGCGCCGAACCTGGAGCCCGAGCCGGCGCTCCCCGAGCCCGAGACGCGGCCGCGGCCGGCCCAGAGCGCGTTCGGCGACGTGGCCTGGCCGTCGGGGCTGAGCCTGCGGGACGAGCGGCGCGGCGGGCTGACGGCGTGGCTGAGCGCGACCGCGATCGAGGCGGCGGGCGATCCCCAGGTGCGGATCGGGGCGGGCGCGCGAGCCCAGCTCCCGGAGCTGCCGCTGCGGCTCGGCTTCGCCAGTCAGCTCGACGTGCTCGCTCGACCGAGCTCGCCGGAGCGGCGCGGGGACGCCGATCTCTTCGCCTCGGTGGGCGCGCTGCTCTTTGGCCGCGGCGCGCTCGGGCTCGCGGTGGACGTAGGCGCCTGGATCCCGACGCGTCAGGAGCCCGAGAGCCTGGGGCGGGTGCGCCTGGCGCCGTCGATCGAGGCGTCGTGGCGTCCGGCGCCGTGGCTCGCGCTCCGCACCCGGCAGGGCGCGCTGGTGGATCTGCGAGACCCGGGCGCGCGGCTCTGGGCGGGGGCCCTCGGCGTCGACTTCGCGCCGATCGACGCGCTGGCGTTCGGGGCCGCCATCGAGGGGAGCGCGGGAGCGTTCGCGGATGGAGGCAGCGCGGATCGAGACGGGGCGGCGCTCGCGCTCGGCGGCGGCGCGGAGCTGCGGCTCGGGTTGGTGGACGTGGCCCTGGCGGCGCGGGCGGCGTTGACCGACGAGGGGGCGGCGGTCTTCGGCGCGTGGAGCGTCAGCGGGAGCCTGCGGCTGCACGGCGAGTGATAGATTCGCGCGCATGCAGGTGAAGAAGGGTCGCGGCTTCCCCCAGCGGGCGCTGTTCGGCGGCGAGGGCGCGGTGACGGTGTGGGATCTGCTCGGCGGGAGCGCGGCGCCGCCGTTCACCGCCGTCCTGAGCTGCGAGCTCGACCCGCGCGGGAGCGTCGGTCGACACGTGCAAGAGGAGTACGCGGAGATCGTGATCGGGCTCGAGGGGGACGGCGAGGCCACGGTGGACGGCGAGGCGCGCGGCCTCGGCCCGGGCGACGTGGTGCACCTCCCGCTCGGGGCGGTGCTGTCGATCGAAAACCGCGGCGACGCGCCGCTCCGCTATCTGATCATCAAGGCCGCTCAGCGCTGACCGGGCGGCCGGCCGTCGGCGAGCGTCTCGTGGGCCGGGCTGCGGGCGCCGCTCACCGCGTCTTCGGCGCCGGGCGCGCCCTCGGCCAGGGTCTCGCCGTGCCGCTCCTGGGTGAGGCCGCGGGCCGACGAGAGCTTGGTGTCGAGGTGGTTGTCGCCGCTGCCGCGCACCGGACGGGGCGGCGGGCGGCTCGAGGGGCGGCGCTGCACCCAGCCGCGCAGATCCGGCGGCAGCTCGCGCTCGAGCAGGGAGCGCTGGTCTTCGTCGAGCCCGGCCGCGATCGCGGCGAGCACGGCGCTGGCGTGCTCGGCGGCGTGACCGTCGGCGAGGTGCTCGGAGTCGGCGACCTGGGCGACGAGGTCGTCGCGCCCGAAGTCGGGATCGTAGTGCGCGTCGAGGAAGGCGGCGCGGGCCTCTTCGGGCAGCTCGCTCGCGAGCGCCTCGCGGTGAGCGTGCCCGATGCACGCGCCGAGCGCCTCGCAGGTGACCAGGATCATGGCGTCGACGGCCGCGTCTCCGTCGGTGGGGACATGCTCGCGGACGCGCGCGCGGAGGCGGTGTTCGTTCATGTGGGGAGAGGTAAGCCCGGCGCCTCCGGCGTCACGTGTCAGCCGCCCTCGATCGGGGGCGATTGTCACGCGCGCTCGCAGACGGGAGCCGCGCGCGGCGATGGCACGCGCTTCGAATGAGGCGTGCACATGGCCAAGAATCACGGACCGAGCATCAAGGACGACGAGAAGTACGAGGAGCTGCGCGACCACGGCATGTCCAAGGAGAAGGCGGCGCGCATCGCCAACACCAAGGGCAAGAAGGCCGAGAAGCGCGGCGGGAAGGCGTCCGCCTACGAGGAGTGGACGAAGGACGAGCTCTACGAGCGCGCTCAGGAGATCGGCATCGACGGCCGCTCCGACATGGACAAGGACGAGCTCATCGAGGCGCTCCGGAATCATTGAGCGCGCGGGGCGCGGGTCTAGGCGCTCTGGTGTGAGCGAAGAGGAAGGCAAGGAGCCCCGCGAGCCACGCGCGCCCGAGCCGGGGGAGGAGCGGCGCTGGACGATCGATCTCTGGCGCGCCGGCGCGGGCGGGCTGGTGGGCGGCGGGGTGATCGCCGCCTCCTACTGGATCTTCGGCTCGGTGCAGGCCTGGGAGGCCCAGGATCTGCTCGAGCCGATCATCGCCACGCTGCGGTACTTCTGCAGCGCGGTGGTCGGGGCGAGCGCCACGATCCTGGCCCTCATGCTCACGGTGCTGTCGCTGAGCGCCCAGAGCGAGGTGCAGCTGAGCACGTTCCATTACCGACGCCTGCGCAACATCGCGCGGCTCGACGCGGTGGTGTTCGTCGTCACCATCCTCTTCTTCGTGTTCATCGGCATGCCCTACGAGGGAGCGGACAACTTCCCTCGGGGCGCGCTGACCTGGGTGCTCTACGCGGTGGTGACCTGCGCGTCGCTGATCACCGGGGTGATGATCACGGTGGTGCTGAGCCTCTACCAGACGGTGAAGGAGACCATCGACGTGGTCGGCCTCGGCGAGGAGCACCCGCACATGGTGCACTTCGACGACGAGTGATCGGGGCTGCTGATTGATCAGGGCTGGGGGACCGCGCCCTCGGCGATGGCGTAGTCGATCGGACACTCGATGAGCACGACGCCTTCGGGCGGCGCCTTCAGGGCGTCCTCGAGCTCCTGCGGGCCCTCGACCCGGACGCCGGAGGCGCCGAAGGCCTGGGCGAGCTTCACGAAGTCGGGGTTGCCGAAGCGGACCGCGCCCTTCGCGTAGCCGTCCATCGCCTGCTTCCACTCGATCATGCCGTAGCCGTCGTCGACGAGGACGAGCACGTGCAGGTCGAGGCCGAGCCGCACCGCGGTCTCGAGGTCCTGCACGTTCATCAGGAAGCCGCCGTCGCCGCAGACCGCGAGGGCGCGCCGCTCCGGGTGCACGAGCTTGGCGGCCATCGCGCCCGCCAGCCCCGCGCCCATGCTCGCGAGCGCGTCGTCGAGGAGCAGGGTGTGCGGCGCGCGGGTCTCGTAGCCCGACGCGAACCACAGCTTGTACAGGCCGTTGTCGAGCGCGACGACGTCCTCGTCGCCCATGGCGGCGCGCACCGCGGCTACGAGCTCGTCGAGCGCGTCGTCGGTGGCGCGGGCCGGGACGTCGGGCGGGGTCTGGGTGCGCTGGGTCTGAGAGCGCGGCGCGATCCGCTCGCGCAGCGCGTCGAGGGTGAGATCGAGGGCGCCGACCACCTCGGTCACCGGGACGTAGCCCTCGCGCGCGTCGGGCGCGGTGACGTCGAGGTGCACGACCTCCTTGCCGGCGCAGGGGTTCCAGGCCTCGGGCGGGAACTCGACCGGGTCGTAGCCGACCGCGATCGTGACCTCGGCCCACTCGAAGAGCGCGCGGTGGCGGCCCGGGGCGTGCGCGCCGAGGCACCCGAGGGCTCGCGGGTGCGACTCGGGCAGGGCGCCCTTGCCGAGCTGGGTGGTCACGCAGGGGATGCCGGTGTGCTCGACGAAGCGGGCGAGGGCCTCGCTGACCGGCTGGGCGCCGCTCGAGGCGAGGATCACCGCCGGCCGGTCGCCGATCACGCGGGCGGCCTCCTCGAGCGCCGAGGGAGCCGGCGCGGGGCGCGCCGCGGCGCGCGGGCGGACGACGGCGGCCTCGGTCTCCTCGCGCGCGACGTCCTGGGGCAGCACGAGGTGCACGGGGCCCGGGCGGCCCTCGAGCGAGAGGGTCCAGGCGGCGGCGAGCTCGGCCGGGGCCGACGAGGCGCGGCGGATGAGGCGCGAGCGCTTGGTGAGCGGGGCGAAGAGCGCGGTGAGCGGGAGGTACTGGAAGTCGCCCTCGGGGTCGCCCTGCAGGGGGCGCTGCGCGCTGATCGCGATCATCGGCCAGCGCCCGAGGTGGGCGTGGGCGACGCCGGTGATGAGGTTGGTGGCGCCGGGGCCGAGGGTGGAGAAGCAGACGCCCGGCCGGCCGGTGACGCGGCCCTCGGTCGCGGCGAGGAAGGCGGCGACCTGCTCGTGGCGGGTGAGCACGATCTCGATGCCGGCGCCGGAGAGCGCGTCGGTCAGGGCCAGGGTCTGCTCGCCCGGCACGCCGTAGACCCGGGTCACGCCGGCCTCGGCCAGCCCTCGCGCGATCAGCTCCGCACCCGTCCGCTTGGTCATGCACAGGGCCTAGGGCCGGGGTGACGCGTCCGAAAGGAGAGAAGGGGTATGCTCGCGTCATGAAGCGCCGTCACTTCCTCCGCCGGAGCCTCGGGGCCGGCGCCGGCCTGTTCCTCCCCGCCGGGCTGCTCGGCTGCGACGGCGAGGCGCCGCCGCCGGACGACTCGGGCGTGGAGGTGGACGCCTTCCGGCCGGACAGCGGGCCGCCGGCCCCGTTCCGGGGGCTGAGCAAGGGTCCCTACGTGCAGCTCGTCGGCCCGGGGCGCGCCCGGCTGCGCTTCGAGTCGCGGATCGAGGAGCCGTTCACGGTCCGGCTGACCCGGGACGGGGGCGACGAGACGCCGGAGCCGACGCTCTCGCCGATGGAGCTGACCTACGAGCGCGACGCGCTCGGCATGGAGCGGTACTACCCGGACGAGCCGGGGCTGCACGTGGTGCAGGAGGTGATCGTCGAGGGGCTGGCCCCGGGCGAGGAGGTGCGCTGGGAGGTGACGCCGCTCGAGGGCGAGGCGCGGACCGGCTCGTTCGTGGCGGCGCGGGCGCCGGACGCGGGCTTCCGGATGGGCTGGCTCTCCGACACGAGCTTCCCGACCGCGAACGACGGCATCGGGGTGCTGGCCGCGCAGGCCCCCGATCTGGTGCTGCACGGGGGCGACATCACCTATCAGGCGAACCCGTTCGACACCTGGAACCACATGTCGGCGGCGATGGCGCCGCTCTTCTCGCGCGCGCCGATGCAGCTCTGCGTCGGCAACCACGAGTTCGAGAACCACGACGAGATCACCGTGCAGTACGAGCGCCTCTTCGCCGGCCAGGGCGATCCGGGGGGCGACGCGCGCTGGTTCGCGTACACGTACGGCGGCGTGCGCTTCGTGCACGTGGACACCGAGAGCGGCGCGCTGCTCGAGATGAGCGACACCCAGATCGCCTGGATCGAGGCGGAGCTGTCGGCGGCCGCGGCCGATCCCGACATCTTCTATCCCATCGTGTGCTTCCACCGGCCGACCTACACGTTCTCGAAGCACGCGCCGGGGGATCTCTCGGTGCGCGAGTACCTGCACGGGCGCTTCCTGGAGCACGGGGTGCCGCTGGTGCTCGCCGGTCACGCCCACTGCTACGAGCGCTTCGCGGTGGACGGGATCACCTACGTGGTCGACGGCGGAGGCGGCGCGGTGACCTACGACCCGGACGAGGACCTCGAGGACATCATGCGGGAGCGCCCCGAGGAGGTCGCGCTCCGCCAGGCGGTCTCACGCACGCACGGGGTGCTGACGGTGGACGTGGCCGGGGACGGCGGGCTGACGATCACCCGTCACGAGAAGACCGGCGACGTGCTCGAGGTGCACGAGATCCCGGCGGCCTGATCGGCGGCTACCAGCCGGGCGTGGTTCCGTCGGCGCGGAGCGCGGCGCGGGTCAGCTCGACGCCCTCCCGGGTCTCGAGCGAGACGACGACCTGATCGGTCTGCATGCCGAGCGACCCGGTGCTGGGGCGCGCGACGTCGGCGCCCGCGAAGTGCGAGCGGAGCGCGGGCTCGGCGATCACGAGGCGCTCGCTGCGCACCCGTGCGTCGTCGGCGAAGACGTGGCGCACCTCGCCGTCGACGAGGAGGCGGGCCCCGCCGAGATCGCCGCGGCCGCGCTGCCAGGCGGGGAGGGTGAGCTCGACGTAGCCGGGCCCGGCCTCGACGGCCTGGACCTCGGGCTGCTCGAGCGGGCCCCCGGATCCGGGGAGCGGGCGGCGCACGGCCCAGAGGTCCCAGCTGCCCTCGCGGTCGTCCATCCAGACGAGCAGGTCGTTGCCGCTGACGAGCCCGCGCTGGTTGGCCGGGTGCGTGGTCAGCAGCTCGCCCTCCCCGCCCGGCAGGCCGACGCCGACGTCCCAGTTGCCGTTGCGGTGGTCGCGGTAGCCGATCCAGGTGCCGGTGCTCTCGACGATCTGCGCGCCGGGGCCGGCGGCCCAGGGCATGACGTCGGCGAGGGCGACGGTGGGGCCGCCGAGGCGGGCGCAGTAGACGTCCCAGTCGGCGGTCTCGTCCGGCTCGGCGACGGTGACCCGGCGGCCGTCGGTCCAGCAGCGTCCGACCAGGTTGAAGAACGGGCCGATCGCGCCCGGCATCGGCTCGTCGTGGGCCATGTCGTAGGCGAAGTTCTCCGGCCACTCCGAGAAGTGCGGGCGGCGCTCGCCGTCGCGCTCGGAGAAGTAGACGGCGTGGGAGACGCTGCCGTGCTCGAGGTGGGGCGCGCGCTCGTCGCCGACGAGGCCGCCCGGGCGGTGGAGCGGCTCGGCGCCGCTGCCGGTGGGCCACTCGATGACCAGATCCCACTGGGCGCCGTCGTGCTCCGACCAGACGATCTCCCCGTTGGGCCCGAGGGCCGGCGCGTCGGCGCGACGCTCGGAGAGCTGCCGCTCGACCCCGGTCTCGAGGTCGAAGAGGAAGGCGCGCTCGCCCCGCACGTAGACCACGCGCGTGTCCCGCACCCGGGGGCTGTCCTCGTCCTCGGGGGTGTCGGTGACCCGGAACCGATCGCCGGTCCCCACGTGCATCGCCCACACGTCCCGCTGCCCGTCCTCGTTCGAGAGGTAGACCAGGAGGTCACCGTGCATCGCCGGAGACACGAGGTCGTGGTCCCCGCGCAACAACGGCGAGGGCACACGCAGCCGCTGCGCGTAGCGCGCCTGTCCGACCGCCTGGAGCGTCCCCGCGCCGCAGCGTGGCGAAGTGCCATCGCACGCCTCGGGGGCGCCCGGATCGCCCGCCGGATCCGGGGCGATGTACGGATCCTCAGTGATGTCGACGGGTTCGGCGCACGCCACGAGCGCGAGGAGGGACAGGGGGGGCAGCAGACGACGCAGCATGAGCGGGGAGATGTGCAGGGTTCGATCCAACCCCGGCCCACTTGGGATATCCTTCGGCCGTGAGTGGCGGTCCCCAGGCCGCCGACGACCGCGCGAGGTGGGCGCGGAGGGCGAGCGAGCTGCTCGGCCAGGTCGTCGGCGGGAAGTATCGGGTCGAGAAGATCCTCGGCCGGGGTGGCATGGGGACCATCTACGTCGCCGAGCAGCAGCCGCTCGGCCGCAAGGTGGCGCTGAAGGTGCTGCACTCCACGCTCGGGGACGGCGGCGCCGATCCGGAGTTCCAGAAGCGCTTCCTGCTCGAGGCGGCGACGGTGGCCCAGCTCAGCCACCCGAACATCGTGGTCGTGCACGACTACGGGGGCCTCGAGCACGACGCGGCCGCCTGTTACATGGTGATGGAGCTGCTCGAGGGGCGGACGATCAGCGAGGCGCTCCAGATGGAGGGGCCGATGCCGCCGGCCCGGGCGCTCCGCATCACCCGCGAGATCGCCCGCGCGCTCCGCGCCGCCCACGAGCAGAACGTCATCCACCGCGATCTTAAGCCCGGCAACGTGATGCTGGTGCCGGGGCCGGAGGGCGAGCAGGTGAAGGTGCTCGACTTCGGGCTGGTGAAGGTGATGCGGGACGACAGCGAGGAGCTGACCGCCGAGGGCCGGTTCCTGGGCTCGCCGCGCTACATGTCGCCCGAGCAGATCACGCACTCGCCGATGGACGGCCGGAGCGACCTCTACTCGCTGGGCGTGATCCTCTACCGGATGCTCTGCGGCGACTGCCCCTATGCCGGGGATCACGCGGTGCAGACCCTGATGATGCACCTGCAGCAGCCGTACCCGCCCCTGGCGACCAAGGGCGCGCAGGTGCCGCAGGCGGTCGAGGCGATCGTGCACCGGCTGATGCAGAAGGAGGCGGAGCACCGCTATGCGTCGGCCGAGGCGCTGGTGGCGGAGATCGACGCGCTCTGGCCGCAGCTCTCGACCGACGAGCTGCCCCGGAGCGGGGAGTTCCCGATGCCGCCGCCCGGGATCCGGGTGAGCGAGCCGACCCCGTCGCTGACGATGGGCGCGCCGCTCCCGGCCCCGGCCCCCGCGAAGCCGGGCGTGCCGATCTGGGTGCTGGGGCTCTTCGGGCTGCTGGCCGCGGTCGCCGGCGTCGCGGTGGTGCTCGCGGTGGTCGGCGGGACGGACGATCCGCCGATGGAGGCGACGGAGCTGCCCCCGGAACCGGCGGAGCCGGTAGAGGCGCCCCCGGAACCGGAGCCCGCCGAGCCCGAGGAGGTCGCGCCGGCCACCTTCCGTCTCACGATCACGAGCGCGCCGAGCGGGGCGACGGTGGTGCGGGACGAGGTCGAGCTGGGCGAGACCCCGCTGACGCTCGACGTGGCGCGAGACGCCGAGCCGACCGAGTACACGGTGCGCATGCGCGGGCGCCGGCCCGTGACCCTGACCCAGGGCGCGTCCGAGGAGGACGTGACCCTCGAAGCCGTGCTGCCCCGGGCCGCGTCTCGTCCGCCTCGACGGTCGAGCCGCGGCGGTGGGGCGGGCGCCAGCATCAAGACCACCCGGTGAACCGACTCCCTTCTCTTCTCGCGGCCGCGCTCGTCTTCGCGGCCTCCACGGCGCACGCCCAGCGCGACGCGCGCCTCGACCTGGCCGCCGAGGCGGACCTGCACTTCGAGCGGGGCGTCGAGCGGCAGCAGCGCGGCGACTGCGCGGGGGCCCTCGAGCACTACCTGCTCAGCAACCGGCTCGCCTACAACAAGAACGTCGTCTTCAACATCGCGGCCTGCTTCGAGGAGCTGGGGCGCTACGATCAGGCGTACCGGTACTACGCGGACTACGCGGCCGAGGAGCTCGAGGAGGCCGACCGGCAGGCGGCGGAGCAGGCGCTGGCCCGGATCCGGCGGCGGGTCGCGCTGATCCGGATCGACTCGGATCCGCCCGGAGCCACGATCTACCTGAACCGGGAGGATCTCGGGGCCCGCGGCCAGACCCCGCGGACCCTCGCGGTCGAGCCCGGCGGATACCGGGTGATCCTGCAGCGCGAGGGCTACGAGGAGGCGGCGATGGAGGTCACCGCCTCCCGCGGCGTGGAGCGGACGGTGGAGCTGTCGCTGACGCCGATCCTGGCCACGGTGCAGCTCGTCGGCGGGCCGGCGGGGGCGGAGGTCCGGGTCGACGATCCGGAGAGCGATCCGGTGGGCACGGTTCCGGGCGCGGTGGAGATCGTGCCGGGGGCTCACACCCTGATCGTCAGCGCGGACGGCCACCAGACGGCGCGCATCGAGGTCGACGTGGCCGCGCGAGAGACGGTCCGGCGCTCGATCGAGCTCGACCTGGAGACCGGCACCGTGCTCGTCGACGTGCAGGAGCGCGGCGCGCTGATCGAGCTCGACGGCAACGCGGTGGGCTTCACCCCGGCGGTGCTCGACGACGTCCCGGCGGGCACGCACACGGTGCGGATCAGCCGCTCGGGCTTCCGCGCCTTCGAGGAGACGGTCGAGGTCGCCCCCAACCAGCAGACGAGCGTGGACGTGCGGCTCCGGCTCCAGCAGGAGGTCACGGCCGCGTCACGTCAGACGGAGAGCGTGTTCGACGCGCCGGCCAGCGTGACCATCATCCCCCAGGAGGAGCTGCGCGCGTTCGGGTTCCAGACGGTCTGGGACGCGCTCGGGGGGCTGCGCGGCGTCTACCAGACGAACGACCGCACCTACGCGTCGCTCGGGTTCCGGGGGTTCAGCCAGCCGCAGGACTACGGCAACCGGCTGCTCGTCCTGACCGACGGTCACGTGATGAACGACGACCTGCTGGGGTCGAGCTACGTCGGCTACGACGCCCGCAGCGACCTGATGGACATCGAGCGCATCGAGGTCGTGCGCGGCCCCGGATCGGCGCTCTACGGCACCAACGCGTTCCTGGGCGTGATCAACCTGGTCAGCCGGGACCGCGACACGCTGATGCCTCCGCACGCGTCGATCGCGACCGAGGGGATCCGCATGGCGCGCCTCCGGGTCGGCGGCGGGACCCGGCTCGAGCGCGACGTCGGGTTCTGGGCGAGCGCGAGCGGGCTCTACTCGCAGGGCGAGGACATCCACGCGCCGGCCCTGACGATGGAGCCGGACGGAACCATCCGGGGCGCGGACGGCTTCTACGCGGCGACGGGCATGGCGCGCGCCTGGGCCGGGGACTTCACGCTCGAGGGATACTGGCACCGCCGCCGCAAGCAGGTCCCGACCGGCGCGTTCGACACGCTCGTCGCCGATCCGCGCACCCAGAGCACCGACAGCCGCGGGTTCGTGGAGCTGCGGTGGGAGCCGCGGTTCTCGGACGAGGTCGCGATCTCGGCGCGCACGTTCCTGGACTACTACGAGTACGAGGGGGACTTCGCGTACGACCCGGAGGGCACGCCGCCCGACATGCTCGAGACCGGCGTGGTGCGAGACCGGTGGCTCGGATACTGGGTGGGCGGCGAGGGTCGGCTGATGCTGCGGCCGCTCGAGTGGCTGAGCTTCACGGTCGGCGCGGAGGCCCGCGGTTCGCTGGTGGCGGACCTGACGAGCGAGAGCGACGCGGACGGCCGATACCTCGACGAGACGCCACGGTTCTTCGTGCTGGGCGGCTACGCGGTGGCCGACGCGCGCTTCATCGACGAGCTGTCGGTGCAGATCGGCGGCCGCTACGACTTCGTCTCGACGTTCTCGGACGGCGCGTTCAGCCCGCGCGCGGCGGTGGTGGTGCGGCCCTGGGAGACGGGCATCTTCAAGCTCATCGGCGGCAGCGCGTTCCGGGCGCCGAGCGTGTACGAGCTCCGCTACAACGACGGCGGGGTCTCGCAGGTGGCCCCCGACTCGCTCTCGCCCGAGCGCATCTGGA
This sequence comes from Myxococcota bacterium, assembly GCA_036149055.1. Taxonomy (GTDB): domain Bacteria; phylum Myxococcota_A; class Polyangia; order Polyangiales; family Sandaracinaceae; genus JAVJQK01. The sequence continues at coordinate 33,221 of JAYZQJ010000084.1, read as the reverse complement.
CGGGCGAGCTGGAGTTCACCCAGCGCATCGAGGAGGAGCTCAGCGCGATCGCGAGCGTCTTCTACAACTACATCGACGACGCGATCACGACGGAGACGGTTCCGGGGGAGGACGTCTTCCGGTACACGAACAGCCCCGAGGTCGTGCAGACGCTGGGCGCCGAGGCGGAGCTGCGTCGCGAGTGGCGCCAGGGCTGGATGATCAGCCTCCAGTACAGCTACCAGCGCACGCGGGTCGGAGACCTCTTCTCGAACCGCGAGGAGAACCGCGTGCCGAACTCGCCGGAGCACCTGGTGGGGTTCCGGGGCGCGGCGCCGCTGATCCCCGAGCACATGATCCTGGCGATGCGGCTGCGCTTCGAGGGGCCGCGCCTCGGCGCGATCGTGCGCCCGAGCGGCGATGTCGATCTCGGCCAGGGTGACGCGGCCTTCCTGGCCGACGTGATCCTGAGCGGCGAGTTCCGCAGCATCGGCCTCAGCTACGCGGTCGGCGTCCGCAACCTGTTCGACTGGCAGTACGCGCACCCGTCGGGCGAGGACATCCGCATCCCGTTCGTCCCGCAGCCGGGCCGGACCCTATTCCTGCAGACGACGTTGCGGTTCCGGTGAGATCCTGGCGTTGACACCCGTCAACGACCGGCGCACCGTATGGCGTGCCCTACACGATCATCGCCGCCCCTGCCCCCGAGGGCGACGACGAGTTCGATCCCAACAGCTACGTGGCATCCGTCCAGCAGTGCGTGCCGACTCTGGTGTCGGAGCTGGAGCGAATCCCGAGGATTCTGGTCCGACGCAACCCGTTCGCTGACGCTCGCTACGACCAGTACTCCGAGGTCCCCGTTCGAGCTCGGCGGCGACCACCGCGCGCTGGCTATCACTACGGCTTCCTCTTCGATCCACGCGCCCGGTGATCCTCCGCCACGTACTGTGTTGCTTTCTCTTGGCGGCGGGGTGCGCCAAGCCCCCGCCGCACCGTCCAGCTCGGTTCCCTGCGTCCATGTCGCGCGTCGAGCTGATGCAGGAGGCGGAGGCGCTGCATCATGCGCGGGACTGGCGAGCGCTCATCGCGCTGTATGAGCACGCGATGCCGCTCTATTCGACGCCGCTGCGGCGAGACGCCGCCTGGTTCAACATCGCGCTCTGCTACCTCGAGCTCGGCGAGACGGCGAACGCGACGCGGATCCTGCGGCGCCTCGCGAGGGAGTCGATCGAGCCGGTGCGCTCCGGCGCGGCGGAAGAGCTCGTGAGGCTCGCAGAAGCCGAGCGAGGCGCGAGCCCATAGAGAGCGCAGACAGGCACCTACATTTGCATACCGCAACTCGTGCGGCTACATACAGCGCATGGGGGGATACCTGAACAGGGCGCCGTCGACCGATACGTCGCGGCATGAGGCGGACCAGACGCTGCGGGAGCTCGGGAAGCTCCGGGCCGCGAGCGAGCACGAGCTGTGTCAGTGGCTGCTGTGCGGATTCCGGCTGCGGGTGCACGACATCCACGCGTACGGCAGCTTCCGCGAGTACGCGCTGCGCGTGTTCGGCTTCACGGGGCGGGCGACCGAGGAGCGGGTGAGGACGGCGCTCAAGCTGGAGAGCCTGCCGAAGCTCGACGCGGCCTTCGCGGCCGGAGAGCTCGTGTTCTCGGTGGTGCGGGAGCTGACGCGAGTGGCCGACGCGGAGACCGAGGAGGAGTGGCTCGAGGCCGCCGCCGGGAAGACGGCCTATCAGGTCGAGCGCATGACGTCCGGCCGCACGGTGGGTGACCGGCCCAGCGATCCGGCGCGTCCCGAGGTGGAGCGAAAGCGCGTAACTCTCGAGCTGTCGGCGTCGAGCTACGCGTTGCTGAAGCAGGCGCGGGACGTCGCCAGAGATCAGAGCGGCGGCGGGCACCTGGACGACGACGCGTTCGTCCGGCTGCTCGCCGGCACGCTGCTGGCGGGAGGTGAGACCGACGGGTCGCGGAGCCCGCACCAGATCGCGCTGACCGTGTGCGAGGCTTGCCGGGCGGCGACGCAGGACGCGGGCGGGGAGCGCACGCCGGTGGAGGAAGCCGCGGTCGAGATGGCCGAGTGCGACGCGCAGCTCATCGGCCGGGTGGACGGCTCGGGAGACTACGATCGCGCGAGCCAGAAGGTGCCGCCCGCGGTTCGTCGAGCGGTGATCCGGCGACACGGCCGGGTCTGCGCGGTTCCGGGGTGCAGGCACACCATCTGCCATGTGCACCACGTCGATCCTCAGGCCGAGGGCGGCGACCACGACCCGGAGCGGCTGATCATGCTCTGCTCGGCGCACCACGGTTACGTGCACGAGGGCACCCTGGTGATCCGGGGGACCTGGTCGGAGGGCTTCACGTTCATGCATGCCGATGGGACGTCCTACGGCGCCCCTCACGTGGGGGCACGCGTGAGCACGACGTTGACGAGGGTGTTCCAGCTCTTGAAGGCGCGCGGATTCGGCGAGTCCGAGTCGCGGCAGCTGGTGGAGCGAGCCAGCCCTCACGTGGGGGCGGACACGACCGAAGACGAAGCGCTCGAGATCGCGCTGCGCCACGTGAAAGGGGCCGGCGGCACGCGGGAGTCCCGCGCCCGCTACCAGCGACGGGACCCTCACGTGGGGGCGGCCGCGTAGTCGACGCCGGTCAGAACGCGGACCGGACGAGGCCGCCTTCCGCTCGGATGGTGCTCCCGTTGATGACGGCGGACCGTGCGCTGCAGAGGAACGTGACCACGTCCGCGATCTCCGAAGGATCGATCAGGCGCCGGATGAGCGACGTCGGCCGGTTCTCCTCGATGAATCGTCGCTGCGCGACCTCGGGCGGATCGCCAGGAAACACGTCGGCGATGAACGCCTCGACGTTGTCCGTCCGGGTCGGCCCCGGCAACACCGCGTTGACCGTGACCTCCGTGCCCTGCGTCAGCTCGGCGAGAGACCGAGAGATGCCCAGCTGCATCGTCTTCGTGGCGCTGTAGTGCGCCATCTCGGGGGCCGGCATGATCCCGGACTCGCTCGAGACGAAGATGACACGACCGTGCTCGCGCTCGATCATGCCCTTCAGGTAGTGCCGGGCGAGGCGGACGCCGCTCATGATGTTGACCTCGAACAGGCGTTGCCAGTCGTCGTCACTCTCGTCGAAGAATCCGACCGCTTCGTAGATCCCGAGGTTGTTGACCAGGATGTCGACCTCGGGGAAGGCCTGGATCGTGCGGGCGCAGCCCTCTGCGGTCCCGTTGTCCGCCACGAGGGGACGTAGCTTCGCGCGGTCGACGTTCGCCCGGATCGCGTCGATCGCCCGCGCGACGCTCTCTTCCGATCGCCCATTGACGACCACCTCGGCGCCCTCGGCGGCGAGCGCCTGCGCGACGGCCTGCCCGATCCCACCAGACGATGCAGTGACGAGAGCCAGCTTCGATTCGAGCTCGAGCTTCATGCCCCTCACGTGAGGCCGCGCCCTCCAGCGTCAAGCGGGCCGGCCACAGACGACGAGCACGAAGAAGACGAGAGCGAGAGCGGAGCAGATCGCGACGGCGCAGAACACACCGACACGCAGACCAGCCTCGACGAGAGCGACGGTTGCGGGGTTCATGGCAGCCCCCTATCGCGACGCTCACCCGACGGTTGCGGGCCGCGTTCTTGACAGGTCGATCACGCGGGCGGGACGATCGCCCCCCGGCTTCGGCCGGGCTTGAAACTCACGCGGCGGGGATATCTTGACCGCCCACACGCATGACCTCACAGGGGTGACCATGGCAGATTCGAACGTGAACAAGGTCGGGCGGAGGCACTCGCTTCGGGTGCTCGGCGCCGGCGGACTCTCGGCAGTCGGACTCCTCTCCCTCGCCGGATGCGGTGGTGATGAGGAAGAGAGCTCCGGCGGCGGCGGCGGAGAAGGCTGCGACGCGCCGATCGACGCGCAGTCGCAGCAGCTTCGCACCACGCTGCAGTACGTGGACGAGTCTCCCCAGTCGGACAAGTTCTGCCGGAACTGCGCGCAGTACGTGGCCGACCAGCACGGCGCCTGCGGTGGCTGCAACGTCTTCACGGGCCCCGTCCAGCCCGGCGGCTACTGCCTCAGCTGGGCGGCCATCCAGGAAGAGGCGCCCGCCGAGACCGGAGGCTGACGCTCACCGCGACATGATCGCGGCGCGCACGGAGGAGAGGGGCGCGGCGGAGAGCCGCCCGCCCGGACCGACGCCGAGGCGCTCGAGCAGCGACGCGGTGTCCGGAAACGTCACCCGCTCGGCGAAGACGTCCCGCAGCGGCCCGAGGAGCGGGGAGTCGAGGGGGCGGTCGAGGAGCGCCGTCAGTCGCCCGCTCCGCCACACGTCGGGGTCGCCCCGCCACCGCCGCGCGCCCCGCCGCAGCGCCTCGTCCAGCGACGATCCCCGCTCCCGCAGGGCGACGTCCGCCTCGAGCGCGAACGCGGTGCCGGCCCAGTAGACCCGCTGGTAGGCGCGCGTCCGGTGCATGTTCTCGGCCTCGGTCTCGAGCGGGTCGCGCTCCCGGAACCGGGCGCCGCGCCGGAAGCCGTCCCGGAGCGCGCGCCACGCCTCACGCTCGGTCTGCACGCCCACGCGCGCCGGCAACACCTCTTGATAGTAGGTGGCGAGCCCCTCGTAGAGCCACGCGTCGGACTGCACCATCGCCGGGAGCTGGAGGTGCGACAGCTCGTGCCAGGTCACCCAGCTCTCGCGCAGGTCCGCGGCGTCGGAGCGCTGGCCGACGATGAAGCCGACCGAGCAGCCCCCGCCGCGGCGCACCATGCCGAAGCCGACGCCGTCGCCGGCCCCCGGCGCGAAGACCACGAGCAGCTCCGAGACCGGGAACCTTCCTTGCACGGTGGAGACTCCGTCGATCGCGAGGCGCAGCCACTCCTCGGTCTCCTCGAGGGACATGCGCCAGCCGTCCCCGAGCCGCACGAGCTCCACGTCGACGCCGCGCGCCGAGACCCGCAGGGGCTCGAAGCGGCCGAAGGCGACGAACGCGGGACGCCGGAACGCGGAGCGGTCGAGCCGGTATCCGTCGCCCTCGCGCGGCCAGGGCGCGCCGACGCGGACCCCGTCGGGCAGATCGAAGCGGATCGTCGCGAGGCGGGGGGCCCGGCGCCGCGGTCGCCAGAGCCACGCCCCCTGCGAGCTGACGAAGTCGACCCCGTGGCGCTGGGAGAAGCGCGAGGCCCGGCGCGCCTCCTCGAGGTTGACGCGGTAGGTCACGCAGTCGCCGGCCGAGAGGCTCGAGGTGTCGATCCGGCCGCGCCGCGTCGGCAGCGCGTCGCCGTTCGAGGCGCGGGCGTCTTCGAGCGCGCCGGCCGCGCGGTCGATCCCGGGCCCGATCGAGCGCGGCGGCTCGCCCGGGAAGCACGCCTCGACCGTCATGTGGGTGAGCGCCGCGTCGGTCCGCGCCCGGTAGCGGATCTCGGGCGCCTCCTGCTCGTCGTCCCCTCTCGCGGACCCCACGGCGAGCGCGAGCAGGGCGAGGGACAGCGCAGGCGCGGATCGACGGAGGCTCACCGGGTCATCCTAGGCCCTCAGCCCCCTGCGTCGAGCGCGGCATGCCCTGGCACGCTCCCCGGATCCGTCCGTCGGAGATCGTGACACGCTGGCGCACCCTCGCTCGACCGTAGTGGCCCCGGAGCTCGAGATCGTTGCAAGATCGAGAGCCCGCCGGGCCTCGGCACGGGGGCTGCTCTATCGGGGCCGGACACCTGTGGGATGGAGACGACGATGAGAACCCGACACCTCGTGACCCTCGGCGCGGCCGCCGCCGCGGTGGCCCTGCTCGCCGCCGCGCCCAAGGCGCACGCCTGCGGCGGCTTCTTCTGCAACCGCCAGGCGATCGATCAGTCCGGCGAGAACATCGCCTTCATCTACAACGACGACGGCACCGTCACGACGGTCGTGCAGATCCTCTACCAGGGCCCCTCCGAGGAGTTCGCCTGGATCCTGCCGATCCCCGCCGAGCCCACGGTGGACGTCGGGACCGACGTGCTCTTCCAGCGGCTGGCCGCGAGCACGAGCCCGCGCTTCACGACCCGGACCGAGGTGCACGGGACCTGCCGCGCCGAGCCGAGCTGCGACGGCTGGTGGGACGACCGCTTCGACAGCGACGGCCCGATGGCCGGCGGCGGCTTCGCGGACGCGGCGGCCGCGCCGCCCCCCTCCGGCGAGGTCGACGTCCGCTTCCGCGGCAACGTCGGACCCTTCGACGTGGCCGTGCTCCGCTCCGGCGACGCCGACGCGCTCCGCACCTGGCTGACCGACAACGGCTACGAGATCCCGGAGAGCGCGGGCGCCGAGATGGATCACTACGTCGCGCTCGACCACTTCTTCGTCGCGCTCAAGCTCCTGAAGAACCGCGAGACCGGCGAGATCCAGCCGATCGTGCTCACGAGCGCGAACGACGAGCCCTGCATCCCGATCCGGCTCACCCGCATCGCCACCGTGCCGAACATGCCGATCACCGCCTACTTCCTCGGGAACCAGCGCGTGCGGCCCCTGAACTTCATGCTCGTCGAGCCGGACCTCGACGACTTCGGGCTCTGGACCGGCAGCACCCGCTACTTCGACGCCGTGACCCGCGCGGTGGACGACGCGGGCGGCCACGCGTTCGTGACCGACTTCGCGGGTGACATGCCCTCGCTCTCGATCGAGCTGCAGTCCATCGAGCACCTGCGCACCGAGACCGATCCGGGCGCGTTCCTCCGCGAGCTGCGCGACCGCGGCTTCGTCGGCGACTCCCAGCTGCTCGGGATCCTGACCCGCAACCTCCCGCCGCCGGACGGCTTCGACGCGCAGACCTTCTACAACAGCCTCTTCCAGGGCTGGGGGCAGGACGACCCGCAGATCCGAGCGCACCTCGAGGCGATCGGCTTCGACCCCGATCGGCTCGTGGACGACCTGAACGCCGGCATCGTCGACCCGCGCGCCCGCGCCCAGGGCTGGGTGGATGCCCGGCCGCACCTCACCCGGCTCTTCACCACCATGAGCGCCGACGAGATGGACGAGGACCCGATGTTCATGCGGAGCGACGAGCTCGCGCCCGCCTACTCGAACGTGCACGAGGCGACCCAGCACATCGACTGCGGGCCGGAGTTCTTCCAGTGGACCGCCCCGGTGCGGCTCGAGCTGCCGAGCGGGCGCGAGCAGCTGATGCGCGAGGGCGTGCCCTACCACGGCGACGACGACGCCTACTGCGAGGACCGCTACGGCGGCGACTTCCGCCCGGGCATGCCGACCGACCGGCTCCGCGAGGTGTCCGACGAGCGCGGCCTCACCCCGGGGGGCGGCGCGGCGTGCAGCGCGAGCCCGGTCAGCACCGGCTTCGGCGCGCTCTTCCTCGTCGGCGCGGCCGGCGCGGCCCTCGCGTGGCGCCGGCGGAAGGCCTGACGCTCAGCGACGGTGCCCGTGACCGCAGCTCCCGCAGGCCGTGATCTGCAGGCTCGCGGTCGGGGGCTCGACGTCGGCGCTCTTCTCGTACGCGCCCTTGGCGCGCGCCGCGGCGGGATCGCCGGCCGCGGCGGCCTGCTCGGGGTCGATCTTCTCCTCGACCATCTCGGCGCGCAGCCGCGCGATCTTGGCGCGGGCCTGGGCGGCGACCTTTCGGTCCTGCCCCGAGGGCTGCGCGGGGGCGAGGGCCGCGCGCGCCACCTGCTCCAGCTTCTGCAGCGAGGCCTGCGAGTCGCCTTCGATCTCCGAGGTGTCGATCGAGACCTCGCCCGACACCGCGTACCGCTTGCCGTCGGGGCCGGTCTCGTAGCCGTAGCTGGGCGCCCCCGCGTGGGCCCCGCCGGCCGCCGCGTGCGCCTGCTCGTGAGCGCGCACCTCGGCGTCGCGCTTCTGGAGCCGCTGCACCTCGCGCTGCTCGTCGGCGGTGAGCGCCTCGCCGTTCGGCCCCTCGGCCGAGGCCTGCGGGTTCACCCGGCCGCCGTCGACCCGGGGCGTCGCGCCCGGCTCGGAGCCGACGTCCGTGCTGGGGGTCGGCGCCGCGGCGCGCGGCTCGGGCGCGGTCGGGGCGCGCTGGGGCGTGAAGACGCGAGGGTCGAGCGATCGGATCACGGGGTCCTCCGTCCGCGATCATCGGCCGCCTTCAGGGTGACTTGAGCGCCGTCTCGGATTGGAACAGCTCGGACAGCTTGGCCCGGAGCGCCTGCGGCGTGAACGGCTTCTCGAGGAAGAGCGCGCCGTGCCCGATCAGCGCCTCGACCTCGGGGTCGACGCTGTAGCCGCTGGCGAGGAGCACCCGCGCGTCCGGCGCCCGCGCCCGGATCTGCTCGAAGGCGGCTCTCCCGCCGCCCTTCGGCATCACGAGGTCGAGGATGACCGCGTCCGGGTGGTGCTCGAAGAACGCGGCCACTCCACCGTCCACTCCGTCGGCGTCGAGCACCCGGTAGCCGGCGCGCTCGAGCAGCCGCCGGACCACCGTGCGCACCACCTTCTCGTCGTCGACCACCAGGATGGTGCGGGTCGGCGGCGCCTCCTCGTCCGCCGGCTCCCGGACCACCGGGCGGTCGCTCGAGAGCGGGAGCAGCACCCGCATCGTCGTGCCCTCACCGGGCGTCGACTCGGCGACGATGGTGCCGCCGTGCCCCCGCACGATGCCGTGCGCCGCGGCGAGCCCGAGCCCGGTGCCGCGGCCCATCGGCTTGGTGGTGAAGAACGGCTCGAAGACGCGCCGCCGCGTCGCCTCGTCCATGCCCTCGCCCCGATCGACGACCGCGACCTCGACGTAGGCGCCCGCGGGCACCTCCTCGGCGGGCCCCACGTCCCGGCGGCGGGCCTCGACGCGGATCGGCTCACCGTCGGTCGCGTCGGCGGCGTTGACCAGAAGGTTGAGGAAGACGCGCTCGAGCTGGGCGCGGTCCGCGCGGACGACGAGCGGCTCGGCGGCGGCCACCTGCACGTCCGCGTCGGGGTGGCTGCGGGCGGCGGCGCGGGTCACGTCGTCGAGCAGCCGGATCAGATCGAACGGCCGGACGTCGTAGCGCCCGCGCCGCGCGTAGCCGAGCAGCTCGCGGGTCAGGACCGCCGCGCTCTCCACCAGCTGCTGCAGCTCGGTGAAGTGCTCGTGCGCGAGCTCGCTCTCGTGGGTGTCGTCGAGCCCCATCGCCACGGTGCCCTGCATGGCCATGAGCAGGTTGTTGAAGTCGTGGGCCACCCCGCCGGCGAGGGTGCCGAGCGCCTCGAGCCGGTGCTTGCGGGCCAGCTCCACCTCGAGCCGCCGCCGCTCGTCCTCCGCCTCTCGCTGCGCGGTGATGTCGACGATGAGGCCGAGGTAGTGGGTGACGACGCCCTCCTCGTCGCGCACCGGGTTCGAGATCGCGTGGATCCAGCCCCAGCGCTCCTCGTCCGGACGCCACACCCGCGCGATCTCGCTGAACCGCTCCTGCCGGGCCGCCGCGCGCGCGTTCGCCTCGGCCACCCGGGGGAGATCGTCGGGGTGAATGTTCGCGAACCACCCGGGGAGCGGGGTGTCGGGCGGCACCCCCATGATGCGCGAGAGCGACGGGCTGACCAGCTCGACGACGCCCTGGAACTCGCTGTCTGGATCGAGCCGCAGCTGGTACAGCACGAAGTCCTCGGCGCTCCGGAGCGCCGTCTCCAGGCGCCGGTCGACCTCGCTCCGCGCCCGCCGCTCGGCCTCGAGCTCGGTCGCGTCGAGGAAGGTCTGCACGTAGAGCCCGGTGGGCAGGAACGCGGGCGGCAGCACCTCGAGCCAGCGGCGGGTCCCGTCCGGCGCCTCGAACGGGAGGCGGACCGGCTCCCGGGGGGCGCCGCCCTGCGCTGCGGCTGCCACCCCTGCGCTCTCGATCCTGGCGCAGAGCGCGGTCTTGCCGGCGTGCTCGCCGAAGAGGAGGCGCCCGACGTCCTCCACCGTCCGGAGGTGCTCGGGGCCGCGGCCCAGCAGCCGGGTCGCCTCCTGGTTGACGAGCAGCACCCTTTGCTCGTCGTGCACCACTGCCCCGAGCGTGGATTGCTCGAGCAGGGCCCGCAGGTCCTCGCTCAGTCCGGTCTCGTAGCTCACCGTGCCCGCACCCTTGATCCAGCTGGGCGCCGCGGCGACGTCCCCCTCATGGGGCTCCCCGACCGAGACGTCCAGATCTTGCGTCCCCCGACGCGATGCTCAGCTTGATCTCGTGTCATCGATCGTATCCCGAAACCGGGTCCAGAACCTCGCTCGTTCGGGCCTGATTCTGGCCGCGATGATCGCGGTGCTCGCCGGCCTCGGCTGGCTCTTCGGCGGCCCGACCGGGGTGGCCTGGAGCCTCGCGCTGACCGGGCTGCTCGCCGCGCTCACGCCCTCCCCTTCGCCGGCGCGGCTGATGCGCGCGAACGGCGCCCGCCCGCTCTCTCCGTTCGAGGTCCCGGCCCTGCAAGCGGCCGTGCGCGATCTGGCGCGCGACGCCGGCCTGTCGCGTCCGCCCACGCTCTACCTGGTGCCGCTCCCGGGGCCCCAGGCGTTCGCGACCGAGCGAGGCGGCGAGCGCGCGATCGGGATCTCGCCCGCGCTGCTCCACACGCTCTCGCTCCGGGAGGCGGTGGCGGTGATCGCGCACGAGATGAGCCACCTCCGGCACCGCGATCTCTGGGTGATGCGGCTCGCGGAGACGGTCCGCCGCCTGACGGGCTCGATGAGCACGATCGGCTGGCTGCTGCTGCTGATCAGCCTGCCGCTCGTCCTGGTGAGCGAGGTCGGCGTGCCCTGGCTCGCGATCGCGGGGCTGGCGGTGGCGCCGCGTCTGGTGTCGATGCTGGCCCTGGCGCTCTCGCGCTCGCGAGAGCTCGACGCGGACGTGGGCGCGGTGGCGCTGACCGGCGACCCGTGGGGCCTCGCGAGCGCGCTGATGAAGATCGAGGACGCCCATCGCGGGCCCTGGTGGGCGCGGCTGTTCACCTTCGAGCTGCCGGAGTCGCTCCGGACCCACCCGAGCACGCGGGAGCGGGTGGCGCGCCTCGAGGAGATGGCGCGGGCCGGGCGGCGACGGGTGGTCGAGCCGATCTGGCGCCGTCAGCGCGCGGCCTGAGCCGGCAGCAGCTCGACGAACGCCTGGGCGACCCGCGAGTACTCGTCGGCCACCGCGAGCACGGCGCCCTTCAGCTCGGGCAGGTCCATGGTCTCGGTGATCTGCGAGTGGAAGACCCGCAGGGTCGAGCCGTCGTCCGCCTCGTCGAGCCCCCAGTGCCCGAAGATCACGTCGGCGTTGCGCTGCAGCGCCAGGATCAGCAGCGGCATCTTCTCCGCGTCGTTCGACGGGAGCCGGAGGCCGCCGCTCGAGAACTCGAGCACCTCCTTGCCGTGCATCTCGCCGCACGCGCGGACGTAGACGTCGACCGCCGGGGCGTCGTCCATCTGGACGTTGATCTTCACGTAGCTGCCGTCACCCGGATCCACTTCCGTGAAGCCGAGCTCGCGGGCCATCGCGGTCACCTGCTCGACGAAGGGCTCGCTCACGGGCGGGACTCTATCGGGTGGGGGCGCCGCCGGGCAACGCCGACGTCTGCCGTTCTCCTGACAACCGCCGAGAAGTACGATACGCATGGCGTTTCGGGGCCCGGGGGTGGCTCTCGGGGACAACGCACGCATGAGCGAGGAACGCGCAGGCAAGCGAGTCGCGATCGAGACGACGGTCCGTTTTCGGACCCCGATGCTCGCGGACTTCGTGGACAGCTCCAGCGGCAACGTGTCGGAGGAGGGGCTCTTCATCCGACACCAGGAGCCGCTCAAGAAGAGCACGCTGCTGAAGCTCGAGATCGAGCTGGAGGACGAGACGCTCTCGGCGGTCGGCCGGGTGGTCTGGGTCCGGCGGCCGGCCAACGCGTCGGACGAGCATCCGTCCGGCATGGGCGTGAAGTTCGTGAAGATCGATCCGTCGGCCAAGGAGCGGATCACGACGCTCGTGGCGGAGCGAGGCACCGAAGGGCCAGGGACGTTCGCGCGATCCGAGGGGGCGACGCCGGACTCGGTGGCGCCGGTGGCGGAGGAAGCCGAGGCTCGGGTCGAGGCGAAGGCCGAGGCCGAGACGGCCTCCGAGGCCGAAGCCGCGGCCGGGACCGGAGCCGAGGCCGAGACCGAAGCGGACGCCGAGGTCGAAGTCGAGACCGAAGCCGACTCCGAGACCGACGCCGAGGCCGAGTCCGACTCCGACTCCGAAGCCGACTCCGAGACCGAAGCCGAGTCCGACTCCGAAGCCGACTCCGAAGCCGAAGCCGAGTCCGACTCCGAGACCGACTCCGAGTCCGAAGCCGAGACCGAAGCCGAGTCCGAAGCCGAGTCCGACGCCGAGTCCGACGCCGAGTCCGAAGCCGAGTCCGAAGCCGAGTCCGACTCCGAGTCCGACTCCGACTCCGGGTCCGAGGCCGAGTCCGAGGCCGAGTCCGAGGCGGAGGCCGAGTCCGACTCCGAGACCGGCTTCGACTCCGAGAGCGGCTCCGATCCGGACGACGACGAGTCCGAGGACGACTCTTCCGCGGACGACGACTCGGCGGACGACGACGACGACTCTGCCGCGGGCGACGCGGCGGCGGCGGGGGCGGCCCCGAAGAAGAGCAAGAAGAAGGGGAAGCGGAAGAAGACCAAGCGGGAGCGGAAGCAGGCGGCGCGGGCTCGGAGGAAGCAGCGCAAGCGGCAGAAGCAGCGCGAGGAGGCCTCCGAAGGGGTCGACGCGGGTCCGACGGCGGAGGCGCCGAAGGCGGCCGAGCCGAAGAGCGCGGCCACCAAGAAGGCGCCGGCCAAGAAGAAGGCCGCGGCCAAGAAGAAGGCGCCGGCGAAGCGCACCCCGGATCGGCCCGCGGCCGTCGAGGCGAAGGCGGCGCCCGAGGAGAAGCCGACGGTCGGCGCCGGGTTCTGGCCGCTGCTCGTCGTGCTCGCGATCGTCGCGATCGTGGCGATCTACGTGCTGACCCGCTGAACGAGCCCCCGCGCTTCACACCAGCGCGATCCGGAAGTGGGGGGCGAAGACCGGGACGCCGTGGGCCTCGCCGTCGGGCTCGAGGGCGTCCCAGGTGATGCGGTGATCGACCGCGCCGTTGCGGCGGAGGACCTCGGCGATGAAGGTCTCGGTCACGATCTGATACCAGCGCACCACCGGGCCGGGCAGGCCGTGGCAGGCCCCGCTCACGACCTGGCCGTCCGCCTGCGACCGCACCTCGACGAAGTCGAAGTAGGAGGCGTTCAGGCTGGGCACCCGGAGCGCGAGCGCGCGGGGGCTGAGGACGCGCAGCAGGACGCGGCGCACGAGGCCGAGGTCGCGCTCCACCTGATGCTGGGCGCGCGTGGTGACGAAGCGCTCGAAGCCCGCGCCCACCACCTCGCCGCACGCGCGGCCGGCCTGGATGAGGGGCCAGACGTCGTACCAGCTCGTGGTGAAGAAGGTCTGCGCGAAGAAGCGCTGGAGCGCGGGGTCGCCGAGCTTCTCGCCCTGCGCCTCGACGCCACCCGGGAGATCCTCGCGCACGAACTCCATGTGGAAGGCGTAGGCGGTCCCCTTGATGTGAAAGGGAGACTCCCCCACCGCCCACGGCCACTCCGTCGGTAGCTCGTCGATCCGCACCGGGGTCGATGTTACCGCGCGGCGAAATCGAAGGGAACGCGCCCCGCTCCTGACACCGTGCTGGCAGCAGACCGGCCCCGGACCCAGGCTCGGCGGGGCAGGGCTCGCCTCGACATGCCATCTTGAACGCTCGCATGGACCCGCTCGACTTCGCCCACCGCTGCACCCGCCGCTGGTTCGAGACCTCGTTCGAGGCGCCGACCGGCGCGCAGGCGAAGGGCTGGCCGCCGATCACCGCCGGGGACTCGACCCTGCTCCTCGCCCCGACCGGCAGCGGCAAGACCCTGAGCGCGTTCCTGGTCGCCATCGATCGGCTGATGTTCGGGCCGCCGAAGGAGGAGAAGGGCGTCCGGGTCCTCTACGTCTCGCCGCTCAAGGCGCTCGGCGTCGACGTCGAACGGAACCTGCGCGCGCCGCTCAACGGCATCCGGGTCACGGCCGAGCGGGCGGGCGACGCGCACCGCGTGCCGAGCGTGGCCGTGCGCAGCGGCGACACGCCCCAGTCCGAGCGCGAGAAGATGCGGCGCGACCCGCCGGACATCCTCATCACCACGCCCGAGTCGCTGTACCTCATCCTCACCTCTCGCGCGCGGGAGATGCTGAAGACCGTCGAGACGGTCATCATCGACGAGATCCACTCCATGGTGGACACCAAGCGCGGCGCCCACCTCGCGCTGTCGCTCGAGCGCATGGAGGCGATGCTCGATCACCGCGTGCAGCGCATCGGGCTCAGCGCGACCCAGCGCCCGCTCGACGAGGTCGCGCGCTTCCTCGGCGGCTACGCGGTGATCGAGGGCAAGGCGCGGGCCCGCCCGGTCAGCATCGTCGACGCGAGCGCCCGCAAGGACTTCGACCTGAAGGTCGAGGTGCCGGTCGAGGACATGGCGCGGCTCGCGGAGGTCGAGGAGCTGCAGAGCGGCCCGGCGGCGGCGGGTCCGCGGCCTCACTCGATCTGGCCGTCGATCCACCCGCGGCTCGTCGAGCTCATCCGCGCCCACCGCTCGACGATGATCTTCTGCAACTCGCGGCGCCTCGCCGAGCGGCTCGCGCAGGCGCTCAACGAGGTGGCCGAGGAGGAGATCGCCAAGGCGCACCACGGCTCGGTCGCGAAGGACATCCGCGCGCAGATCGAGGACGAGCTCAAGCGCGGGGAGCTGCCCGCCATCGTCGCCACCAGCTCGCTCGAGCTCGGCATCGACATGGGCGCGGTCGATCTGGTCATCCAGATCGAGGCCCCGCCCTCGGTCGCGTCGGGCGTGCAGCGCATCGGGCGCGCCGGCCATCACGTGGGCGCGGTCAGCCGCGGCGTCCTGTTCCCCAAGTTCCGCGGCGACCTCGTCGCCTGCGCGGCGGTCACCGGGCACGTGGTGGAGGGCAAGGTCGAGGAGACCTTCTATCCGCGGAACCCGCTCGACGTGCTCGCCCAGCAGATCGTGGCGCACCTGGTGGAGGCGCCGGCGACGGTCGACGCGGTCTTCGATCTCGTGCGCGGCGCGGCTCCGTTCACCGAGCTGCCGCGGCGGAGCTTCGAGGGCGTGCTCGACATGCTCAGCGGCCGCTACCCGAGCGAGGAGATGGGCAGCTCGCTCCGGCCGCGGGTCACCTGGGATCGCATCGCCGGCACCCTCAGCGCCCGGCGCGGCGCCCGCATGCTCGCCATCTCCAACGGCGGCACCATCCCGGACCGCGGGCTCTACGGCGTGTTCCTCGCGTCGAGCGACAAGCCGGTGCGGGTCGGCGAGCTCGACGAGGAGATGGTCTACGAGTCGCGCGAGGGCGACGTGTTCCTGCTCGGCGCGAGCTCCTGGCGCATCGAGGAGATCACCCACGACCGGGTGCTCGTGACCCCGGCGCCGGGCGAGCCCGGCAAGATGCCGTTCTGGCATGGCGACCGGCCGGGGCGCCCGCTCGAGTTCGGCCGCGCGATCGGCGCGCTCACCCGCGAGCTGTCGTCGATGCCCCGGGGCGCGGCGCTCTCCAAGCTCGAAGGCCACCACGCCCTCGACCCGCGCGCGGCCGAGAACCTCCTGCGCTACCTGGAGGACCAGGCCGAGGCCACCGGCCGGCTGCCGACCGATCGCGCGATCGTGATCGAGCGCTTCATCGACGAGATCGGCGACTGGGTGGTGACGGTCCTCTCGCCCTTCGGCGCGCGCGTGCACGCGCCGTGGAGCACCGCGGTCACCCAGCGGCTCAGCCACGAGCTCGGCATGGACCCCGACGCGATGTGGTCGGACGACGGCATGGTCTTCCGCCTCCCCGACGCGGACGAGCCGCCGGAGGACGCGTGGTTCTTGCCCGACCCCGAGGAGGTCGAGCGCCTGATCGTCGATCAGCTGCCGTCCACCAGCCTCTTCGCGGCGCGGTTCCGGGAGAACGCCGGCCGCGCGCTCCTGCTCCCCAAGCGGAGGCCCGGCCAGCGCACCCCGCTCTGGGCGCAGCGCCGCAAGGCCGCGCAGCTCCTGAAGGTCGCCTCGCGCTTCAGCGACTTCCCGATCGTGCTCGAGACCTACCGCGAGTGCCTGCGCGACGTCTTCGACCTGCCCGGGCTCCTCGAGATCCTGAAGGACGTGAAGGAGCGGCGCATCCTGGTCACGAGCGTCAAGACCCGCTCGCCCTCGCCCTTCGCCTCCTCGCTGCTCTTCAACTACGTCGCGAGCTTCATCTACGAGGGCGACGTGCCGCTCGCCGAGCGGCGCTCGCAGATGCTGAGCCTCGACCACGCGCAGCTCCGCGAGCTGCTCGGCGAGCCCGAGCTCCGCGAGCTGCTCGACCTCGACGCCATCCACGAGGTGGAGCGTCGCCTGCAGCGGCTGACCGGCCGGCTCGTGAACCACCCGGACGCGCTGCACGATCTCTTGCTCGGCCTCGGCGACCTCGGCCGGGCCGAGATCGAGGCGCGGTGCGAGGAGGGCGCGGACGTCGAGGGCTGGCTCGCGGGTCTGACGCGCGCGCGCCGGGTGGTGAAGGTCACCGTCGCGGACGAGCCGCGCTTCATCGCGGTCGAGGACATGGCGCGCTACCGGGACGGCCTCGGGCTCGTGCCGCCGCAGGGCCTGCCGCAGGCGCTCCTCGAGCCGGTGCGCGATCCGCTGGGCGATCTGATCGCGCGCTACGCCCGCACCCACGGCCCGTTCACCCTCGAGGCGGTGAGCGGGCGCTACGGGCTCGGCTCGGGCGCGGTGCGGGTGGTGCTCGAGCGGCTGCAGGAGGCCGACAAGGTGCTCGAGGGCGAGCTGGTGCCGGGCGGCCGCACCCGCGAGTGGGTCGGCGTCGACGTGCTGCGGCAGATCAAGCAGCGCTCGCTCGCCAAGCTGCGGCAGCAGATCGAGCCGGTGGAGCCGGACGCGCTCGCCCGCTTCGCCCTCGACTGGCACGGCGTGGGTCGGCAGCGCTCGGGCCCGGACGCGCTGATCGGCGTCATCGAGCAGCTCCAGGGCGCGCCGATCCCCGCGTCCTCGCTCGAGGCGCACACCCTCCCCTCGCGGCTCGGAGGCTACGACCGGCGCGACCTCGACGAGCTCTGCGCGAGCGGCGAGGTCCTCTGGCGCGGGGTCGGCGCGCTCGGCCCGAAGGACGGGCGCATCGCGCTCTACCTCGCCGATCACTACGACCTGCTCGCGCCGCCGGCGACGCCGGTGGAGGGCGAGCTCGCCGCGGCGATCCGCGAGTGCCTCTCGGCGCGCGGGGCCGTCTTCTTCCGCGAGCTCGTCGACGCGACGGGGAGCTTCGGCCGCGACGTGCTCGAGACCCTCTGGGACATGGTGTGGGCCGGCGAGGTCACCAACGACACGCTCATGCCGATCCGGGCGATGCGCGGCGGGGACGAGCGCCCGCGGGGCCGGCAGCGGCTCTCGCGGCGGACCCCGCGCCGCTCCGGCCCGCCGGGCTCCGAAGGTCGCTGGTCGCTGCTGCCGCCGGTCGAGGGGCCGACCCCGACCGAGCGCGCGGAGGCGCTGGCCACTCAGCTCCTCGAGCGACACGGCGTGCTCACCCGCGAGGCGGTGCAGTCCGAGGGCATCCCCGGCGGCTTCTCGGCGGTCTACCCGGTGCTCAAGGCGATGGAGCAGGCGGGCAAGGTCCGGCGCGGCTACTTCGTCGCCGGGCTCGGCGCGGCCCAGTTCGCGCTCCCGGGCGCCGAGGATCGGCTGCGCAAGCACCGCGAGCCGGACGACGACGCCGCGGTGACGCTGGTCGCCGCCGACGACCCGGCCAACGTCTACGGCGCCGCCATCGGGTGGCCGGAGTCGACGGGGCGCCCGGCCCGGACCGCCGGCGCGCGGGTGGTGCTGCACGCCGGGCGCCTGGTCGGCTACGTCGGCAAGACGGGGCACAGCGTGCTCACCTTCCTCCCGGACCCCGAGGACCCGCTCGCCCACGCGAAGGCGATCGAGGCGCTGGTGCGCGGCCTGAAGGACGCGAGCGGAGAGGGCCGGAAGGCCCGCGCCGTGCTGCTCAAGCGGGTGAACGGCGACGATCCGGCCGACTCGGTGCTCGCCGACCACCTCCGCGCCGCCGGCTTCAGCGCGACGAGCCGCGGCTACCACCGCCGGGTCGACCCCGAAGAGGGCAGCCGCCTGTTGCATTGAAGATGCGGCAAATATTGCCGCAGCTTCCACGCGCGTCCGCGCGTGAGATGGGGTGGGAGCCCGATCCGGCTTTGCCGGTCGGGCGGGAGGGGGCGCATGCCCCCTCCGGAAACTGAGGGCGCCGGTGACCGCAGGCGCCGGTCGGCGGAGCCTCGCGCGCTCCACGAACCGGCGAGCGGGGCGGAGGTCTCGGCAGGCGGCGGCGGCACGTGGCGTGCACTTCCCGGCGCGTGCGTCTCACCCTCCTCGCCCTGACCGCCCTCCTCACCAGCTGCGTCACCTACGAGGCGCCGGCCGCGTCCGAGCAGGCGGTGGCCGTGCCCGGCCCCTGGGTCGCGCCCGATCGGGTGCGCGCGATCGCGGCCAGCCACTTCGTCCCGGTCGTGGATCCGCCGCCGGTGCGGCCCGACGGCTCGTGCGCGTCGACCAACCCGTTCACCTGCTCGTGTAGTCACCCGGCGTGCATCCCGGCCCACCCGGGGACGAACGAGCTGCGCGAGTACCTGCTGCGCCGCTTCCCGGACATCCGGAACTACGGGACCTACTGCTGCCGCCAGAACAGCAACCGGCGCGACCACCTCTCGGTGCACGCGGTCGGGCGGGCCATCGACCTCGGCGTGCCCTTCGCGTCGGGCGGCCAGGCCGACAACACCATCGGCGACGCGGTCGCGAACTTCCTGGTCGAGCACGCCGAGTACATCGGCATCCAGCGGGTGATCTGGGATCACACCTTCTGGAACGGGGAGCGCGGGTGGGGCAGCCTGGGCGGGAGCCCGCACACCGACCATCTGCACATCGAATTGTCGGTGGCCGGCGCGGCGCGGGACACGCCGTTCTTCACCGTCGGCCCTCCAGGCACCACCTGCGAGCCGGCGTGCGAGGGCGCGGTGCTCGTCGGGCGGGACTGCTCGCGGACCGACTGCGCGGCCGGCGGCATGGAGTGCCTGGCCGGCGACGCGCCGCGCTGCGGGGTGCCGGAGCCGCCCGCCGCCGTGCCGGTGGCGGACGCGCGCCTCCCGGCGCTCACCCTCGAGGGCGAGCCGGCCCGGCTGACCTTCGTCGGCCCGGAGCGCGTCTTCGACACCCGAGACGCGAGCCCGGGCGCGGTCTGGAACGCGGCCGGCGACGCGCTGACCTGGACGTCCGAGCCCGGCCCCCGTGGGGTGTGGCTGAACGTGGCGATGGTGCCGAGCGGGCCGAGCTTCGTGTCCGTCGCGCCGGCCGGCGCGCCTCGCCCCGCCACCTCGAGCCTGAACTCGCACGGCGTCGTGCGGGCGAATTTGGTGCCGAGCCCGCTCGGCGACGGCGCCGCGATCACGCTGCACACGAGCTCGCCCATGGAGCTGATCGGCGACCGGGTGGCGACCCTGGGCGACACCGGCGCCGGGCTGGAGCTGGTGGATCCACGCCGCGCCCTCGACACGCGCTCGCTCGGCGCGCCCCTGGAGGCGGACGCGATCACCCCGGTCGACGTCGAGGCGCCGGAGGGCGCGATCGGGGTGCTCGCCACCGTGGCCGCGATCCTCCCGGGCGAGCCCGCGCACGTGGCGGTGTTCCCCTGCGGCGTCGAGCCGGACACGTCCACGGTGAACCTGCTCCCGGACGAGGTCGCGTCGAACCAGGTGGTCACGGGGCTCGGCCCGGACGGTCGGCTCTGCCTGCGCGCGAGCGCGCCGATGCACGTGGTGCTCGACGTGCTCGGCTTCTTCTCGGCCGAGGGCCGGCTCGAGTACCAGGCCCTCGCGCCCACGCGGCTGGTCGACACCCGCGACGGGCTCCTCTACGAGCATCGCCTCGCCGCGCGTCAGACCCTCGAGCTGACCCTGGCCGACGCGCCCGGCATGCCCGACGACGCCTGGGCGGCGGTCTTCAACGTCGCGACGGTGGAGGCGGACGGGCGCGGACACCTGGTGGCGCACGCGTGCGAGCGGGAGGCGCCGCCCCCGACCTCGGCGCACAACTTCGCGGAGGCGCCCCGGTCCACGCTCGTCACCACCGACCTCGGCACGAGCCGGCGCGCGTGCGTGACCACGACCACCCGCGCGCACGTGATCGTCGACCTGCTGGGCGTCTGGCGCCGCCGCGATGGGGCGCTGCCTCCCGAGCCCATGCCGATCCCGGAGCCGACCGAGCCGCCGCTCACCGAGGACGACGACGCCGGCTCCCCGACGCTCGACGCCGGGGTCTCGACCCGTCCGGACGCCGTCGGATCGTGCGCGTGCCGCGCGACCGGCCGGGGCCCGGCGCCCTCCGCCTGGCTGCTCGCGCTCGCGCTCGCGCTCGGGCTCGCCGGCCGATCGTCGCGTCGCCGGCCGGGAGCCTGAGGGCGGGAGGGCGCATGCGGGGCATGCCCCCTCCCGAGGGAGCCGACTACGGGCTGACCAGGGTGACGTAGAGCTGGAAGTCCATGCACCAGCCGGTGCCCACGCCGTCGTCGAGCCAGAGGTAGAAGGTGTTGGTGCCCGCCGGGTTGTCCGCGGCGGGGATGGTCACGGTGCCCCGGCCGAAGCCGTAGAACCCGCTGCCGTCCACGTCGTCGTAGTCGTCGTCGCCCGTGACCGCGCTCCCGATCGTGGCGCCGGTGCTGTCGAGGATCTCGACGTCCGGAGCCCAGCCCCCCGGGGTGCCGCTCCCGGTGAAGGAGCAGCCGTAGGCGGCGCGCAGCTCGACCACGTAGTCCGTCACGCCGTCACCGACGATCTCGAAGGCGTAGAACTCGTTGTCGCTCGAGGCTCCGGCGTTGTCCGAATCGTAGATCCCGCCGACGCTGAAGCGATCACCGGCCGAGCTCAGGGTGACGCCGGTCGCGATCGCGGTCGACTCGTCCCCGTTCGTGCGCGCGCCGCACGCGTCGGGGTCGGCGGTGTGAGCGGCGAGCGGCGCCGGGAGCGGACACATCCCGCCCACCGGGAGATCGGTGAGCGACACCGCGAGCGTCCCTCCGGTGAGGGCGGTCCCGCATCCGTCCGTCCGGCCGGCCAGGTCGAGGTCGTAGGTCTCACCCAGGGCGACCCCGGTGAGGTCGATGGTGTAGGTGTCCCCCGACCCTCGCAGGCTGCCCGGGACGATGCTGCCGCCGCCGCCGCTGGTGGGGGTCAGGGTGAGGTCGGTCTCGGCCAGCACGAACCGGTCGTCGAGGGGGATGACGACGGTCGCGACGCCGCCGCTGATCTGCCCCTCGGTCGAGGAGGCGTCCAGCGCCGCGGTCGGGCCCGCGCCGACACACTCGGCCGGGAAGGTGTCGTCGGTCACCTCGACCCGGAGGTCGTAGTCCATGCACCAGTCGCTGCCCGAGACGTCGTCGATCCGGAGGTGGTACGTGTTCGTGCCCGCCGGGCCGAGGACCCGGATCGAGCTCGCGCCGAAGCCGTACCGGCCCGAGCCGTCCACGTCGCCGTACGAGTCCGCCCCGTCGAAGGTGCCGAGCACGGTGCCCGCGTCGTCGAGCAGCTCGATCTCCGGCTCGGTGGTGCTGCTGCGGCTGCCCGTCCCGGTGAAGCTGCAGCCGTAGGTGAACACGACGCGCAGGTCGGTGGCGGTGGTGCCGCTCTCCACCAGCTGGAACGAGAAGAAGTCGAGATCGGGCGAGGTGTCGGAGTCGTAGATGCCGCCGATGCTGA
This sequence comes from Myxococcota bacterium, assembly GCA_036149055.1. Classification (GTDB taxonomy): domain Bacteria; phylum Myxococcota_A; class Polyangia; order Polyangiales; family Sandaracinaceae; genus JAVJQK01. The sequence continues at coordinate 11,474 of JAYZQJ010000084.1, read as the reverse complement.
ACGCGTCACCCACGCCCATCAGCGTCGCTCCGGTGGCCGCCGACGTCGCGAGCGTCCCGTTGGTGGGCCCGGCGCCGCACGCGTCGGGCGCGACGAAGCTGGTCGTCAGCGGGCCCGGCAGCGGACAGGCGGACCCGCCGACGAGGTCGGTGGTGACCGTGACCGGCACGAAGCCCGCGCGCAGGCTCGCGCAGACGCCGCTCCGCGGCGAGACCGAGACGTCGTAGGTCTCGCCGTCGGCCGCGCCCGCGACGTCGACGAGGTAGGCGCTCCCGGACCCGCGGAGGCTGCCGGGCACGAGCGCGCCCGAGCCGCCCGACGTCGGCGTCACGGTGATGGCGCTCTCGTCGAGCGGGAAGTCACCGCTGAGCGAGAGCGCGACGGTGACCGGGGCTCCGGCCGAGGCGAGGAAGGCGTTCTGCGGGGTGCCGTCGATCTGGACGGAGCGAGGCGTCGAGGCGCAGCCGGCGGGGCGACTGTCGTCCACCATCTCCACGTAGATCACGTAGTCCATGCACCAGCTGGTCCCGGCGTCGTCGTCGACGCGGAGGCCGAGGGTGGACGAGCCGGGCGGCAGCACCACCGACACCTCGCCGAGCCCGACGCCGAAGTTGCCGCTGCCGTCGATGGACGCGTAGTCGTCGTCGGCGTCGAAGCTCGCGATCTCCGCGCCCGAGCCGTCGAGGAGGTCGATCACCGGCGCCGCCGAGCTGCTGCGCGTGCCGGAGCCGGTGAAGCTGCAGCCGTAGGCGATCGAGACCCGCAGATCCGTCGCGCGGGTCCCGTCCGACACGACACCGAAGGTGTAGTACTCGTTGTCCGAGCCCCCGATGCTGTCCGAGTCGTAGGTGCCGCCGACGCTGAAGCCGTCGCCGATGCGCGCCAGCGTGAAGCCGGTGCTGGCCGCGGTGGCGAAGCTGGCGTTGGTCCGCTCGTCACAGGCGTCCGGGTCCGCGTAGTGGTTGGGCAGCGTCTCCGGGAGCGGGCAGGCCCCGGAGGTCGTCGGCAGCGGCTCGCGGATGGCGACCGGGACGACGCCCGCCAGGAGCGTGGTGCAGAAGTCGGCGGTCTCGGCGCCCGTGATCTCGAGGTCGTAGGTCTCGCCGTTGGCCACGCCGGAGGCGTCGACCGTGTAGGCGCGCGGGCCGCCCATCAGCGACCCGGCGACGAGCGCGCCCGAGCCGCCGCGGGTGGGCGTGAGCGCGAGCAGGGACTCGGTGAGCGGGAAGTCGGCGTCGAGGGCGAAGCCCAGGGTCACGGTGCCGGCGGCGCCGTCGGCCTCCACGAGCTCGGCGTCGACCGAGACCGTCTCCGGGAGCCCGCTGCACGGATCGGCGCCGGTCGTGAACGAGAGGGACTCGTCGGCGGCGAGCGCGTTTACGCTCGTGTCCGCGTAGCCGGAGAGCGTCACGGTGACCGCCTGCTCGAAGCCGTAGCCCGACGTGGGGGGCGTGAGGGTGAGCGTCGTTCCGTCGGCGCTCCAGCTGGCGTCGACGTCGAGCGCGGCCGCGGCCATCACCGTCGCCGTGCCCATCGAGGGGTCCATCGCCTCGCTGAACACGACCTCGATCGGCTGCCGGAAGTTCACGTCGGTGGCGCCGTCCGCCGGGTCGGTGCTCGCGACCGTCGGGGGGGTGGTGTCGGTCTCGGGCACCACGAGCTCGAAGCTCGCGGGGGAGAGCGCGTTGCCGCAGGCGTCGGTGACGCCGCCGCCGACCGTCACCGTGGTCGTCCCGTCCTCGAGCCCCGACAGCGCGACCTCGTAGACCCCGTCGGTGAGCGTGACCGAGTCGACGCTGGCGCCGCCGTCGACGGTGACCGCGCCGTCCACGCCCTCGACCGCCTCGTTGAAGACGAGCGTGAGGGTGGTGGAGGTCGTCCCGGCGTCGAGCGCGACCGGCGACACGGGGATGGACCGGACCTGGGGCGACGTGGCGTCGCGCGCGCACTGGTCCCGGACGACCGTGATCTCGACGTCGACGTCCGCGGCGAGCGCGTTGCCGCAGAGATCGGCGATGCCCGCGGCCGCGACGGTGAGGGTCGCGGTGTCGCCCGGCTCGAGGCCGCCGAGCGTCACGACGTAGTCGTCGCCCTCTCCTTCGACCGACTGCACGTCGACCCCGGAGAACGACTCCGGGCCGACGCCGGTGACCGCCTCCGAGAAGTTGAGCTGGAGCTGCACCGTGCCGTCGGCCCGCGGCGCGAGGGATGCGGGCGTCTCCGGGAGCGTGGTGAGCGTCGGCGCCTCCCCGTCGGATCCGCAGTCGGGCCCGGCGCCGTCATCGCACCCGGCGAGGGCGAGCGCGAGCGCCACGAGGAGAGAGAGTCGATGTCTGGCAGCGTGCATGAGGTCTCCCGAAGAAGAGAAGAGGACAGCTCGAATCGCTTCAACCTACGCCCATTCGCAGTCCTACGACCCACTCCAGTGAGCCATCTCAAAGCACGCAAAATTGCCTCACATGTCGCACGCGCACTTTACGCACGACATCCTCCGACAGCAGAGAACGGCAGTCGGCCGACGCGTGAGGTAGGCCGCGGGCCTACACGCGCGTCGATTCGCGCGAACGGCGTAGTCCGCCGGGGGGCCCGCTCCTGCTAGCGTGGACGGATGCGAACGCCCCCCGCCCTGCTCGCCCTCGCTCTCCCGCTGGCCCTGCCCTGCGCCGCCTCCGCGCAGCTCGACGCGTGGGCCGAGGGCCAGAACGCGATCGACGACGGCGCGACCCGCGACTTCTACAACCGCGGCGCCGGCCTGCGCTGGCGACAGCAGCTGGGCGACTGGACCGACGGGGACGGCGCCCTCCACGGCGACGCGGCGTGGGCCACCACGACGATCGAGGACACCGACACCGAGCGCTGGATCGAGTGGGACGTCACCGACCTCGTGGCCGCCTGGCTCGACGGCTCGGTGCCCGAGTACGGCTTCTACCTGCGGGGCGGCACCTTCATCTTCTCGAGCCGCGAGGGCGCGACGCCCCCGGAGCTCGTCGTCGACGGCGTCACCCTGGAGCCCACCGCGGACACCTACCTCGAGGCCTCGACCTTTCAGCAGATGGGGGAGAGCGAGGAGCTCCGGGCCGGGCGCGCGCTGCTCCGCTTCGATCTCTCCGGCGTCACCGAGGTGAGCCGCGCGACGCTGCGGCTGTACACGCTCCGGCAGTTCGGGAGCGGCGACGTCGAGGTCTTCTCGGTCGTCACCGGAGTCGCCGCGCCCGCGCCCGAGGCGGGGCTCGCGGCTGGCTACGAGCGCGACGAGGGCATCGCGTCCCACCCCGACGTCGTCTTCGTGGAGGGCTACGAGGCGGACGACTGGATGAGCGGGTGGACGGCGCACGGCGGCGTGTTCGACGTGGCCGAGCCCGACGACTCCGCGTTCGGCTTCGCGCCGATCTCCGGGCGGGCGCTGCGGGTGGTCGTCCCCGAGGGTGAGCACACCGCGCTGAACTCCCACTACGACTTCATGGACGAGCTCGGCGAGGAGCCCGAGGAGATCTACTTCCGCTACTACCTCCGCCTCGGCGACGACTGGGACCAAACCGTCGACGGCGGGAAGATGCCCGGCATCAGCGGCACCTACGGGCGCGCCGGCTGGGGCGGGAGGCGCTCCGACGGGTCCAACGGCTGGTCGGCCCGGGGCGCGTTCAGCCGGACGGTGCCGGACGGCAACCCGCTCGCCGGCCGCACCGCGCTCGGCCACTACGTCTACCACGCCGCCATGGAGGGCCGGTTCGGCGACAACTTCTCGTGGGTGGAGAGCTGGGGTCCCGAGGGCCGCGGCGGCCTCCTCGAGCCGGGGCGCTGGGTGTGCGTCGACATGCACGTCCGGCTCAACACGCCGGGCGCGAGCGACGGCGTGCTCCGCGCCTGGATCGACGGGGTGCCGTCCATGGAGCGGAGCGACATGCGCTTCCGCGACGTGGGCTCCCTGCGCATCGAGCGGATCTGGATGAACATCTATCACGGCGGCACCGCGCCCTCGCCCCACGACCAGCACGCGTTCATCGACCACGTGGTGGTCGCGCGCAGCTACATCGGGCCGATGGGCGGCCTCACCCCCGAGCCGCCCGTGGACGGCGGGGTCCCGCCCACCGAGGACGCGGGCCCGCCCACCGGAGACGACGCCGCCACGCCGACACGCGACGGCGGCGCCTCCCCCGACGGCGGCGCGGGCGAGACCTCCTCCGGCTGCGGCTGCCGGATCGGCGGACGCGGGCGGCCCGGCCTCGGGGCGCTGCTGCTGCTCTCGCTGGCCGCGCTCTGGCGTCGACGACGCGCGGCTTGATTTCACTGGCGGCGGCCCCGCGGCGTGGTCATCTTCCGACGCGCGGGTCACGTCGTTGTCGAACCGGCTGCTCTCGTCTCTGGCGCGTGTCGCCCAGGCCTGGCCCGTCATGCGGCCCGGCCTCCTCGCGCCCGCCGCGCTGGCGCCGCCGGCCCCGCCCCCTCCGACCGGGACGAAGCGCGTCGAGCGACGCCGCTCGCTCTGGGCCAACGTCGCCGAGGGCGCGATGGCGGAGGTCTTCGTGGCCTGCGCGACCGGCGCGGTGGTCACCGGCTGGGCCCTCCACCTGGGCGCGGACGCCACCACCATCGGCGCGCTCGGCGCGGTCCCGGTCGCCTCGCAGGTCATGCACCTGCCCGCGGGCTGGTGGACGAGCCGGGTGGACCGCCGGCGGCTCGCCATCGTGACCCTCACCCTCGCCCGCGTGATCTGGGCGCCGATGGCGCTCGTGCCCGCCCTGAGCGTCCCCGCCGAGGTCGCGCTCCGCATGCTCGTCGCGATCACCGTGGCCTCGGGCGTGCTGACCGTCGTGGGCACGAACGCCTGGAGCGCCTGGGTGGGAGACCTGGTGCCCGCGCGGATCCGGGGCCGCTTCTTCGGGGTGCGCACCGCGTGGCTGACCGGGGCCGGAGCCCTCGGGGCGCTCGGCACCGGGCTGCTGCTCGACGGGAGCGACGCGCCCGGCCCCGCCCTCGCGATCGTGTCGGCGGTGGCCGCCAGCACCGGCGTGGTCAGCGGCGTCTTCCTCGCGATGCAGGTCGACCCGGCGCGGGGCGAGCGCAACCCCGGAGACCTCGCCGCGTTCGGGGCGGTGCTCCGGCACCCGCAGGCGCGAGACTTCCTGCTCTACCAGCTGGCCTGGGGCGCCGCGATCGCGCCGGCCGCCTGCTTCTGGGCGCTCCACGTGCTGGACGGGCTCGCCCTCGGCTTCTCCTTCCTCGCCCTCCACGGCGTGATCGTCGCCGCCGCCCGGATCGCGACCGCCGGCCTCTGGGGCGTCTTCGTGCAGCGCCACGGCGCCCGCCGCGCCCTCGCCCTCTGCTCGATGGGCATCGCCGCGATGCCGCTCCTCTGGGCGGTGAGCACCCCCGACGCCTGGTGGCCGCTGCTCCTCGACGCCGTCGTGGCCGGCGTGCTCTGGGGCGGGCACGGGATCGCCTCCCTCGACTGGCCGCTCGCGGTGAGCCCGCGGGACCGGCGCCCCTTCTTCCTCGCCGCCTTCGCCGCCGCCGCGGGCGTGGGCTTCGCGCTCTCGGCGCTGGCCGCGACCTCCGTCGTCGAGACCGTGGGCGCGGAGGCGCTGCGCACCCTCTTCGTCGTCTCCGCCCTCGGCCGCTTCAGCTGCGGGCTGTGGGCGCTGCGCCTGTACGAGACCGCCCCCCGGGTCGCGCTCGCGCGGTGAGCGCAAGTCAGCGTTCGTCGGACACGCGCGCGTGAGTGGACCGCGCATCGCGGCGGCGATCCCTCACGGGACACGCGCTCGTCACTTGCCGAGGCCCTCCCGTCACGCTTTGTTCCCGTGCATGAAGCGACTCTGCCTGCTCGCGATGTGCCTCACGGCCAGCTCCTCTCTCCTCGGCTGCGACGGCGGCGACGACCCGGACGCGGGCCGCATCCCGGCACCGATGGACGCGAGCGTCGACGCGGGCCCGCCCGCCCCGGAGTGCGACAACGGGGAGCGCGACGGCGACGAGTCGGGGGTCGACTGCGGCGGCTCGTGCGAGCCCTGCGCGGACGGCGAGTCCTGCCGCGAGGCCGACGACTGCGAGAGCGGCGTCTGCAGCCGCAGCCGCTGCCTCGTGCCGTCCTGCATGGACGGCGTGCGCAACGGCGAGGAGACCGGCGTCGACTGCGGTCAGGACCCGTGCCCGCTCTGCGGCGGCGGCGAGCCCTGCACCACCAACGACCAGTGCCTGAGCGGACGCTGCATGGGCGGCATGTGCACCATGAGCTCCTGCGACGACGGGCGGCAGAACCGCGACGAGACCGACATCGACTGCGGCGGCGACATGTGTGAGCCCTGCGGCGCCGACGCGAGCTGCCTCGAGGACGACGACTGCCAGAGCCTGATCTGCGCCTCCGGCCAGTGCACGCGCCCCGCCTGCAACGACTCGGTGCAGAACCAGGACGAGACCAGCCTCGACTGCGGCGGCACGGTCTGCCCGCCGTGCGGCGACGGCCTCGCGTGCATGATCGACATGGACTGCGAGAGCTCGCGCTGCGTCATGGGCGGCTGCGTCTCCTGCGAGGACGGCATCCTCAACGGCGACGAGAGCGACGTGGACTGCGGCGGCGCCTCCTGCCCGGGGTGCGCCGACGGTGGGGCCTGCGCGGTCGACGGAGACTGCGCGAGCGGCTCCTGCGAGGACGGCGCCTGCGTCAGCTGCTCCGACGGCGTCCGCAACCAGGACGAGGTGGACGTCGACTGCGGCGGCTCGACCTGCGGGCCGTGCGCCGACGGCCGCACCTGCGCCGGCGCGGCGGACTGCGCCTCCGGCGTCTGCGAGGACGGCGTCTGCGTCAGCTGCGCCGACATGATGCTCAACCAGGACGAGACCGACGTCGACTGCGGCGGGACCGCCTGCCCGGGCTGCGGCACCGGGCTGCTCTGCGACGGCCCGAGCGACTGCATGTCGGGGATCTGTGACGCCGGCACCATGCGCTGCAACGCGCCCGGCTGCGGTGACGGCCTGCTCAACGGCGCCGAGACCGACGTCGACTGCGGCGGCGGGACCTGCATCGGCTGCGACCCGGGCGAGACCTGCGTGACCGGCGGCGACTGCCTCTCCGGGGTGTGCGACGGCGGCGCCTGCGCGACCCCCACCTGCACCGACGGCGTCCGCAACGGCGGCGAGACCGACGTCGACTGCGGCGGCGCGACCGCCTGCCCGCGCTGCCCGGACAACGATCGGTGCTCGGCCGCGACCGACTGCGCGACCGGCGTCTGCACCATGGGCTTCTGCGGCACCATGCCGTGCCCGGGCGTGATGATCTCCGGGACCTGCGCCTACATGCCGTCCACCGTGTCGTCGGCCGACCAGACCACGGCGCGCGCCGTCTGCACCGCCCTCGGCGCCGGCTGGGATCTCTGCCCCGCGTCGGTCCTCTGCGAGCCGGTCACGCGCACCTACATGGCGGGCGCCGGCTGCAACTGCGGCGGCGGCGCGGCGACCTGCGCGTGCGGGAGCGCCTCCAACATCTACGCCCACGTCACCGGCGGCTCGTCGCCCTACTACGTGCGCGGCCCCGAGTTCGCCGGCTGCCTCACCACCAGCTCGTGCACGAACTCGGTGAGCGAGAGCTGCGGCGTCGCGATCTGCTGCCGCTGACCTGAGGTAGTCTCTCGGCCATGCCGGACCTCGCCTTCGTGCTCCTGTCCCGGGCCGAGCGCCCCGACCTCGGTCGGCTCGTCGCCGCCCTCCGCGAGCTCGGGTTCGCGGAGGCGGACGCGGACGCCCCCACCGAGGCGGACGGGCCCGCCGTCGTCTCCCTGGGGGGCGACACGCGGCTGCTGGTCATGCTGATGCCCGCGCCGCCCCCGGACGCCGCGATGATGGCCGGGCCCATGACCCCGCCGCCCGACGAGCTGGCCGCGGCCCCCGCGCACTACGTGGTGACGACCCTCGGCCTCGAGGGCGACGTGCGCGAGAAGGACCGGACGCTCGCCGCGCTGACCGCCGCCGTGGTGCGCGCGAGCCCGGCCACCGCCGCGATGCTCGGCCACGGCCGGCTCTTCTACGACGCGTCGCTCTTCGCCGAGCTCGCGGCCGACGCGGCGCAGCACGGCGAGGTCCCGATCGAGATCGTCGTCGACGTGACCGCGGCGGCCGAGCCGGACGACCGCATGTCGTTCCTCTCGCACGGCCTCGAGCGCTACGGCCGGGAGGACTTCTTCGTCACCGCGCCGGTCTCGGGCCGGGGCGCGCTCGACTTCCTGCTCGGGCTCGTCCGCTGGATGATCGAGGATCCGAACAAGTCGCTGCCCACCGGCGACACCGTCGGGCGCGACGCGAAGGAGCGCATCCGGATCCAGCGAGAGCCCAGCCCCGTGGATCCGGCGCGCACCGTCGTCCGGCTCGACCTTCCGAGCTGACGGCTACTCCTCCTCCGCCATCTCGGCTTCGGCCTCCGCCTCGACCTCGGCCTCGGCGCCCTCGGCCGCCTGCTCGACGTCCTGCGCCGCCTCCTCGGCCGCGGCCTCGGTGTCCTCGGCGGCCTGCTCGACCTCCTGGGCCGCCTCGTCCATCTCCGCCTCGACCTCGGTCTCGACCGACTCGGCCTCGGTCTCGACCTCGGCCTCCTCCTCCTCGCACGCCGGCAGGGCCAGCGCGAGGGTCAGGGCGGCGAGCAGGGAGAGGAGAGTCTTCAGGTGCTTCATGTCGGGGTCCTTTCGTGCTTCGCCGATCAAGTAGCCCCCCGAATGTCGTCGAATGTCATCCTTCGTACTTCATCGTCCCCTTGACCGCGGCGAGGCAGGACGCCACGCCTCGAGCCATGACCGCCGACCGGAGGCGCACCCTCTCGAATCTCCTCGCGGCGCGCCTGATCCCGCACCGCTTCCTCGCCGCCCAGCTGCGCCGCCCCTCGGGCTGGTTCGGGCGCTGGGTGATGACCCGCGGGCTCGACGACGGAAACGCCGCGCTCATCGAGGCCACGCTCGACGCGCTCGCGCTCGCGCCGGCGGACCGCTTCCTCGACGTCGGCTTCGGGGGCGGCGCCGCGATCCGGCGCGCGGCCGAGCGGACCCGCGCCGCGCTCTACGGCGTGGACGTGTCGCCCGACATGGTCTCGGAGGGGCACCGCCGGCTCGGCGCGCTGGTCCGGGCGGGGCGGCTCGACCTCGTGACGGGCGACGTGACCGCGCTGCCGCTCCGGGACGGGCTGGTCGACGCGATCTGCACGACCAACACGATCTACTTCTGGGACGACCTGCCGGCCGCGCTCTCCGAGCTCTCGCGCGTGCTGGCGCCCGGAGGCCGCGTCGCCTTCGGCTACACCGGGCGCGCGAAGATGGAGCGCTTCGGCGAGATCACCCGCCACGGCTTCCGGACCTTCACGCCGGCGGAGCTCGAGGCCGCCCTCGCCGACGCGGGCTTCACGGGCGTGCGCTCGACGGATCTGCGCGGCGCGGTGACCGAGGGGGATCACGTGACCGTCGCCTCCCGCCCCAGCGCCCTCCGCCCCAGCGCCCGCCGCCCCTGATAGGGTGTGCGCATGCGATGGCTCCTCATGGTCGTGGTGCTCGGGCTCGCCGGCTGCAGCGACGAGCCCGCCGAGCTGGACTCCGGCGTGGTCTCCGACGCGGGGCCCGACGACTCGGGGCCGCCGGACGCCGGGCCTCCGCCCGCGCTGGCCCTCGAGACGACGGCGTTCGGCGACGGCGAGGCGGTGCCGCAGCGCTACCAGTGCGGCCCGCCTCTGGTGCCCGACGGAATGGGCGAGGACGTGACCCCGGCCCTCGCGTGGACCGGCGGCCCCGAGGCGGCGTCCTACGCGGTGATCGTGCGCGACCGATCGGCGGGCGGGCTGGTGCACTGGGCGATCTACGACATCCCCGGCGACGTGCGCGCGATCGACGAGGGCGTGCCCGACGGATACGAGCCCGCGTTCCCCGCCGGCGCCAAGCAGGCCGAGATCCAGGGCAGCGGCTACTTCGGCTACTTCGGCCCCTGCTCGGGCGGCCGCGGCAACACCTACGAGTGGACGGTGCACGCGCTCGACGTCGCCGCCCTGCCCGACGTCGACCGGAGCACGCCCGAGAACGACGTCGCCGCGCAGGTCGAGAGCGCCTCGATCGCGTCGGCCTCGTTCACCGGGATCTTCTGACGAGAATGGTCGCGCCGCTCCGTGCGGCTAGAGTGGGCCCATGAGCGATCTGCGCGCGCGCTACCGAGACGTCCGGGCCCTCACCGCCGAGCTGGCGGCGCCACTCGCGCCCGAGGACATGGTCGTGCAGTCGATGCCCGACGTGAGCCCCACGAAGTGGCACCTCGCGCACACCACCTGGTTCTTCGAGACCTTCGTGCTGGCGAAGGCGCTGCCCGGCTACGAGCCGCTCGATCCGGCGTACGCGGTGCTCTTCAACAGCTACTACAACACCGTGGGCGAGCAGTTCCCGCGGCCCCGCCGAGGGCTGCTCTCGCGACCCACGGTCGCCGAGGTGCAGGCCTACCGGGCGCACGTCGACGCGAAGATGGAGGCCGCGTTCGACGCGGGCCTGGACGAGGCGCTGGCGGCGGTGGTCGAGGTCGGCTGCCACCACGAGGAGCAGCACCAGGAGCTGCTCCTGACCGACATCAAGCACGTCTTCGCGCAGAACCCGCTCCACCCGCGCTACCTCCCCGCGCTCGAGGACGGGCCGCGCGAGAGCCCGACGCCGTCGTGGTGCAGCTACGAGGAGGGCGTGCGCGAGATCGGCTTCGCTGGCGAGGGCTTCCACTTCGACAACGAGGGCCCCCGCCACCGCGTCTTCCTCGACGCCTTCGAGATCGCGTCGCGCCCGGTCACCTGCGGCGACTGGCTCGCCTTCATGGAGGACGGCGGCTACGCGAAGCACGCGCTCTGGCACTCCGAGGGCTGGGCGGCGGTGCACGAGCAGGGCTGGGAGGCGCCGGGCTACTGGAAGCGCGACGGCGACGGCTGGAAGGTCTTCACCCTGCGCGGCCTGCGCCCCGTCGATCCGGCCGAGCCGGTCGCCCACGTGAGCTGGTTCGAGGCCTCGGCCTACGCCGAGTGGGCGGGCGCGCGCCTGCCCCCCGAGGCCGAGTGGGAGGGCGCCGCGGCCGACGCGGGCGCGGACGGCGCGTTCGTCGACGACCGCCGCTTCCACCCCGCGCCGACCCGGGACGGCGCGCTCCACGGCATGTTCGGCGACACCTGGGAGTGGACCGCCAGCCCCTACGTGCCCTACCCCGGCTACCGCCCGCTCCCGGGCGCGCTCGGCGAGTACAACGGAAAGTTCATGGCCAACCAGTACGTGCTCCGCGGCGGCGCCTGCACCACCCGCCGCGCCCACGTCCGCCCGACCTACCGCAACTTCTTCCCCTCGACCGCCCGCTGGCAGCTCTCGGGCCTCCGCCTCGCGCGCTAGTGCGGAGATCCGACCGGTAGAAGGGGAGATGGCGCCGGACCGGCGTTTCAGGGCAAGGCGCGACGACGAGTCGATGCCCCGCATCGGCGAGGAGGAGCAACG
>JAYZQJ010000083.1:0-48882 GCA_036149055.1 Myxococcota bacterium | reverse complement strand
GAGCGCTTCGCGGCGCGGCACCCGGTGCTGGTCACGTCGAAGGTCATGCGCGGCATCTGGAGCCTGCGCGGCCGGCGGCTGTCGACGCGGCTGTGGGAGATCATCGCGAAGGCGAACGCCCGCGGCGGGATGCGCATCGTGCACTTCTCCATCCAGCGGAACCACCTCCACCTCCTGGTCGAGGCGGAGGACGCGGAGCTCCTCGCGCGCGGCATGCAGGGGCTCAGCGTGCGCATCGCGCGCATGGTCAACCGCACCATGGGTCGCAAGGGCACCGTCTTCGCCGACCGCTACCACAGCCGCGCGCTCACCACGCCCCGGGCCGTCCGCAACGCGATCGCCTACGTGCTCGGCAACGCCCGCCGTCACGGGGTCGCCCCCGACGACCCCACCTGGGTGGACCCGCTCAGCTCCGGCTACTTCTTCGACGGCTGGACGCGCGCCGTACGCACGACCTCGACGATGCTGCCCTCCCGTGCCTCGCCCGCCGAGCGCGCGGAGACCTGGCTGCTCTCCGTCGGCTGGCGCCGGGCGGGAGGTCGGATCGACCCGGGCCGTCGCCCCGGTCCCGCCGCCCGTCGCGCCGCGTGACTCGCCCCTCGCGGCTCAGCTCCTGCCCCCGAAGGCGCGCCACACGAGGCCGCCCTGGTCCGGGGACGCGGGCCACGGCCGAGCGTGCCTTCGAGTCGACGCTGCTACACCGACTGGTGGAGAAAGACTGGTCCGTCTCCTGTCTCGAATGCCAATCGCGCGTGCCGTGCCCTGCCGTTCGCTGCACTGAGTGCGGAACCCTCGTTGGTTGCCCCTCCGGCAAACAGGAATGCACGGCCAGGCAAGTCAACGAGGGATGTCGCGTGGCGCGGCGCCTCGTTCGGTGGCCGGAAGCCAACGGCAGAGAGGTGGGCTGATGGGCGCACGAAACCGACCTGACGTGCGTCTCGAGCTCGGAGGCCGGATAGTTGGCGTGGAGCTCACAAGCGTCACCGATGAGCGAGTCGCCGCCACGTACGCTTGCTTCAGCGAGTTGGAGACGGAGTTGCGAAGGGTCCTTGGCGCAAGGGTATTTTCGGTCTCGGTAGGCCTCGACGTGGCCCGCGCCCTCCAGGTCGCAGCTCGCGGCGGGTCGGCTCTCGGACCAGCGGATCTGGGCAAGGCGGCCCGGATACTGAAGGTGTCGTTTCGCCCGAGGGCAAGCTCCGACGACGTAGACAGCGAGCGCCTCCGGGCGAACCTCGACGGTTTGCTCGAGAGAAAGGGGGCCAAGGCTGTCGACTATCTCGCCGCTGGGAGAGGTCTCGACGAACTGTGGCTCATCGTGATTTCCGGCGGTCCGGGTCGAGCGCTCCGTCGGCATCACATCGAGCTGCCGCTCTCCGCTTCGGCGTTTGGGCGGGTTCTCTTTCACTGCGTCTCGACCACCAGGGGAGAGTCGACGCCCACTTTCTTCGACTTGCCGCTTCGACGTTGAGCACGGCCAGAGGCCCACGCGGAGGCCACCGTTCCGAGCGGCGCCCGCACTCACGCCCCTACGGAGCCATGCACCACACGGGCCGCACTCCAGGCGACCCTGACCAGGGCGTCACCATGCTTCTCGCTAGAGCTCGTTCCACTCCGCGTCACGGCAGCTGACCTGCTCGGGGTAGATCGCCCGGTAGGCGAGGCAGCTCTGGGCCGAGACCGGGTCACCGTGCTCGGGGAACGTGCCGCCCGGCTCGCGGGTCAGCCTCATGCAGGCGCAGGGCTCGAACATGATGCCGCCGGTCCGGGCCGCGACCTCGACCGAGCAGTCCCGCAGGCGCTCCGCCGCTCCCGACGGGTCGCAGTGCGGGTTCGGCGAGAGCGAGCACACCCCGAACGCGCGGTGCTCGCTCAGCCCGAAGCAGCTCGGCCCGAGGACCGGGCTCGCGATCACCGACGGGCAGGTGTCCCCGCACCGCCCACCGCAGAACCCCGCCGCGGGGTGCGCGCCCTCTCCGCACGGCGCGTCCGGCGGCCCATCCACGAACACCGTGCCGTCCGAGTACACGCACTCCGCCGTCGCCCACGGCTCCCCCTCACGCTCCCGCATCCAGCGGCAGTACTCCGGGTCCACGCAGAGCTCGCCGTCCTCGTCCTGGGCGCAGACCCGCCCCCCGAGGCAGTACTTCAGCGCGTAGCCATCGTCACTCCGGCGGCTGCAGTCATCGGTTCCTCGCTCGTCGTCCGTCCGGCACGCGGCCCACCGCCCGCTGCAGATGCGGCATGAGGCGGACACCCCATCTCACAGAGCGCATCGCACAGGACCGTCGAGCCGATCCGCGGACATGTCGCCCCGAGTCCCCCTCGACGCTCCCGTCGCCCGGGCGCCCGCGACCGTGCTGGTCGAAGCACCCCACGCCGAGCGTCAGCGCGAGCGCAGCGATGGAGCGTGGCAGGGCGCCGCTCGACGCGACAAACACCCTGCCACTCTAGCACCGGGACTACTCGGCGCGGGCGGCGATGACGGCCTGGGCGGCCTCGGCGAGCTTCTCGGCGGTGAGGCCGAAGTGGGCGTAGGCGTCCTCGTAGGGGGCCGAGGTGCCGAAGCTCTCGAGGCCGAGGGCGCGGCCGTCGTCGCCGAGCCACTCGCGCCAGCCGAAGGTCTGGCCGGCCTCGATGGAGACGCGGGGGGCGTCGCCGAGGACCTCGGCGCGGTAGGCGGCGTCCTGCTGGCGGAAGAGCTCCCAGCTGGGCATGGAGACGACGGCCGCCTTCACGCCGCGGCCGGCGAGGTCGTCCTTGGCGGCGAGCGCGATGTGGGCCTCGCTGCCGGTGGCGAGCAGGGTGACGTCGCGGCCGCCTTCGGGCGCGTGCAGGAGGTAGGCGCCGCGGGCGCAGCGGTTCTCCTTCGGGTCGCCGTCGGTGCGCAGCGCGGGGATGCCCTGCCGGGTCAGCGCGAGCACGCTCGGCTGCTTCGCCTCCACCGCGAGCTGCCAGCACTCGAGGGTCTCGACGGTGTCCGCCGGGCGGAAGACGAGCAGGTTGGGGATGGCGCGCAGCGCCGCGAGGTGCTCGACCGGCTGGTGGGTCGGGCCGTCCTCGCCGAGCCCGATGGAGTCGTGCGTCATCACGTAGACGACCCGCTGCGACATCAGCGCGCTCAGCCGGATGGAGGGGCGGCAGTAGTCGGTGAAGACCAGGAAGGTGCCGCCGTAGGGGAGCACGCCGCCGTGCAGCGCCATGCCGTTCATGGCCGCCGCCATCGCGTGCTCGCGGACGCCGTAGTGCACGTAGCGGCCGCCGTAGGCGCCGGGCGCGACGATCTCCATCGCCTTGGTCTTGGTCTTGTTCGAGCCGGTGAGGTCGGCCGAGCCGCCGAGCAGCTCCGGCATCACCGAGGTCAGAACGTCGAGCGCCTTCCCGCTCGACGCGCGGGTGGCCATCTTGGGCTTCTCCGCGAAGAGCTTGGCCTTCGCGTCCGCGACGGTCTGCGCGAGGGAGGCCGGCACCGCGCCCGACTGGATGCGGTCCCACTCCTCGCGCGCGGCGGCGTCGAGGGCGGCGTGCTTCTTCTCCCACGCCTCGCGGGCCGCGGCGCCGCGGCTGCCGATGGCGCGCCAGGCGGAGAGGATCTCGGCCGGGACCTCGAAGGGCGCGTGCGGCCAGCCGAGCTGCTCGCGGGCGCCGGCGATCTCCTCGTCGCCGAGCGGCGAGCCGTGGGCGTCGGCGGTGTCGTTCTTGGTCGGCGCGCCGTAGCCGATGGTGGTGCGGCAGGCGATCATCGACGGGCGGTCGCTGCTCTTCGCGACCTCGATCGCGCGCTTCACCGCCTCCGGGTCGTGGCCGTCGACCCGGGCGACGTGCCAGCCGCAGGCCTCGAAGCGGGCGCACTGGTCGTCCGACACCGACAGCTCGGTGGGGCCGTCGATCGAGATGTGGTTGTCGTCGAAGAGCACGATGAGCTTCGAGAGCCGCAGGTGCCCGGCGAAGCTGATCGCCTCGTGGCTGATGCCCTCCATCAGGCAGCCGTCGCCCGCGATCACGTAGGTGTGGTGATCGACGAGCTCACCGAAGCGGGCCGCGAGGTGACGCTCGGCGAGCGCCATGCCGACCGCGTTCGCCAGGCCCTGACCGAGCGGGCCGGTGGTGGTCTCGATGCCCTTGGCGTGGCCGTGCTCGGGGTGCCCCGCCGTCTTGCTGCCGAGCTGCCGGAAGCTCTTCAGCTGCTCCATCGTCATGTCCTCGTACCCGGTGAGGTGGAGGAGGGAGTAGAGGAGCATCGAGCCGTGGCCGGCGCTGAGCACGAACCGATCGCGGTCGGCCCAGTCGGGGGCGCTCGCGTCGAACTTCAGGAAGTCGCGGAAGAGCACGGTGGCCACGTCGGCCATGCCCATGGGCATGCCGGGGTGACCGGAGTTCGCCTTCTGGACCGCGTCCATGGAGAGGGCGCGGATGGCGTTGGCGAGATCGGCGTGGCGGACGTCGGTCATGGGCTCCTCGCGGGGGCTGGGGATGCCCGCTTTTGGCGCGGAGCCGCGCCGCCGTCAACCACGGCTCAGATCTCTCGGACCCAGACCTGCCAGGCGCCCTCGCCGCGGAGGGAGTCGCCGCACTTGTGCTGGTCGTCGTCCCGGCCCCAGTCGGTGGGGTCCATCTGGTTCGAGTCCATGCCGCGGTCTCGCAGGTCGACGGTGAAGTCGTCGGGGGAGTCGCAGCTGTCCTCGCCCTCGAGGAAGCCGGCGGCCCAGTCGACGCCCTGCGGGATCACGGCGCCGGAGACGTTGTCGCGGCGCGACGGCGCCGGTCGGTCGTAGCCGCGGCCGTTGCCCTCGCTGAAGCAGCTGTCGGCGTCGGTGCCGGTGGTCCACTCGCGGTACCAGCGCACGCGGTAGAAGGAGAGGTCCACCAGGTGACGGGGGTCGCGCTGGGCGCCGCAGGTGAAGCGGACGTCGCTCTGGTCGACGATGACCGAGCGCATGCCGTCCCAGATCGTTTCGACCACCGCGTCGTTCCGGATCGCGGTCAGCCCCGGGTGCCAGGGGCCGGCCGCGTCGTCGGGCGCGACCCGGCGCGAAGAGGAGACGAGCGTCCAGCCACCGCCGTCGGTCTCCATGTCGCAGTAGACCTCGAAGAGCCGGCCGGGCAGCGGCTGGATGGGATAGACGCCGCTCGGCGCGGACGGGTTGGCGCGGAGCACGTCCCGACACGATCGCGCGGTGTCGCAGGGGCCGCGGCTGGCCACCGCCACCTCGGCCGCGTTCGCCAGGCACGCGTTTCCGTAGGTGCGCCCGTCGCAGCCGCAGACCGGGTCGTCGACGGTCGGGCAGTCCTCGGGGATCGGGCTGCAGAAGAAGAGGTCGAGCGCGCCGCACTCGGCGGCGTCGCAGAACTCGCCCTCGTCGCAGATCACGCCGGCGAAGCCGCACGGGCGCTCGTCGTCGCACTCGCCCTCGTGCTGGACCGAGACCCCGGCCGCGGCCGCGTTGCACGCGTTGCAGTAGCTGTCGCCGTCGCACCCGCAGACGCCCGGGCAGTCGTCGTCGCAGCCGACCGGGCGCGGCGCGCAGGTGCCCGGCTCGCCGCAGAGGCCGTCCGGCCGCTCGCAGTACTGGCTCGGCGGGCACTCGTCGCTGGTGAAGCAGCCGGGGCAGTCGATGTCGGGGCACGGCTCGTCGGCCCCCACGCAGAAGCCGTCGCCGAAGCACTCGTCGCAGCAGCGCTCTCCCGGTCCGCAGGGCGGCCCGAAGCCGCAGCCCTCCATCTCGCACATCCCGTAGAAGGCGATGCTCGCGCCCGCGTTCAGCGCCTCGCAGTCGCTCTCGTAGTCCCGGCCGTCGCAGCCGCAGACGGGGATGAAGCCGACGCCGCTGCAGTCGAGCGCGTCGAAGCAGAAGCCGCGCGGACCGCAGGTCCCCGCGTCGAAGATGCAGCGCTGGTCGGGCTCGCACTCCGCGTGGGTGGCGCAGCCCTCGCAGCTCGACACGTCCGGGCACGGCAGATCGAGGCTCTGACAGCGCGGGCCCGCGTCACAGGTCGGGCAACACTGCTCGTCGTCCGTGCAGATCTCGCCGCCGCACGAGGCGGTGGAGCCGGGGTGGGACTGGTAGCACCCCACCAAACAACTCAAGAAGAACCCGAAGAGGAGCGAGCGAGCGCGCATGGGGCGATCCTCCCCTCTCGGCAGGAACGCGTCCAGGATCCTGTCGGGTTCGCCCCCCGAGCTGTGGGGAGATCCACCGCACTCCGCGCCGCGGCCCCGCAGAAATCGGGCTGGCCCGACGCATGCGATGGAACGGACGCATGACGCGAACGCTCTTCATCTTCGTCTTCGCGGCCCTCGCGGTCGCCTGTGGCGGCGCAGAGGAGCCGCGCTCCGGTCTCGAGCAGCTCTACCTGGCGGAAGAGCTCGATCGAGAGCTCGAGCTGCGGGCCCGGATCGACCGCGCGTGCGAGACCCGCAGCTGCAGCGAGGAGCGGCGGGCCGAGGTGATGGAGCGCTGCATGCAACCCCGCATCGAGTGCGACGTCGAGCTGCTCCTGCACGCCGAGATGGCGGCCGGGGGCGAGGCCAGCGCCTCCGGTGATCTCGACGCCCCGCGGTGACTTTCGCTCGCACGGCCTGCGCCCCATACCAGGGGGGTGAGCCGCGCGCGCGTCATCCAGCTCGTCCTCGCCGTGCTCGCGGGGGCCGCGCTCGCGTTCTCGTTCCTGCGCGCGCCGACCCCGGCCGCCGCGCCCGAGCCCGCCGCGCCGCCTTCGCTCGAGACGGTCGAGCCGCCGCCGGAGGCGAGCTCGCGCGAGCGCGAGAGCACGACCGCGCCGCCGCCCGCGCCGGTCTCGGCGGGCGCGCCGCCCGGCTGCCCGGAGGACGAGGCCGATCCGCCGGGCTTCGTGCGGCCGTCGCTCTGGGACGTGCTCTCCATCCGCACCCAGGAGCTGCGGGACCGGCTGCCGCAGCTCTCGCGCGACGCGTCGCCGGAGCTGCGGGCCGGGCTGACGTCGATGCGGGAGGATCCGATCGCCGCCATCGATCACCTCCGGGCGGCGCCGGATCGCGACCGGGACGGCTTCGACGTGGCGGTGGCCGGGGCGCTCCACATGGGCATGGGCGCGCTCGCCGACCACGAGGCGCGCACCGCCGGGCGCATCGTCGCGATCCTCGATCGCGAGGCGCAGGAGGACGAGGCGACGCAGGTCTACACCGCGCTCGTGATGGAGCGGGAGCACCGCCGGGTGGACGCGCGCCGGGCCCTCGAGCGCGCCTGGGCGATCGCGCCGGACGAGCCGGCGATCGCGCTGGCGGCGGCGCGGGCGGCGAGCGACGCCGGTGACTTCGAGGGCGCGGCGACCCGGGCCGAGCGCTACCTCGCGCTGGTGCCGGAGGACGCGCGGGTGCAGACCTGGGCGACGCGCATGCGGGCGCGGGCGGAGATGGCCCGCGGGCTCGAGCGCCGGGTCTTCGACGGGGTGACGCTGCGCTGGCCACGGCGCGAGCTGCCCGCGGAGCGGGTGGATGGCGTGCAGGCGGCGCTGACCGAGGCGCTCGATCGCACCGCGGGGATGATCGGGCGGCGCCGCCGCGACGCGCTCACGGTGATGATCTGGTCGAGCCGCGAGGACATGCGCCGCGCCACCTGCGCGCCGTCGTGGAGCGGCGGCATCTTCGACGGCGTGCTCCACCTCGACGTGCGCGGCGTCACCGCGCCGGACTGGGACCGCACCGTGCGGCACGAGGCGACCCACGCGCAGCTCGCCGAGGTGCGCGGGCGCATTCCCCACTGGCTCAACGAGGGCATCGCCCAGCACCTCGAGGGCCCGCCCCGCGCGAGCGCCCTGCGCTCCTGGCGGCGCATGGCCGCGAGCGGCGCGGTGATCCCCTTCGCCTCGCTCGAGGGTCAGCTCCTCGTGATCGACGACGCCGGCGACGCCCGCCTCGCCTACCACCAGAGCCTCGCCATGTTCGCCTGGCTCCTGGCCGCGCGGGGGGAGCAAGGCGTGCGGGAGGCGTTCGCGGAGATCGAGGCCGGCCGGCACGAGGACCTGCTGCCGCGCCTCCTGCCCGGCGCCGACGGGGCGGGGCTCCGGGCGTTCCTCTCCGAGCGATGACCCGCTCTGTGCCACGAGCTCAGATGTGGCACAGGTTTTCCCCTGTCATTTCGTGACATCGACATGGCATGACACATGCGATGGGGGGGCCCATGCCGCGACGTCTCCTCACCGCCCTGCTCCTCGCCCTCCTCGCCTCGGCCGCGCCGCGGACCGCCTCCGCGTGCAGCGCCGCCTACTGCCCCGGCCCCCGCCTCTGGCTCGAGCCGGGCGCGTCGGTCCCGGCCAGCGCCCCGGGGGTGTGGGTGGATCTGTCGCTCGTCGGCGAGGTCACGCCGACGGTCGAGCTCTGGATGGACGTCGACGGCGAGCTGATCCAGCAAGACGCGCGGCTCGAGGGCGAGCTGCTCGTGCCGGCGGCGGGCTTCGTCGAAGGCGCCCTCTATCAGGTCCGCGCCGTCCGCGAGTGCGAGACCCAGGAGGTCGACTTCCGGGTCGGGCCAGCGGCGGCGCTGCCCGAGACGCTCGGCCGCGGCCGGGTGTTCGCGACCGGCCAGACCGAGCTGCCGATCCCCGCCTGGGACGGGAGCTGCTACGGCGGCGTCGACGCGGCCTACGCCGACGTCTGGGTGGACGGCGACGACGCGCTCGAGCCCTGGCACGACCTGCTCGTCTGGGAGACCTACGTGGACGGCGAGCGCTACGCGCCGCGCGGCACCATCAACCCCGAGGGCTACTACGGCCTCCCCGCCGACGTGCAGCACGACGCGCGCTTCTCCTGGCGCGGCCCGGCCAACGACCGCGTCTACGCGGCGTGTGGCGAGGTGCCCGCCGGGGCCTCGAGCGAGGGCGTGAGCGAGGGCGTGCACACGGTCGTGCTCCGCGCGTCCATCCCCGGCACGGAGGTGGTCCTCGACTCGAACCCGATCACGATCGACCTCCGCTGCGACGCGCCGCCGCCCTACGATCCTCTCGCCGACTGCCCGAGCGGCATCATCGGCCCTCAGGGCGCGTGTCACCCGGCCGGCGAGCCGCTCCCGTCGGCCGGCGGCTGCAGCGTGAGCCCCACCCGCCCGGCGACCTGGGCGCTCCCGCTCCTCGCCGTCGCGCTCGCCTTCGGCCTGCGCCGTCAGCGGGTCCGGTAGCTCGCGGTGGTCGAGACCCAGCCATCGGTGCCGAGCGAGTAGACCTGCGCGACCAGCGGGCGGCCGTCGGTGGGCAGGCCGGTGACGTGGACCGAGCGGCCGGTGATCGGGAGCACGGCGAGCAGGCTCCGGGCGTCGCGCACCACGAGCCAGCGCGCGTCGGCCGCCGTCTCGCTCACCTCGAACGTGACGTCGCCGCCGACGACGCTGCCGGACGCGGGCGAGAGGATGACGCTCGCGTGCGGCGGCGCGCTCCAGGCGGTGAGGGTGGAGGCGGTGGTGACCCAGCCGCTCGGCCCCTCGGTCGAGAGGCGCACCGCGATCGGCGAGCCGTCGCTCGGCAGGCCCGCGACCAGCGCGAAGGTCTCGACGCCGACGTGCGCGTCGAAGTAGCGGCCCGGCTCGGACGCGGTGCCGACCTCGAGCCGGTAGCCGCGCGCGCCCGCGACCTCGCGCCACCCGAACCAGGTCCAGGTGGTGCCGAGGGTCGAGCCGGCGGCGGGCAGGCCGAGGCGGGCTCCGGTGAAGGCGCCGCGGTGCGCGACGAACCCGTGATCGCTGAAGCGCCAGGCGCCGTCCTTCAGGGTCCAGAGGCGCGCGAAGACCGCCTCGCCGCCGGTCGGGAGCCCGGTCGCGACGTGGGCGGTGGTCCCGGCCCCGAGGTGCGCCCGGTGGTAGCGGTCGTCGCCCGGCGAGGCGCCGAGCATGAGGTAGTGCGCGTCCGCGCCGACGTCGTCCCAGGCGAAGCGGGCCTCGGCGCCGGGCAGGGTGGCGCCCTCGGCCGGCTCCCGGATCGTGGCGAAGGCGGGCGGCGGCGCCGGGCGCTCGCGGTAGCCGGCGCTCACGCCCATCGTCTCCTGCAGCGTCCGCGCGTTGTCGGACACGCCGAGCACCCCGGTCGGCTGGCCCGCGTGCGAGAGGTTCGGCGCGCTGAAGCGCCCCACCCGGCCGCACCAGGTGTCGCAGGCGTAGGCCATCACGGTGCGGAACTCGTGGACCGCGTCCTGGTGACCGCGGCTGTCCTCTCGCCAGCCCGCGGTGGCGTGGTCGGGGTCGTGGTTGGCGCCGAGGTTGTGCCCGAGCTCGTGCGCGAAGGTGTAGTGGCCGGCCGCGTAGTCCCGGGAGACGATCGAGTACGCCGCGGTGGAGAAGTACGGGGCGTTGCCGGCGGTGAGCTGGTAGCCGATGCCGGCGTAGGGGCCGGCGTGGTCGATGACGAAGACCACGTGGTCGGCGTGGGCCGCGTCGCGCATCGCCTGCACCTCGTCGAGCGCGCCGTCGCCCGGGGTGGCGAGCTGGCCGAGCGCGCGCTCGAAGTCGAAGCCCGCCTCGTCGAAGGACACCGGCTCGAAGCCGACCAGCGCGATCCGGCCGGGCACGCCGCTGTCCTCGAAGGCGCGGTTGGCCTCGGCCGCGGCCAGCTCCACCGTCGCCCGGAGATCGGCCGTCGACCCGGCGCCCGCGGCGGCGGCGTCGGAGTAGACGACGAGCACGTCGACGACCGGCGCGGGATCGGCGGAGGCGGTGGGCCGCGCGGGCACCCGAAAGGAAGGCGACGGGGCGCGCGGCATCACCGGATCGTGATCGCGCGGGGCCGCCGTCTCGTCCCACTCCACCGCGAGCGTCCGGCCTCCGCGCGGGAGGATCGAGAAGAGCCGCCCGTGCGCGCGCACCGTCCCCGCCACGGACGCGCCGTCGATCGCGAGCGTCACCGTGCCGCCCGCGTCTCCGAGGACCTCCCCCTCCCAGACGATCGCGTCGCCTTCATGGCGCATGCGGACGAGGCGCGCGTCGAACACCGCGTCGGCGAAGAGGTTGAGCCGCAGGTGCGCGCGCGGCGCGCCCTCGAGCGGGCTGCGCGCCCCCTCTCCGAGGTCGCCGGTCAGCCGGACGACGCGGGCGCGGGTGACCGCGTCGGCGAAGGGCGCGACCGCCTCGCCGACCTCGAAGAGCCCCGACTCCGCGGCGGCGGGGTCGAAGCCCGGATCCGCGGGGGTGGTGGAGGCGTGACAGCCGGCGAGCAAGAAGGCGAGCGCGAGCGGGCGCAGGGGACGCATCGGTTCTCCCGGGGTGGCCCGGCGTCGAGCCCTCCTGGCTGCCGACCGAACGCGTCACGGTCGCCGCCCGCGACCTCCAGAGGCCCCGAAACGGCGGCGCGGACGCAGACTGGAGGGGCGTCGTCCTGCGCGGGGCGAAACGCAACGGAAACACTTCGGATCCCAAAGCGGGGACCTTGAGCTATGCTCCGTCACCCATGTCCATCGCATCCAGGGCTCTGAGCGCTGCGTCGGGTTACCTCCGGCGCCACCCGGGGGAGATCTCCCGCGCCATTCGCAACCTCCTCGGCCTGCGGGCCGGGCTGCCGGTGGACGCGCTGCGCTGGCTGATGGAGCAGGCCGCCAAGGGCGGCAAGATCGAGGACCCGGTGATCACCGAGGTCCCGCCGGGGCTCCGCGTCACCGCGAGCGTCGACCTGATGAAGACGCCGGTCCGGGCGTCGGCGGTGGTCTACATCGACCGCGTCAGCCTCGACCCGGATCAGATCCGCCTCGACGTCCGCCTCGAGGAGATCTGGATGGAGGTGATCGGCGAGAGCCACACCCCCGTCGCCGCGCTGCTCCGCTCCGGCGCGCTCGACCTGAGCAAGCCGGGCGAGCTCGCGAAGTACATGGACCTGCCGCCGGTCATCGTGGAGGCGAAGGACAACAAGCTGTCCATCGACCTGATGCGCGAGCCGAAGATCGGCGACAACCCGGTGATCCGTCAGGCGCTCAGCGTGGTGACCCCGCTCGTCACCCTGCACGGCATCCAGTCGGACGACGACCACCTCAACATCGAGTTCCGCGCGCTGCCCCGCGGCGTCGGGAGCGCGGCGAGCGCCGTCCGCACGCACCTGTTCCAGCCGGGCTTCAAGCGCGTCCGCGCGCTGATCCCCAGCTTCCTATAGGAGCGCCTCGAGCCGCGCGACGTCGACGGGCTTGACCAGGTGATGGTCGAAGCCCGCCTCGGCGGACTTGCGACGATCCTCGGCCTGGCCCCAGCCGGTCAGCGCGATCACGAGCATGTCCCGGCCCCAGGCCTCGGACCGGATGCGCCGGCAGGCCTCGTAGCCGTCGATCGCGGGCAGGCCGATGTCCAGCAGGATGACCTCCGGGCGATAGGCCCCGGCCGCGCGCACCGCCTCGAGCCCGTCGTGCACGACGCGGACGGAGTGCCCCCGCCGCCGGAGCAGCACCTCGAGCATCTCGGCCGCGTCCTCGTTGTCGTCCACCACCAGGATCTGCCGCGGCGCCCCTCGCGCGGGCGACGGTCTCGACGGCTCGAGCGCCGCGCGCGCGGGCTCCGCCGCCGGGACGCGCACGGTGAAGGTGCTCCCGCGCCCGAGCCCCTCGCTCTCCACCTCGATGGTGCCGTCGTGCATCTCGACCAGGCTCCGCACGAGCGTCAGGCCGATGCCGAGCCCGCTGCGGAGCCCGCCGGGGCCGTCGACGTCGACCTGGGCGAACATGTCGAAGATGAGCTCCCGCTGCTCGGGCGTCAGGCCGACCCCGTCGTCGATCACGCGCGCCACCGCCTCGTCGCCCTCCCGCGTCAGCTCGAGCCGGACGCTGCCGCCGCGCGGCGTGTACTTGCAGGCGTTGGAGAGCAGGTTGCCGAGGATCTGGACGACGCGGGTCGGGTCGGCGAACGCGGGGAGGGGCTCGGCGGAGAGCGCGTGCGAGAGGGTCTGCTCGGCCTGCGCGCACAGGGGACGCGCCGTCTCGAGCGCCTCCTCGGCCAGCGCCACCAGATCGACGCGCTCCTTGCGGAGCTGCAGCTTGCCGCGGCTGATCCGGCTCACGTCGAGCAGGTCGTCGATGAGCCGCACCATGTGCACGAGCTGGCGCTCCAGCGTGGCCCGGGCCCGGGCGGTGGTCTCGCCATCCCCCTCCGCCGCGTCCATCACCGAGAGCGCGGTGCGCATCGGCGCGAGCGGGTTGCGGAGCTCGTGGGCCAGGGTCGCGAGGAACTCGTCCTTGCGGCGATCGCCCTCGCGCAGCGCCTCCTCGGCCTCCTTGCGCTCGTGCACGTCGATCACCGAGCCGATGAAGCCGAGGAAGGCGCCGTCGGCGGAGAAGCGCGGCCGCCCCGCGTCGATGGCCCAGCGGTAGATCCCGTCCGCGCTGCGGAGCCGGTAGTCCAGAGCGAAGGGGATCCGCCGGGCGTTGGCGTCGCGAAAGATCTCTCCCGAGCGCGCGCGGTCGTCGGGGTGCACCGCGTCGAGCCAGCCGAAGCCGAGCGCGTGCGCCTCGGTCTGTCCGGTGTGCTCGTACCAGCCGCGCGAGAGGAAGCTGCAGGAGCCGTCGGGCTCGGTGATCCAGAGCATGGCGGGCGCCGTGTCCGCCATCGTCCGGAAGCGCTGCTCGGACGCGCGCAGCGCCTCCTCCACCTGCTTGCGCTCGGTGATGTCCAGCGTCACCCCGAGCAGCCGGGTCGCGCCGCCCTCCGCGTCGTGGAGCGCGCGCCCGCGCGTGATCACCCAGCGCGGGCTCGACTCCCCCGGGCGGAGGAGCCGCAGCTCGACGTCGTAGTCGACGCCGTCTCGCACCGCCCGCTCCATCGCCTCCCGGAAGCGCTCCCGGTCGCCCGGGTGCACCACCTCGAAGACGCGATCGAGGTCCCCGCCCTCGAGCCCGAAGGTGTCCTCGAAGAGCGCCGTCGTCGTCAGCTCCCCGTTGGCGAGGTCGAGGTCGAACGCGCCGAGCCGGCCGGTCTCCAGGGCGATGCGGAGGCGCTCCTGCTGCTCGCGCATCTCGCGGTTCGCCTCGCGCCGCGCCCGCGCCATCTCCACGTGCGCCGTGACCCGCGCGACCAGCTCCCGCGCGGTGAACGGCTTGATGAGGTAGTCGTCGGCGCCGGCCTCCATGCCCTCGACCCGGGCCTCCTCACCCGCCCGGGCGGAGAGCAGGATCACCGGGATCGACCCGAGCGCGGGATCGCTCCGGAGCGCGCGGAGCAGCCCGAAGCCGTCCAGCTTCGGCATCATCACGTCGCTCAGCACGAGGTCCGGGCGCCGGGCCCGCGCCGCCTCGAGCGCCGCCTGCCCATCGTCGACCGCCTCGACCACGAAGCGCTCGGACAGCAGGCGCTCGATGTACTCGCGCATGTCGGCGTTGTCGTCGGCGAGGAGGACCCGCGCGGGCGAGGTCTCCTGCGGCGCCCGCGCCTCCGGGATGGCCCGCTCTCGCGCGTCGCGCGCCCAGGCGTCGCCGCCCCTCGGATCCCCGTCCGGCAGCCAGCAGAGGGCCTCCTCCACGAAGGGGTTCGAGCGCCCCGGCAGGGCTCGCTCGGTCGCCTCCCGCCGGACCTGATCGGCGGGGAGGTGCGCGACGCCGAAGGGGACGGTGACCTCGAAGCGGGTGCCGGCCCCGACCTCGCTCTCCACGCCGACCTCGCCGCCGTGCAGCCGCACCAGCTCGCGCACCAGCGAGAGCCCGATGCCCGTCCCCTCGTGACTCCGGCCGCGCGGATCGACGACGCGGTGGAAGCGGTCGAAGACCCGCGGCAGCTCCTCGGGCGGGATGCCGACGCCGGTGTCCCGCACGGTCAGCCGGACCGCGCCGTCCACCTCCTCGAGGCGCACCGCGATCTCGCCCTCGAGGGTGAACTTGAAGGCGTTGCTCAGGAGGTTGAGCACGACCTTCTCCCACATGTCGCGGTCGACGTGCACGGGGCCGGAGAGCGGCGGGCAGGAGACCTCGAGCGTCATCCCGGCCCGCTCCACCGCCGCCCGGAACACGCTCGCGAGGTCCGCGGTGAGCGCGCCGAGCTCGACCGGCTCGAAGCGCGCCTGCATCCGGCCGGCCTCGATGCGCGAGAAGTCGAGCATCGTGTTGACGAGCTTGAGCAGGCGGAGCCCGTTGCGGTGCACCACCTCGAGCTGCGCGGTGGTGGCCGGCGCGAGCTCGGTGTGCCGCCGCTCGAGCATGTCCTCGACCGGGCCGAGCATCAGGGTCAGCGGCGTCCGGAATTCGTGGCTGACGTTCGAGAAGAACGCGGTCTTGGCCTCGTAGAGGGCCGCGAGCTCCTCCGCCCGCCGCCGCTCCTCCTCGTAGGCCTGCGCCGCCCCGAGGCACGCGGCGATCTGGCCGGCGACCAGGGTCAGGAAGTTCCGGTAGCCGTCGTCGAGCAGCCGGTGGGGGTTGAGCCCGACCACGAGCGCCCCCGGCCGCCCGGCGTCGCCGCTCGCCGTGATCGGGACGATCGCGACGCCGCGCGGCGCCTCGTCCCACGCGCCGGTCGGGAGCGCCGGGAGGCCCTCGAGGTCCTCGCGGGCGACGATCTGCCGCGAGCGCGCCGCCTCGAACACCGGCCAGGGCGCGCCGTCGGCCGGGGCGATGCGATCGGGCACCGCCTCGTGCCCGTCGACGCCCGCCGTCCCGGCCAGGGTCATCACGCTCCCGTCCGGCTCGGAGAGGTAGAGCGCCGCGAACGGCAGGTCCCGGGGGTTCGAGGCGAGCGCCTCCACGCTCCGCGCGCACGCGCCCTCCCAGGTGCGCACGTCCGCGGTCTTCGCGGCCAGCTCCCTCAGCAGCGCGAGCTGCCGCTCCCCGATCACGCGCCGCGTGTCGTCGGTGTTCGCGCAGATGATCCCGCCGGCCCGGCCGTCGTCGCCCGGGATCGGGCTGAACGAGAAGGTGTAGTAGGTCTCCTCGCGGTACCCGTGCCGCTCCATGATGAGGAGCTGGGACTCGGCGTAGATGCCCTCGTCGTCGGCGAGCACCTTCGTCAGCATCGGCTCGATGTCGGGCCAGAGCTCCGCCCACACCTCCTCGAGCGGCCGCCCGAGCGCCTCGGGGTGCTTGCCGCCGACGATCGCGCGGTACGGATCGTTGTAGAGGTAGACGAGCGAGGGGCCCCAGCCGACCCAGATCGGCTGCCGCGAGGTCAGCATGATCCGGACGGCGGTCTCGAGGCTCCGAGGCCAGCCCTCGGGCGGTCCGAGCGGGTTGTCGGACCAGTCGAAGGCCCGAATCCGCTCGCCCATCTCGCCCCCGCCCGCGAGGAACGCCCGCGGCGCCGGGCTGGCGCCACCGGTCATGCGCCGGATCCCGGCGGTCGGGCTTGGTGTGGCGACGGCATGCGGCGTGGATCCCTGGGTCGGGACGGGGATCCTAGCCGCGGCGCCTCCGACCTCAAGCCGGGAATACGCCCCCCTCCCCCGGCGTTCGAGGCTCCCGATGAGCGGCCCTCGAGCGAGAGCGCGCGACGCGCTGGTGGAGGTCTTCTTCGACCTCGTGGTGATCACGCTGGTCACCCTCGGGCTCGGCTGGGCCGCCCACTTCCTGATCTGCTGACGGGGAGCGCTTGTCGAGGGCGACCGCCGGTGCCAAGCCGGGGCGGTGAGCCGCGCCCGCACCGCGCTGGGGCTCGCGATCCCGGCGCTCGGGGCGCTGGCCGCCGACCCCCTCGTGTCGCTCGTCGACACCGCCTTCGTCGGCCGGCTCGGCCCGGGCGAGCTGGGCGCGCTCGGGGTCTGCTCCAGCGTCTTCGGGCTCGCCTTCTTCGTCTTCAATTTCCTCGCGACCGGGACCACGCCGCTGGTCGCCGACGCGGTGGGGCGAGAGGATCGGGCCGGGGCCAGCCGGGTCGTCACCAGCGCGCTGACCCTGGCCGTCCTCGCCGGGCTCGGCGCCGCGCTGGTGCTCGAGGCGCTGGCCGAGCCGATCCTCTCGGTCATGGGCGCCGACGGCGCGCTCCGGGCGCCGGCCCTCGCCTACCTGCGAGTCCGCGCCCTCGCCGCCCCGGCCGTGCTGCTCGTCACCGTCGGCCACGGCGTCTTCCGCGGCTACCAGGACACCCGCACCCCGTTCTGGGTCACGCTCGGGCTCAACCTGGTCAACCTCGCCCTCGACCCGCTCCTCATCTTCGGGCTCGGCTGGGGCATCGCGGGCGCGGCCTGGGCCACCACGGTCGCGCAGTGGGCCGGGGCGATCGCCTTCGTGTGGCTGCTCCTCGTCGGGCGGCGGGAGGCCCTCGGCGTGGAGCGCGCCTGGCCCCGGCTGGCCGACGTCGTCCACCTGGCGCGGATCGGGGGCGCGCTCGCCGCCCGCACGCTCTCGCTCCTCCTCGTCTTCACCTACGCCACCGCGGTCGCCGCCCGGCTGGGCACCCTCGACGTCGCGGCCCATCAGGTCGCCGCCCAAGTCTGGCTCTTCCTCTCGCTCGTCCTGGACGCGCTCGCGGTGGCCGGGCAGGCGATGGTCGGCCGAGCGCTCGGACGACGAGATCGCGCCGAGGCCCGCGCGGTCGCGAACCTGCTCCTCGGGTGGGGCCTCGGCCTCGGGGTGGCGCTCGCGGCGCTCTTCGCCCTGCTCGCCGACCCCCTGCCCCGCCTCTTCACCGACGACGCCGAGGTGCTCGCGCGGATCGGCGACGTCTACCTCTTCGTGGTGGTCAGCCAGCCGGTCGGCGCCGTGGTCTTCGTGTGGGACGGCCTCTTCCAGGGCGCGCAGGACTTCCGCTTCCTCGCGGTCCAGATGATCCTCAGCGCGCTCGCCGCGGCCGCCGTGCTCGCCCTCGTGCTCCCCCTCGGCTGGGGCCTCGTCGGCGTGTGGTGGGCGATGCTCACCTTGCTCGTGGCCCGCGCGCTGACGCTCGGCTGGCGCTACTGGCTCGGCGGCGGGCCGCTCGCCGCGCCGTGACGGGGGACCTCGACGAAGAAGGCGGCGCCCCCGCCGTCGGCCTCCTCGACGCCGATCGCGCCCTCCATTCGCTCGACGAGCTCCCGGGCGAGGTGGAGGCCGAGGCCCGTCCCGACGCCGCGCCGCTTCGCCACCGCCTGCTCGAAGGGTCGAAAGATGCGCTGACGGTCCTCGGGGGCGACGCCGTCGCCTTCGTCCTCGACGCGGAAGCGGACCCGGTCGCCGGCGTCCGCGGAGCGCAGGGTCACGCAGCCCTCCTCGGGGCTGTGCTGGAGCGCGTTGGACACCAGGTTCGAGAGCGCCTGCACCAGCCGCTCCGGGTCGGCGAGCACCGCGCCGGTCGCCTCGCGGTGAGTGACGAGGCGGAGACCGCGGCTCTCGGCGGCCGGGCGATGCAGCGCCTCGAGGCGCGCGATCACCTCCTCGCACGCCACCGGCTCGACCTCGAGTGAGAACTGCCCTTCGGCGATCTTGCGCACGTCGAGCAGGTCGTCGATGAGCGCCCGCAGCCGCGCCGCGTTCCGGAGCCCGAGGTCGAGCAGCTCCGCGGACTTGCCCGAGACCGGGCCCCCGACGCCGCCGTGCATGAGCTTGAGCGCGCCCTCGATCGACGTCAGCGGGGTCCGCAGCTCGTGGCTCACCGCGGCGACGAACTCGTCCCGGAGGCGCTCGGCCGCGCGCATCTCGGTGACGTCGCGGACGAGCGCGATGATCTCCCCGTACAGCGGCAGGGTGCGGACCTCGACGTCGCGCACGCCGCCTCCCGCGCGCGGCCAGCGGTGCTCGCGGGCGATGAGCGCGCCGCCGCGGGTATCCTCGAGCTGCGCGCGCAGGGCGGCGGCCGCCTCGGGCGGGAGGAAGTCGTCGAGCGAGCGGCCCACCGCGTCCGGCGGCAAGAAGAGCGGGGTGAGCTCGGTGTCGCGGTAGTCGAGGACCGTGCCGTCCATGGCGACGCGCACGAGCGCGTCGGGGATCCCGTCGAGCAGGATGCGCAGCCGGGTCTCGCGGCGACGCTTCTCCTCCGACGCCGATCGGCGCGCGCGCTCGTAGAGGTCGCCGAGCGCGGTGGCGAACCCGAGCGCGCCGAGGGTGGCCGGCCCGCGGAGCAGGATCTGCGCGTCAGCGGGCGTGCGGAGCAGCCCGAGCTCGTGGCCGATCACGAGCCCGACGGCGGAGGCGCCGGCCGCGCCGGCCATGGCGAGCGCGACCCGCCGGCGACACAGCAGCACCCCGACCAGCGGCACGAACGGCAGCCAGAGCGCCCCGTCCGACCAGAGGCCGCCGTCGAGCCAGCTCATGCCGGTGAGCGTGACGAGCGCGACCGCGGTGACCGAGACCCCCGCGCTCCGCCCGGAGGCGGCGCCGCGATGGAACCAGCCGACGAGCGCGAAGGCCGCCGCGCTCGCCACCAGCACGTGACCGACCGCGGAGCCGAGCCCCTCGACGAAGTAGCGGGCCCCGCCGAGCAGCAGCGACGCGGGCGCCGAGAGCCAGGCGCCCCCGCGCGCGAGGGCCGCGCGTCGACGCAGCTCCAGGACCTCGTCGGCCGCGGCGCCGGGGACCGACGTCTGCCCACCGCCGAGCCAACGCTCCGGCGCGCTCTCCCCCTCCGCCACGGCGGCATTCTACTTCATCGGGGGCGGCATCATCGAGGCGCGGGTCAGGCGGATGGCGTGGGCGACGGTGAGGCTCGTCATGTGCACGATCTTCGAGACGTTGGCGCCCTGGCTGAGCACGTTCACCGGCTTGCGCACGCCGAGCACGATGGGCCCGATCACCTCGCTCCCCAGCGCGGCGAGGAGCTTGTAGGCGATGTTGCCCGCGTCGAGGTTGGGGAAGACGAGCACGTTCGCCGAGCCGCTGAGGGTGGTGAACGGGTAGGGCTCGCGGGCCTGCTCGAGCAGGGCCACGTCGGCCTGCATCTCGCCGTCCACCTCGAGGTCCGGGCGGCGCTCCCGGACCAGCTTCACCGCGTGGGCGACCTTGCGCGAGTGGCGGTGCGGCGCGTCGCCGAAGTTGGAGAACGACAGCATGCCGATGCGCGGCACGATGCCGAGCGCGTGCGCGAGCTCCGCGGTGAGGATCGCCGTCTCCGCGAGGGTCTCCGCGTCGGGCTCGATGTTGATCGTCGTGTCGGCGAGGAGCTTCACGTCGTTCTTGGTCACGACGAGGTAGCAGCCGGCCGCGCGCCGCACCTCGTCGCGCACGCCGATGATCTGGAGCACCGGCCGGATCGTCTCGGGGTATGGCCCGGTCAGCCCGGACACGAGCCCCTCGACCTCGCCGAGCTGCAGCATCATCAGCCCGAAGTAGAGGCGCTGATGGATCAGCCGCCGCGCCGCGTTGAGCGTCATGCCCTTGCGGTTGCGCAGCTCGAAGAGCGCGTCCGCGTAGCGGTGGTTGTTGGGCGACGCGTGGTTGTCGAGCAGCTGCACCCGCTCCAGATCGACGCCGAGGGCCATCGCCCGCTCGCGCATCACCGACGTGCGCCCGAGCAGGATCGGGGTGGCGATGCGCTCCTGGCTCACGATCTCCGCCGCCCGGAGGATCGAGTCCTCCTCGCCCTCGGGGAAGACGACGCGCCCCGGCTCGCGCTTCGCGAGGGAGGTGACGTGCCACATCACCTTGCGGGTCGGGCTGAGCTTGCGCTCCAGCTCGGCGGCGTAGGCCTCGACGTCGAGCCTCTCCCGGGCGACGCCGCTGTCGATCGCGGCCTTGGCCACCGCGGGCGCGACCCAGTAGAGCGAGCGCGCGTCGACCGGCTTCGGGATGATGTACTCGGGCCCGAACTTGAGCGGCTCGCCGCCGTAGGCCGAGAGCACGTCGTCGGTGACGCCCTGGCGGGCCAGCTTCGCCAGCGCGTGCGCGGCGGCGAGCTTCATCTCCTCGTTGATGTGGGTCGCGCCGACGTCCAGGGCGCCGCGGAAGATGTAGGGGAAGCCGAGGACGTTGTTCACCTGGTTCGGGTAGTCGCTCCGCCCGGTGCCGACGATCGCGTCCGGCCGCGCCCGGCGCGCGTCCTCGAAGGCGATCTCCGGGTCGGGGTTGGCGAGCGCGAAGATGATCGGGTCGTCGCGCATCTCCGCGAGCATGTCGGGGGTGACGATGCCGCCCGCGCTGAGCCCGATCAGCACGTCGGCGCCGGCGATGACCTCGGCCAGGGTGCGGCGCGGGTCGTCCTTCGGTCGGGCGAACACCGCCCGCCACGCGTCGAGCCCGGGGCGGTCCTCCCGGATCACCCCGTCGAGATCGAAGAGGGTGACGTTCTCCGCCTTCACCCCGAGGCGCGTCCAGAGCTGCATCGAGGCGACCGCGGCGGCGCCGGCCCCGACGCAGGTCACCCGCAGCTCGGAGATGTCCTTGTCCTGCAGCTCCGCCGCGTTCATGAGCGCAGCCGCGCTGATGATCGCGGTGCCGTGCTGATCGTCGTGGAACACGGGGATGTCGAGGCGCCGCTCGAGCTCCTGCTCGACGTGGAAGCAGGCGGGCGCGGCGATGTCCTCCAGGTTGATGCCGCCGAACGTGGGCTCGAGCGCGGCGATGACCTCGATCAGCTGGTCCGGGTCGTGCGCGCGCACCTCGACGTCGAACACGTCGATGTCCGCGTACTTCTTGAAGAGCACCGCCTTGCCCTCCATGACCGGCTTCGCCGCGAGGGGTCCGACGTCGCCGAGCCCGAGCACCGCCGTCCCGTTGGTGATCACGCCGACGAGGTTGCGGCGGGCGGTGTAGAGGTCGACCGCGCGCGGATCGGCGTGGATCGCGCGGGAGGGCTCGGCCACGCCCGGGCTGTAGGCGAGGCTCAGATCGCGCTGCGTCGCGACCGGCTTGGTCGGGACGACCTCGATCTTCCCGCGGCGTCCCTCGCGGTGATAGGCCAGCGCGTCCTTCTCGCGGATCATGAGTCCTACGTAATCACCGGTCGGCGTCACCCACGCAGCGCGTCGAGGACCTGCTTCATCTGCACCGGCTTGACGAGGTGCACGTCGAAGCCGGCGGCGGCGCTCTTGTCCCGGTCGCTCTGCTGCCCATACCCGGTGACGGCGACGAGCTTGGGGCGCTGGCTCAGATCCGACGTGAGCCGCCCGGCGAGCTCGTAGCCGTCCATCACCGGGAGGCCGATGTCGAGGATGGCGGCGTCCGGCCGGAAGTCGCGGGCCAGGTCGATCGCGGTCGGTCCGTCGAAGGCGAGCTGCACCTCGAAGCCGCGCCGCCGGAGCCCGTGCGCGAGCAGCTCCGCCGCGTCCTCGTTGTCGTCGACCACGAGCACCCGCCGCACCGACGGCAGGTCGACGAGCTTGGGGGGCAGGCTCTCGGCCGAGTCGAGCACCCCGATGGCCAGCGGGAGGGTGACCTCGAAGGTGCTGCCCCTCCCCGGCCCGTCGCTCCGGGCCGAGACCGTTCCGTCGTGCAGGCGCGCGAGGCTCCGGACCAGGGTGAGCCCGAGGCCGAGGCCCCCCGACGCGCGGTCGATCGCCTGCTCGGCCTGCACGAAGAGGTCGAACACCGAGGCGGTGAGGTCCGGGCTCATGCCGATCCCGTCGTCGGTCACCGACACGCGCACCGAGCCGCTCTCCGCGCGGGCGCTCACCGCGATGTGCCCGTCGGGCTCGGTGTACTTCGCGGCGTTCGACAGCAGGTTCGAGAAGATCTGCGCGAGCCGCGTCGGGTCGCCCTTGACCGTGAGCCCCATCGGCACGTCGAGCTGCAGCCGGTGCCGCTTCTCCTCGAAGAGCGGCGCGGTCATCTCCACCGCCTGATCCATCACCTCCTTCAGCTCGACCCGGCGCCGCCGGAGCTCGAGCTTGCCGCGGGTGATGCGCGACACGTCGAGCAGATCGTCGACGAGGCGGGTCATGTGCCGGACGTGCCGGGCGATGATCGCGTGCTCGCGCTGGTGCGCGTCCTCGCCGCTCATCTTCATCACCTCGAGCGCGGTGGTGATCGGCGCGAGCGGGTTGCGGAGCTCGTGGCCGAGCATGGCGAGGAACTCGTCCTTGCGGCGCTCCGCCGCCCGCGCCACCCGCGACGCCTCCTCGGCCCGCAGCCGCTCCTTCTCGAGGCGGCGCTCCGCCTCCTTGCGCGCGGTGACGTCGACGATCACCGAGAGCACGGCCGTCTCGCCCTCCGGCATCTGCACCGACGCGGCCCACACCTGGGTGTCGACCCAGTGGCCGTCCTTGTGCCGCCGCCGCGCCTCGACCCCGCGCAGGGTCTCCCCGGCGATGAGCTTGTCCATGTTCGCGCGGAACTCGCTCTCCACCTCCTCGGCCACCGGCGACGGGCGCTGCCCGATCAGCTCCTCGGAGCTCCAGCCGAAGACCTGCTCGAAGGCGGGGTTCACCCAGAGCACGGTGCCGTCGAGCCGGAGCAGCAGGATGCCGGCCGGCGAGCTGTCGACGATGACCTCGAGCTGACGGTTCACCCGCTCGAGCTCGTCGGTGGCCTCCCGCTCCACCCGCAGGGTCTCCCGGAGCCGCCGGTGCACCTGCACCATCATCGTGATGTTCAGGTACACGCAGACGGTCGAGGTCACGACCAGCAGGGTCTGCTCGGCCCAGAGGGGCACGGGGGTCAGCGCGTCCTGCCAGAGGCCGATCAGGGTGACGAGGAAGGCGCTCGTCACGCCGGCCGGGATCAGGGTCCGCAGCAGGCTCCGCTCGACGTAGGGGATGGCGACCACCACCGCGAGCAGGCACGCGAGGACCAGCGTCGGGAAGAGGAAGCCGAAGGCGGGGGCGACCAGCAGGGTGACGAGCAGGGTCCCGAGCGAGACGGTGGTCGCCGCCCGCTCGACGTCGCCCGCGCCCGCCCGCCGGCGCGCCCAGATGACCACACCCGCGTAGATCGAGGTCACGCCGGCCGACCAGAGGACCGGCCACGCGAGGAGCGGGACGCCGATCACGAGGTAGCCGACGATCACCACCCCGCAGCCCGCGAGGAGGTGACCGAGGAAGCGCCGCAGGCGCTCGGCGTCGGAGTCGGGCTGGACCTGATCCACCTCTTGCGGCCTAGCCCCGCGGGCCGGGCCTACAAGCGGCTATCTCTGCCATATCGTTCAGGTTCGGAGCTACTCCACGCCCGAGCCCCACACCCGGTAGCTCACCACGACCTCGGAGCCGATGGTGGGCCGGAAGGTGCGGCCGCGGAACACGATCGCGTTGGAGGCGCCGTCGTAGTCGAAGCCGTCGGCCCGGCTGCGCGGCACCTCGACGCCGTCCACCCGGACCCGGATGGTGGCGCTGATCGGGGTCTGGCTGAACACGAAGCGCGAGGCCGCGCCGGCGACCGCCTCGACGATGCGGTCCATCGCGATCCGGACCTCGTCGTCGGTCGCGGTGGTGATCGGGATGAAGGCGCCGCCGTTGCCCAGGATGGTGCACTTGGGGAAGTCGCGCTGGGCCGGGCAGGTCTCGCCGAAGTCGCGCACCAGCCCGAAGGTCAGCACCTCGCGGTCGGCGTAGAACTGGGTGGCGCTCATGATGCGCATCTCGGGGGTGGTGCCCCAGCGCGCGGTGTCGTTGTCGAAGAACCGGCCGTCGTCGTTGGTGCCCGGCTCGTCGGTGACGAAGAAGGTCACCACCTGGGTGTCCGGGCGGAGGGTGCGGTCGGGGTCGGTGGAGCCCATCATCGCGCGGCGCTCGAACTCCTCGATGGTGAGCACGCCGGCCGAGACCGGCTCCTCCCCGCTGGTGCCGAGGTCGAAGGGCCGGACGGTGTCGGCGCCCATGCCCATGTAGGCGCCGCGGGTGACCCGGAACTGCAGCTCCTGCACGCCCATCGGGTCGCTGCCCTCGATCCACTGGAAGCCGGTCGGCCAGCCGCTCTGCATCGCGTCGAAGTCGATGGTCGACCACGCCGCCTCGAAGACGCCGACCCGGAAGTCGACGCCCGCGTCGTTGAGGGTCGAGAAGAAGCGGCCGGCGACGTTGCCGAGGCGCTCCTGGTCGTCGTTCATCGAGCCCGAGGTGTCCACGAGCCAGAGGAAGTCGGCGCTCGGGTCGCTCTCGGTCACCCACATCTCGCAGTTGAAGTCGAGCTCGCGCCCGCTCGCCGCGAGGCCGGTCGCGTTGGTGAGGTCCCGGACCCGGATGGCCGTGGGGCGCGCGGTGTCGTCGAAGGCGTCGGCCGGCGCGGCCGCGAAGAGCACCGAGGTCGTGCCCGAGGTCGCGTCGACCACCGTCATCACCTCGATGAAGAGCTCCGGCACGTCGCGCCAGGTCTCGGGGCTCGCCGGCGGCGGGCTCCCGGCCAGCGCGCCGGCGGCGGCGTCCCGGGCGGCGGCGGCGGTGGTGGAGGTCGCCTGGCGGTAGAAGCTCGTGATCGCGTCGCGGCCGTCGTGCACGGTCACCGCGCGCCCGACGAGCACGGGGGTGACGCCGGCGCCGAGCGCGCCGGTCATCGCGGCCTCGATGGCCATCGCCTCGCTCGAGGCGTCGCCCGCCGAGGTGGGCCGCTCGAGCACGAAGCCCGCGACCTCGGCCGCGGCGTCGTCGAAGACCAGGCCGCTCCCGGTCAGCGCGCGCGGCGCCCCCCAGGCGGTGTCGAGCGCGAGCTGGCCCTCACCCATCGGCACGAGGTGGATGTCCGGCATCGCCAGGCCGTCCGGCCGGCAGACCGCGATGCCCTCCTCGTCGTCCGGGGTGCCGTCGCCGTCGGTGTCGCGGAGGCGCGGGTCGGTCTCGCCGCGGGACGGGTCGATGACCCCGTCGCCGTCGCGATCCTCGCTCGCGTCGGGCACGCCGTCGCCGTCGGTGTCGGCGGAGCCCGGGTCGAGGCCCACGCAGGTCTCTCCGGCCTCGCACTGGTCGTCGGTGCTGCACGCGGGGAGCGGGTCACGGCGCTGCATGGCGGGATCGGCGGCGACGCAGATCCGGGGGTACGAGACCTCGACCCCGTCCCGGAGGCCGTCACCGTCGCTGTCCGGGTTCTGCGGGTCGAGCCCGAGCTCGCACTCGGTGGCGTTGTCGAGCCCGTCCCGGTCGTCGTCCACGCCGGGGGCGCAGCGCGTGTCCAGGCCGGTGTCCGCGGCGCCGTCCGTGCCGGGGTCTCCGCCGTCCGGCCCGCCGGTGGGGGGCGCGTCGCACTCGCAGCCGGCGAGCAGGAGGAGGGTCGCGAGGAGGGGGAGGATGCGTGCTGCCATGTCCGGGGCATCATCCGCCAGACGCGCTGACGAGACAACGTCTGGGTGGCGCATCTTCACACGATCGAGTCACGGCGCCCCACGCCCGACCTCGGCGGGACCTCTCGTTGGCTGGCCCGGCGATTGCGACCCGTTCGATCCGGAGGAAGCCATGACGCTTCGACAGCTCGCGCCCTCGCTCGCCCCGCTCCTCACCCCGCTGCTGCTCGCCGCCTGCGGGGGAGCCGCCCGGACCTCTCCCGACCCTGCCTCTGCCGATCATGCCTCCCGCGACCATGCCTCGCGCGATCATGCCCGCGCCCGGCCCGAGCGGGCCGAGGCCTCGACGCCCCCGAGCGCCGACGCCGGCGAGGAGCTCGCCGAGCTCGGCTGGAGCCAGGAGGCGCCGCTCCCCGCCTGCGGCATCGAGGCGGCGCCGGCCCAGCTCCGGGCCACCCTCGTGTGCCCGGACGGCGCCCGCCCCTTCGCCGAGAGCAGCGACGAGGTCATCCAGGGCGCGCTGGTCCGGGTGACCCAGGCCGGCGACGGAGCGGCGGCGGCGGCGGAGTATCGCGCCCGGTGCGAGGCGACCGATCGGCGCGCCTTCGTCGACCTCACCGCCTGCGAGGACGCCGAGCCCCCCGCGCCGCGGGAGCCGGAATACGAGGAGGTCGAGCCGGAGGCGGTGGAAGCGACCTGACGGACGCGATGTGCTAGGAGTCCCGCCCCGAAGGAAGGACTCCTGCCTTGAGCGACCCGAAGCCCTCGTTCTTCGCCCGCCTCTTCCTCGCGTGGGCGGCCTACTTCCGGACCCTCTTCGACGCCGACTTCGCGGCCGGCGTGGTCCGCCTGCGTGAAGGCGGACCGGCCCTCCCCCCGCCGAAGGAGGAGCCCGAGGAGAAGCCGAAGAGGAAAAAGAAGAAGGTCGAGAAGAAGGAGCCCACCGTGCTGAAGGCGGCGGGCCCCGAGGCGGCGCTCCAGCTGCTCGGCCTCCTCCAGCGCGAGGGCCGCTTCGTCGACTTCGTGCGCGAGGACATCGCCGAGGCCGACGACGCCGACATCGGCGCGGCCGCCCGGGTCGTGCACGAGGGCTGCCGCAAGGCGCTCGACGAGCACTTCGAGATCGCGCCCATCCACGCCTCCGAGGAGGGGGAGACGGTGAAGGTCGAGGAGGGCTTCGACGCCCACGCGATCCGGCTCACCGGCAACGTGGTCGGCGACCCGCCGTTCTCCGGCGAGCTGACCCACCGCGGCTGGCGCTGCGAGAGCGTGGAGCTGCCGAAGATGAGCGAAGGCCACGACCCGCACGTGATCGCCCCGGCGGAGGTCGAGCTGTCGTGAGCGACGCCTCCTACGCCATCGGCATCGACCTCGGGACGACGCACTGCGCGCTGTCCTTCGTGGACCTCGACCTCAGCGAGGGCGAGGAGGTCGCGCAGCACGTGCTCCGCGTCCCCCAGGTCACCAGCCCGGGCAACGTCGAGGAGCTCGATCTCCTCCCGTCCTTCCTCTACCTGCCGAAGGGCGGGGAGCTGGCGGAGGACGCGCTCGCCCTGCCCTGGGACGCCCGGCCGTCCTTCGGAGTGGGCGAGGTCGCGCGCGGCCTCGGCGTCAAGACGCCCATCCGGGTGGTCGCGAGCGCGAAGAGCTGGCTCTGCCACGGCGGCGTCGACCGCCGCGCCCCGATCCTGCCGCCGAACGCGCCCGAGGAGGTGACCCAGGTCTCGCCGCTCCAGGCGAGCATCCTCTACCTCGAGCACCTGCGAGACGCGTGGAACGCCAAGCACCCCGACGCCCCGCTCGAGGAGCAAGAGGTCGTCATCACGGTGCCGGCGTCCTTCGACCCGGCGGCCCGCGAGCTGACCGCGGAGGCGGCGCGCGAGGCCGGCCTCGAGGACATGGTGCTGCTCGAGGAGCCGCAGGCCGCGCTCTACAGCTGGCTGCAGAGCACCGACGGCGCGTGGCGCGAGCAGGTGAAGCCGGGCGACGTGATCCTCGTGGTCGACGTCGGCGGCGGCACCACCGACCTCTCGCTGATCGCGGTGGCCGAAAAGGAGGGCGCGCTCGAGCTGCACCGCGTGGCGGTCGGCGATCACATCCTGCTCGGCGGCGACAACATGGATCTCGCGCTCGCGATGACCGTGCGCGCCAAGCTCGAGAAGGACGGCAAGAAGCTCGACGGCTGGCAGCTCGGGGCGCTGACCCACGGCTGCCGCGCGGCCAAGGAGAAGATCCTCGCCGACGCCGAGATCGACAGCGTGCCGATCGTGGTGCCGAGCCGGGGCAGCAAGCTCGTCGGCGGCTCCATCCGCACCGAGCTGACCCGCGAGGAGGTCACCGGGATCCTCGTCGAGGGCTTCTTCCCGAAGGTCGAGGCGTCCGACCGGCCGAAGAGCCGGGCCCGCGGCGCGCTCACCCAGCTCGGCCTCCCCTACGCCCAGGACGCGGGCATCACCCGCCACCTCGCGGCCTTCCTCGCCAAGCAGGTCGGCGCGACCGAGGAGCTCGAGGGCTTCTCGCTCCCCGAGGGCGCGACCTTCCTGCACCCCACCGCCATCCTCTTCAACGGCGGCGTCTTCAACTCCTCGCTGCTCGCCGACCGCGTCGCCGACGTCATCGGCGCGTGGCTCGAGGCGGAGGGCGCCGAGCGGGCGCGCGTGCTCGACGGCGCGAGCCTCGACGTCGCCGTGGCCCGGGGCGCCGCGTACTACGCCTACGTGCGCCGCGGGAAGGGCGTGCGCATCCGGGGCGGCACCGCGCAGGCGTACTACGTCGGCGTGGAGGCGGCGATGCCGGCCGTGCCCGGCATGGAGCCCCCGATCACCGCGATGTGCGTGGCCCCCTTCGGCATCGAGGAGGGCACCGAGTGCGACCCCGCGCCGCAGGAGCTCGGCCTCGTCGTCGGCGAGCCCGTCTCCTTCCGCTTCTTCGGCAGCTCGGTCCGCCGCGACGATCGCGTGGGCACCATGCTGGAGCGCTGGGACGACGACGCGCTCGAGGAGCTGCCGGAGATCCAGGCCACCCTGCCCGCCGAGGGCAAGACCCCGGGCGACGTCGTCCCGGTGCGCCTCCAGGCGCGGGTGACCGAGGTCGGCACGCTCCGCCTCGAGGCCATCCCCCGCGAGGGCGGCCAGCGCTGGAAGGTCGAGCTCGACGTCAGGGAGTAGGGAGCCCCGACCAGTCGGTCGGGTCCTGCTCGCCGTCCGCCGGGGCGACCTCGACCGGGATCGCGCTCAGCGTCGACATGCCGCTGAGCGGGTCCACCGCGTCGGGGCCGCTCGCGGCCAGCAGGTTCACGTTCACCCCGCGCGTCTTCGAGGCCACGCTCAGCCCCTCGGCCCGCTGGTGGCCCCAGCCGTGCGGCAGCGCGACGGTGCCGGGCATCAGATCGGCGGCCCTGCGCACCGGCACCCGCACCGCGGCGGTCTCGCTGCGCACGTCGGCGAGGTCGCCGTCCTTCAAGCCGAGGCGCGCGAGATCGTCCGGGTGCACGTAGAGGTGGTTGGTGCCGCGATCGCCGCGCACGAAGTCCTCGAGGTTGTGCGTCCAGCTGTTGTGCGTGGTCACCGCGCGCTTGGTGATCAGCCGGAGGCGGCGCCGGTCTCGCCGCGCCTCCGCGAACGCGCCCTCGAGCGCGCCCGCCGCCTCCACCAGCGCGTCCGGCGCGAGCTGCAGCCGGCCATCCTCGGTGACCACGCGCCGACCGAGGAAGTCGCCGCCGGCGTGATCGGGCCGGAGCCGGCCGTGCCCGTCGGCCAGCGCGTCGAAGCCCGGCTGCCCGGTGACGCGCAGCAGGAGCGAGAGCAGCCCCTCGAGCGGCAGCCGGGGCGCCCCGCCGCGCGAGCTCACCCGCATCGCCAGCTCCGCCGCCAGCTGCACCGCCCAGGAGCCGAAGAGCGGCGCTCCGCAGGCGCGCGCGAGCTGCGTGTAGATGGTCGCCTCGTCGCGCTGCTCGCCTTCGGGCGGGATCACCGCGCGGGTCGCCTGGAGGTAGGGCCGCGCCTGCATGCCGAGCCAGAGCGGGAAGACGAAGGGCAGGTCCGGGCGCTGGAGCGGCGACGTGCACGGCAGCACCACGTCGGCGAGGGCGGCGGTCTCGTTGGGCAGGATGTCGAGCACCACGAGCAGCTCGAGCTGCTCGAAGGCCTCCCGGAGCCGGCCGGCGCCCGCCATCGTGAGGAGCGGGTTGCCCCCGGTGACGAAGAGCGCGCGGATCTGCCCGTCGCCGGGCGTGAGGATCTCGTCCGCCAGCAGGCCCCCGGCGAAGGCGTCGTTGACCGAGCGGACGCCGCCGATCCGCGAGCGCTCGCTCCGCACCAGGGTGCCGGTCCGCACGCCGAAGCGCGGGAAGTCGAAGATCCCGCGCCCGACCAGCGTGCCGCCGCGCCGGTCGAGGTTGCCGGTGACGAAGTTGATCGTCTCCTGCAGCCAGAAGGCGAGCGCGCCGTGCCCGCTCATGTTCACGCCGGTCGAGCAGTAGAGCGCCGCTCCGTCCGCGCCGAGGTAGGCCCCGACCATCTCGCGCAGGGTCTCGGCCGGCACCCCGGTCACCTCCGCCGTGCGCTCGGGCGACCAGCCCTCCGCCAGCCGACGCACGCGCTCGAAGCCGCGGGAGCAGGCGCGCACCCGGGCCTCGTCCACGCCGCCTCGCGCGAGCACCTCGTGCAGGAACGAGAGGTAGAAGAAGACGTCGGTGCCGGGCCGGATGGGCACGTGCTCGCCCGCCACCTTGGCGCTCTCGGTGCGCCGCGGATCCACGAAGAAGAGGCGCCCGCGCGCCGCGATGTCCTTCAAGGTCCGGGCCGGGTTCGGCACCTGGAGGAAGCTCCACTTGCTGACCACCGGGTTGGCGCCGACCACGATCAGGCACTCGACGCGCGCGACGTCCGGGAACGGTTGCACGAAGGGGTGGCCGTAGATCTCGCGCGCGACCGAGAACTTGTTCGAGCAGTCCTGGGTCGCGCTCGAGTACATGCTGCGGCTGCCGACGCCGTGCATGAAGCCCTGCGCGAAGATGGGGTGGAGGATGCTGAAGCCGGCGGCGGTGCCCACGTACATCGCGATCGCGTCGGGACCGTGCCGCTCGCGGATCCGCTTCACCGCGCCCCCGATCTCGCCGAGGGCCTCGTCCCAGCTCGCCTCGACCTGCGCCTCGCCGCGGCGCACGAGGGGGCGGCGGAGCCGGTCCGGGGAGTCGTACATGCGGTGCTGCTTGAGCCCCTTCACGCACGAGAAGCCGCCGGTCGTCACGTGCGCGGGGTCGGGACGGATGGCGGTCACCCGCTCGTCCTCCACGTCGACCTCCAGGCCGCAGAGCGCTTCGCAGATCCGGCAGAACGTCAGGCGGGTGTCCGTCACGCGCCCGAGGATACGGCAGCCGCGCCGGTCAGCGCGCGACCTCGCCGGCCTTCGCCCGGACGAGCGGCCCGCGGACCCCGCTCTGCGTCACGGCGCGCGGGCTCCCGAGCGCGCGCAGCACGGTGACGAGGCGCCCGGGGCGGCAGGGCTTGTCGATCACCGCGTCGAGCAGGGCCGGCGCCTCCCGCGGGAGGCGCTCTCTCGATCCGGTCCAGAGCACGAAGGGCGGGCAGCCATCGCCCAGCGACGCCCGCGCGTCCCGCGCCAGCGCCACCCCGTCGAGCCCGGGCATCTCGAAGTCGGTCAGCACGAGGTCCGGCGGCTCCCGGAGGATGGCGGACCGCGCGGTCAGCGGGTTGCAGAAGCCCGCGACCACCATGCCCTCGCGGGACAGCGCCCGGGTGGTCACGTGAAGGAGGAGCTCGTCGTCGTCCACGAGCACGAGGCGCAGCGGTGAGGGCACCCGAGGATGGGTAGGCGCCCGCGCGGCGCTCCCAACCCCCGCGTTGCCCGGAGGAGGCCGGGGCGTACACGGATCGGGGGGTCGTCATGCACGCATACAAGATGGTTCAGCTGGTCGGCACGTCGGAGAAGGGCATCGAGGACGCGGTCCAGAACGCGCTGCTGCGCGCGAAGGAGAGCCTCCGGCACATGCGCTGGTTCACGGTCGAGGAGACGCGCGGCGACATCCGCGACGGGCGCATCCAGCACTGGCAGGTGCGCGTCGCGGTGGGCTTCACGCTCGAGGAATAGCGGGCGAAGACAAAAGAATTACGAAACGATGACAGGCTGGTGGTCCGCGTCTTCGGGGGTGTGCCTACCGTCCAGAGAGTGGAACAGGCTGCACCCTCCGCCCTCTCCGTACCGCCCTCGAAGACCGCCGCGTCGAAGGCGCCCCCGCGGCGCCGCCACCGCTACGAGCGGCTCGGGTGGATCCCCTTCTTCCTCTCCCACCTCGTCATGTTCGGGGCGATCTGGTCGGGGGTGACCTGGGAGGCGATCGCGGTCGGCGTGGTCCTCTACTTCGTGCGCATGTTCGGTGTGACCGGCGGCTACCACCGCTACTTCGCGCACCGCGCCTTCGAGACCAGCCGCTGGTTCCAGTTCGTGCTCGCGCTGCTCGCGACCATGACCATCCAGCGCGGCCCGCTGTGGTGGGCGGCTCATCACCGGGCCCATCACCTCCACTCGGACACCGAGAACGACCTCCAC
Organism: Myxococcota bacterium; assembly: GCA_036149055.1. Lineage (GTDB taxonomy): Bacteria > Myxococcota_A > Polyangia > Polyangiales > Sandaracinaceae > JAVJQK01. The sequence continues at coordinate 16,357 of JAYZQJ010000083.1, read as the reverse complement.
TCCCCGGTGGTCGACGGCTTCTGGCACAGCCACTTCGGCTGGCTCTTCGCGGGCAACGCCGAGACCGACATGAAGCGGGTCAAGGACCTCGCGAAGTACCCGGAGCTGCTCTGGCTCGACAAGTACTGGCTCGTCGTGCCGGTGCTGACGAGCGTCCTCGTCTGGCTCGTGTGGGGCTGGCCGGGCTTCTTCATCGGCTTCGCGGCCAGCGGCGTGCTCGTCTGGCACTCGACCTTCCTCGTCAACTCGCTCGCCCACGTGTGGGGCAAGCGCCGCTTCGAGACCAAGGACCAGAGCCGCAACAACCTGGTCATCGCGCTGCTCACGATGGGCGAGGGCTGGCACAACAACCACCACCGCTACATGAACAGCGCGCGCATGGGCTTCTACCCGGGCGAGATCGACCTCACCTACCTCACCCTGCGCGGCCTCGAGAAGCTCGGCATCGTCTGGAACCTCAAGGGCGTGCCCGAGCGCATCCTCGAGGAGGGGCGCCAGGCCGACGCGCGCGCGAGTGATCGCTAGCTGACGCCGAACGCGGTACCGTCGCGCCGTGCGCGGCGCCTGGATGTTCCTGCTCCTGATCGCCGGGTGCGACCCGGAGCCGCTGCTCCTCGTGAGCCTGCGATCGGACTACGCGCCCGGGCTCGAGGTGAGTCACGCCGTCGTGCAGGTGGCCCGCAGCGGCGACTTCGCGGAGCCGCTCGCCTCGGCGCGAGAGGACGTCTCGGGGCGGGCCTCGCTGGCGGCGCCCACCCGGATCGCGGAGCTCACGGTGCCCCCGGACGTGCTCTTCGTGCGGGTCGCGCTCGAGCGAGAGGGCGCGCCGGTCGCGAGCCGCGTCGTCGCCGTCCAGCCGCGCGAGTCGCGCGCGATCACGGTCGTGATGACCCGCAGCTGCGAGGGGGTGCGCTGCCCTGGCGCGGGAGATCCCGCCGCGACGTCCTGCCTGGGCGGCGCCTGCGTCTCGCCGGAGTGCACGCCGGAGACGCCCGAGGCCTGCCCGCCCCCGGAGTGCGCGGACGACGCCGAGTGCCCCACGAGCGCGGTCGCCTGCGCGGCGCCCGTGTGCCTGGCCGGCGTCTGCGGGCTGAGGGGGGACGACGACCGCTGCGAAGGGCGCTGCGATCCGCGCGTCGGCTGCGAGGCGGCGCCCACCGACGCGGGCCTCGACCCTGGCCTCGACGCAGCCGCGCGCGACGCCGGGGTGACGGACTGCGCGGCGGTGTGCCCGGGCGAGTGCGTCGCCGGGGTGTGCGAGATCATCGACGAGCGCACCGCCCGCTGTCCCGACGGGGTCCCGTGCCGCGTCCGCTGCTCGCTGGACGAGTGCCGCGGCGGCGTGTTCTGCGGCGACGCGCCTTGCACCGTCGAGTGCGTGGGCCTCGGCGGCTGTCGCGGCGGCGTCCAGTGCGGCGCCTCGAGTCACTGCGACGTGCAGTGCGACTCCTTCCGCGGGTGTCCCGACGTCCAGTGCGGCACCGGCCGATGCACGGTGGCGTGCCGCGAGGAGCGCGACTGCCAGCGCGTCACCTGCCCTCCCGACGGGACGTGCGAGATCAGCTGCGAGGGCGTGGAGTCCTGCGCCGGCGTGATCTGCGAGGGCGACTGCACGATCGGCTGCGCGGACTCGACCTGCGAGGCGGTCGACTGCCGGAGCGCCTGCGCCTGCGACGTCCAGTGCACCGGCAGCGCGTGCGGGACGGTGATGTGCCGACCGGGCTGCGAGAGCGGGCCGGGGTGCACCTCGAGCGGCGCCGGGTGCACGACCTGCGAATGAGAACGTGTGACGGGGCTTGCGCGCGTCGCCAAAGAGCGGGTGGGGCGCGCTATCACGTCGTCGTGCACCTGGAGGTTCGCCGATGACGCGCTCGATTCTCACCCTCGCCCTGCTGATCGTGCCCTCGCTGGCCCACGCCCAACCGGGGGCTGGCACCTTCGAGCGGGTGACCGCCTTCGGCGCGAACCCCGGGGGCCTCGAGATGCACCGCTACGTGCCGAGCCCCGCGCCGAGCGGCCCGGCGCCGGTCGTGTTCGCGCTCCACGGCTGCACCCAGAACGTCTCGACGTTCCGCAACACCGGCTGGGAGCCGCTCGCCGACGAGCTCGGCTTCTACGTCGTGTATCCGGCGCAGACCTCGGCCAACAACCCCGTGTCCTGCTTCAACTGGGCGGGCGAGTACGGCGACGAGGCGAACCTCCGGCGCGGCGAGGGCGAGAACGCCTCGTTGATCGCGATGCTCGACCGGATGGAGTCGGACTTCGCGGTCAGCGACGCCTACGTGATGGGGCACTCCGCCGGCGCGGCGATGGCGATGGTCATGTTGGCGACCTGGCCGGAGCGCTTCGCGGCCGGCGGCGTCATCGCCGGGATCCCCTACCGCTGCGCGACCAGCGTGTCCGGCGCCTTCTCCTGCCAGAGCCCCGGGGTGGACCGGAGCCCGGCCGAGTGGGGGCAGCTCGTGCGCGACGCCTCGTCCCACGCCGGGCCGTGGCCGCGCCTGTCGATCTGGCACGGCACGAGCGACGGCATCGTCGTGCCCGCGAACCAGCGCGAGGCGCTCGACCAGTGGACGAGCGTGATGGGGCTGCCGCGCGAGCCGACGGCCACCGAGACGGTCGACGGGCACGCGCGGCAGACCTTCTCGCAGGGCGGGCGGGTGATGATCGAGAGCTGGGAGATCGCCGGCGCCGGACACGCGACCTTCGTGGACCCCGACACCGGGTGCGGCGCGGTGGCCGCCTACGTGAGCGACGAGGACATCTGCGCGGTGCGCCACATGGCGGCCTTCTTCGGGCTCTCGGGCGCCCCGCCGATCCCGCCGCCGGTGGGCGACGGCGGACCGGCCACGCTGCCCGACGGCGGGCCGGCCCCCGCCCCTTCGGACGCGGGGAGCTGGAGCTGGGGCGACCGCGACGCCGGGCCGGGCGTGACGCCGGGGCCCGGGCCGGGCGAGCAGCCGATGACCTCCCCGGACAGCGTGCACGTCTGCGGCTGCGCCGTGAGCTCCGGCCCGGTGAGTGGCGGCTGGCTCGCGTTGCCGATCGCGGCCTTGCTGCTCGCGCGCCGACGCCGGATCCTCGGGCGAGCTTGACCGATCACCGCGCAGCCTGGGCCCGCGCCATGGCGGGCGACTACCGCCCGGCGGAGGCGCTGCTGGACGGCGACCCCGCCGACGGCTGGCGCGAGGCGCTGCGGGCGACCTGCTGGATGGCCGCCCCGCACGCGCTCGAGGCGCCGGAGACGATGCACGACGGCGACCCCGACGCGCGCGCGATCGTGACCGCGACCCGGGCCCGCGCGGCGCTGCTCGCGATGGACTGGCGGGGCCACGCCGGCTTCGCGCCCGGCGGGGCCTCGGGCCTGGCCGCCGACCTCGCGGAGGAGCACGCCGCGCTGCGGGCCCTCGCGGAGGGCGACGCGCTCGGGAGCCGGGAGCGCTTCGACGCGCTGCGCCGACGCTCCGAGGCGCCGAGCGTGGTGGTCGACGCGGCCTCCTGGGCGGCCCTGGCCGCGCTCGACGCGGGGGAGCTGGACGACGCGGTGGCCCGCGCCCGGCGGGCGAGCCGGATGGCCCGGACGGAAGGGCTGCTCCAGTCCGAGTACCTCGCCAACCTGGTGCTCGCGCGGGTCCGGCGGCACGCGGGCGCGCCCCACCTCGCCACCCGCATCCTCGGCCAGCTGCGCGCGGTGGCGCCGACCCCGTGGCACGCCTGGATCGACCGGGAGCGCGCGCTCGCCGGGGAGTCCACGCTCGCCCGTGAAGCGCAGTGGCGGCCGCTCTTCGACGCGGCGCGCGCCGGGGACCGGGACGCCTTCGACGCCGCCCGCGAGGCGCGGCTCGCCGAGGCTCGCGGCTTCGCGCCGTTCGAGAAGGAGGCCCGCGCGATCGCCGCCGGCCTCGACCCCGACGCGCCCGCCCGCGGCCCGTTCGAGCGCGGCGCCCGCGCGCTGTCGCCGCACGGGGTGGTGGATCCGGCGGAGGACGACGGCCCGGTCGCGCACGTGTGGATCCGGCCCGACGGCGCCCGTCGGGTCCTCGACGCCGGCCGAGGGCTCGTGCGCGGCGCGTGGATCCCGGAGGACCTCCGCGAGCAGCGCGCCTCGACGTTCGCGTCGGTGCTCGCGCTCGGCGGCCCGATGGAGCTCGACGCGGCCTTCGAGGCCGTCTACGGCTTCGCGTTCACGAGCGCCAAGCACGACGCGGTGATGCGGACCCTGCTCCACCGGACGCGCGCGCTCCTCGAGGGCGCGGCCGAGATCGATCGCGACGGCTACCGCCTCACGCTGCGCGCTCACCGGCCGCTGCTCATCCCCGATCCTCGATGCGCGCGACCGCCGGAGCAGCGGATCCTCGCCGCGCTCGCCGCGGGAGGCGGCGGCGCCCGCGAGATCGCCGGCCGGGTGCGCGTCCCGCTGCGCACCGTGCAGCTCGCGCTCAAGCGCCTGGTCGACGACGGCGCGGCGCGGGTCGAGCGCGAGGGGCGCCGCGTGTCTTACGTGGTCGAGGACACGACCTTCGCGGAGCCCACCCTGAGCCGGCTCCGGGCCCGACCCGCGCAACGCAGGTAACCCGACCTCCGTCGACGCGCTCGACGCGGTCTCGTATCTCGAGGACGCGGCGCCCACGGATGGGCGCGCCGCCTTCGAGAAAGGGATTGGACGATGAACACGACGACGCTTCGTGCGTGGAGGGCGACCTGCGCCCTGGCGCTCCTCGGCTGCACTCCGAGCGCCCCGATGATGATGATGGACACCGACGGAGGGACCTCGCCCGGGCCGGCCACCGACCCGAGCGACGCGACCTCGGTGAGCTACCGCGACGACCTCGCGGCGCACCCGGGCTGCACCACGGAAGGCCTCGGCTACCAGGCCGCCGTCCTGCCGGGCTATCGCTGCGCGGCGCGCGACTTCTCGACCGAGCTCGGCGGGACGGACGCGCCGGGGGCGCCGGTCGTGCTCCTCGTGCACGGCAACTCCGACGCGCCCGACTCCTGGATGGCCTACGCGCCCGAGACGCCGTGCACCGACGAGGGCGGCAACCCGCGGGTCGGCGCCACCGAGAACGCGCCGATGCTCGCCGAGCGGCTCGTGAGCGCGGGCGTCCGGACCTACGCCGTCGACCTCCGCTTCGACCGGGTGGACGACCCGGCGACGAACAACGAGACCGAGAACGCCGCCAAGAACATGGACCACGGCTGGGCGGTCCCGATCACCCAGCACTTCATCCGCTCCGCGATGGAGGCGCACCCCGATCGCCGCTTCGTGATCCTGGGCTTCTCGCTCGGGGTGACCGTGGCGCGCGACGCGCTCCGCCGCCTCGCCGTCAACGACGGGTTCGACGTCTTCTCGCGCCTCGACCACGCCATCTACCTGGCCGGCGCCAACCACGGCGTCTCGAGCTTCGCGCTCTGCGGCAGCAACCCGACGATGCGGGGCCGCGTCGCCTGCGAGATGGGCAACCGCGCCGCGTTCGCGCCCACCGACTTCCTCCGGCCGCTCAACGGCGCCGAAGGCGAGTACGAGACGCCGTGCGCCGACGGGGAGAGCGCCTTCGGCCTCGAGGGCGCGTGCGGCGGCAACACCGTCCAGTACACGACGATCGTCATGGAGGACCTGCCGGGCGGCGAGCAGCAGGACCTGTTCGTCTCCGAGGCCAGCTCCGCGCTCCGCGGCGCCGACAACCGCACGATCGGGCTGAACGACGTCGACGAGAGCAACTACTTCTTCTGCGGACTGTTCCGCAACCACTACGGCGCGGCGCGCTCCGAGGCGGCGCTCGAGGTCGTGCGCCAGGCCCTCGGCATCGGGGGCTGAACGATGCGAGCCGCCATCGCGCTGACGTGCCTCTTGATCCCCGTGGGCGCCGCCGCGCAGCCCATGGCGGCGGACCATCCCGCCCCTACCGCGGTCTCCCCCGCCGCGTCTTCTCCCATCCCGGAGGGCGCGGCGGAGGAGGCCTCCTCTTCCTCCGAAGACGAGGAGGAGGAGGGCCTCGAGGTGCTCGGGGAGCGCCTCCAGGTCGAGCCCTACGCGACCATCGTCGGGGGCGCCTACGGGCAGTTCATCATGAACCGCTCCGACGTCCCCGACGATCGCGAGGACCGCTTCACCACCGTCGCGCTCACCCGGATCGGGCTCCGGGCGCGCTGGGGGCGCCACGTGACGCTCGTCAGCGAGCTCGAGCTGAACGCGGGACCGTACGGGACGAGCGTCTGGGAGGGGCAGGCCGCCATCCAGGTGCGCAACCAGCTGCTCCGCCTCGAGTGGGAGGGGCTGCAGGTCGACGTGGGCCGCATCACCGACCCGGCGAGCCTCGACTACTTCTCCGCGTACGTCGCGAACATGCTGCTGACCGACGACCTGACCCGCTTCCCGCTGCTGGTCAGCGGCTTCAACCGCGGCAACGGCGTGCTCGCCCGCTACGAGCTCTTCGAGGGCTTCCACCTCGGGTTCACCGTCAACGCGGGCAACCCCACCAGCACCACGGGCACGGTGATGATCGGCGGCACCTTCCCGCCGTTCGCCCGCTTCTACGAGGTGCCGTGGTCGAACGTGGGCCGCGACGCGCGCGGCTTCCCGACCAGCTCGTTCCACGTGGTGCTGCTCTCGCCGTCGGTCACCTTCGAGCACGAGTACGTGCGCGCGCAGGCGGCGTTCCAGTACTTCGACGCCAACACCAACACGAGCAGCTCGAGCGACGCGCACATCGACGGTTACAACCTGCGCGCGGGCGTGGAGGGGCGGATCTGGGACGGCCGCATCCGGCCCTTCGTCAACGCCTCGCGCGTGCAGAACGACGTCGTGGACCCGACCGACCTCGGGCGGCTCTCGGACGAGTGCTACGAGGCGTACACGGTCGGCGGCGGGCTCGACCTGAACATCGTTCCCACCTTCGGCGTCGGCGGGCAGTACGTCTGGGTCCGGGAGCAGCAGGGCAACGGCACGCTGCAGCAGCGCCACTTCGTCAACGCCGGGGCGAGCTTCTCCTTCATCGAGGGGGTCTGGCTCGACGCGCGCTACGGGTTCCAGAGCGGCTGCGAGGACTGGACCTGCGGCGTGAACGAGGAACATCGTGCGTACCTGACGCTTCGGGGTATGCTCGGCGGCGTCGGGCAGACGGGACGGAGGCCATAGGTCGATGACCCGTCAGACATTCTCAGCGCTCGTATCCACGGGCATTCACGTCCCCCCGCACGAGGTGCCGAACGACGTCCTCCGGGAGCGTTTCCCGGCCTTCGTCGACAAGGTCGAGACGCCGAGCGGGATCCGCACGCGCTTCCACGCGCCCGACGACGAGGCGACGAGCGATCTCGCGGCCAAGGCGGGGCGCGCGGCCCTCGAGGCGGCCGGGCTCGAGCCGCGCGACGTGGACCTGATCCTCGTCGGCACCGACACGCCCGATCACCTCACGCCCTCGACGTCGGTGATCGTGCAGCACCTGCTCGGCGCGGAGCGGGCGGGGACCTTCGACGTGGGCTGCGCCTGCGCGAGCTTCCCGACCGCGCTCGCCACGGCGAACGGGCTGATCGCGACCAACCCGGCCATCCGGAACGTGCTCGTGATCGGCGCCTACCTGATGCACCGCCTCGCCGATCCCGACGACCCGATGTTCTTCTTCTACGGCGACGGCGCGGGCGCCGCGGTGGTGCGCGCATCGGATCGCCCGGGCCTCGAGGCGAGCGCCTTCCGCGCGAACGGCGCGCACGCGAAGCAGTGGCTCATCCAGAGCGGCGGCACCCGTGAGCCGGCGAGCCACGAGTCCATCGACGCGGGCCGCACGAAGGTGCGCATGGTCGAGAAGTACCCGCGCGAGATCAACGAGGAGGGCTGGCCGATGCTCTTCCGCACCGTGTGCGACCGCGCGGGCTGGAAGGTCGAGGACGTCGACCTCGCCATCTTCACCCAGGTGCGCAAGAGCCAGATCCTCCGCGTCGCCGAGGGCCTCGGCCTGGGCTCCGACCGCACCCACCTCATCATGCACAAGTGGGGCTACACCGGCTCCGCCTGCATCCCCATGGCCCTCCACGACGCCCTCGACGAAGGCCGCCTCTCCGCCGGAGACAAGGTCGTCCTCGTCGGCTCCGGCGTCGGCTACAACCAGTCCGCCGTCGCCCTCACCATCACCCCCGACCTCCTCCGGTGACCCCAACCAGGGAGGAGGGGACGGAGTGAACTTGTTAACCTATGTAGTTCAAGGACCTACGTAAGTTCACAAGTTAACTCCGTCCCCGGGTCCTCGTTCGCGGTCGCCGATGGGGGGCGGTGGTAGGCTGGGCGGGATGCGGCGCGCGCTCCTCGGCCTGCTCCTCCTCGGCTGCGCGGACTCCACCCGGGTGGACGTGCTGTTCTACGCCGAGGCGCCGCTGGCCGAGGCGGCGGCGCGCATCCACGTGCGCGTGCTCGACACCGAGGGGGCGCTCGCGCTCGAGGTCGACGAGCCGCTCGAGCGCTTCCCGGTCGGCGTCCGGCTCGTGCCGCGCGGCGGTGACGCGGGGCGACGCTACACGGTGATCGGCCAGCTGCTCGACGCGGAGCGCGTCCCGATCGCGCGCGTCGCCTACCGCGGCGGCTACGTCGACGGCGCGGCCGAGATCCTCGCGCTGACCTTCACCGAGGGCTGCGACGCGGGGCTCGCCTGCGACGGCGCGACCACCTGCCGGGGCGGCGTCTGCCGCGACGCCTGCGACGGATGCGACGAGCCAGACGGAGGCGCGCCTCCCGCCGACGCGACCGTGCCCCCGGACGCCGAGCTGCCCGACGCCGGGCCGCACACCCCGGCCTACGCGCAGCGGCACGTCCCCGCCTTCCGCCGAGGCGAGGGCTGGGCGAGCGCGCTCGGCGGATCGCTCGAGCTCGACGCGTCGGCCGGCGCGTGGCTGGTGCTCGCCAGCGCCGCGCTCGACGGGGGCGAGGCCCGGCTGACGGTGGACGGCGAGGAGCAGGCGCGGAGCGCGAGCCGGGCGGGCGGACCGTGGTCGGCGATCGCGCTGGCCGCGGCGGGCGGGCGGCGCCGCGTCGACGTCGAGCTCCAGGGGAGCGCCAGCGGCGAGGCCACGCTCACCGATCTCCGCCTCGTCGCCTTCCCCATCCCCGGCGGGGCGTGGACGGAGGCGGCGCTGCCCAACCGCTTCGTGACCCAGTCCGAAGGCTGGGTGAGCCTGGCCGAGCTCCGCTTCACCCCGAGCGCAGCCGGCCGGCACCTCGTGCTCGCGAGCGTCACGGCGACGACCATGCCGGCGACCGACGCGGTGGGCGTCCGGGTGGACGCGGGCGGGACGCTCTGGCCGATGGCCGACGGCGATCCCCCTCACCTCGCGGGCGCCACCCTGGATCGTCAGTCGTTCTTCCTCGCCCGGGCGCCGACGCTCTCAGCCGGCGTGGAGGCGAGCTTCGCCCTTCAGGTCCGGGCCGGCGCGCCGTCGTCGAACGCGAGCCACGCGCAGCTGATCGCGCTCGACCTCGGCGCGTTCGCCGCCACCGCGCACGACGAGGCGCTCGCCTCGGGCCGCACCAGCGCCGCGACCCCCGAGACCATCGCCTCGGCCCGGACGACCACCGCCGCGCGCGACTGGATCGCGATCGGCTCGGTCGCCCTGCTCGCGCGCGGGACCCGCGGCGCGGCGCTCGGCGCTGGCGACCTGGAGCGACGCTACACCCACGCGCTCGACGCCGACGCGCGGCTCGCCTACCCGTTCTTCGCCGGGCTCGACGGCGCCAGCCCGCTCGACGCGTCGATCGGCGTGTTCGCCTCCGGCGCCGAGGTCCAGCACCGCGAGGCGACCCTGCACCTCCTCGGGCTCTGACCCGCGCAAGCCGCGTCACGGACGCGCGGCCGCGGTCGCGGTAGCCTCTCGGATCGTGGGGGCGGTCCGCAGGGTGGAGTCGGTCACCCGCGTCGAGGGGCGCGGCAAGGCTCCGTCTCGCTCTTCCGGCCGAGCCCAGCCTGCTAGGCTGAGCGCGGTGTCGTCCCTCTCGTCCAGCGCCAGCTCCCCGTACGTGCGGGTCGCCCCCCTCGCGCGCGGCGGCATGGGGAGCGTGGAGCTGGTCATGCGGCGGGAGGGCGACTTCCGCCGCCTGTACGCGCGCAAGCGCCCGCTCGAGAAGGCGGCACATCTCCGGGAGGGCTTCCTGCGCGAGGCGACGCTGGCCGGGCTCCTGCGCCACCCCAACGTGGTCAGCGTGCTCGACGTGGGCGAGGACGCGGACGGGCCGTACCTGCTGATGGACTTCGTGGACGGGCTCAGCCTCTCCAAGGTCATCGGCGCCTTTCACGCGCGCGGCGAGCTGATCCCGCTCCAGGTCTGCCTCACGATGGCGAAGCAGATCGCCGAGGGTCTGCACGCGGCGCACGAGCTCCGGGACCACGACGGCGCGCCGGTGTCGCTGGTGCACCGGGACGTGTCCCCGCAGAATGTTTTGCTCGACTACGAGGGCATCGTGCGGGTGACCGACTTCGGGCTCGCCAAGGCGCTCGGCCGCACGGAGGAGTCGAGCGCCGACGCGCTGAAGGGCAAGATCGGCTACATGTCGCCCGAGCAGCTCCGCTTCGAGCGGCTCGATCGGCGCTCCGATCTCTGGGCCCTCGGCGTGGTGCTCTACGAGCTGCTCGCCTGCCGCCGCCTCCACGCCAGCGCGTCCGATGGGGTGGAGCACGTCGCGCGGCAGATCCTCGACGACCCGCCGCCCGACATCGAGGCGGTGCGCGACGACGCGCCGCCGGCGCTGACCGAGCTGCTCTGGGACCTGCTCGCGAAGCGCCGCGAGGATCGGCCCTCCTCCGGCGCCGAGGTGGCGGCGCGGCTGGGCGCGATCCTGCGCGAGGTGGAGCGGGACGACGGCGCCATCGAGCTCCGGGCGTTCGCGCTCGAGCACTTCGCCGAGGCGCGCGCGGAGGCGCGGACCCGGAGAGCCGCGGCGATCGCGAGAGCGGAGGCGGAGGCGGACACGCCCGAGGCGCCGAGGCGGCGGTGGTGGCCGGCGGCGGCGGCGCTGGTGGTGCTGGGGATCGCGGGGTGGTGGGCGGCGCCGGGGGAAGAGGCGGTGGGGCTCGCGCGGCCGGCCGCCGACGACCCCGTGACCGAGTCCGTCGCCGAGACCGAGGCCGAGTCCGTCGCCGAGTCCGAGTCCGTCGCCGAAACCGAGTCCGTCGCCGAAACCGAGTCCGTCGAGTCCGTCGCCGAGCCCGAGCCCGTCGCCGAGTCCGGCGGCGCGGCGGGGTCGGGCGAGGAGGCCGTCGCGGCGCGCCCTGGTGAGGGGGCCGAGGGGGAGGCGGCGCGGGGGCGCCGACCGGGACGACGGGGCGGGCGGCGAGCGGCGCGGGAGGAGGGGCAGCTGTGGGAGTGGCCATGAGGGCGGCCCTGTTCTCGTTCGCGCTGGCGGCCGTGGCGGCGGCGGGGAGCGCGGAGGCGCAGACGCCTCCGGCGGAGCTCGAGGCGCGGGCGCTCTTCGACGCGGGGCGGCAGGCGGCGGAGGAGGAGCGACACGCCGACGCGCTGCGGCTCTTCGAGCGCTCGCTCGAGCTGCACCCGACGGCGGCGGCCGCGTTCAACGCCGCGATGAGCGCGCGACGGGCGGGGGAGATCACGACCGGGCTGCGGCACGTGGACGCGCTGCTCGAGGGCGCGCACGGTGCGCTGCCGGAAGCGCGGCGGGCCGAGGTGGAGGCGCTGCGCCGGGAGCTGCGCGCCGAGGTCGGCACCCTCACCGTGCGGGTGGAGCCGCCCGAGACCCGCGTGCTGGTCGACGGGGAGGAGGTCGATCCGGAGCGCTTCTTCCTCGCGCCGCCGCGGCAGACGATCACCCTCATGTATCCCGACGGCACGCGTCAGGAGCGCGAGGTGGAGGTCCGCGCCGGCGAGCGCCAGACGCTCCAGATCGTGCAGCCGGTGAGCGCGCCCTCCATCCGGGCAGAATCCTCGGACGGTGCGCCGAGCGACGACACGCCGGCGATCGTCGGCGGGGTGATCGGCGCCGCGCTCGTCGTCGGGGTGGCGATCGCGATCGGGGTGGCCGTGCACGAGGAGAGTCAGCTCGGCGAGCCTTTCGTGGGCCGGGCCGAGACGCTGAGTCTCCGCTTCTGACGCGCGCGGGTATCATCGCCGCCGATGGCGGACGAGACCCCGGGACCGGCAGAGCCGGAGGAGCGACAGGCGAAGGCGAAGCAGCGCGCCTGGCTCCGCGCGGCGCTGATCGCGGTCGGCGTCGTGATCATCGGCGCGATCGCGCTCAGCCTCGACTTCGAGCCCGACCTCGAGCACCTCGACATCGCGGTCACCAGCGGCTCGGCCACCGGCCACTACAGCGATCTCGTCGAGCGCTTCGCCCGGCGCGCCGAGCGCGAGGGCGGCCGGGTCCGCAACGCGCACAGCGCGGGCTCCGGGGAGAACCTCGAGCGGCTCTCGGCCCGCGACTGCGAGGTGGACTTCGGCCTCGTCCAGGACGGCGCCGCCTTCGACGACCTGGAGCGGGTCGAGGCGGTCGCGCGGCTGCCCGAGGGCGAGACGCTCTTCTTCTTCGGCCGCGACGGCGACCTGGTGACGACCTTCCGGGACCTCGAGGGCACCCGGATCGGCGTGGGGCCCGAGGGCAGCGGCACCGCGCAGCTCGCCGAGGCGCTGCTCGCCCTCCCCGGCTTCGACGAGCTCCGGATCGAGCGCGTGCACGGCGCGGTCTCCGCGCAGATCGAGCAGGCGGCGGCGGGCGAGCTCGACTTCGCGGCGGCGGTGCTGCAGGAGGACGCGGCGCTCGCGCACGAGGCGGTGACCGAGCGAGGGCTGCGGATCGCCAGCTTCGAGACCGCGCCCGCGGCCGCGTCCCGGCTGCCCGGCGTGCGCGCGGGGTGGATCGACCAGGGCCACTACGACCCGGTGGCCGGCGTGCCCGCGGGAGACCGCCGCGTGCTGCAGGTCGACACCTTGCTCCTGGCCAGCGCGTGCGCGAGCCGCTCCGAGATCAACGCCGTGCTCTCGGTGCTCGGGCGGGAGCTGCCCGGCTTCGTCGAGCACAACCGCAACGCCCCGCCACCCCACGGGCTCGCGATGTCGAACGTGGCCACCGAGTTCTACGAGAACCACGGGCCGCCGATGGTCGACGAGTACCTGCCGCGGGTGGTCGACGTGATCCCGCTCAGCAACTTCATGACCTTCGTCGTCGGCGTCAGCTTCCTCTTCAACCTGATGAGCCTGCTGAACCGCTTCCGTCTCTGGCGCCTCGACACACGGCGCGTGAAGATCGAGGAGGAGCTGCGCGAGCTCTTCGGCGGCGGCATCACGCGCAAGGAGATCGATCTGCTCGACCCGGCGACGACGCTGACCGAGGCCAGCGAGCGGGCCGCCCTCGACGGCCTCATCGCCCGCCTCCGAGAGCTCGTGGCGGACTGCCGCAAGCAGGCGGTCTCGATGCTCGTGCCGATGGGTCAGGAGATGGTCTACCGCTATCAGGAGAGCCTGATGCTCGAGACGATCGCGGTGCTGCAACGCTTTCGCCGCTCGCTCACCGACTGACATCGCGGCGCCGTCGAGATAGGGTGACGGCATGACCGGACGCAGTGGGTTCAGGGTCTCGCTTTGCCTTCTTCTTCTTCTTCTTCTCGGTGCCGGGTGCTCGCTGGAGCGCAGCGGCCTCTCCCCGGTGGACGGCTCCACGCCGCCTCCGCTCGACGCGCGCGTGGACGGCGACGTGACGCCCGATCCGGACGGCGGCTGCACGCCTTCGGCGGAGCTCTGTAACGGCGTCGACGACGACTGCGATCCGGCCACCCCCGACGGCGCCGACGAGCCCACCCTCGGCGACACCTGCGACGGCGACGACGGCGATCTCTGCGCCGACGGCGCGATCGCCTGCGTGGGCGGCGCGCTCGTCTGCGAGGACGACGGCGATCAGCCCGACGAGATCGAGATCTGCAACGGCCTCGACGACGACTGCGACCCCTCGACCGCCGACGGCACGGCGGACCCGATGTTCGGCGCGGCCTGCGACGGCGACGACGTCGATCTCTGCAGCGACGGCATGCAGGTCTGCGTGGACGGCGCCCTCACCTGCGACGACGGCCCGGGCATGGGCGCCGACCTCTGCAACGGCGTCGACGACGACTGCGACCCCAGCACGCCGGACGGCTCCGGGGACCCGGGCGTGGGCGTGCCCTGCGACGGCCCCGACTCGGATCTCTGCCAGGAGGGCACGACCCGCTGCGCCGGCGGCGCGATCGTCTGCGGCGACGCGACCGGCGACACGCTCGACCTGTGCAACGGCGCCGACGACGACTGCAACCCCGGCACCGCCGACGGCTCCGCCGATCCGGGGGTCGGGGTCGCCTGCGACGGAGCGGACAGCGATCTCTGCCAGGAGGGCACGACCTCGTGCACCGCCGGCGCGGTGGTCTGCGGCGACACCACCGGGGACACGCTCGACGTGTGCAACGGGGTCGACGACGACTGCGACCCGAGCACCGCCGACGGCGCGGGCGATCCGGCGGTCGGCGTGGCCTGTGACGGCGCGGACGCCGACATGTGCGTCGAGGGCTCGACCGTCTGCAGCGGCGGCTCGGTCAGCTGCGGCGACACCACCGGCGACAACGCCGAGACCTGCAACGCGGTCGACGACGACTGCGACGGAGTCATCGACGAGGGCGCCGGCTGCCCGTGCACCCGGGTCACACGCGGCGGCAACAGCTACCTCTTCTGCGACACTGGCTTCGCCCGGAGCTTCGTCCAGGCCTACACGTTCTGCCGCGCCCGCGGCTACGAGCTGGTCCGCATCGAGGACGCCGCGGAGAACGTCTTCGTCGCCACCGAGGCCGCGGCGATCTCCACCTCCGACTGGTGGATCGGCGCCACGGACTGGATGTCGCCGGCCTGGTACTGGTGGGGCCGGGCGGCGGTCGTGACCTACGACAACTGGCGCCCCGGCCAGCCGAGCGGCAACGGCGACTGCGCGGAGCTCGATCCCGACGAGTCCGTCATGGGCACGCTCGGGAGCTGGAACGACATCTCCTGCAGCGAGAGCAAGCCCTTCGTCTGTGAGGCCTACCCGTAGGCTCGTGCGATAGTGGCGACGGAGGATCGCCATGACGAACGATCGCACGTTCCTTTTCGCGCCCGAGGACGAGAACGAGGCGCAGGCCCTGCTCGACGCGCTCGAGGGCGCCGGCGTCTCGGCCACCCTCGTCCGAGAGGGAGGCCGGATGGCGGTCCACGTGCCCGCCGAGGCGCGCGAACGCGCGGAGGAGACCCTCGCGCGCTGGATGGGCGACCCGCCGCCGCCGCCCGAGAGGAGGCGACGGAGCGTGGCGCCGATGGTGATGGCGGCCCTGCTGGGCGTGAGCCTCGCCGGCAACCTCTACCTCTGGCGACGCGTGACCGACGCCGGCGCGCCCGCGCTGGTCGAGCGCTGGCCCAACGGTGAGATCCGGACGGCGTATACGCTCTCGGACGACGGCGACTGGGTGCAGCGCTGGAGGAGCTACGACCGCCGCGGCCGGCTCATCGGCGAAGGCCTCGACGCCGACGGGGACGGAGTGAACGAGCGCGTCATCCAGCGCGCCGGCCGCCTCACCTGGGTCTACACCGACGCCGACGGCGACGGAAACGCCGAGCGGCTGGAGCGCACGGACGCGCGCGGGGGACAAGAGGTCGCGCGGGACCGAGACGGCGACGGACACCTCGAGCAGGTCACGGTGTCGCGAGGAGGCGAGCGCGTCTACGAGACCCGGGACGCCGACGCGGACGGAATCTACGAGCGCATGGTCTTCCACGGCGGCGACGGGCGAGTGGTCCTCGAGGATCGCGACCTCGACGGGTTCCTCGAGCACGTCCGCTGCGACGGCGCGCGCGCGCTCGACCTGACGACCTGCGAGCTCGAGAGGTAGCGAGGCGCGCCGGGACGAGAGCAAACAACTGCGCGCGGGCACGCCGAGCCCGCCTCCACGACGACCGACCCGAACGACGGCAGGCGACGAGCGCAGCGAGGTCGCCGCACGCGCCACTCGAGTCGTTCGATCCCCCGGCAGCGGGCGGCCAGCGAGCGCGCAGCGCGCGCGCGAGCCGCCGGGCCCCCAGCGCCCCGTCGCTGGGGACGCGGGGCCAGCGCGCGACGCGCGCGAGGCCCCGACGGAGTCGGGAGGGGGGCCCCATTGGCGCTTTGCCCAATGGGGGGAGGGTTTGCCCCAAACCCTCCAAAAAACTCAAGAGGTGGCAAATAATGGCGCCGGGGCATCCCCCCGCTTCCACGGTAACCGTTCAGGCCGGTACTTTGAGAGGTGGTCTGGTCGTGAGATTCGGCGTCCATGGCGACGACGACAGACTCCCTGGAGCAGAAACTCGCGAGGGTGGTGGAGGACGTGTTGCGCGAGCACCT
>JAYZQJ010000082.1:0-66951 GCA_036149055.1 Myxococcota bacterium | reverse complement strand
GCCGCGTGGCTCACGCGCGGAGCGCGGGACTCGCGCGCCGCTGGCGCGCGGCGGGGGGCGGGGGGGCCCCGCGGAGCCGGTGCCGCGGTCACCGCGTAGGCTGCGGAGCAGCCGGAGCGGTGACCGTTGTGACGGCGCAGCGGGGGGGCGGGGGCGGCCCCGCCCCTGCCCAAAATAACGCAGCACTCGGCCGGCTTGACTGCTGCCAGGGGGAGCTTATCGTTGGCCCAGCGCAGAGGAGCTGAAGTGCCCACGTACGACTATGGTTGCGAGGCCTGCGGAGCCCAGTGGGAGCTCGAGCAGCGCATCAGCGAAGACCCCATCAAGAAGTGCCCGAAGTGCAAGAAGATGAAGGCGCGCCGCATGATCAGCGGCGGCAACTTCATCCTCAAGGGCAGCGGCTGGTACGCGGACCTCTACCACAAGCCGAAGGCCGGCTCGTCGAAGAAGTCCGAGTCCAAGGACAGCGCCAGCTCCAGCTCCGACTCGAGCAGCAAGTCCAGCAGCTCGAAGAAGGCCGCGAACGAGTGATTCTCAGCGGGCCGCCAGGCTCGCGATCTCGTCCGGCTCGAGCGCGCGGTCGTAGACCCGCAGGTCGGCCAACCAGCCGTCGAACGCCTCGAGGCCCATCGCGTCCCGCGCGCCGATGAGGACCGCCGAGGCGTCGGCGTTCTGTCCCCCGAACGTGCCCGAGCCTGGCTGGACGCCGTTCAGCCAGACCGAGAGCTCGCCGCTCCGCATCACGACGGCGACGTGAGGCCACGCGGCCGGCAACGGCGTCAGCGACGAGGTCACGTTCCGGGAGTCGGCCCCGTGGCCGAGGGCGGTGCCGTCCATCCGCCCCGCGAGCCAGAGCCGGAAGGTGGACGCGCCCGCGTCGGCGAACGGCCTGCGGAGGAGGGTTCGGGTCTCGCCGTCCGCGAGCGGAGCGCTCGGCTCGACGTAGGCGGCGAAGGTGAACTCGCGAGTGCCCACGTCGAGCCCCGGCACGCGGACCACGTCTCCCCCATCGAAGCGGCACGCCGCGCCGAGCGGGCCGACCGCGTCGAAGGTCGGGCACCGCTCACCTTCGCAGAGCACCGGCAGCCCGCCCTCGGCGTTCTCGACCCCTCCGCCGGCGCACTCGAGCCGGAGCACGGGCGGGTCGGTCGGGCCCCCGCCGACGCAGCCGTCCGTCACCGAGCAGGTCGCCGGCGCCGCGCAGGCGTCGGGCCTCGCCTCCGCCACGCAGGTCCCGCCCACGCAGCGCGCGTCGGCGCAGCTCGCCACCGGCGCGCAGTCGGCGGACGCGACGCACTCGGCGGCGGGGCAGCTCGCCTCGCTCCCGTCCACACACTCCACGCTCCCGCAGGCGCCGCGGATGCAGGTCTCGACCCGCTCGTCGCAGGTGACGCCGGCGCAGCTCCGCGGGATCACCACCGTCAACACCCGAGGGCCGTCGTGCCGGAAGACCACCGTGCGGGTGGCCACCGCCTCGCCGTCCTTGGTGACCGTGACCGAGAGGCGATAGCGACCCGGCGCGAGGTCGGGGACCTCGGCCACCCGCAGCGTGCCCCCCGCGTCCAGCGGGGTCGCGGCCACGGCCCCGCCCGGGTCGAGCGCGGTGAGCGCGGTGTCGATCTCCAGCCCTGGTGTGAGATCGGTGCGGAGCTCCACGAGCAGCGTCCCCGGCCCGGGCTCGCAGGCGAGCAGCGCGAGGGCGGCCGCGATCGTGAGGCATCGCACCCCCGCATTGTGCCCCAGCACCACCCCCGACCGCCAACTCCCCTTCACAGGCGCCGTCGACGGAATACCGACAGCCGTCGATTCATCGAAATCACTGAGGAAAAAGCGCGACTGTCCTCAGCCGCGGGCTAGGTACGGCGCTTGCCCTCCGACGGAGCGCTTGCCCTCCCTCGTCCCCGCCTCAGGCCGGCTGCAGGTAGCTCACCTGGATCGTCTTCACGCCCCCATCGGAGAAGCGCACGTCCACCCGGGGCGGCGTGGTGGGCTTGATGTCGACGATCTTGCCGAGCCCGAACTTCCGGTGGGTGACCCTCATGCCGACCTGGATGGTCTCGCCCTCGAAGTCCGAGCCCTCCGTCCGGTCGACGTAGGAGTCGCCGCTCGGCACGGCGCGGGGCTTGGGGCGCTCCCACTCGCGCACCCCGCGGTAGCCGCGCCAGTTGCTCGAGGTGGCGACCGCGGCTCGGCGCTGTCCGAGCTGGCGCACGTCGTCCGCCGGCAGCTCGAGGAGGAAACGCGACTCGGTCTTGGGCAGCTTGTCGCGGAACAGGCGGCGGGTCTGAGCCCAGGTGAGCATCAGCCGCTCCTCGGCCCGGGTGAGCGCGACGTAGGCGAGGCGACGCTCCTCCTCGAGGTCCTCCTCCTCGAGCGGCTCCTGGCCGCGCTTGAAGGGGAAGGTGTCCTCCTCGAGGCCGGCGACGAAGACGACCGGGAACTCGAGGCCCTTGGCCGCGTGCACCGTCATCAGGGTCAGCTTCTCCTCGGGCTGCTCCTCCTCGTCGCCCGCGCTGTCGAGGGTCACCGCCTCCAGGAACTCGGTGAGGGTCAGCTCCGGGTTCTCCTCCTGGGCGAGCTGGATCGCCCCGAGCAGCTCCTCGATGTTCTGCATGCGGGCGTCGGCCTCGGGCGTGTCCTGATCCTTGAGCGCCTGCTTGTAGCCGGTGTCCTCGTAGACTCCGTAGGCAACCGCGGCGAGCGGATCGCCGGAGACCAGGCGCCCACGCAGCACACCCATCAGCTCGACGAAGTGCTTGAAGCGCTTGGAGGGGCCGCCCTTGCCGCGGGCCGCCAGCTCGAGCGCGCGCCAGATCCCGGTGCCCGCCTTCGACGCGTCCTCGAGGAGCTTCTCGACGCTCTTCTTGCCGATGCCGCGCGCGGGCACGTTGACCACCCGGAGCAGGCTGACGTCGTCTTCGGGGTTGGTCAGCAGCCGGAGGTAGGCGAGCACGTCCTTGATCTCGGCCCGGTCGTAGAAGCGCATGCCGCCGACGATCCGGTAGGGCACGTTGGTCCGCCGCAGCTCGTCCTCGATGACGCGCGACTGGGCGTGCACCCGGTAGAAGACGGCCATCTCGTCGAGCGATCGGCCGGCGATCCGCAGCTGCCGGACCGCCTCGACGATCAGCTCCGCCTCCTGCCGCTCGTCGGAGCAGGTCACCACGCTGATCGGCGCGCCCTCCTCGTTCTCCGTCCACAGCTCCTTCGGCTCGCGGTGCACGGCGCGCGAGATGATGGAGTTGGCGGCCCGCAGGATGCGCTGGGTGCTCCGGTAGTTCTGCTCGAGCTTGATGATCGAGGTGTCCGGGAACTCCTCGCGGAAGTTGAGGATGTTGCGCCGGTCGGCGCCCCGCCAGCGGTAGATGCCCTGGTCGTCGTCGCCGACCACCGTCACCTGGCGGTGCTGCGCGGCGATGGCGCGCACCAGCCGGTACTGCACGTGGTTGGTGTCCTGGAACTCGTCGACGAGCAGGTGCCGGAAGCGCCGCCCGAGCTCGACCCGGAGGCTCTCCTCGGCCTCGACCGCGAGCACCAGGCGGTAGATGAGGTCCGAGAAGTCGAGCGCGTTGGCCTTGGCCATGCGCTCCTCGTACTGGGCGTAGATGCGCTGGATCTGCTCGTCGAAGACGTTGCCGACGATCATGTCGCCCGGGCCGCGGACCTCCTGCTTCTCCCGGCCGATCCGGTTGACGAGGAGCTTCGGCGCGTAGCGCTTCTCGTCGAGCTCCATGTCCTTGAGCACGCGCTTCACCATCGCGCGGCTGTCCTGGTCGTCGTAGATGGAGAAGTCGCGCTTCACGCCGACCTGGTCGGCGTAGCGGCGCAGCAGCCGCGCGCAGGTCGCGTGGAAGGTGCCGACCCAGAGATCGCGCGCCCGGCCGCCGATGAGCTTGCCGAGCCGCTCCCTCATCTCCTGGGCGGCCTTGTTGGTGAAGGTGACGGCCAGGATGTTCCAGGGCGCCACCGCCCGCTCCGACACCAGGTGCGCCACGCGGTAGGTGATGACGCGCGTCTTGCCGCTGCCCGCGCCCGCGAAGACCACCAGGGGCCCTCCGTCGTGGAGGACCGCCTCGCGCTGAGGCGGATTCAGCCCCGCCAGACCGGGATCCACTGGATCGATGTTCACGATGGCAGACCCTAAACCGAGCCGCACCGAGAGACCAGAGCAGCCCTCCCCCGAGCGGCGCCGAAGGGGCGACGGGCGTGCTATGAATCGCCGCATGGACCCGGCCGCACGCGACTCGCGCCCCGCCTCCGACGAGGCGAAGGGCGGCGTGAATGAAGCGGACGAGGCCGCGTCCAAGGGGACAGACGGGCCCGCCTCGGTGGAGGAGACCGACGACCGCACCCTGGTCGAGCGGGTCCAAGGAGGAGACGAGCGGGCCTTCAGGGCCCTCTACGAGCGCTATCACCGGCGCGCCTTCGCCGTGGCCTACGGCGTGGTGAAGAACAAACAGGACGCGCTGGACGTGGTCCAGGACGGCTTCGTCAAGGTCCACAAGCACATCGGCAAGTTCCAGGGCTCGAGCAGCTTCTACACCTGGCTCTACCGGATCATCATGAACCTCTCGATCGACCACGTCCGGCGCCGCAAGAACTCCAAGGGCTTGGAGTACGACGACGGCGTGGGTCGCGAGGCCGACGAGGTGGCCGGCGACGGGACGCTGCTGCCGCGGATCCTGGACGCCAACCCCGGCAAGACCGTGGTGCGGCGCGAGCTGCTCGAGAAGATCCAGGGCGCGCTCGACGAGCTGCCCGAGTACCACCGCGCCGTCATCCTCCTGAGAGAGATCGAAGGCCTGAGCTACGAAGAGATGAGCGAGACCCTGGGCGTGCCGAAGGGCACGATCATGAGCCGCCTGTTCCACGCCCGGAAGAAGATGCAGGCCGCGCTGAGCGACTACATGGAGGGGGAGCTCCACCTCGAGGACTGAACGATGACCGCCCCGAACCGCGACGACCGACTGCAGCAGTACTTCGACGGAGAGCTTCCTCCGGCCGAGGCGCGCGAGCTCGAGCAGCTGCTCGAGTCGGACGACGCCCTGCGCGCGAAGCTCGACGGGCTGTCGCACCTGCACGAGCTGATGACCGCCAGCGCCGACGCGCTCGGCGCCGAGGTGGACTCCGACGCGCTCTTCGCGCGCATCCAGGCCGGCGTCGACGAGGGCGCCGAGGACGACGAGCCCATGTTCCCCGGCGCGGTCGAGCCGGCCGCCGAGCCCGCGCGCGCGCCGCTGCGGGTGGTCGAGGGCGGCAAGAAGGAGACGCCGGCGGCCCAGCCCGCGGACGAGCGTGGGAACGGCCTCTGGATCGGGCTCGGGGTGCTCGCGGCCGCGGCCGCGGTGCTCTTCTTCGTGCTGCGCGACGCGGGGGACCCGCCCAGCACCGCCTCGAACGACAGCGACTCGAACCCGCCGGAGGTCGCGCCCACGGCGGTCGCCGAGGCCGAGCCGCCGCCCGGCTCCGAGATCGAAGAGGTCGACTTCGGCTACAGCACCGGGGCGATCTTCGCGGTCGAGGGCACCGAAGGGGAGCAGTACGCGGTGGTGTGGATCAGCGACGAGAAGATCGACACCGAGGATCGAGAGGTGGTCCAGTGACCCGGCGCCTCCTGGCGACGCTCGCGATCGGCGCGGCCGTCGCGATCGCGTCCGCGCAGGCGCGGGCGCAGGCCCCGGTCGACGGCCAGGTCCTGATCGTGCTCGCCAGCGACGGCGACGGCCCGCGCGACCCGCGGCTCGCCAACGTCCCGGCGCTCCACCGCCCGCCCTTCGACAGCTATGGCTCGATGACCCTGCTGTCGTCGCCGCGCATCTCGCTCACCGTCGGCGAGGCGCACGAGCTGCAGCTGCCCAACGGCCGCACGCTCCGCCTCCTGCTGCGCGAGGTGACCGACAACGGGCGCTATCGCGTCCAGGTCTCGATCAACCGGCCGGGCACGCGGGACTACCTGCCCGAGATGAACGTGGTCACCTCCCCGGGGGATCCCTTCTTCGTCGCCGGCCAGTCGCACCGGAACGGGACGCTCATCCTCGGCATCCGCCTCGGCCAGCGCGGGGCTTGAGCGCGCCGGCGCCTCGGCGTACCGTCGTAGGCCATCCTCTCGAGAGCTGGGGGGGCTCTCGTCATGAGCGCGCAACGTTTCATCCGGTGTCCACACTGCGGCCTCCCGCACGAGGCGGAGCTGACCGTGTGCCCGGTGCAGGGCAAGTCGCTCGAGGCCCCCAAGCCGCGGCGCCGGCCCAAGCCCCCGCCGAGCGAAGAGGACTACAGCTGGGAGCACAGCCTCGCGCCGTGGTCCCGCGGTGAGGGCGAGCGGGATCTCGACCCGTCCTCGCTGCACACCTACATCGGCAAGATCGTCGAGGGGAAGTACCGCATCGAGGCGCTGATCGGCCGCGGCGGCATGGGCGCGGTGTTCCGGGCTCGCAACACCCGCATCGACAAGCCGGTGGCCCTGAAGGTGCTCTATCGCGGCTACGAGCAGGGCAGCGAGTCCGAGCGCCGCTTCCTGCGCGAGGCGCGGGTGGCCGGGAGCCTCGGCCACCCGAACATCGTGGAGGTGTTCGACCTCGGCCACCTCGACGGCGGCATCCCCTTCCAGGTGATGGAGCTGCTCGAGGGCCAGAGCCTCGCCCAGCGCGTACACCAGGAGGGCCCGCTCTCGGAGGCGGAGGCGCTCGACATCGCCGCGCAGGTGCTCAGCGCGCTCGAGGCCGCGCACGAGCGCGGCGTCATCCACCGCGACCTCAAGCCCGAGAACGTCTTCTTGACGGAGCGACGCGGCGAGACGGTGGCCAAGCTCCTCGACTTCGGGGTCAGCAAGAGCCTGACCGAGCAGACGATGTCGATGACGATGACCGGCGTGGTCGTCGGCACGCCCTACTACCTCTCGCCGGAGCAGGCGCGGGGCGACCGGGAGGTCGACCACCGGATCGACATCTGGGCGATGGGCGTGCTGCTCTACGAGTCGCTGACCGGCGTGCTGCCGTTCAACGCGGAGAGCTACGAGAAGCTCCTCGTGAAGATCCTCAAGCAGCGCCCGGTGCCGCCGTCGCGCTTCCAGCCCCGGATCTCCCCTGCGGTCGAGGAGGTGATCCTGAGGGCGCTCTCGCCGGACGCCGCCGACCGGCCCGCGAGCGCGCAGATCATGCTCGAGGATCTGCGCGAGGCCGGGCGCGCGGCCCGGGAGGCGTTCCGCGCGTTCGGGCACGACACGCTCCAGGACGCGCAGGCGGTGATGCCACGGTTCCAGTCGGCCGACGCCACCGTGAAGACCCAGGCGCTGCCGGGCCCGGAGGATCCCACCGAGGTCAGCGACAGCTTCGTCTCGGAGGACCTGCGCGTGGTGCTCGAGCGTGGCAAAGAGAAGCCTTGAAGCGCGATCACCCCGACGTCATCGAGCTCGGCGCTCTCGATCCCCTCCCCGCCCCTGCGGCGCAGGTGGTGCGCGCCCTCTCACCGCTCGTCACCCCGGCCCGCCTCGCCCGCATGGACGCGGTGATCGCGCGCCGCACGCGCTCGCTCGTCCCGGTGCTCGAGGACCTCGCCGATCCGCACAACGGCGCCGCGGTGATGCGCAGCGCCGACGCCTTCGGCTGCCACGAGGTGCACGTGGTCGAGGATCGCCACCCCTTCTTGGTCAGCCACCGGGTCACCCGGGGGACCCATCGCTGGCTCGACCTGGTGAAGCACCGCGACATCCACGCGTGCCTCGATCACCTGAAGACGCGCGGCTACCGGGTCTACGTCGCGGCGATGGACGGCGACGTCGGACCCGAGCAGATCGCGGACGTCGAGCGGGCCGCGATCGTGTTCGGCAACGAGCACAAGGGCGTGAGCCAGGCGGTGCGCGACGCGGCCGACGGCACCTACGCGATCCCGATGGAGGGCTTCGTCGAGAGCCTGAACGTGTCGGTGGCCTCGGCGATCACGCTCTACGTCGCCTCTCGCGGGCGGCACGGCGACCTCGACGAGGCGGCCCGCGATGAGATCCGCGCGCGCTTCCTCATGCACCAGGTGCGCGACGCCGAGCGCATCGTGCGAGAGGCCTGATCAAGCCGGCGACTCGGGGAGGAGCACCCAGAACGTGCTGCCCTCCCCCCGCTCGGTCTCGACGCCGATCGCGCCGCCGTGGCGGAGGGCGATCTGCCGGCAGATCGCGAGGCCGATGCCGGTCCCCTCGTACTCGCTGCGCTTGTTGAGGCGCTGGAACATGCCGAAGGCGCGCTCGGCCTGCGCGGGATCGAAGCCGATGCCCTCGTCCCCGACCTCGACGCGCCAGCGCTCGCCGTCTCGCCGCGCCTGCACGGAGACCCGCGGCGGCTCCCCGGGGCGGCGGAACTTCAGGGCGTTGCTCACCAGGTTGAGGAAGAGGCGGTGCAGCTGGCCTCGGTCGCCGATCACGGTGGGCAGGGGCCCGACCCCGATCTCGCCGTCCGCCGCGAGGCGCGCCGGCTCGACCTCCGCGGCGACGTCGGCGAGCACCTCCCCGAGGTCGACCGACTCGAGCTCCAGCTCGCGGTTCTGGACCCGGGAGTAGGCGAGCAGATCGTGCACGAGGGCCTGCATGCGCCGCGCGCCGTCGACGGCGTAGGCCATGTAGGTGCGCCCCTCCTCGTCGAGCCGATCCCCGTACTCCTCCTCGAGCAGCGTCACGTAGCTGCGCACCATGCGGAGCGGCTCCTGCAGGTCGTGGGAGGCGACGTAGGCGAACTCCTCGAGCTCCCGGTTCGATCGCGCGAGCTGGTCGTGGGAGACGCGCAGGTCGGTCACGTCATAGCCGACGCTGATGATCTCGCCCTCGGGGAGCGCGAAGTTCGCCCAGCGCTGCGCCCGCATGCCATGGCGGGTCCGCACCTGGAACTCCCGGAACTGGCCGTCCGGATTCACGATCGTCGCGAAGACGGCCTCGCGGGTCTCCGGGTCCGGGTAGAACAGCTCCATCGGGTCGTCGCAGGCCGTCACCTCGTCGGCGGTGTACCCGAGCACCCGCTCGCACTCCCGGTTCCAGAGCACGAGCCCGCCGTCCGGCCCGAAGGCGTCGATCATCACCGGCGCGTTCTCGTAGATGGCGCGGAAGCGCTGCTCGCTCCGCTCGGCCTTTCGCCGGAGCGCCTCCGCCGGCTCCACCGCCTGCAGCGTGCCCACGACCGCGCCCTCGTGCAGGGAGGCCACCAGCCGGAGCTCCCGCGCGCCGCCCTCGAGCGCGACCCGCAGATCGCGCCGCAGCTCCGGGACGTCGCCGGCCAGGATCGGCTCCCACGCGCCGACCAGGGCGTCCCCCTCGGCCCGCGCGGCGAGCCACTCGGCCACCCCGTCGGCGGGCGCTTCGCCCCCGAGCAGGGCCCGGGCGCGCGCGTCGAGGCGGAGACCGTGCGCCCGGTCGTAGCGGAGCAGACCGATCCCCGCCGCGCCGAGGGCGGCCGAGGTCGCGCGCAGGTCGAAGTCCAGCCCCATGACTCGGAAGTAGATACGGCGTCCCGCGACCGCAATCGAGGACAATGTGCGACCGTCCCGGAAGAAGTAGGCGCGGTCGGCGGGTTCTGCACGCGGAGCTTTGCGCCTTCCTTCCACAGCGGTACGGTCCGGACGCGTGGCGACGGCGCGTCGAAAGGGTGCCTCGAAGAGGTCGGGGCGGGCGCCGCGGCCCTCGCGCTCGCGCGCGAACGCGGCCGCGAAGAAGCCGGGGCGGGTCTGGAAGTGGACCAAGCGCCTCGTGGTGACGCTGCTGGCCGCGGTGCTCCTCGCCGCGCTCGGCCTCGGCGGGGTCTTCGCCTACTACGGCCGCGACCTGCCCGACGTCACCGCCCTGCACGACTACCGCCCGCCGCAGGTCACCCGGGTCGTGGACCGGGACGGGGAGCTGCTCGGCGAGAGCTGGCGCGAGCGACGGACCGTGGTCCCCCTCGAGCGAGTCCCGCGGGTGCTCGTCCTGAGCGTGCTCGCGGCCGAGGACGCCGACTTCTATCGGCACGAGGGGCTCGACTACCCGGGCCTGATCCGCGCGGTGGCCCGAGGGCTGGTCGGCGGCGGCCGCTTCCGGGGCACGAGCACGATCACCCAGCAGGTGATCAAGAACCTGCTGCTGACGCCGGAGCGCGCGCTGTCGCGCAAGATCCGCGAGCTCATGCTCGCGCGGCGGCTGGAGCAGGAGTTCACCAAGGACGAGATCCTCGAGCTCTACCTGAACCAGGTGAACTTCGGCCACGGCCGCTACGGGGTGCAAGAGGCCTCGCAGTACTACTTCGGCGTGAACGTCGAGGAGCTGACGCTCGCGCAGGCGTCGCTGATCGCCGGCATCCCGCAGTCGCCCACCCACCTCTCGCCCCGGACCCACCCCGACGCGGCCCGGCGGCGGCAGCTCTTCGTGCTCCGCCAGCTCTCGGAGAAGCGCGTGGAGTACTGGCCGGATCTCAGCGAGGAGGACATCGCCGCCGCCCGCGAGGCGGAGGTGGAGATCATCCCGCTGCCCGAGCGCGAGCACCGCGCGCCGGAGGTGATGGCGCGGGCCCGGCGCGTGCTCCGGGAGCAGGTCGGCGCGGAGGCGGCGGCCCGCGGCGGCTACACGATCCACACGACGATCGACGCGGATCTGCAGGACGCCGCCCGCGCGGCCTTGCGCGAAGGGCTCGAGGCGGTCGACGAGCGGCAGCGGCTCCGGGTGCCGCTGAGCGCTCCCCGGCGAGCGCGCGAGCTGACGCAGGTCGAGGCGCTGCGGGTGGGCGGCACCTACGACGCCCGGGTGACCGGCGCGGACGATGAGCACGGGCTGGTGCTGCTCGACGTGGGCGGGCACCGCGCGGCGGCGAACGTGACCGACCTCGCGCGCTGGAACCCCGACGAGCTCCCGCCGAGCGAGCTCGCCGAGGAGGGCGCGCGGGTGCGCGCGTCAATCCAGCAGCTGCCGAGCGAGGAGGACCCCGAGGCGCCGGCGAGGGCCCGGCTCGAGCTCGGCCCGCAGGGCGCGATCGTGGTGATCGATCCCCGCACGCGGCACGTGCTCGCGCTGGTCGGGAGCTACGACGAGGGCCCCGGCTTCGATCGCGCGACCCAGGCGGTGCGGCAGCCCGGGAGCACGTTCAAGCCCTTCGTCTACGCGACCGCGCTCCGCTCGCGGCGCTACACGCCCGCCTCGATCGTGATCGACGCCCCGGGCGTCTACGACGACTGGCGGCCGAGCAACTACGAGACCTGGAGCTTCGAGGGGCACATCCGCCTGCGGCAGGCCCTCGCCCGCTCGATCAACCAGGTCGCGGTGCGGGTGATGGAGGACGTCACCCCGCCCGAGGTGGTGCGCTTCGCGCGGGAGCTCGGGATCTCGACCGAGCTCGAGCCCACCCTGGCCCTCGCGCTCGGCGCCTCGGACGTGCGCCCGATCGAGCTCGTGAACGCCTACGCGACGTTCCCGGCCGGCGGGCGCTGGGAGCCGCCGCGCCTGATCGAGCGCATCGTCGGGCCGGACGGCCGCGAGGTGCCGCTGCCGGAGCGCGAGGCGCCGCGGGACGTGATGTCGCCGGCGGAGGCCTACGTGCTCACCAGCATGATGACGAGCGTGGTGCGGGACGGGACCGCGCGGCGCGCGCGCCGACTGCGGCGCTCGGTGGCCGGCAAGACGGGCACGAGCAACGACGTGCGCGACGCGTGGTTCGTGGGCTTCTCGCCCGAGCTCACCGCCGGCGTGTGGGTGGGCTTCGACGACCGGCGTCCGCTCGGACGGCGGGAGAGCGGCGGCCGCACCGCGCTGCCGATCTGGATCGACGTGATGGACGCGGCGCTCGACGGTCGCCCGCGGCGGGACTTCGCGGTGCCGAGCGGCGTGGTCACGGCCACCATCGACCCGGCGAGCGGCCTGCTCGCCTACGACGGGCAGGACGACACGCTGGAGGAGGTCTTCCTCGAGGGCACCGTGCCCACCGAGACCGCGACCCCGCCCGACGTGCTCGACACGAGCAGCTTCCTGATGAACCAGTTCGGGACCGAGCCGGAGGAGACGCCCGAGCCGGGGTCCGAGGACGGAACCTGAGGCGGTGAGACGCCTCGCCCTCCTCCTCTGTCTCCTCGCGCCGGCCTCCTCTGCGGCCCAGGACGGTGGCGCTCGAGACGGTGCCGCTGAGGACGGTGGCGCTGGGGACGGCGTGGAGCGGGCGGCCGACGCGATCGCGGACGCCGCCGCCGAGCTGGTCGGCCCGGACGCCGGGCGCGTCGTGCTCCGGCCTCGCGTCGACCTGCCCGAGCACGCCCCGCACGGGCTGCCCGCGGCGTTGACCGCTTCGGCCCGAGCGCGGCTCGGGGACGGCGCGCACGTCGCGCTCTTCGGCGGCCTCGACGCGGAGGGCGCGGCCGCGGCGACCCGGCTCGGCTACGACGCGATGCTCGATCTCGACGCGCGGATCGAGGGCGGCTTCCTGCGCTGGTTCCTGACGCTCTGGCGCGGCGACGCGCGGATCGGCGAGCGGAGCGGGCGGGTCCGACTCGACGTGGCGCTGCGGCGCTTCACCGGCTTCCCGCCGCGCCTCCAGGACGTCGACGTCCGCCCGCAGACCGTGCTGCTGCCCACCACCGACGTGGTCGCGATCGCGGCGCACGACCTCGACGACGACGGGCGCGCGGAGCTGGTGGTCGTGCGCGCGGACGGCGTGCGGGTGTACCGCCTGGAGCCGCGCGGACGACGCCTCCGGGCGCGCGAGCTGGGCCGCGCCGCGTGGCCCGCCGAGGCGACCCGCGCCCCCGTCCCTCGGCGCCGGGTCATCGCGAGCGCGCGCCCCGACGGCGACGGAGTGGCGCTGCGGATCAGCGAGCTCGCGCCCGCGCTGCGGGTGTCGCTCGTGAGCGGCGCGGTCCAGCTGCGGGTCGCCGAGGGCCCCTGCCCGGAGGGGCGCTACCCGATGGGCGGCGGCTGCGCGGAGCTGGTGCACGGGCGCGACTTCTACGACCAGCTCCTCACCCGCGGCGACTCGCCCACCCTGGAGGCGCAGGGCAACTTCTTTGCCCACGTCTACGGAGAGTTCGCCGACCGCGAGGGCGGGCGCGTCGCGGCCGAGGGGCTGGTGACCCCGCACGGGCGGATGTCGGTGCGCCTCGCGCGCCGCGGCCCCGAGGGAGACGAGACGGAGCGCTCGGTCGGCGCGGTGGGGTACGGTACGGCGCTCGCCATGACCGACCTCGACCTCGACGGCGCGCCCGAGCTGCTCGCGAGCACCGCGAGCGCGGCGGGCGAAGGGGACGCGCTGGTGCTGATGCGCGCGCTGCCGCGGGGCGCGCTGCACGTGCTGTGGCGCTCGGAGCCGACGACCGGCCCGGTGTTCGTGGCCGGCGCGGGCGACCTGGACGGCGACGGGCGGGACGAGCTGTTCGCGGTCGAGGAGCCGCTGGAGCGAAGGGGAGGCGCGCGGCTGTGGATCGTTCGCTGATCGGCGCGGCCCTCGCGATCCTCGCGCTGGCGGTCTCGGCGGCCCCGGCGCGCGGCGCGCTCGGCCCGAAGCACGGCGGCGCGATCACCCTCCCCGCCCCCGAGCCCGCGACCACGCTCGACCCCGCGCGGGCCGAGACCGCGTTCGAGGCCACCCTCACCGAGGCGCTCTTCGACCGGCTCTACGAGGTGCGGGACGACGGCACGGTCGAGGCGGTGCTGGCGGCCGGCCCGCCCGAGATCGCGGAGGACGTCGCGCGCATCCGCCTCCGCCCGGGCGCGCTCCATCACGGCACGCGCCCGATCCGCGCGCGCCACGTCGTCCGCTCGCTGCAGCGCACCTCGAGCGCGCCCCTCGCGTCCTGGCTGCTCGGCGCGTTCGCCACCGAGAACGGCCGCCCGGCGATCCGCGAGGTGGACGAGGAGACGGTGGAGATCCGGCTCGCGCGCCGCGGTCTCCGGGTCGACATCGTGCTCGCCGCCACCCCGCTCGCGATCGTGGTCGGCGGCAACGTGCGCGGCCGCCCGCTCGGCACCGGCGCCTTCCGAGGGCGCCTCGACGGCCGCGGCGGGGTGGAGCTGCGCATCTTCCGGAGCGCGCCCGACCGACCGCCCTGGGTGAACCGCGTTCGCTTCACGCCGCCTCGTCCGCGCGAGGAGGAGGTCCGCGCGTTCGAGCTCGGCCGCCTCGACGGCTCGTGGTGGAGCCGCAGCCTCTACGGCGGCCAGCCGGTCCGGCCGGTGGAGACGGCGACCGCCACCGCCGCGAGCCCCGTCCTGCTCGTCCCCAACCGCGCGCGCGCGCTGCGCGACGACGACGCGTGGGGCGGGGTGGCGAGCGCGATCGACCGGGCTCGGCTCGAGCGGGTCGGGCTGGTCGCGCGCCGCAGCCTCGGGGCGGGCCTGCCGGCGCCTCGCCTCCCGCGCGGCCGGGCTCCCCGTGGCGCCCGCTTGCGCATGATCGTGCGCGACGATCGCCCCTTCGAGCGGCGGGTCGGCGAGGCGCTCGCCGGCATGCTCGACGAGCGAGGGATCGCGCTCCAGGTCGACCGCCTGTCGCCCGATCGCCTCGACGCGACCGTGGCCCGCGGGGACTGGGACCTCCGGATCGCGCTCGTACGCCCCCCGCTCCCGGGCCGGGGCCCGCTCGTCGGCGCGGCGCTCGCCGCGGCCGGGCAGACCGATCGGGCCCGTCGGCTCGCCACCCAGCTCGGCGACGCGGAGGTGGCGGCGGAGGCGGCGCGTCAGCTCGACGTGCTGGTGCTCGGTCAGGAGCGAGTCCTCCTCCATCACCGCGCAGACCTCCGCGGCTTCGGCTTCGACGGCATGGGCCGGCTGACCCTCGCCGACGCGAGCTTCGCGCGCAGCCGACCGGAGGCCACCCGATGAGCCTCCGCTGGCGCATCGTCGCCTTCATGCTGCTGCTCTCCGCCGGTCCGGTGGGCGGGCTGGGCTACCTCTTCCGCGAGCGGACGATCGCCGACGCGCGGGCACAGCAGGCCGAGCGGCTGGCCGCGATCACGGAGGCAGCGCGGCGACGCGTGCACGAGCGCCGGCAGGCCGAGCGTCGGGCCATCGCCAGGCTCTGCGAGGGCGACTTCGTCGTCGACCGCCTGATGCTCGACCTGCAGGCCGGGCGCTTCGGCCCGATGGAGCAGGACGAGCTGGTCCAGCGCCTGCCGAACCTGATGCGCTCGATGGGGCTCGACAGCCTGATGCTGCTCGACGGCCGGCCCGGCCGCCGCCACTACGGGCGCGTGTTCGCCGCGGGTCACTTCGCGGGGCGCGCGGGCGCGGACGAGGGGGCGACGGCGCGGGCGGTGGAGGAGGCGGGGGAGCGCTGGTTCGTGCGCGACCTGCACGTGCGGCAGGGCGGCGAGACCCACGAGATGCAGGCGATCCTGACCGGCTGCGTGGCGCGGGAGGGCGACGCGCGGGTGATCGCGGTGGGCGGGCACGTGCTCGACCAGGCCTACGTCGCCGCGCTCGGCGCCGACGTTCCTCCGGTCCGCCTCTTCCTCACCGGCCCGGACGGCGAGTTGCCCCCCGACGCCGCGCGCGGCGGCCCGCGCGAGGACGTGCATGTCTTCGAGGATCTGCGCGGCGCCCCGTCGGCGCGGGTGGTGGCGTCGGTCGACGACCGGGCGCTCCAGGCGCGGATGCGCGAGCTCGACCAGCAGCTCCTCTACGCCCTCGGCGTCACCGTCGTCATCGCCTTCCTCGGCGGCATCGTCGCGGCCTTCTGGCTGACCGGGCCGCTCGTGGAGCTCGAGAGCGCGGCCGCGCGGGTCGCGTCGGGCGACATGTCGACGACGATCACCATCCACTCCGGAGGCGAGGTGCGGAAGGCGCTGATGGCCTTCAACCACATGACCGGCGAGCTCAAACACGCGCAAGCCAAGCTGATACGCGCCGAGCGGATCGCCGCCTGGAGAGACATCGCGCGCCGCATCGCGCACGAGATCAAGAACCCGCTGATGCCGATCCAGACGTCGATCGAGACGATGCGGAAGACCCACGCCCGCCGTCACCCGGAGTTCGACGAGATCTTCGAGGAGTCGACGGTGACGATCCTCGAGGAGGTCGAGCGGCTCAAGCGCATCGTCACCGAGTTCAGCCGCTTCGCGCGGATGCCACGCCCCCAGCCGGTCGAGCTCGCGGTCGAGGACGTCGCTCGCCACACCGTCGGCCTGCACTCCGGCGGGGCGGTGGAGGTGGAGCTGCACGTCGAGGGCGCGCTGCCGCGGGTCCGCGCCGACCGCGAGCAGCTGACCCAGGTGCTGGTGAACCTGGTGCAGAACGCGGCCGACGCCGCCCGCGCCCGCCACGGCGACGGCGGAGGCCGGGTCGAGGTGGTGCTCTCGCCCGCCGAGGTCGAGGGCGACGAGGCCGTCCGGGTCGAGGTCATCGACAACGGCCCCGGCATCCCTCCGGAGGAGCAGGCGAAGATCTTCGAGCCCTACTACACGACCAAGTCCGGTGGCACCGGCCTCGGCCTCGCGATCGTGCACCGCATCGTGAGCGACCACGGGGGCAGCATCGACGTGGGAGCCGTGGACGGCCCCGAGGGCGGCGCCGTCTTCGAGATCCTGCTCACCCGCGCCGGGCCCCCGATGGAGGCCTCGACCACCCAGACCGACGCCGCGCTGCCTCTCCTCCGGAGGCGTTGAGTCGACACTCGCAGGAAGCGAGGAAGGGACGAAGCGAGGAGGAACCAGCAGGGGTACGGCACGTCTCGGCCACCCGGCCGGCGGGCCCCGAGTCCCATCGACTGGCTCCTCTTCCTCGATTCCGACCTTCCTCGATTCCTGAGAGTAGGGAGCCCTCCGAGCCGAGGACGACGATCAGGCGGTCTGGCGGGTGTCTTCGCCGTCGTGGAGGCACACCCGGTCTCGCCCCAGGTCCTTGGCGAGGTAGAGGGCCTCGTCGGCGCGCTCGACGAGCAGCTGGGGCGGCTCCTCCGGATCCCGGGCGGCGGCGACGCCGGCGCTGATCGTGACCCGGATGACGCCCTGCTCGTACGGGATGCGCAGGGACGCGACGGCGCGGCGGAGGCGCTCGGCGAGGAGCTGGGCGTTCTTCAGATCGAGGCCGCGGAGCAGGACGCAGAGCTCTTCGCCGCCGTAGCGGATGAGCACGTCCTCCGGCCGGAGCAGGGTCTTGAGCTGCGCCGCGACCACCCGCAGCACGGTGTCGCCGGCGACGTGGCCGTAGCTGTCGTTCACCTGCTTGAAGTGATCGAGGTCGAGCATGATGAGCGCGACCGGGACGTCGTGGCGGCGCGCGTAGGAGAGCTCGCTCCGGAGCCGCTCGTGGAAGTAGCGGCGCGTGTAGGCGCCGGTGAGCGCGTCCCGCATCGCCGCGTCGTGCAGGCCGGCGACGATGCGCTGCTCGTGCGCGTCGTGAAGATCGAACCGGAAGCTGACGTGCGGGCCGAGGTGCACGCGCTGCCCGGCCGAGAGCGGCGTCGGGCGACGCACCCTCCGGCGATCGACCCAGGTCCCCTGGGTGCTGCCCAGGTCCTCGATGCAGTAGCCGGGGCCCTCGGCGAGGGACGCGTCCCAGAAGACGCGGGCGTGCTCCCGCGACAGCGTGTCCTCGGGGATGCGGTGCTGGGCGACGAGCCCTCGACCGAGGGTCACCGATTCGCCAGGTCCCAGAGGGAGGACCGAGCCGGCGCTGGGCCCCTCGACGAACAGGAGCGTGGCCCGGTTCTTCGGGGCGCGCGGCGCCGGGGCCCGCGGCTCTCCGCGGCGGCGCAGCTCGAACAGGTTCGCCGTCACGCGCTCGCGGGGGCGAACGCGGGTGGGCTCGGGCAGGTCCGGGTCGTACGCGTCGTGCGATGACATCGGGGACCTGTGATGCACGTACCGGACCGTCCGCGCCGACTCCGTTCCGGCCGCTGGCGCCGGGGCGCCTCGCCACAGTCGTCGCGTGCGCGCGCGACCCGTCCGGACCGTGTCGCATCGTGCTACGTCCCCCGCATGCGTCAGGAGATCCTCCACGCCGAGTGTCTCGAGGGGCTGTCGCGGCTCGAGGACGGCGTCGCCCGGCTCCTCTACGTCGATCCACCGTTCAACACCGGGAAGACCCAGAAGCGGCAGCGGATCCGGGCTCGCCGCGACGAGGAGGCGGGAGATCGGGTCGGCTTCGGGGGCCGCCGCTACGCGACCGAGCGGGTGGCCTCGGCGGCCTACGCCGACCGCTTCGACGACTACGTCGGCTGGCTGCTGCCGCGCATCGAAGCGTCGCTCCGGGTGTTGACGCCCGACGCCTCGCTCTTCGTCCACCTCGACTGGCGCGAGTCGCACTACGTCAAAGTTGCGCTCGACGACCTGCTGGGGCGCAAATCGTTCATGAACGAGATCGTGTGGGCCTACGACTTCGGTGGCAGGAGCAAGTCGCGTTGGTCCGCGAAGCACGACTCCATCCTCTGGTACGCGCGCGACCCGAAGCGCTACGTCTTCCGCTTCGACGAGATGGATCGCATCCCCTACATGGCGCCCGGCCTCGTGGGGAAGGAGAAGGCGGCGCGGGGCAAGACGCCGACCGACGTCTGGTGGCACACCATCGTCCCGACGAACGGTAAGGAGAAGACCGGATACCCGACCCAGAAGCCGCTCGGTGTGCTCGAGCGGATCGTCAAGGTGCACAGCGACCCGGGCGACGTGGTGCTCGACTTCTTCGCCGGCAGCGGAACCACCGGCGACGCCGCGCGGCGGAACGGGCGGGGCTACGTGCTGATCGATCAGAGCGCGGACGCGATCGAGGTCATGAAGAGGCGCCTGGCGCCGCGCTCCCCCTGAGCTGGGCGTCGAAGAACGACAGCACGCGCTCGAGCGCCGCCCGGGTCGGGTGCCCCTCCTCGTCGACCAGGTCGAGCGTCACCACGCTGTGCGCGCTCCGGGCCACGCCGTGCGGGTTGCCGCGTCCGCTGTCGATCTCGATGGCCTCGAACGCGTCGCCGAGCTCGCGCCGGAGCGTCTCGAAGCGCGCCGCCGGCACCAGCGGGTCGCCGGTGAAGCGCAGGCCGAGCACCCTCGCCCCGTCCGCGCAGCGCGCCTTGACCCGCTCGAGCGCCTCGTCGCTCACGTGCAGCGCGGCGCGGTGGGAGGCGCTCACCCCGAACGGCAGCGACGGCTGGCTGAGCACCGGCGCCATCAGGTGGTCGTCCACCATGAGCGCCAGCGCGAAGTTGCCGGTGAGACACATGCCGATGGCCCCGACCGGGGCGCCGCCGCCGTCCTCGCTGAGCTGGCGACAGAGCGCGCGGAGCCACTCGGTCACCGGGCTGGCCCCGCGCCGGGCGAGCACGTGGAACTCACGCGAGACGCAGGCGCGGGCGATCTGGCCGAGGGCGTAGCCCTGGCTGAAGGGCTTGCCCGGGGTCCCGAAGAGGTTGGGCATCGCCACCGCGAAGCCGGCGTCGGCGACGCGCCGCGCGAAGCGCGCGACCTCGGGCGTGATGCCGGGGATCTCGTGCATCACCAGCACGGGCGGCCCCTCACCGCGCGAGAACACGTCCCGGGTCTCGCCGAGCGCGGTGAACGGCGCGACCTCGAAGCCCTCGATCACGCCCCGGCCAGCAGCGGGAGGTGCGCGGCCAGCCGATCGGCGAGGGAGCGCACGATGCGGCTCGGATCGCGCGCCTCGAGCGTCGGCAGGCGCACGGTCGGCGTGCCCGGCATGTCCTTCTGCAGGGTCTCGGCGAGCGCGTCGCCCTGTCGCTGACGGGTGTGCAGCTCGGCGTGCACCGCCTCGAGCGCCTGGGACAGCTCCGGCGGCAGCGCCTGGGCGCCGTCGAGCTGGGCCAGCCAGTCCGGGGTGCCCGCGTCGGCGCGGTTGAGCACGAGCGCGGTCGGGCGCTGCCCGAGGCGCTTGAGCTTGCGACCGAGGAAGCGCGCGTCGGCCGCGGCCGAGCCGCTCGGCGCCGCCACCACCAGGTAGCGCGTGGACGGCCCGAGCAGGAGGTGCTCGGACACCCGCGCCAGGCGCGCGAAGCGGTCCTTCACCAGGGCGAGCTCGGCGAAGAGGCCGGCGAGATCGCGCAGCGTCTGCGGGTTCACGAGGCGGCCGAAGAGCTGCTCGACCTTCTTCTTGCCCGCGGCGAGCAGGCCGCCGCCGTCGCTCTCCTCCTCGGCCTCGCCGGTGCCGGCGAGCTGACCGAGCCAGGTGACCGCGCGGCCCTCGTAGAGGGTGGCGAGCCGGCCCGGGTAGGAGACGAAGTCGAGGCCCTGACGCGAGGGCGCGGTGTCGACCACGAGGTAGTCGAAGGTCCGCTCCTCGATCGCCTTCGCCACCAGCATCAGGGACACGATCTCGTGCATCCCCGCGGCCGCGTCGGCGAGCAGCAGGTAGATGCGGTTCTTCAGCATGCGGGCCTTCGCCTCGGGCTCCTCCTCGAAGAGCAGCTCGATGAAGGTCCGGGTGGAGCGGCGCGGCTCGGGCATGAGCGCGAAGAGCTTGCCCTCCACGCCGGGCTCGACGTGGGCCTCGTGCACCGCGGCGTCCACGTCCACGCCCATCGCCGAGGCGAGGCGCCGCGCAGGGTCGACGGTGACGACCAGGGTGCGGTGACCCTGCCGGGCGAGCGCCAGGCCGAGCGCCGCGCTCGTCGTCGTCTTGCCCACGCCGCCGCCCCCCGCACACACGACCGTCTTGGGAGCGTGCGCGCTCACGCGGCTTTCTCCCGCGCCAGCCACTCGGCCACCTGCTCGGCCTTCGGGTCGAACGCGACCTGCGGCAGGAGGAGCGGACGGATCGCGAGGCCCCGCTCGGGCGCGTGCGACAGCGTCTCGAGCGCCTCGCTCCGCGCGGCCTCCCGGGCCTGGAGGATCTCGAGCAGCTGCTCGACCGGCTCCCCGAGCGCGTGCTCGGACGCGCTGAGCGCCTTGGCCTGCGCCACCGCGCCCTCGGGCACCGGCGACGGGAAGCGGTTCACGACCAGCCGCGCCGCCGGCATGCCGACCTCGCGCTCGAGGGCCGCGCAGAGCTCCAGCGTCTCCTGCAGCACCATGCGCTCGGGCAGCGTCACCACCACCACCGAGGTGGCGCGGGGCGCGACGAGCCGGTGCACGAGGCGCTCGCTCAGCTCGTAGAGGCCGCCCGAGCCGAAGAGATCGCGCATCTGGGTCGGCAGCCGCAGCCAGGCGAGCCCGTGACCGGTGGCCGGCATGTCGACGACGACCCGCTTGCCGCGCGCCTTGTCGGCGATCTGCCCCACCGCGTCGAGCATCGCGAGCTCCCGCAGCGCGGGCGCCGCCCGGAGCATGCGGCGGACCGCGAAGTTCCCGATGAAGATCTTCGCCAGCATCTTGCTGCCGAGCAGGCGGCCCACGCTCTTCTCGAGCGCGTCGCGAGGCTCGACGACCTCGTGCTGGACCTTGCGAGCCGACGCGAGCAGGCGCCGGCCGGACTCGCCGTCGCCGAACTCGACGAAGACCGCCTTTCCGTCACGCCGCGCCGCGGCCTCGGCGAGGCCGGCGGCGATGGTCGTCTTGCCGACGCCGCCCTTGCCCGTCACGAGGACGATGGGGGCGAGGGGCGGGTGGGGCCCGGGTGCTTCAGCCATGAGTGCGCAACGAATAGCAGAAACGGCGGTGACTGCCGACCGTCGTCTGCGTGAGGCCTGGGTCCGTCTTCACTCGGCGCCGAACCCGAAGACCTCGACCGGGGTCTCCTGGCGCGCCGTGTTGGCGTTGCCGAGCTGCCCGTCGCTGCCCACGCCCCAGCACAGGACCCGGCCTCCGTCCCCGGCCTCGATGGCGCAGGCGTGGGCCCCGCCGGCCGCGACGGCCACCAGCGAATCGGCGAGCTCGAGGGTGCGCTGCCAGGTCTCGCCCTCGGGCGGCGAGGTGCCGCCGATGCCGAGCTGGCCGAGGTTGTTGTCCCCGAAGCAGTGCAGGGGGAGGGACGCGCCGCGCGCGCAGGTGAAGCCCTCCTTGGGGAACGAGAAGCGGCCCCCGAGCGCGATCGCCTCGACCTGGCCGGCCCGGGCGTCCAGGGACGCGACCGGCGCCTCGATCGGCGTCATGTCGGGCGGCCGCCCCACCTGCCCGCCGCGGTTGTTGCCCCAGCAGTGGAGGCTGCGGCCCCCGCCGGCGTCGGCGACGGCGCAGGTGTGGTAGGCGCCGCAGGCCACCGCGCTGGCGTCCGTCAAGCCGGGCACCTCGGTCGGGAGCGGCCGCTCGGCCCCGGAGGCGGCGCCGTCGCCGACCTGCCCGTCGCCGTCCCGCCCCCAGCAGTAGACCCGGCCGTCCGCGATCGCGCAGGTGTGCTCGTCGCCCGCGCAGAGATCGGTGACCCCGGTCAGCCCGACCACCTCGGCCGGATCCCCGTGCGAGCGGGTGTCCCCGGTGCCGAGCTGCCCGTTGCGGTTGTCCCCCCAGCACTCCACGGCGCCGCCGGCCGCGATCACCGCGCAGGCGTGGTAGGCGCCCATCGCGATCCGGGACGCCGGCGCGGAGATCCGGGCGTCGATGGGCTCGGCGCTCTCGCTGAAGCGGCTGTCCCCGAGGGGGCCGTCGACCGCCGCCCACGGGACGGTGTTGCTGCCCCAGCACTGGACGCCGCTGGCGTGCCGGACGCAGGTCGCGGCGGCCGACGCGGCGACCTCGACCGCGCCCGGGGCGACGCCGGCGACCTGCACCGGCACGGTGGAGCGGCCCATCGGGGTCCCGCGGCCGAGCTGGCCGCTGCGGTCGTCGCCCCAGCAGAAGACGGCGCCGTCGGCGCGGACCAGGCAGCTGTGCGCCGCCCCCGCCGCGAGGGCGAGCGGGCGCAGATCGGGCGCGCCGGCGTCGGCCGGTCCGGCGTCTTCGGGTCCGCCGTCCTCGGCTCCCCCGTCTCCCGGCCCGGCGTCCCGCGGTCCCCCGTCGACGACGCCCGCGTCACCGGCGCCGGCGTCCATCCCCACGCCGCCGTCCTCGCACGTCGCGCGGCAGCGCCCGTCGAAGCCGTCGAGCGGCGCGTCCGGACAGCAGACGAAGCCCGCGGGGCACTGCGCGTCGCGCCCGACCTCGCACAGGAAGCGCCCCTCCGGGATGTCGGCCTCGCAGCCGAGAAGCATCAGCGCGAACAGGAGGCGCCCCGCCCCGTTGCTCACAGCGGCCGTCACAGCCGCCCCCTCAGGCGCACGCCGCCCGGGCCGAGGCCGACCTCGATCTGCTCCTCGCCGCCGCCGACCGCCGCCCAGACGACGCCGCCGATCACCGCCGCGACGCCCACGCCGATCGCGGCGAAGCCCACCCCGCTCAGGATCGGCGCGCGCTCGGCGGCGTCCGAGACCTCGCCCCAGGGCCGGGGCGCGCCGCTCTCCACCGCGTCGATGTCGGCGAAGGCGAGGCCGACCAGCACGCCGCCGGTGATCGCCGCCGCGCCGCCGATCCCGATGAGCGCCCACGGCCCCGGCCCGGCGTCGCGCTGCACGGTCCGGCTCGTCGGCTCGGCGGCCGTCGGCTCGGCGACCGGCGCCACCGCGGCTCGTGCCCCCGCCTCCGCCTCCGCCTCGGCTCGAGCGGCCGCCTCCGCCGCCGCCTGCGCTTCGGCCTCGGCCAGCGCGCCCTCGAGCGCCCGGATGCGCGCCTCGACGTTCGCGCGATCCTCCGCCTCGGGCCGCCCCGCGAGGTAGCCGCGGTAGGCCTCGAGCGCCTCGCGGTCGTGGCGCAGCCGGTCGTGCACGGTGGCGATGTTGTAGAGGATGTCCGGCTCCTCGGTGAGCTCGTAGGCGCGCTCGAAGTAGGTCAGCGCCGCCGGGAAGCGGCCGGCCGCGTACGCCGCCTGACCGGCCTGGAAGGCCGCGCGCGCCTCGCTCGCCGCCGCGTCGTCCTGCGCGCGGGCGAGAGGTTGCCAGAGTAGGATGCAAGCCAAGATGGCCGCGCCTGAAGTCGCGAGCCGCATGTGAAGCGGAGTATACCGTCCCGGAGAGATCGAGCCCGAGGGAACGACGACCCCGCAGCGAGGAGATTCATGGATCACGGCGAATTCATGCCGCACGGGCACTGCTACTTCTGGACGCCCGACGTGCTGTGGACGAACGTCGTCGCGGACGGCGCGATCGCGATCGCCTACTTCACGATCCCCGTGATCCTCGGGGTGTTCGTCCGGCGGCGGAGCGACCTGGCGTTCCCCTGGATCTTCCTGCTCTTCGGCGCCTTCATCCTGCTCTGCGGCTCGACGCACGCCTTCGACATCTACACGACGTGGGTGCCGGAGTACCGGGTGGAGGGCTGGCTGAAGGCGGCGACCGCGCTGGTGAGCGTCGCGACCGCGGCGGTGCTCGTCCCGCTGATGCCGAAGGCGCTCGCGCTCCCGAGCCCGGACGATCTGAGGCGCGAGGTCCAGGAGCGCCGCGCGGCCGAAGACGAGGCGCGGCAGCTCGCCGAGCGCCTGGAGGAGCGGGTGGCGGAGCGGACGCGGGAGCTCGAGCGGCTCAACGCCGATCTCCGGGAGTTCGTGCACGTCGTCTCGCACGATCTCCGGGAGCCGCTGCGCGCGGTGTCCAACTTCACGGCGCAGCTCGAGCGCCGCTACGGCGATCGCCTCGACGAGCGGGGCCGCGAGTACCTCGAGCTGTCGCGGGACGGCGCGGTGCGCATGCAGCAGATGCTGCGCGACCTCGTCGACTACGCCCGGCTCGACAAGGAGAGCCTCGACGAGGAGGACGTGTCGCTCGCGGACGTGGTCCGCGACGTCCGCGCCGATCTCTCCGGGCTCGTCGAGGACTCGAGCGCCCGGATCGAGGTCGCCGACGACCTGCCCACCGTGCGGGCCAGCTACACCCACCTCCACCAGCTGCTGACCAACCTTGTGGGCAACGCGATCAAGTACGCGGGCGACGCGCCGCCCCGGATCCGGGTGGAGGCCGACGCCCGCGCGGACGGAGTCGAGCTGCGCGTGATCGATCACGGGATGGGCATCGCCGAGGAGCACCGCGCCCGCGTCTTCGAGATGTTCCAGCGACTTCACACCCGGGAAGAGATCGAGGGATCCGGCGTCGGTCTGGCGATCTGTCGCCGGATCGTCGAGCGGCTGGCCGGAACGATCCGGATCGAGGACACCGAGGGCGGCGGCGCCACCTTCGTCGTGTGGCTCCCGGCGCGGGACCTGAATTGAGCGCCCCTCCCCGCCGTATGTATGCTTGGGCCCACCCCGGAACGCGCATGCCACCCTCCATCCTGCTGGTCGAAGACAGCCGGTCCGACGCGATGATGTTTCGCGAGGCGCTGGAGGAGCGCGGGCTGGACTGGGCGATCCGGCGGGCCACCGACGGGCCGAGCGCGCTCGCCGCCCTAGAGGGGGAGCCGCCGGACCTCGTCGTGCTCGACCTGTCGCTCCCCGGCATGCGGGGCGACGAGGTGCTGAAGCGAGTGCGGGCGAGCGCGCAGACCGCCGCCCTCCGCGTCGTGATCCTCACCGGCTCACCGAACCCGCGCGAGGAGCGGCGCTGTCGTCAGCTCGGCGCGACCGACTTCTTCGTGAAGCCGCACCTTCCGGACGGCTACCTCGAGCTCGCCGACCAGCTGAGGGCGCACCTCCGGTGAACGAGCGCGCGAGGCGTCTGCTGCGCGCGGCCGGGACGGAGCGCACCTCCGTCCTGCTCGTCGAGGACAGCCCGAGCGATCGGCGGCTGCTCATCGACGCGATGGAGGACTTCGCGACGGTGCGCGCGGTCGGCCGGATCGGCGACGCGCTCGAGGCCATCGAGGCGGAGGTCCCGGACGTGGCCCTGCTCGACCTGCACCTGCCCGACGCGGTGGGGCTCGAGGGGCTGCGCGCGTTGCGCGAGGCGGCGCCGCGCCTCCCGGTGGTGGTGTTGACCGGCGGCGAGCTGGACATCGCGCTGGACGCGCTCGCCGAGGGCGCGCAGGACTTCCTCTCCAAGGACGAGATCGATCCGCTGCGCCTCGCGCGCGCGATCGCGTTCTCGCTCGAGCGGCAGAGCCTGCGCGAGCTGCTCGAGGCAAAGGCCGACGACGCCGAGCGCGCCGCCGAGGAGCTGGAGGGGGTGCTCGAGGTCGCCGCCGACGCGCTCCTCCTGCTCGACGTGGGCTCGCTCCGGGTCGCGTGGGCGAACGAGGCCGCGCGCCAGCTCTTCCAGGACGAGGAGGGTCTGGTCGGCCGGAGGCCGCTCACCGCGTCGGTGCTCGAGCGCGCGCGGGGCGGCGAGGTCGAGGTCGAGGCCACCGTCGACGGCGGCGCGAAGCGCAGCGTCGCCTTGCGCGCCACGCGGACCCGCTTCCGGGGCGCGCCGGTCTGGTACGCGTCGCTCCGCGATCTCGAGGCGCGGCGGCAGGCCGAGGAGACCGAGCGGCGCCTCGTGCAGGGCGAGCGCCTCCTCGCGCTCGGTCAGATGGCGGCGAGCGTGTCGCACGAGATCAACAACCCGATCTCCTACGTGCTCGCCAACCTCCAGACCCTGCAGCGCGCGATGCGGGCCGGCTCCGGCTGGGACCGCGACGCCGAGGAGATGCTCGACGACGCGCTCAAAGGCGCCTCGCGCGTCGCCTCGATCGTGAGCGACCTCCAGACCTTCGCGCGGGTGCGCGACGAGGCCGTGACCCGCGTGCACCTCGACGTCGTGGCCCGGGCCGCGCTGAACCTCCTCTCGAGCCGGGTCCGGAAGTCGCGCGCGGTCGTGCACACCGAGCTGCCCGAGGTCGCGCCGATCAGCGCCTTCGAGGGCCGCCTGATCCAGGTGGCCAGCAACCTCGTGTCCAACGCGCTCGACGCGATCGACGAGAGCGGCGGCCAGGTCTGGCTGCGCACCCGGCAGGAGGGGGACGAGGTCGCGCTCG
This sequence comes from Myxococcota bacterium, assembly GCA_036149055.1. Taxonomy (GTDB): domain Bacteria; phylum Myxococcota_A; class Polyangia; order Polyangiales; family Sandaracinaceae; genus JAVJQK01. The sequence continues at coordinate 40,242 of JAYZQJ010000082.1, read as the reverse complement.
TGGTCGAGGACGACGGGCCGGGCATGAGCGAGGAGACCCAGCGCCGGGTCTTCACGCCCTTCTTCACCACCAAGGGGCACCGCGGCGGCATGGGGCTCGGGCTGAGCGTCTGCGCCGAGATCGCCCAGCGTCACGGCGGCGCCCTCGAGATCGATTCCGCGCTGTCCCAGGGCACCCGGGTCACCCTGCGGCTCCCCAAGGCCACCGGGCTCGAGCAGACGCGACCGGCGCCGGCGATCAGCGGCACGCGCCCGCGGGTGCGCACCGGGCGGATCCTGTTGATCGACGACGAGGAGCTGGTGCGGCGCGGCTACCGCCGCATGCTCGGCCGCCGCTTCGAGGTGACGGTCGCCGCGTCGGGGCCGGAGGCGCTCGCGCTCCTCGCCGACGACGACGGGTTCGATCTCGTGCTGTGCGACGTGGAGATGCCGGAGATGGACGGGCCCTCGGTGCTCGAGGCGATCGAGCGCCTGCACCCGGACCTGGTGCCGCGCTTCGTCTTCTGCACCGGCGGCGTGTTCACCGAGGCCAGCGTGCACGCCCTCGCCCAGCGCGGCGTGCCGACGGTGGCCAAGCCGCTCGACCTCCGCACCGTGCAGGACCTGGTGGGGCGGTTCGCCAGCGCCGAGGCGTCCGGCGAGTGATCCGGCTGACGATCCTGCACGACGCGGACGGGGTGGTGGCGGTGGACAAGCCGCCCGGCCTCGAGGCCACCGGGCGCACGCCCGACGACCCCGGCGGCGTCCAGCACCACCTCCAGCGGCAGCTGCGCCGCCCGCTCTGGGCCGCGCACCAGCTCGACCGCGACACGAGCGGGGTGCTGATCTTCGTGCGGAGGCGCTCGCTGGTCGCCCGCTGGCAAGAGGCGCTCGCGGCGGGCGAGAAGCGCTACCTCGCCTTCGTGCACGGCGCGCCCGACTTCACGCGCCGCGAGGTCGACGCCCCGCTCGCCTACGATCGCGGGCTCCGTCGCTGGGTGGTGCGCGAGGGAGGCAAGGCCGCCCGGTCGACGATCGAGGTGGCGCGCGTCGGCGCCGACGCCGCTCGGGTCCACGTCACGCTCCACACCGGGCGCACCCACCAGGCGCGGGTCCACCTCGCCCACCTCGGGTACCCCCTGCTCGGGGAGCGACGCTACCGCGAGCCCCCCTGCGAGTTGCTCCCCCGCCACGCCCTGCACGCCGAGCGGGTCCGGGCAGGAGGGCTGACGATCACCGCACCGACGCCGCCGGATCTCGAGGCGCTGGCCCGCCGGCTCCAGCTCTGACGCGTGGCGCCGGGGCGGGTGGGCCGGCAGACTGGGGGGCGCGGTGTTCAGGACGGCGCCGCGACCCCACGTTCCCCGCCATGGCCCTCGGCATCCGACACTCTCGCCCCTTCGTGGAGGACGAGCCCGACGACTTCTCGGTCGATCGGATGCGCTGGCTCATCCGCCTGCGCTGGATCGCGCTCGCCGGCATCCTCTTCGCCACCGGCTTCGCCGCGAGCGGCTACTTCCCGGGCGTCAGTTGGCAGGTGCTGCTCGGCGCGGTCGGCTGCGCCGGCGTCTACAACTTCGTGCTCTGGCGGCGTCACCGGAAGGTCGCCCCCCGGGGCACGCACGAGGCGGTGCGGCAGGCGGTCGTCGACATGCTGCTCCTCACCGTGGTGCTCTGGGCCGCCGGCGGGATGCGCACGCCCTTCATCGGCTACTACGTCTTCCACGTCGCCATCGTGGGCATCCTCGGCGGCGCGCGCGCGACGGTGATCGCCGCGGTGGCCGCCCTGCTCTTCTCCTGCCTGCTGCTGGTCACCGAGCACGTGCCGGCCCTGCAGATCGGGCGCTGGGATCCGGTGTGGCCCTGGGATCTCTTCGCGGAGATCGTCGCCTTCACCACCACCGTCGGCTCGGTCGCCTACCTCGTGACCCACGCGGTGCGGCAGCTCCGGCACCGCGAGCGGGCGCTGGCCGAGGCGCGCGAGCGGGCCGCGCTCGAGCTGGAGGTGCTGACCAACACCCTCGACGAGCTCGAGGCCGGGCTCGAGGTGGTCGAGAAGGACGGCGCGGTGATCTGGCGGAACAAGCGGGCCGAGCAGCTCGCGCCGGCGATCCCCGACGGCCACGACCACTGGGCGTGCCCCGGCGACGTGCGCGCCTGCGAGCAGGACGTCACCGGGGTGTGCCCGGTGCGCAACGCCCTCGACGAGGGCGAGCCCGGGCACTGCCGGTTCGCGGTGAAGCTCGACGACGAGGAGCGGATCTACGAGATGCAGGTCTTCCCCCTCGGCGCGGGGCCGGGCGGCGAGCGGGTGATGAACCTCTACGTCGACCGCACCGCCGGCCTGGTGAGCGAGCGCCGCCTGATCCTCGCCGAGCGGCTGGCGAGCCTGGGCCGGGTCACCCAGGGCGTGGCGCACGAGCTGAACACGCCCCTCGCCACCATCCGCACCCTCGCCGCCGACATGGTGGCCGCGCTGAAGCAGACGACCGACGACCCGGACCACCTCCTCGAGGACCTCTCGGAGTCCGCGGCGCTCGTGCACGACGAGACGCGGCGGCTCGGTCGCATCACGCAAGGTCTGCTGACCGGCCGCGACCTCACGGCGAGCGAGATCGAGGGCGCGGTGCCGCTCGGCGCGGTGGTGGAGCGCGCCCGCGCGCTGGTGTTCGCCGGCGCCGGCAAGGACGTGCCCGTGAGCCTCGGGGCGGAGCTGTCGGACCACGCGGTGGCCGCCGACCCCGATCACCTCGTGCAGGTGATGGTGAACCTGCTCCAGAACGCCTACGACGCGGTCGCCGAGGGCTCGCGCGGCGGGGTGCGCGTGACCGCCAGCCGGGAGGGCTCGCGGGTCGAGATCCTCATCGACGACGACGGCCCGGGCGTGCCGGCCGAGATCGAGGGGCGGCTCTTCGAGCCGTTCGCGACGACCAAGCCGCCGGGCAAGGGGACCGGCCTCGGCCTCTACACGTCGTACATGCTCGTCGCCTCGATGAATGGCACGCTCGCCCTCGAGAACCGCGAAGGAGGCGGGGCGCGGGCCGTCGTGTCGCTCCCGGCGGCGGAGGAGCGGCTGGTGCAGATCGGCAAGAGCCCGGAGGCGGCAGAGTGAGCGGCACGGTCAGCGAGGTCGACGACGGCAAGGGCCGGGTCCTCGTCATCGACGACGACCACAGCTTTCGGTTCGCCATGCGCAAGGCGCTCCGTCGCCTCGGCTACGAGGTCGACGAGGCCCCCGGCGGCGAGGCGGCGCTCGGCGCCCTCAACGCGAGCGCGCCTCCCGACGCGGCGCTGCTCGATCTCCGCATGGGCGACCTCGACGGGCTCGACGTCCTGCGGCGCTCCAGCGGCACGACCACCCGGATCGTCGTGCTCACCGGCCACGGCACGGTGGCCGCCGCGGTGGAGGCGATGAAGCTCGGCGCGTTCTCGTTCCTCGAGAAGCCGGTCGACGCGGATCTGCTCGCGCCGCTCCTGAACCAGGCCATCGCCGAGTCGCGGGGCCAGCGGAGCGGCGACGCCGAGTTCGCGCCGCCCCTCATCGGGGTGAGCGACGCGATGGAGCAGGTGCGCGGCTTCATCGCCCAGGTGGGCCCGACCGACGCGACCGTCGCGGTGTACGGCGAGACGGGCACCGGCAAGGAGGTGGTCGCGCGGCGGGTGCACCTCGCGAGCCCGCGCGGCGCCGGCCCCTTCGTCGCGCTCAACGCGGCGACGGTGCCGCGAGACCTCTTCGAGAGCGAGCTCTTCGGCCACCGCAAGGGCGCCTTCACCGGGGCGACCGGCGAGCGCGCCGGGCTCTTCCGCGACGCGGACGGCGGCACCCTGTTCATCGACGAGCTGGCCGAGCTGCCGCTCGAGAGCCAGGCGAAGCTGCTGCGCGCGCTCGAGACCAAGATGATCCGGCCGGTGGGCGGCACGAGCGAGATCGCCGTCGACGTGCGCATCATCGCCGCCACGAACCGCCACCTCTGGACCGAGGTCCGCGAGGGCCGCTTCCGGGAGGACCTCTACTTCCGGCTGCAGGTCTTCCCGATCGTGCTGCCGCCGCTGCGGGACCGGCCCGAGGACGTCGTGCCGCTCGCCAACCACCTGCTGTCCCGGCTCGGCGGCCCCGAGCACGAGCTCGCCGCCGACGCGAAGGAGGCGCTGATGGCGCACGACTGGCCGGGCAACGTGCGCGAGCTGCTCAACGTGCTCCGGCGCGCGTCGCTCTTCGCCGCCGGCCGGCTGATCGACGGCGCGCTCGTCCGGCGCATGCTCGCGGCGAGCGTGTTCGCCCAGCCCGGCGGCCGCCCGCGCCGCAGCGAGGCTCCGTCGCCCGCCGCGCCCTCGCGCCCGCCACCCGCCGACGCCGACCTGAGCCTCGCCGAGATGGAGCGCAAGCACATCGAGCGCACCCTGGCCCGGCAGGGTGGCAACATCACGAAGGCGGCGTCGGCGCTCGGCATCGATCGCCGCACCCTGCAGCGCAAGCTGCGCTCCTACGGAATGAGCTCCGACGAATGAGACGCGCCGCCCTCGCGATCCTGACCGCCTCCCTGCTGGGCTGCGGCGCCGCCACGCCGCCCCCCGAGACGCCCGAGGAGGAGGCCGAGGGCCCGCCCCCGAGCTACGCGGTCGCGCTCCGCTTCGCGGACGCCGGCGCCGACGAGAACGAGACGCCGCAGACCCGGGTCCTGCTCGTGCGCATCGCCCCCGACGGCGAGCGGGTCGCCCGTGACCTCGGGACCGAGGTCGGCGCCTGCTACCACCAGGACGCGGGGGACGCGCTGATCCTCGCGCGCTGCTGGTGGGCGGGCGCCGGAGCCCGCTACGAGGTCCGCCGGGAGGGAGACGCCGTGATCGCGCGGCGCGCCGGCGTCGACGAGATGGAGGGCGACCAGGCCCTCGAGGAGGCGGCCCGGGTCGAGGTCCCCGAGAGCGCGCGCCTCGAGGTGCTCGCCCCCGGCGGCGCCCCCGACGTGGAGTAGATCAGTCCGCGGAGGCGCTGACGAGCCGGGCCGAGCGGACGCTCAGGAGGTAGGCCTGCCGGGCGCGGGGATCGAGACGGACGTCCTCGACGCCCCAGCGGTGCATGTAGGCGAGCGCGCCGGCGTGCATGTCGAGGGCCGCGTAGGTCCGCTCCGAGCAGGCGTGGGCGGGGACCGGGGTCACGGTCGAGGCGCCGGAGGTGCCGAGGGCGCGGGCGCAGCGGGCGAGGGCGAGCTGCGCGGTGGCGAGGGCGTCCTCCATGCGGCCGGTCGCCTCGTAGGCCTGGGCGAGGCGGTGCAGGGTGGCCGGATCCTGCCGTACGTCGGCGCTGGCGGCGCCGAGCGCGGCGATGGCCAGGGCGGGGCGCTCGAGCGCGAGGTAGCGGTCGGCGAGCGCGCGGGCGAGCCGCGGGTCGTCCCGGTGGGTGGCGAAGGCGTCCTCGAGCTCCGCGAGCCGGTCGTCTGCCCCCTCGCGGACCTCCTCCCCGTCGAGCTCGAGCGCGGCGGCCGGCTCCGCGAGGGTCAGCGCGCCCCAGCTCACGAGCAGGGCCACCAGGAGGATCGCGTTCACCTTCGTTTCCATGAGCTCCTCTCGGCCGCGGAGACAGCGGCGCTGGGTGCGTTCGACACGGGCCGGGCGCCGAGGTTCCCGACCGGGCGAAAAAAAGCGCGGCGTCGGTTCGCGGCCGGGTTTGCGGCGGGGGTTTGCGCCCGGGCTCCGGGCTCCCTACGTTCGCGCCCGTGGCCACCCCTCTCTCGCTCCCCGGCGCGAAGGCGACCCTGATCCTGTCGCTGGCGATGACCGTCCTCGGGGTCGCCGGTGTGGCGAGCGGCTACGGAGAGCTGGCCGGGCCGGCGGTGGCGCTCGAGGCGCCGGCGGGGGCCAGCGAGGCCGCCCGCGCGGCCGCCGACACCGTCCGGGAGACGCTCACCGGCCACCCGCTGGTGCGAGGGCTGGGCGCCGCCAACCTGGTCGTGTCCGCCCTGCTCGTGCTGGCCAGCTTCACCCTCACCCTCCGGCGCCCCACCGCGCTCTGGTGGTGCCAGCAGGCGATCGTGGCCAACGCGCTCTTCGCCATCGGCAAGCCGATCGTGCGGGTGATGACCCTGCTCCCGCTCGCCTCCGAGCTCGTCGCCATCCAGGACGACCCGAGCTTGACCGCCTTCCCCGCCGAGATGGTGACGTCCGCGATGCAGGGCGGGCTCACCGGCTGGTTCGTGCTCGAGGCGCTGATCCTGCTCGCCGTCTACTTCATCCTGTTCCGGCTCGCGCGCCGCGACACCGTGCGCGCCTTCGTGAGCCGCGAGCCGGGGTGAGGGTCAGCCCTCGAGCGCCTCGAGGAGCTCGGCCTTGCGCACCGGCTTGACGAGGTGGGCGGCGAAGCCGGCCTCGGCGCTGCGGCGGCGATCCGAGGCCTGGCCGTAGCCGGTGACCGCGACCAGGCGGGTCGGCGCGATCTCGAGCAGCCGCCGGCCGAGCTCGTAGCCGTCCATCACCGGGAGCCCGATGTCGACCACCGCGAGCTCGAAGCGGGTCTCCGCCGCCCGGGCGAGCGCCGACGGGCCGTCGTGGGCCACCGTCACCTCGTAGCCGGCGCGGCCGAGCATGCGGGCGAGCATCATCGCCGCGTCCTCGTTGTCGTCCACCACCAGGAGCGGCGCGCCGGAGGGGCTCGGGCGCGACGGGCGAGGCGGCGCGGGCTCGGCCTCGCGCGCCTCCCGGCCGAGCGGCAACCGCACCTCGACCTCGGTGCCGCGCCCCACCCCGTCGCTCCGCACCGAGACCACGCCGCCGTGCAGCTCGACCAGGCTGCGCACCAGCGGCAGGCCCAGCCCGAGGCCTCCCTCGAGCCGGTCGATGCCCCGCACGCCCTGGGTGAAGGGCTCGAAGATGCGGGGCAGGAGCGCGGGCTCGATGCCCATGCCGTCGTCGGTCACCCGGACGACCGCCTCCTCGGCCTCTCGCGCCGCCCGCACCGTCACCCGACCGCCCGGGTCGGTGTACTTCGCGGCGTTCGTCAGCAGGTTGGCGAAGATCTGCGCGAGCCGGATCCGATCGCCGTCGACGCAGAGCACGTCGGGCACCTCGACCGAGAGGTGATGCGCGCGCTTCTCGAACAGCGGGCTCGCCAGCTCGACCGCGGCCTCGACCGCCTCCGAGAGGGGGACCGGGCGCCGCTCGATCTCCACCTTGCCGCGGGTGATGCGCGAGATGTCGAGGAGGTCGTCGACGAGCTGGATCATGTGGCCCACGTGCCGCTCGATCGCGGCGCGCTCTTCGCCGTGGGCTCCGTCGTCCTCCATCAGCTCGAGGGCGGTCAGGATCGGGGCGAGCGGGTTGCGCAGCTCGTGCCCGAGGAGCGCCAGGAACTCGTCCTTGCGCTGATTGGCGGCGCGCAGCTCCTCCTCCACCCGGGTGCGCTCGATCGCGATGGCCGCGGTGCGGTTCAGGGTGCCGACGATCTGCCGCTCCTCGTCGGTCGGCGCGCGGGGCGAGTCGTAGTAGATCGCGAACGTCCCGAGCACCGCGCCGTCCGCCGCGTGGATCGGGGTCGACCAGCACGCGCGCAGCCCGTGCCCGAGGGCGAGGTCGCGGTAGTCGGCCCACAGCGGGTCGGTCTCGATGTCGACGACGAGCACCTCGCGGTCGTCGTGCGCCGCCGTGCCGCAAGAGCCGACCGCCGGGCCGATGGCGACGCCGTCGATGGCGGCGTTGTAGGCGGGCGGCAGGCTCGGCGCGGCGCCGTGCCGGAGCACCCGCGCCTCCGCGTCGAAGAGCAGCACCGAGCCGCGCAGCGCGCCGTCGGCGTGGCGCTCGATGGACTCGATCAGGGTCTCGAGGGTCGAGCCCAGGGGCGCCCCGCTCGCGATCTGCTCGAGCGCGCTGCGCTGGTCGGCGAGGATGGAGGCGGTGCGCTCGGCCTCGGCCCGCGCGAGCTGCGCGGCCTGCTGCCCCTGCCGGACCTTCCCGTAGAGGCGCGCGTTGTCGAGCGCGACGGCCGCCTGGGCGGTGAGGCCGGCGATCAGGCGCTCGACCCGCGCGGTGAACCGACCGGGCCGCGGGTGACCGAGCACCAGCCCGCCGAGCACCTCGCCGGTCCGGCTGCGGATCGGCACCGCGAGCAGGCTCACCAGCGACGCGGGCGCGCCCTCCGACAGCGCGGCGTCGGCTCCGACGTCGTCGCGCCGCACGCTCTCCCCCGCCCGCCACGCCGCCCCGATCGCCTCCCGCAGCGCCGGGGCCGCCTCGATGGCCTCGGCGAACGCGAGGTCTCCGCCGCGCGCGGCCCCGTCGACCACCAGCGCGCCCGAGGCGGCGGCCGCCAACGAGACGGCCTCGTCGACGATGCGCGCGACCAGCCGGCCCTCCTCCAGCTCGTGCGCGAAGGAGGCGGCGATCCGGTGCACGGTGTCCCCGAGCCGCTCCTCCTCCAGGCGCTTTCGCTCGGTGATGTCCTGGGTGGTGCCGAACATGCGGAGCGGCCGCCCCGCGTCGTCGCGCTCGAGCCGGCCGAGGGTCTGCTGCACGCGGACCTCGCCGTCCGGCCGCCGGATGCGCAGCTCGATCGCGTACTCGCGCCCCTCCTCGAGGGTGCGCCGCAGCGCCTCCTGCACCCGGGGGCGATCTTCGTCGATCACCTGGGCGAGGAAGCCCTCGTAGCTGGGCGTGAAGGAGTCGGGATCCCGCCCGTACTGGTGGAAGAGCTCGCGCGACCAGCGCACCTCGCCGCTGGCGACGTCCCACTCCCAGGTCCCCACGCTCGCGAGGCGCTGCGCGTCGGCCAGGGTGGCGAGGGCGCGCTTGCGCGCGGTGATGTCCTGGACGGAGGCGAGCCAGCCGGCGGGCTGCCCGTCTTCGACGATCGCCCCGATGAGCAGCTGCACGTCGATGCGCGCGCCGTCCTTCCGGCAGAAGCGCAGCTCGAAGCCGTCCTCGGGCGCCGTCCCGGCCACGGTGGCCGCGAACGCCTCCTCGATGCGGGCCCGCTCCTCCACCGGCCAGTAGGGGAACGGCGCCCGCTGCCCGATGAGCTCCTCCGGCGCGAAGCCGAGCATGCGGCAGAACGCCGGGTTCGCGTAGGTCTGCACCCCGTCGGCGTCGACCGCGGCGAGCCCCGCCTGGGTCGCCCGCTCGATCGCGGCCAGGAGCGCCTCGGGGTCGTGTCCCGCCCTGCGTGCTTCGGCCTTCCCCACCGATCCGAAGGGTGCCCACCGACCCTGGACGCGGCAAGCGCGATCGCGTGTATTCTCGCCGGATGGCGGGGAAGTCTCCGATCGACCGCATCGTGAGCATGCTCGAGCACGAGGCGCCCGAGCGGCGCATGGCGGCGGCGATCGTGCTCGGCGAGCTGAAGCCGAAGGGCGCGGCGGTGGTGAAGGCGCTGGGGCGGGTCATCGCGGACGACGGCCCGACCCTGCAGCGCCACGCGCTCGACGCGCTGCGCGCGATCGGGGTCACCAAGACCGCCCTCCCCTCCCTCTGGCCGCTGCTCGCGAGCCGCGACGCCGGGGTGCGCGAGGCGGCGACCGACGCCATCGCCTCGGTGGGCGACGCGGTGGTCAAGGACGTGAAGGCGCGGCTGACCGAGGCGGAGGGCGACGAGCGCCGCGCGCTCGAGTCGATCCTGAGCCGGCTCGGCGGCAAGGAGGCCTTCGACGCGCTGCTCGACGCGCTCGAGGAGGGCGACGACGAGTCGAACCGGGCCACCGCGCTCGAGCTGCGCGCCCACGTGAAGCAGGCGAACGCGGCGACGCGCCGGAGCTACCGCGGGCGCCTGGAGAAGTTCCTGAAGAAGCTGGCCCCGCAGGAGGCGCCGCCGGTCAGCGCGATGGCGGCCGCGGTGAAGGTGCTCGGCTACCTCGAGGACGCCAAGACCGCGCCGACGTTGCTGGCGCTCGCCCGCGACCCGAAGCAGCCGGCGGCGGTGCGCCAGGAGGCGCTGATCGCGCTCCGGTTCACGATGGCCGGCGGCGCGTCGGCCGAGGTGGTGAAGGCGCTGGTGGCGGCCGCGGGGGCCCCGGATCGCGCGCTGGCCCAGACGGCGCTGATGACGCTCGCCGGGATGAGCCTGCCGGCCAACCTGGCCCCGGCGCTGAGCGAGCTCGCGCTCCACCGGGAGCTCGATCGGGCGCGCATCGCGATCGACAAGCTCGGCACGCTCGGCGGCAAGCAGCCCACCGAGACCCTGGTGGACATCCTGGCCCGCGGCGACAAGCGACGCGCGGAGCTGGCGGCGGAGGCGCTCGGCGGCCGCGAGGACGCCACCGGCCCGCTGGTCGCGCTGCTCGCGGACACGCCGGAGCTGGAGCGCGCCAAGCTGGTGAGCCGGGTGCTCGAGGCGCGGCGCGACGCGCTGACCCCGGCGATGCGCAAGAAGCTCCTCGAGGCCGGCGTGAAGGGGCTGAGCGCGGGCGACGAGTCGTGGTCCCCCACCCTCTCGCTCGTGGTGGAGCGGGACGCGAAGAAGGTCGCCGACGCGCTGCGCGCCGAGGCCGCCCGGCTGCGCAAGGCCCGCAAGACCGACGAGGAGGCCCGGGTGCTCCGGGCCCTCGGCCGCCTCTCGCTCGCCGACGACGAGGACCGCTACCGCCTCGCCTCGATCCGGCTGAAGGACAGCAAGCTGGATCCGAGGAGCCGCGGCGCCGACCGCGCGCTCGCCCGCCTCGCGGAGCTGCAGCGGAGCGGGTACGACGTGGTCTCCGCGCTACGCAAGGATCGTGGCGTGGGCCTCGAGGAGATGTACTACGTCGGCTTCTGCTTCATGGAAGACGACCTCGGCGGCGAGGAGCTGCTCGAGGAGGTCGTGAAGAAGGGCGGCCGCAAGAAGATCGCGAAGGCCGCGAAGAACAAGCTCGAGCTCTCGAGGAGGTGAGGATGGCGGACGAGAAGGAATTCCAGGCGGCGGTCGACCGCGTACAGAAGCTGCCCAAGCGGCCGGGCAACGACGCCCTGCTCGAGCTCTACGGGCTGTTCAAGCAGGCCACGAGCGGCGACGTCAGCGGCAAGCGCCCGGGCATGCTCGACATGAAGGGCCGCGCCAAGTTCGACGCCTGGGCCTCGCGCAAGGGCATGAGCGCCGACGACGCCCGCGCGGCCTACGTGAAGGTCGTCGAGCGCCTCGAGCGCGGCTGACGGCTGCGCCTTCGTGGCGCGGTCGGCGTGAAGGGGGGTCCACGCTCTGCGCGCTTCGCGGCGCTCCGTGGCGGGGAGCGGCGATGGCCCGAGCATTGCTGAGGCTGCGCGCCGGTGCGGTGAGAAAGACTCACCATGAAGACGATTGGCTTGCTCTCCCTCTTCGCCCTCGCGCTCTTCGACTGCGGCGGCGACGACGGGCGTGATCCGGCCCCGATGAGCGACGCCGGCGAGGCGTGCTCGGCGTTCAACTGCGAGGGCTGCTGCACCGAGGACGGCCGCTGCGTCGACGGGCTCGCCCAGACCGCGTGCGGCTCCTCGGGCAACCGCTGCGTCGAGTGCAGCTCCCCCGCGATGTGCGCCGAGACCGGCGTCGGCGGAGGCCGCTGCGAGATGTGCAACACGTTCAACTGCAACGGCTGCTGCGACGAGACCGACACCTGCCGCAGCGGCACCAGCGACCTCGCCTGCGGCTACGCCGGCCGTGACTGCACCTCCTGCGAAGGCTCCGCGCTCTGCGATCCACGAGGGACCAGCGGCGGGATCTGTCGCTAGCCCTCCTCGCGCTTCGTTCGCGTATCTGGCTCTCGTCGGCTCTCCCGCTCGATCGACGGACTTGGGCGAAGATTTTTTTCGCGCAGAGGCGCAGAGGCGCAGAGACGAGCGGGCGGCGCGATGGAGATACGCCACGCCCCGATTGCTGAGCCGGGGATCTCCGATTGGACCCCTCCCGGCGGGCAAGGGCACGGGCACGGGCGGGCCCAAGGCGACGAGGGAGGAGATCGGACCGCGAGACGCCTCTCGGGCTCTCCAGATCATTGAGCCGCGCGCTCGACGAGGTCGCCTCGACACGGCGCGGCCAGTCTCCATCCCGGCGCCATCTCTGCGCCTCTGCGCCTCTGCGTGAAATACTCCTCCCAAGGGCGAGCTCGAGCAGCCCGGTGACCGCCGGCCAGCCACCATCCCGAGGCCCTTTGCGTCTTTGCGTCTTTGCGTCTTTGCGTGAAATTACTTTCCCCAGAACGGAGCGTGAGCGGCAGGCGAGCCGCCGGGGGAAGGAAGACACGCCAGGCCCCGGGTTGGCGCCCCGGGATCTCCGATTGGACCCCTCCGCGCGGGCAAGGGCACGGGCACGGGCGGGCCCAAGGCGACGAGGGAGAAGATCGGACCGCGAGACGCCTCTCGGACTCTCCAGATCAGTGAGCCGCGCGCTCGACGAGGTCGCCTCGACACGGCGAGGCCAGTCTCCATCCCGCCGCCATCTCTGCGACTCTGCGCCTCTGCGTGAAATACTCTTCCCGAGAGCGAGCTCGATCAGCCCGGTGACCGCCGGCCAGCCACCATCCCGAGGCCCTTTGCGTCTTTGCGTCTTTGCGTGAAATTACTTTCCCCAGAACGGCGCGTGAAAGAGACACCCGATCGACGAGGTCGACACGGCGCGGCCAGTCTCCATCCCGCCGCCATCTCTGCGCCTCTGCGCCTCTGCGTGAAATCGATCTCCCAACACGAGCTCATCGCTCGGCGGAAGCGGGGATCTCGCGGAAGCGCGCGAGGACCTCGGGGGTGAGCGGGTCCTCGCCTCTCAGGTGGAGCTCGAGGAGATCGAACGCGTCGAGCCCCCAGAACAGCGCCTCGCCAGCGAACACCGTCGGGACGCCGAAGACGCCGCGCGCGATCGCCGCCTCGGTCTCCGCCTTCAGCGCCGCCTTGACCTCCGGTGAGCTCGCGCGCTCGAGCAGCGCCTCCGGATCGAGCCCCGCGCGCTCGGCGGCGTGGGCGACCGTCTCCGGGCGGTCCACCCCGCGGAGCTCCGCGTCGCCCCAGGTGGCGGCGAAGAGCGCGTCGATCAGGGCGCGGCGGGAGGGCTCGGGCGCCGCGAGGGTGGCGCGGAGCGCGAGCAGCGGGTTGAACGGGTGCGAGGGCGGGGGCGCGAACGGGACGCCGAAGAGCAGGGCGCGGCGGAGCGTGTCCTCGAACACCCAGCGGCGCTTGGCCGGGATCTCGGCCGGGCCCTTCTGACCGTGGTGGTTCAGCAGCCCGGCGAAGAGCAGGGGCCGGGGGCGCACGGTCGCGCCGTGGCGTTCGGCGAGCGCGTGGATGCGCGTCCAGCCGAGGTAGGCGTAGGGCGAGAGGAAGTCGAAGTGGAAGTCCAGCTCCATGCCCCCTCCCTTATCACGACCGCCAGTGCTAGATCGGCCCGACCATGAGCGAGAAAAACGGTCCGAGCTTCGCCGATCTCTTCGCCGCCGAGGAGATGCCAGAGCGGCGCGCCCGCCGGCTGTCGGTGGGCGACGCGGTCGAGGGCGTGGTCGCGCACATCACCCAGGACGCCGTCTTCGTCGACCTCGACGCCAAGCAGTCCGGCTTCTTCCCCCGCATGGCGCTGGCCGACCGCGAGGGGAACCTGCGCGTGAAGGTGGGCGACACCGTCCAGGGGCAGATCCTCTCGATCGACTCGGCGCAGCAGATCGAGCTCGGGACCGCGCTCGGCAAGGACGCCGGCGTCGACCAGCTCGCCGCCGCCCACGAGCAGGGGCTCCCGGTCGAGGGCAAGATCACCGGCGTGAACAAGGGCGGCGCCGAGGTCCAGGTGGCCGGCCTGCGCGGCTTCTGCCCGTTCTCGCAGCTCGACACCCGCTACGTCGAGGATCCGGCGACCTGGGTCGGACAGACCCACCACTTCCTGATCAGCGAGCTCAAGGATCGCGAGGTGGTGCTCTCGCGGCGCCGGCTGCTCGAGCGCGAGGCGGCGGCGGCGCGCGAGACCCTGATGGAGAAGCTCGACGAGGGCGCCACCGCGAGGGGGCGCGTCACCCAGATCCGCGACTTCGGCGCCTTCGTCGATCTCGGCGGGGTCGAGGGCCTCATCCCCGTGCGCGAGCTCAGCCACGACCGCGTGCAGCGCCCCGAGGACGTGCTCTCGGTGGGCGACATCGTCGAGGTGAAGGTCACCCGCATCGAGCAGGAGGGGCCGAAGACCAAGATCACGCTGTCGCTGAAGGCGCTCGCCGCCGACCCGTGGGACGGCATCGAGACCATCGCTCCGATCGGCAAGGTCATCGGCGGCCAGGTCACGCGCCTCGCGGACTTCGGCGCCTTCGTGCGCCTGGCGGCCGGCGTCGAGGGCCTGCTCCACGTCTCGGAGCTGAGCGCGCGGGTGGAGCATCCCTCCGAGCAGCTCGAGGTCGGTCAGCAGCTGCTCGTCGTGGTGCGCGACGTCGACCGCAAGCGGCAGCGGGTGTCGCTCGCGCTCGCGCAGGAGGGCGCCCAGGTCGGCGAGGAGGCGAAGAACCTCCGGCCGGTGCAGGGCGCGCTGGTGAACGCGGTGGTCGAGAAGCACGAGCGCTTCGGCGTCTTCGTGCAGGTCGCGGGCACGCAGGGCCGCGCCGGCCGGGGGCTCGTCCCGATGGCCGAGACCGGGCTCCCCCGCGGCGCCGACGTGCGCAAGGAGCTGCCGCTCGGCTCCGAGATCCGCGCCAAGGTGATCGACGCCACCGAGGGCAAGATGCGCCTGAGCATGCGGGCCGCGAAGGAGGACGCCGAGCGCGCCGTCTTCGACGACTACCGTCAGCAGCAGGCCAAGAAGGGCGGCATGGGCACGCTGGGAGATCTGCTCAAGGCCAAGCTGGAGAAGTGACGAACCCGCGCAAGCCGCTCGAGGACTACATCGAGCGGGTCGGCCACCGGAGCCGCCCGCTGAGCGATCTCTACGCCTTCCTGCTCCGCACCACCTGGCTGCGGGTGATGGAGCTGGCCGCGGTCGTCTTCCTCGGCGTCAACGCGCTGTTCGCGTTTCTCTACTGGCTGCGCCCCGGCTCGGTCGCCAACGTCGAAGGCTACCTCGACGCGTTCTTCTTCAGCGTCCAGACCTTCGGCTCCATCGGCTACGGCTACATGGTCTCGGACAGCGTGTACGCGAACGTCGTCGTCACGCTCGAGGCCTTCACCTCGCTCTTCTGCATCGCGATGCTGACCGGCATCGTCTTCGCCAAGTTCGCCCGGCCGCGCGCCCGGGTGCTGTTCAGCGATCGCTGCGTGATCGAGACGCGCGACGGGGTGCGCACGCTGACCTTTCGCGCGGCCAACGAGCGCGGCAACGACGTCGTCGAGGCGAGCGTGAGCGTGCACGCGCTGATCACCACTCACACCGCGGAGGGCGCGCGCCTGCGGCGCTTCTACCCGCTCACCCTCGAGCGGAGCGCGTCGCCGTTCTTCATGCTCAGCTGGCAGGTCTTCCACCCGATCGACGCGTCGAGCCCCCTCCACGGGCTGAGCCTCGAGGACATGAAGCGCGAGGACGTGCGGCTGGCGGTGTCGCTCACCGGGCTCGACGGCACCTTCAGCCAGACCATCTACGCCCGGCACCTCTACTGGGCGGACGACATCCTCGAGGGGCACCGCTTCGTCGACGTGATGGAGGACGTCGGCGAGGGGAAGACCCGCATGGACTTCGCCAAGTTCCACCGCGTGGAGGAGCAGCAGGTCGAGGAGGGCTGACCCTCAGCGCATGCCGTCGGGGACGCGCATGCGGGTGCGGCTGCCGCGCATGAAGCGCGGGTCCGAGGACACCAGCCCGATCGCGCCCCACCGGCCGTAGCTCTTGCCGCGACGCGGCCCGCGGCGGCCCGGCGCGACGAGGAAGCTGTCCTCTCCGAGCAGCAGCTCGGTGCCGAGCGCGGGGAGCGGCGTCTTCTCGAGGAGCGTCGCGCCCATCCACTGCGCGAGCTGCGCGGTGCGCTCGGGCGACGGCAGCAGGTCGACCGGCGCCTCGACCTCGGGGAGGCCGAGCTGACCGAGGCCCCGGGTGTGGAACCAGCCGGACGACTCCTCGATGCGCGCCCAGAACCGGAAGGCCTGCATCGCCGACAGCTGACCGCTCGCGGCCGCCGCCAGCGCCTGCGGGAGCAGCAGCTTGCTCGAGCCCGGCAGCATCGCGGCCTGCCCCTCGAGGACCCGCACGAAGCCGCTGGCGGACCGGAGGACCCAGGCGAGCTGCTCGCGGCGCTCCATCGCGTCGGGGGCGAGCGCGGTGGCGAGCTCGATCACGTGCCCGCCCTCACCGGGCAGCACCTCGGGCCACTGCTTGGGGACGAACGGGCCGCGCACGTGGGCGAGCCATCCGCGGGTCGAGTGCCCGAGCACCCCGCCGTCGTCCATCATCAGCACCTCGGCGTCGCCGAGCGTCTTGGTCAGCCCGGCCTCGTCGACCGTGTCGGCGCGCACCGAGATCCAGATCACGAAGCGCTCGTCCTGGGCTTCGTTGGTGCAGACCACCCGCCACGGCGCGTGCGGCGCGTCGCGGCGCACGAGCGACACGATCGGCAGGCTCTCCCCCGGGAGGGACAGCCGCTCGTAGACCTCGGCCTCGAGCCCGTCGATCTCCCGGACGTGCTCGAAACGGACGTGGGCCTGGGCCCAGAAGCGGGAGAGGCGGTCCACCGCGGGGCCGACGCCCTCCGCCGCGGCCATGTCGCTGAGCAGGTCCCGCTCGCCGGGGGGTCGGGGCGCCAGCCAGCGCAGGCGCTGCGCGGCCTCCACGTCGGCCCGGGACAGGGCGTCACGGAGGTCCCGCACCACCGCGAGCGCGCCGTGCGCCGGCGGATTCACGCCGGTCGCCACGTCGGTGCGTCTGTTCGCGGTCGAGCTCACGCGTCCCCCAGGGGCCGCATAGCCCCGCGGCCCGCCCTCGGCCAGCGATCTTGCCACCGCGTCCAGACCCGCACCATCCCCAGTATGGGGGTGTCGGAGGACATCGTCACGCCGCGCCCCCGCACGCGTGGCGCCGCGGCCGGCGCGGTGTGGCGAATTTCCCGTGGAAGATCCCCACTCTGGACGGACCGCCACGGAGCTCTTACCCCTGAGGTACGCGGTCGCGCGTCGCCTCCCGGGCGACCCCCGCTCGTTTTCCCCCAACGGCGTACGCCGATTGGAGTCGTCCCTTCATGAAGTCCCGATCGAAGCTCCTCCCGCTGGCGGCCCTCGCCGTGGGCACCGTCGCGGCCAGCGTGGTCTTCGCCCAGCAGCCCTCCCCCGAGCCGAGCGTCGCCGAGCCGAGCGCCGCCGAGCCTAGCGCCGAGGTCGCCGCGCCGGCGCGCGCGCTCGAGGCCGCCTTCACCGAGGTCGCCGCCCGCGTGTCGCGCTCGGTGGTCGCCATCCGGGTGGAGGCGCGCGCCGAGGGGCGCGAGGCCACGAGCCGCGGCAACGGCTCCGGCGTCATCATTCGCGAGGACGGCTACGTGCTGACCAACCACCACGTGGTCGGAGACGCGCTGCGCATCGAGGTGGAGCTCCAGGACGGGCGACGCGCGCCGGCGGAGGTGATCGGGGTCGACCCGGCCACCGACCTCGCGGTGATCCGCATCGCGGCGCGCGGCCTGCCCGTGGCGCGCTTCGCGTCCGAGCCGGTCCGCCCGGGGCAGTGGTCGATCGCGATCGGGTCGCCCTTCGGCCTCGACTACTCGGTGACGACGGGCGTGGTCAGCTCGGTCGGGCGCGGGCTCGGCATGAACGAGATCGAAGACTTCGTGCAGACCGACGCGAGCATCAACCCCGGCAACTCCGGCGGGCCGCTCGTCGATCTGGACGGCCGGGTGATCGGCATCAACACGATGATCCTCGGGCGCGCCAGCGGCATCGGCTTCGCGGTCAGCGCGGAGCTGTCCCAGCGCGTCGCCGAGCATCTCATCGCGCACGGCCGGGTCCGGCGCCCGTGGATCGGGGTGCAGTTCCAGGAGCTGACCCCCGCCCTGGCCCAGGCGTTCTCGCTCGGGGATCGCGCGCGGGTCGGCGCCCTGATCGCCGACGTGGTGCCCGGCGGCCCCGCCGCCCGAGCGGGCCTCCGTCCGGGGGACGTGGTGGTGGACGTCGACGGTGAGCGCGTCGGCGCGAGCCGCGATCTGCTCCGCGCGATCCTGCGCAAGGACATCGGGACGCCGGTGCGCCTCGCCGTGATGCGCGAGGGCCGACCGACCGCGCTCACCTTGCCGACCGAGGAGCGGCCGACCGAGGAGCGGCCGGGCGCCGAGCGCGCGACGCGCCGGAACGCGCCGCCGCCCGAGGCCGGCCCGACCGAGGGCCTTCGCCTCTCGCGCCTGAGCCCCGCGCAGCAGCGCCGGCTCGGCGGGGCCGGGGTGATGGTGCACGGCGTCGCCCCGGGCAGCGACGCCGACCGCGCCGGCCTGCGACCGGGTGACGTGGTCGTCGCCGCCGACGGCGCGACGGTGACCGAGCCCGCGCAGATCGCCGCGGCCCTCGAAGACGGCTCCGCCCTGCTCCGCGTCCGCCGCGGAGACGGCGCCATCTACACCGTCCTCGAGGACTGATCAGGGCGTGAGCGTCGGCCGGACCGTCTCGACGGCGACGCGCGAGCCGCCACCGGCCGGGCCATCACCGAGCTCTCCATCCCTGTCGCCCCCCCAGCAGTAGACCCGACCGCTGCGACCCACCGCGCAGGTGGTGTCGCTGTCGGCGGCGAGATGCTCCACCGGCTCCGGGAGCCCCATGACGTCCACGGCGGAGGAGGAGTCTCGGCTGCTGCCGTCCCCGAGCTCGCCCCGGAGGTTGCGCCCCCAGCAGCGCACCGCGCCAACGGCCACGACGGCGCACGCGTGCCGAGCCCCGACCGCCAGCTCGGTGGCGCCGGAGACGCCGCCCACCGCGGTGGCGCGGCTGCGATCCACGGTGGTGCCGTCGCCGACGCTGCCGCGGCTGTTGTCTCCCCAGCAGTAGACCGAGCCGTCGACGAGGCGGGCACAGCTGGTCTCCGCGCCCAGCCCGATCTGCGCCACTCCCACCCCCGCGGGGAACCCGACGACCGGCGCCGGGTCCGCGGACGGGCTCGCGACGCCGTGCCCGCACTCGCCGCTCGCGTTCGAGCCCCAACACACGAGGCCTCCCGCGGTGATCGCGCAGCTGTGCCTCCACCCCGCGTCGATCGCGCTCGCGGTCACGCCGGGGACCGGAGCCGCGCTGACGCGGTCGACGGTGGTGCCGTCGCCGAGCTGACCTTCCCCGTTCGCGCCCCAGCAGTGCACCGCGCCCGCGCCGTCTCGCGCGCAGGCGTGCTGGTAGCCGACCCCGAGCTCCACCGCCCCGGGGACGCTCGGCGTCGTGCCGGTGCAGCTGAGCCCCGCCGCGTCGATCACGCAGGCGTCGACGACGCGCGCGTCGAACGCGGCGACACCGCTGGCTCGCTGGGTGGGCGCGTCGGGCCCGCCGTAGGGCGCGGCGGCGACGTCTCCCCAGCACCACAGGCTGTCGTCCGCGGCGCGCGCGCAGAAGAAGGCCGCGCCGGCGCGCAGGTCGACGAGGGCGAGGTCATCGCACCCTCCCATCGCGCAGCCCCCCCAGCCGCAGCGGACCCCACAGAAGCCGCAGGTGTCGTCGGACGTGGCGTCGGACTCGCAGCCGGGAGCCGACGCGTCGCAGTCGAGTCGGCCCGCGTCGCACGTGCTCACGCACGCCCCGCCCGAGCAGGTCGCGGAGGCGTGCGGCTCGGCGGGGCAGGCGGCGCCGGAGCCGTCTGGCGTCGAGGGGTCGCAGTCATTGTCGACTCCGTCGCAGACCTCCGACGCCCCGGGGTGGATCGCGCCGTCCGTGTCGTCGCAGTCGTCGCCGCCGCAGCGCGCGTCGTCGTGGCCGTCCCCGTCGCCGTCGACGCAGCGGCCGCCGTCCTCCTCGGTCCCCGCATCCGGCTCGCCAGCGTCCGGGTGAGCCGAGGCGTCGGGGAGGCTCGCGTCCACGATTGTCCCCGAGTCCCTGGTCACCCCCGAGTCGGGCCGTGCGCTGGCGTCGAGAGAAGTGGCGGCGTCCGGGGGCGCGGCGGCGTCCGGGGGCGGGGCGGCGCCGTCACACGCGGAGAGCGCGAGCGTGAGCGCGACGAGCAGCCGGGTGCGGGGCGCAGCGTGGGACATGGCGGCCCGTTCTGCAGCGCTCGTGCCGCCGTCGCAGACCGCGAGAGGCCCCGCCGACCGACCGCCCCCCGCGACGCGGCCACGTCGCCGATGACGTGATCACGTCGGGGCGATCACTCCTCTTCCATCGCCTCGGCGTGCTCCTCGATGGTGTCCTCCATCGCCTCCTCGGCGCGCATGCCCTCGACCTCCTGGACGATCTCGTTCTCGCCGCGCAGGGCCGCGTTGGCCTCGCCCGCGCCTTCGGCCATCTCCTCGAGCGCCTCGCTCGCGGCCTCCTGGCGCTCCTCGCGACGCTCCTCCATCTCCTCGCGCTGCTCCTCGACCGGGTCGTCGCAGGCCGAGAGCGCGCCGCCGAGGGCGAGGATGGCGCCGATGATCAGGGTCTTCTTCATGGTTCCTCCTTCTTGGCCGGTGGGCACAGCAAGGGGGCTGCCAACGAGGTTCGGGCGGGCGCGGAGGGCCTCGGCGGTGGGGGGCCATGCCTCGATCGGGGGGACGGTGGGGCTGGGTGCCGCGGTTTCGGTTCTGGGGGCGGGGCGGCGCCAGGCCTGGCTGTTCCTCCTCGCCTCCCACCTCCCTCTCCCCCGTCGTTTCGCTGTCGGATCTCCGGATTCGGGCAGGGGCACGGGCACGGGCAGGGGCACGGGTTTGGGGGCCGACGCTTCGCGCTGGCCCCCAAAAAAGCGAGGCCCCGGGGCGGATGCCCCGGGGCCTCTTCGAGACGTGGAAGCACCTAGCCGACGAGAGCGGAGACCACTCCGACGACCAGGCCGACACCGGCGGCCGCAGCGCCGCCGATGAACGCCATCTTCGAGTTCTTGGCCGCGCTGCCGATCATCTCGTCGCGCGACTTCGAGGAGAGCATCATGCCGAACATGCCCTTGGAGGTGAGCACGCCCTGCTCGAGGTTGCCGAGGGCGAAGGCCTTCTCGGGGAGCGGGACGATGCGCTCGGTGCACTGGAACTTGTTCGCCTTGCTCATCGGCGGGTTCTCGAAGGCGTAGTTGCCGAACATGATCGGCTCCTTCTTGCCCACCGCGTTCTTCAGGTCGGCGAAGAAGCCCTCCTTCTTCGTCTCGTTGAACGACGTCTGCATGTCGTAGTCACCGCCCTTGGAGGCGTCGATCGGAAGGGCGCCGGAGCCGTCGTCGAGGCTGAAGGGCGCGGCGATCTTCTCCTCGAGGTAGGTCTTGCTCTTGGTGCTGTCGCCCTCCTTCCAGGAGCCCTCGACCTTCAACACGTAGTAGAGGCAGGGCTGGCCGGAGCACGGGGCGACGAGCGGCTGCGGGCACTGGACGTTGCCTTCGACGCTGACGCGGCCCTTGGCGTCGGCCACGGACGGGTTGGACGCCGCGTCGCCGGTCTTGGCGAACGGGGTCTTGATGAGCTTGCCTCCCTTGAACTTGAGGAAAGCGCCCACGATGAGTGCGACGATACCGCCGGCGATGAGGATGGCTGCGATGGCTCCCATGGTCTCGACTCCTTGAAAATGCTGCGTTGAGAACGGATGGCTGATACGCGGCGCCGCCGCGGACCTTCCCGGCGGTGCGTGGCGCCGGTCGTCTTTTTTCTTTTCAGGTTCGGTGCCGAGACCGCGGGCCCCCGTTTTTCGCGCCGATCCGGCGGCTGTCCCGCTCGGCCCTCCGGCCTGTCACGCCGAGTGGAGGCTCACGTCTCATGACCCTTCCGATCGGAGACGTGGCCGCCTACCATCGGCGCAGCGCCGATGACCACGCAGCAGACGAGCTACGCCTTCGACCGCGACCCGTCGGAGAAGAGAAAAGCCGAGCAGCAGATCGAGGTGCTCAAGACCGCGCTCCTCGTGGCTCCGAACGACCCGGTCAAGCGGTACATGATCGGGAAGGCCTACCGGAACGCGGCGCAGCTGGATCCGGCCATCGAGCACCTCGAGAAGGCGGTGTCGCTCCGGGACGACTACGGCGTCGCCTTCTATCACCTCGGCCTGGCCTACCTGGAGAAGGGCGACCTCGAGGGCGCGGCGCGGGGCTTCGCCGGCGCCACGACCCACAAGCCCGACCTCTTCGACGCCTGGTACTGGCGGGGTCACTGCCAGAACCTCGTCGGCGAGCACGCCCCCGCGGCCGAGGCCTTCGAGAAGGTCCTCGAGCAGGAGCCCGAGCACGACAAGGCGCTCTACGAGGGGGGCGACGCCTACGCCGCGATCGGCGACCACGCGCGCGCCGCCGAGCTCTACGGTCGGGCCGCGCCGTTCTTCCCGAAGGAGACCGAGCTCTGGTTCCGCCTCGGCATCAGCCGCAGCCGGAACGAGGCGTGGGCGGAGGCGGCGGACGCGCTCGAGAAGGCGCACGACCTGTCGCCGGAGCGGACCGACGTGCTCAACGCGCTCGGCCTCGCCCGCGCCAACGCCGACCAGCCGGTCGACGCCGTGCGCGCCTACCGGAAGTCCCTCGACGTCGACTCCGAGCAGGCCCCGATCTGGTTCGCGGTCGGCGAGCAGCAGGAGCGCATCGAGCTCGACGAGGACGCGGCGGCGGCGTTCCAGGAGGCCGTCCAGCGCCAGCCCGACGACGCCGAGGCGCACCGCCGCCTGGGGGAGCCGCTCCATCGCCTCGGCCGCTACGACGACGCGCTCGACGCGTTCGAGAAGTCGCTGGAGCTGCGCGGCGACGAGATCCACGCGCTCGACGGCAAGGGCAAGACCCTCGCGAAGCTCGACCGACACCGCGAGGCGGTGGAGGTGCTCGAGCACGCGACCGCGTTCGACAAGGGCTACGCCCTGGCCTTCTCCCACCTCGGCGAGAGCTACCGCGCGCTCGGCCGGGCCGAGGAGGCGACCAAGGCGCTGCGCCACGCCGTGCGCCTCCAGCCCGAGGTGGCCGGGGTGCACTACGCGCTCGGCTTCCATCACTTCGAGCACGGCGAGCACTTCGAGGCGGTCGGCCCCTTCGAGAAGGCGGTCGAGCGGGACGCGCGCATGGAGCCCGCGTTCTTCCACCTCGGCGAGTCCAAGCGTCACCTCGGCGAGCACGAGGACGCGATCGACGCCTACAAGAAGGCGATCGCGATCCACGCGCACCGGCACGCGTCCCACCGCGGGCTCGGCCTCTCGCTGCGCGCGCTGCGCCGGCACGTCGAGGCGCTCGAGGCGTTCGAGGAGGCGGAGTCCATCGACCCGACGGCCGAGACCTACCTCTTCAAGGGCCAGGCCCTCGCCTCGCTCGAGCGCCACGAGGACGCGGTCGCCGCCTACGAGAAGGGCATCCGGGTCGACGCCGAGGTGCCCAAGCTCTTCATCGAGCTCGCGCGGGTGCTCCGAAAGCTCGACCGCGACGAGCAGGCGGAGAAGGCGCTCGGCGAGGCCCGGGTGCTCGCCCCCGACGACCTCGACATCCTCCGGCTGCAGGGCGAGATCCTCCGCGACCTCGGCCGGATCGACGACGCGATCGAGGCGGTGCACAGCGCCCTGCGCCTGCGCCCGAACGACGCGGCCCTGCACGGGCTGCTCGGCGCGCTGCAGGTCTCGGTGGGCCGGCACGCGGAGGCCCTCGAGGCGTTCGAGCAGGCCATCTGGATCGCGCCCGAGGACGCCGAGCTGCACGCGGAGCTCGGCTACGCGCTGTCGCACATGGGCCGCATGGACAAGGCGATCGAGTCGCTGCAGGACTGCCTGCGATACGACGCCTACCACGTCGAGGGGCGCTTCGCGCTGGGCAAGTGCTTCCAGGAGCGCGGCAACCAGGACGACGCGCTGCGCGAGTACGAGGAGGTCGTGCGCCGCAGCCCCGATCACGCCGACGCCTGGTACTGCCTCGGGCAGGTGCGGCTCGCGCGGCAGGAGGCGGACGCGGCGGCCGAGGCCTTCCGGCAGGCCACGCGGGTGCGCCCGGACTTCGGCGCCGCCTACACCGCGGCCGGCGACGCCTACCGCCTGCAGGGCGATCTCGAGGAGGCGATGCGCGCGCTCCGACACGCGGTCCGGCTCGCGAAGGAGGCGCCCGAGCCCGGGGTCGCGCTCGGCAAGGTCTACCTCGAGCTCGAGCGACCGCAGGACGCGGCGAGCAGCTTCGAGCGGGTGATCGCCAAGCACCCCGATCACGTCGAGGCGCACTACGGCGCGGGGCTCGCGCACGTGCTGGCGAACGACGACGGCAAGGCGGTGGCGAGCTTCCGCCAGGTGCTCGACCGGGACGGCGGTCACCTGGAGGCGCGCCGCGAGCTGGCCGCCGCCTACCGCCGGGCCGGGCGGCTGCAGGACGCCCTCGAGGAGCTGGAGCGCGCGGTGGAGGTGGCCCCCGAGCACGCCGAGGTGCGCCGCGACCTCGGCATGGTGCTGCTCGAGCTCGGCGAAGAGGACCGGGCCCAGGCCGCCTTCGCCGAGTCGCTCCGGATCGACCCCGGTCGCTTCGACGCGGCCCGGCAGCTCGGCGTGCTGCAGCTCGAGGACGGAGAGTTCGAGGAGGCGGCCCGCACGCTCGAGGGCGCGGCGCGGCACGTCGAGGACGACGCGGAGCTCTTCCACGAGCTGGTGCGGGCCTACGAGGCGACGCTCGAGACCGACAAGATCGAGTCGGCGGTGCGCCGCGGCCTGCGCGCCGATCCCGCGCACCCGGGCCTGCTGACCGTGCAGGGCCGGATGCTGGCCGAGGCCGGCGACCACGCGCAGGCGGCGGACGCGTTCGAGAAGGCGCTCGCCAAGGACAAGGAGCTCGTCGACGCCTGGATCGGCGCGGGGCGCGCGTACATGCCGCTCGATCGCACGCTCGACGCGGTGAAGGCCTTCGACGAGGCGGCCCGGCTGAGCCCCGGCAACCTCGAGGCGTTCCTCGAGCTGGGGCGCGCGCGGCTCGCGCGAGACGACCACGAGCTCGCGCTGAAGGCCTTCGACGCCGCGCTCGACATCTACGACGGCGACGCCCCGTCGCACCGCGGGCGCGGCCGGGTGCTGCGCGCGATGGGCCGGCACGAGGAGGCGGTCGCCGCGTTCCGCCGCGCG
Organism: Myxococcota bacterium; assembly: GCA_036149055.1. Taxonomy (GTDB): domain Bacteria; phylum Myxococcota_A; class Polyangia; order Polyangiales; family Sandaracinaceae; genus JAVJQK01. Next base: position 15,268 of record JAYZQJ010000082.1, on the reverse strand, counting down.
CTCGAGGAGGAGCCCGGGGACGCCGACGCGCTGCTCTCGCTCGGCCGCTCGCTGATGGATCTCCAGAAGGTCGCGGAGGCGACCGAGGCCTACGAACAGGCGGTCAGCGCGCGCTCCGAGTCGATCGAGGCGCGGGAGGCGCTGGGCTACGCCTACATGTCGGCGGGCCGCTACGAGGAGGCCGCCGGCGCGCTGCGCATGGCGATCAAGAACGGCAGCACGTCGCCGACGACGCACTACTGGCTGGGCGCCTGCTACCACCACACCGGCAAGACCGACGACGCGGTGAAGGAGTACGAGACCGCGCGGGGCGGCGGCGTGAACGACCTCGGGCTCCTCCGGGCGCTCGGCGGGCTCTACGATCACGCCGCCCGGCTGGACGACGCCGCGCAGGTCTACGAGGCCATCCTGAAGCAGGTCCCGTCGGACGCGACCGTCCGTTACAACGCGGGGTCTTGTTATCACCGGCTCGGTCAAACCGATCGGGCACGTCAGCAGTACCGTATGCTGAGACCGCTCAGCGCTTCGCAGGCCGAGGCGCTCTATCGACTGATGCTGGGGTGACGAGGAGGGGCGCGTGAGCCACGAGATCTATGGCCCGATGGGGGAGCTGTTCGAGCTGGGCCACCCGCTCGACGTCACGACCGACGACATGGACCTGCCCGCGCTGGCGGCGTGCTTCCTGCGGGACGCGCTCGACTCGCCGGGCAACCGCGAGGTCCTCCGGCACGTCCTGATGAGCGACCCGATGGCGCCCGCGCGCCCGCTGAGCGACCTCGAGATGCTCGCGCTGCTGACCCGGCGCCTCGAGGACGGCAGCCTGCGCCTGCGCCGCGTGCGCGACGACGACGCGCCGGTGGTCACCCGCCATCAGCACGCGCTCGGCGGCGGCGGCGCGAGCCAGGAGGACGAGCAGGAGTCCTCGCAGGCCGACGACGAGGTCAAGATCAAGGACTGGATCCTCGAGTGCCACCACCACTCGACGAACGGCCGCGATCTCTTCGAGAAGGGCACGCGGATCGAGGTCGTGCCGGAGAAGGGCGCGACGACCGACTCCATCCAGGTCCACTGGCGCGACGACTACCTGGGCAGCATGCCCGGCTCGCTCGAGGTGACCACGCCCGGCCGCGAGGCGAGCCAGGCGGCGCAGAACGGCTCCCACCCCGGCGGCTACACGACGTACGCGGTGGACGTCGCCTACCACGGCGACGTCGACATCCTGAACATCCTGCTGCCGAGCTTCTGGCGGTCGTTCAAGGAGAAGACGACTCACACCATCCGGCCCGGCCCCACGTCGATCCCGGTCGTCGTCTACAACCCGCGGCAGTTCAAGTTCGAGTTCAAGCTCCCGCCGATGGCCGGCTACAAAGGCGGCGCGAAGTACGAGGCGGAGGGCGCCAAGGAGATCAAGGGCCTCGCGAGCGGCGGCGAGCTCAAGGAGACGGTGACCGCCGAGGACGCCTACTGGGGGCCGAGCTCGCTCACGGTGACCGGCTCGAGCTACGACAGCTCGCAGGGCCCGGACTTCGAGCCCTCCCCGGCCCTGATGAAGGTCTGGGACGTCATCACCCTCTCCCGCGACGGCGACAAGGTCGATCTCGACGTCTTCGCCGTCATCGGCGCGGTGCTGAAGTACGCCGACACCTTCCGCCAGATCATCGAGATGGTGAAGGACTACGCCCCGAAGGTGGGCTGGTACATCGACTGGAACCTGCAGCTGATGCAGGGCGGCGTCGCGGTCGAGTGGTACTGGAAGGAGCACACCGACCACCGCGTCTACCAGTTCGTCGACGTCGCGCTCAGCCTGACGATCTTCAGCGTCACCTTCGAGATCGGCATCGGCGTCAGCGCCTGCAGCTTCAAGCTCCAGATCTACGCCGCGCTCAAGGGCGAGCTGGGCGTCGAGTGCGGCATGAAGCGAGAGAGCCCCGACGGCGCGCCGGGCTTCCGGCTGCCGGGCGTGAAGGGCAAGCTCACCGGCGAGCTCGGCGCCCGCGCCGAGGCCGGCTACGTCTTCAAGTTCAACGCCAAGGGCGAGACCGCGATCGAGACCGAGGCCTTCATCGGGATCAACCAGCGCAACTCGATGGTCAGCGTCGACGCCAAGGCCCGGTGGACCGGCATCACGGCGACCTGCGAGACCTCGGCCGGCGTGCTCGGGATCAGCTGGACCGACGTGCACGAGTGGGAGCTGGTGCCGCCCGGCCCGTGGTGGGGCCTGGAGTGGCCGCGCGACGAGCCCTATCAGCCGCCGACGATGAGCCAGACGGCGATCTCCCGCGTGATCCTCGGGGTGCTCACGCGCGGGTGGGACATCCGCGTGTTCTCCGACGACGGCGAGACCCGCTACACGCTGAGCTCGTGCGCCGACCTCATCGCCGCCCGCGTCGAGCGCGACACCGCGTTCGACAAGGTGCCGAAGGCGGTCGACGCGCTCGCCAACGCGATCCGCGAGGACCTCGACGTGATCGGCGCCCGCAGCTGGTCGCGAGACTGGGTCTCGCTCAGCGATCTCCGGCGCTACCTGAGCGGCTCCGTGAGGGGCTGCAGCCTCGCCGTGCACCTCGAGGCGGGCGCGAGCCCGACCCGCAAGCTCCTGGCGGCCAACCAATGATCGAGCCCAACTACGACGCGCCCGCGGTGGACCTGCCGCCCGAGGAAGAGCTCCCGCCGCTGGAGCCGGCCGAGGACGACGGCCCGCCCCCGCCGCGGCCGAAGACCATCCACCACCTCGAGGCCATCGTGGACGGCTGCCGGGTGGAGGTGCTGCTCAACGACCTGCCGCTGATCGCGCTCGAGGCGACCGACCCGGATCAGGCCGAGCACTTCGCGCCGCCCGCCAACCCCTACCTGCTCCCCTCGGACAACATGGTCGAGGTGCGGGTCTGGCCCCTCGGCGAGCCCGAGGACGCGCGGGACGCGCTCGAGGCGGCGGAGATCTTCGTCAACGTGCCGATCGCGGCGCGAGGAGAGCCGATCGCGCCCGGCGCCGGCCCCTTCGTGCTCGAGGCGGCGCTCCACGACGAGCTGCGCCAGCGCATCGCCGACTCCCGGCAGCGCGAGGCCGACGGCGAGGAGCCCGACTTCGACGTGCCGCAGACCTTCTTCCTGCTCTTCGACGCCAACCCCGAGGGCCCTCCCCCGGACTTCGCGGACGAGCTGCAGGAGGCGGAGGCCCACGACGACGTCGAGGCGCTGAAGGACTACGCGATCCACCTGCGGGACCTCGCCCTCGCCCAGGACGCGGACGGGCTCGTCGCCGAGCTCGAGCCGAAGATCGCGGCCTACGCGCGCGCCTACGCCGAGCCCGAGGCGCTCTTCCGCGACGACCTGCGCGCGGGGCTCGCGACCGTGTTCTTGCCCGCCGGGGTCGAGCCCTTCGAGCGCGACGAGGTCGAGCCGGTCTCCTGCTGCGGCGGCCGGATCTGGTGGCTGCGGCGCCCGGACGGCAAGGCCCTGCTCGAGACGCCGCCGGCGGACGACGGCTCCCGCAAGCGCTTCGAGATCCTCGTCGCGCCCCGCGACGGAGCCCTGAGGATCGTGCGATGAGAGGAGAGCGCTGATGTTCCCCGCTTCGACCAAGGGAGGCGGTCAGGCCTTCGCCTTCCCCGACGTGTGCAAGGTGCCCGCGCCGCCGGCGCCGCCCATCCCGGTGCCGTTCCCCAACATCGCCATGCTCACGCAGGCCAACGGGGGCACCTGCAGCAAGAAGGTCAAGATCCTCAACCAGCCGGTGGTGACCAAAGCGACCGAGATCCCGCGCACCATGGGTGACGAGGCGGGCACGCTCAAGGGCGTGAGCAGCGGCACCAACATGGACAAGGCCACCTTCAAGGTCGGCGTGTCCAAGGTGAAGGTCGAGGGCAACGACATCGTCAACATGCTCAAGACGACGGCGCACAACGGCGCGAGCGCGAACGCGCCGGCCGGCAACGTCATCGCCCCGTCTCAGACGAAGGTGATCGTCAACGGGTGACGCGCGCTACCCGAGGTAGACCTTCTCGCCCTTGATCTTCACGTCCTCGCGCGCCTTGAGCAGCGTCTGGCCGCCGATCGCGTAGAGCGCCTTCTCGGCGACGAGCCGGAGGCGCCCGGCCTTGGTCTGCTCGAGCCCCTCGACCTCACGGAAGATCTCGCGCGCGTGCTCGACCACCCGGCCGGCGCGGCGATCCACGTGCTCGACGCGCTCGCGGAGGCGGTGCACCGCCGTCCGGAGGGTCCCGACCACGAGGCTGGCGTCCTTCGATCGGAGCGTCGCCTCCTCGGTCTCCGCCGAGAGCCGCGGCGAGACCAGCGAGGCGCGGTCGTCGTCGAGGCGCAGGGCGCTCGCCCCCGACGCGAGCTCGATCGGCCCGTCGCTGCGCGCCTCGACGCCCTCCTGTCCGTCGAGCGTGACCCGGCCCTCGGCCCGGAGCGCGAGATCCCCGCGCGGGGCGTGAACGACGGAGCGGTCGCCGTGGTGCTCGAAGAGGAGCGCGCCGGATCCGTCGCGCACCCGCAGCACGCCGTCGGCGCCCAGGCTCGCCTCGCTGCCGTCCTCGGCCACCAGGGGCTCGCCGGCCTCGCGCAGCGCGGTGAGCACGCCGACGACGAAGAGCGCGCCGCCCTCCCCTTCGATCACGAGCACCCGATCGCCGGCCCGGGGACGGTAGCCGGCGGCCGCGTTGCGGGCCTCGACCTGCCCGCGCCGCGCGCACTCCAGCTCGACGCGCGCGCCCCGTGCGGCGGTGACCCGGGCCGAGAAGGCGCCGGCGTGGGGGAGCTCGAGGGGGAGCGCGTTCATCGGGACCTCATCGGTTCGGCAGGGTGAAGAGCTCGGCGCGGGCCCGGGCGGGATCCGTGCCGGCGACGTCGGTCAGGTCGGCGTCGCGGAGATCGGCGCCGTCGGTGGTGGCCGCGTGCATCGACGCGCCCGACAGCTGCGCCATGCAGAGCCGCGCGCCGTCGAGCTTGGCGTGGTCGAGCACGCAGAATCGCAAGCTCGCCTGCTCGAGATCGGCCTTGCGCAGATCCGCCCGCTCGAGGAGCGCGCGCGACAGCCGCGCCAGGGAGAGCCGGGCCTCGACGAGCTCGGCGGAGACGAAGTGCGCCCCGCGGAGGTCGGCCCCCCGGGCGTCGGCGCCCCGCAGGCTCGCGCCGCTGAAGTCCGCGTCGCGCGCCACCGTCTTCAGCATCGAGGCGCCGCCGAGGAGGGCCTCGCGGAGGCTCGCCCGGGACAGGTCGGCCTCGCTGAGCCGCGCGCGGGTCAAGGTCGCCCCGCTCAGATCGGCGTCGGTGAGATCGCAGCGCATCAGCTCCGCCCCCTCGAGCACCGCGCCGGCCAGAGCCGCCCGGGTGAAGCGCACGCCCCGCAGGGTGGCCGGGGCGAGGAAGGTGCGGGTCAGGTCCGCCCCGGTGAAGTCCGCCTGCGAGAGATCGGCGCCGTCGACGGTGGCCCGCACGAGCGAGGCCTCGGCGAAGGACGCCCCCTGGGCCTGCGCGCCGTCGAGGATGGCGGCGTCGAGCCGCGCGCCCGCGAGCGAGGCGCCCGCGAGCCTTGCCCGCTCCAGCCGGGCACCCGAGAGGTCACAGGCGTCGAGCCGCGCCGACGAGAGATCCGCCTCCGTCAGGTCGGCCCCGATGAGCACGCAGCCCGAGAGATCGACCTCCCGGAGCGTGGCGCCCGCCATCGCGGTGTCGTTCCAGCTCGCGCCGGCGAGGCTCGCGCCGACCAGCGTGGCGCCGCCCAGCCGCGCCCGGTCGAGGCACGCGCCGTCGAGCTCGGCGTCGGTCAGATCGGCGTCGCCGAGATCCACGTCCGCGAGGTCCGCGCCGCGCCAGCGCGAGCTCGCGGCGGTGACGCCCTTCAGGCTCGCGCCCGCCGCCGCGGCCTTGGCGAAGGACGCGCGGCGCAGGTCGGCGCCGTCCAGGATCGCGCCGGTGAGGTCGGCGCCGTCGAGGCGCGCCTCGCGGAGCCCGGCCCGGAGGAGCGACGCGCCGGCGAGCCGCGCCCCCTCGAGGGTCGCGCCCGCGAGCGCGAGGCCCGAGAGGTTGGCCTCCTCGAGCCGGGCCTCGCGGAGCGCCAGCGGCGGCGCGGCGAGGCCCCGGAGATCGCAGCCGCCGAGGTCGGCGTGGTCGCAGGTGGCGCCGCCCATCGAGGTCTCGGCGAGGCGCGCGCCGCGCAGGCTCGCGCCCTCGAGCACCGTCGCGTCGAGGAGCGCGCGGCTCAGGTCCGCGCCGTCGAGCCGCGCGCGGCTCAGGTCCGCGCCCGCGAGCGCCGCCCCGGCGAGCTTCGCCTCCCGCAGATCGGCGCGCGAGAGCGACACGCCGGGGAGGCTCGCCTCCTCGAGGATCGCGCCGCGGAGCCGGGCGTCCTCGAGGCGCGCGCCGCCGAGCTGCACGTGCCGGAGATCGAGCCCCTCGAGCGTCGCCCGCCCGAAGCTCGAGCCCGACAGGTCGAGCTCCTCGCCCGGCCCGCCGAGCACGCAGTCACTCGAGAAGCGCGCGTCGCGGAGGCGACAGCTCGCGATCGCGCCGCCGGCGAAGCGCACCCCGCGCAGCTCGGCCCCGCTCAGATCACAGCCGCGGAGCCGCACGCCCTCGAAGCGCACGTCGACGAAGCGCGCCCTCGAGAGGTCGACCCCCTGGAGCTCGACGCCCTTCACCAGGGCGCGGCTGAGCCGGCGCTTGGCGCCGAGGGCCGCCGTGAGCGCCTCGACCGTCTCCAGGACGACCTCGCTCATCGCAGCCGGGTCCCTTCGGTGTCCGCGAGGTCGAGCCGCGCGTCGTCGAGCCGCGCGTGGAAGAGCTCCGCCTGGTAGAGGCTCGCGCCCCGCAGGTCGGCGCTGGTGAGGTTCGCGCCCTCGAACCGCGCCTGCATGAGGTTCGACTTCATCAGCGCCGCGCGCACCATCGACGCGCCGTCGAAGCGGGCGTGGCGGAGATCGCAGCCGACCAGCGCCGCCTCGAGCAGCGACGCCTCGCTGAAGTCGGCGCGCGAGAGCGTCGCGAGGTTGAAGCTCGCGCGCCGCAGGTTCGCCTGACCGAAGCGCGCGCCGTCGAGCCTCGCCCGCTTGAAGCTCGCCTCCTGGAAGTCGCCGCCCTCCGACGCCCGGAGCAGGGTCGCGTCGCAGCCGTCGAGGCGGAGCCGGCGCGCCTTCACGCCGCCCTCGAGCCAGGCGTCGACCAGGGTGCTGTCGCGGAAGACCGCCTGCTCGAGCGTCGCGCCGCTGAGGTCGGCCTCGTCGAGCGTGCAGCTCATCCAGTGGGTGTCGGCCAGGTCGCTCTGCGCGAGCTCGGTGCGCCGCAGGGTGCACGAGCCGAAGCGGGCCTCGCGCACGAACGACTCGCGCACGACGGCGTCCGAGAGATCGCAGTGATGGAAGCGAGCCCGCTGGGCGCGGACGCTGGTGAGGTCGGCCTCGGTCAGCGAGCAGCCGTCGAAGCTCGCCATCGACAGCTCGGCCTCGGCGAGGTTGGCGCCGTCGAGCTTGCAGCGCTCGATCCGGGCGCCGCTCAGGTTGGCCCGCGCGAGGATCGCGCCCCGGAGATCGAGCTCCACCAGGTCGAGGCCGCCGAGATCGGCGCCGCTGAGGTCCGCCCCCTCGAGGCTCTCCCCGGCCCGCGCCGCCGCCTGCACGCGCTCGCGCCCGGGGTCCTCCGTCGGGTCGAGCATGTCGCCGAGGGCGAGCTGCATCTCGAGCTCGAGCTGCTCCTCCGGCGACAGCTCCCGCTCCTCGCTCCGGGGCCCGAGCTTCAGGGCGTCGTCGAAGACCGAGCGGATGCCGCCCTCGGCGGCGCGCTTCTGCTCCATCGCCTCCCGCAGGGCCTCCTGGAGCGCGGTGTCGTCGCCGCGCACGGTCATCGCCTGATCGAGGTGCGCCCACTTCGCGCCCGGCGCGCTCGGGTCGACCATCGCCGCGAGCATCGCCTGCTGCTTCTCCAGGCTCGACGTCGGGGCCGGCTCGGCCTCCTCCGCGATCGCCTCGGCGGCGAGCGCGTCCAGCTTGGCCTGGTACGAGGCCTGGAAGGCGTCGTCGCTGGTCCGCGCCCCCGGCGCCTGCTCGGCGACGTAGAGGTGCGTCACGTCCGAGAGGTCTTCCTTCTTCACCTCGGTCACGCCCCGCCAGAGCGCGTAGAGCAGCCCCGCGTCGGCGTCGACGACCAGGGTGTCGAGGCGCAGGCCCACCGGGTCGAGGGTGGACTCGCCGGCGCGCGCGAGGAAGGCCCGCGGCCGCAGCCCGGGGAGCCGGCAGCGGACCGTCGGGTGGGCCGGGTGGAGGTGCCGGAGCGCGATCTCCTCGTCGCCTCGCCACCACCCGTCGATCTGCTGGTCCTCGGGGGCGGCGTTGAAGAAGCGCCAGTCCATGTCCTCGGGGAACCACGGGTAGCGGGTCTGCTGCCAGACCTCGTCGTAGGTGCCAGCGAAGCGGATCCGGCTGCGCCACGTGCGCGGGACCGGCCCCAGGCCGATCGGCTTCGGCCGCGCGCCCGGCGACATCCAGAGCTGCGCCGGGTCCTCGAGGTTCGGCATCGGCGTCACCGCGCCCGACTCGGTCTGGACCGCGCGGAGGCCGGCGCCGACCGGGTTCTCGTAGACGCCGGGGCCCCCGACCGCGCGCTCCCAGGCGAGCGGCATCGTGGTCATCGGCGTCGGCGCGCCCGGCCCGGACGCCCCCCAGGCGCGATCCCCGAACACCGCGAGCTGCTTGCCCACCGCGCCGATCTGGAACGCGGCCTTGGAGTGGGGGACCGGGCGGCCGCCCGGCGCGTGGAAGCTCCCCACCACCAGGCACTCCGCGCGGGGCTTCAGCAGCTCCAGATCCGACGCGTAGCGGAGGCTCCGCTCGGGATCGTCGTCGTGGTGCAGGTCGCCGGTGGGCAGCGCCTGCTCGTCCGCGAGGCGACAGACGCCCTCCTCGGGGATCTCGAACGTCGCCTTGACGACGACGGTGAGGGACGGCTGCGGTGGACGCGCCTGCCAGACGCGCCAGCCGACCTTCATGGCCGTCTCTTCGATGAGCTCCATCGACCCCGTCCCTTCCCGGACGGGGAGCCTACCTCGAATGCACGCGCGACGGGGCGCGAAGTGGCGGCAGCGGGTAGCCCCAGGGGGCCTCCTCGAGCAGCGCCTCCTCCCAGCCGCGCACGTCGTCCCAGCTCGGGCGCAGGGTCCACGACGCCGAGTCCTCGCCGCCCAGGCCGCGGAGGAAGAGGTAGAGCAGCCCGCCGAACTTCGCCTCGTAGGCGGCCTCGTCGTGGATGCCGAGGGCCTTGAGCGCGCCGAGGGTGTAGAGCCGCGCCTGCACCGCGTAGTTCTTCTGGACGTGGTCTGTCAGCGGGCCCGGCCCGTAGCTCGGGAGCCGGTCGCTCTTGTAGTCGATGACGTGGTGGCGGCCCTCGTGCTCGACGATGAGGTCGATGACGCCCCGCACGAAGCCGCGGTCGATGCGCAGGCCGGGCCCCTCGACGACGGGCGCGCCCTGCCCGAGCCGCGGGTGATCGGGCTCGGGGATGGGGTGCAGGAACGGCAGCTCCTTCGCGAGGCGGCCCGCGCGGCACAGGCCGGACAGGACGGCGCCGTCCGCGAGGCGCAGCTCGGCGTGCAGCGTGGCGTGCACGAGCGCGGCGGCCTGCCCGAGCCACCTCCGCTCCACGCCGTTGGCGTCGGCGCGCGCCTCGAAGAGCGCCGAGGCGTGCGAGAGCAGCGCCTCCGATGTCTCGAGCCCGGCGGCCTCGGCGAAGTCGAGGTGCTCGAGCACCTCGTGCAGGAAGACGCCGACCGCGGCGCCGCCGGGGAGCGCGTCGGCCTCGGGGAGCGCCGCGTCCACCGCGTCTGCGACGAGCGCCTCGGTGGCCGCGCCCTCGGCGCGCTCCTCGGCCGGGCGGAAGCCGCCCGCGAGCCGCTTCATGCGGGTGTAGGAGGTCACGTCGAAGCCCGCGCGGCTCCGGCGGAGCCGCTCGAAGGCGGCCTCCTCGTCCGGGTCGACGGTGAGCAGCTCGGGCGGCGGCGCCCACGCGTCGAGCGCGAGCCGAGGATCGGCCCCGGCGTCGCGGGTGGGAGCCACGTCGATCTCGGCCCGGTCGAAGGCGTGTCCGGCGCCGACCAGCGCCTGCAGGCGATCGTTCAGGACGCGATACGGGCCGTCGAGGCGGCGCAGCTCGTATTCGCCCTCGTGTTCGGCGGGGTGTCCGGCGGGGTGCTCGGCGGACCGCTCGCGGGTCGCGCCGTTCTGGCCGTCGGCCTGCGGGTCCTCGAAGAAGAAGTCGAGCTGGGCGCGGGCGACGTCCTCCACCTGCGGCGGCTCCGCGGCGAGCTCGAAGCTCGCCTCGCCCGAGACCTCGACGCCCGGCGGAGGCGGGCCGAAGTACGGCAGGTAGAGGCGCCGACGCGCGCGGGTCAGGGCGACGTAGAGCAGGCGCTCGGCCTCCTCGCGGCGCTCGCGCTCGATGCGCTCGCGCACCGCGTCGGTGGGGTCTCCGATCCAGGCGACGCGCCGCCCCTCGTCGTCGTGGAACACCTTGGGCGAGAGCCCGTCCGAGCGCACCTCGCTCAGGCCGCCGACGAGGAAGACCACCTCCGCCTCGAGGCCCTTCGACTTGTGCATGGTGAGGAGCTGCACCGCGTTCCGCTCGCTCTCCAGGCGGTGCACGTTGCCGCTCTCCCCCGGCGGCAGCTCGCGCTCCTCGATGAAGGCGCCGAGGCGCGCGAGCAGCTCCGGAAGCGAGCGGCGGCCGCGGTGGGTCTCCTCGAGCAGCACCTCGAGGATGTGCTGGTAGTCGGTGAGCCGGCGCTCGCTCTGGGCGGCGAAGAGCTCGCGGCGAGCGAGCCCGGACTCCTCGAGGACCGCCCGGAAGAGCGCCGCCCAGCGCTGCCCCTCGGCGAGCTCTCGCCAGCGCGCGAGCAGGGCCACCAGGGGGTGCTGCGGGGGCAGGTCGCGGCAGTCGGCCAGCCGGTCGAGCGGCACCGCGAAGAACGGCGTGAGCCAGGCATGCAGCCGCCGCACCGGATCGTCGGGGCTCTCGATCGCGCGGAGCAGCTCCCAGACGTGCCGCGCCGCCTCCGTCTGGAACAAGCCCTCCTGCTTGAAGTGCGCGTGCGGCACCCCGGCCTCGGCGAGGGCCGCGCCCACCGCCTCCGCGTCTCGCTTGCTGCGACAGAGCACGTGCACGTCCGAGGGCGCGAGCGGCCGCACCTCGGCGCCCTCCCCGTCGTCGAGGCGCAGGCCGCCCTCGAGGAGCCGCTGGATCTCGGCCGCGACGAAGCGCCCGAGCGCCCGCTCGACCCAGGCGCGGCGCAGCTCCGGCCGGCCGACGAGGTGGAGGAGCGTCACCGGCGGCGCGTCGCGCCCCTCCGCGTCGAGCGCGCGGCGCTCGGGACGCCCGCAGCTCACGGGGTGGGGGTAGGCGTTGACCCCGGTGAAGAAGCCCGCCTCGAGGATGGCATTGACCTGCGCGACGAGGGGCGCGGTGGAGCGGAAGCTGACGGTGAGCGGCACCGCCTGCCCGCCGCCCGAGGTCACCGCGTCCCGCGCCGCGTGGTACGTGTGCACGTCCGCGTTGCGGAAGCCGTAGATGGCCTGCTTCGGGTCGCCGATGAGGATGAGCCGGCGGTCCGCCTCGGGCGGCGCCTCGAAGAACACCCGGCGGAAGATGTCCCACTGCACCCGATCGGTGTCCTGGAACTCGTCGACGAGCGCGACCCGGTAGCGCCGCCGGAGATCCTGCGCGAGGGCCTCGCCTCCGGGGGCGAAGAGCGCGTCCCGGAGCATGCGGAGCATGTCGTCGAAGTCGAAGTGCCCGCGCTCGCTCTTGCGGCCGGACAGACGCAAGGCGATGTGCGGGAGCATCTCGCCGAGCAGGACCGTCAGGGGGCTGCCCGCGCAGCGGCCGAGGGTCTCGATGAGGTCGCCGAGCGCGGTCAGCGGCGCCTTGGCCCGGCCGAGGTAGTGGCGGCAGTACTGGAGGTAGCTCCGCTTGCCCGGCGCGCGCCGCTGCGCCCAGTCCCAGAACGCCAGGAGCGCGCCGAAGAAGTCGCCGCCCGCCCGCAGCGCCTCGACCGCGGGCGCGAGCTCGGCGAGCATGCCCGGGATCTCCTTCTTCGGGTTGCGGCTCAGGCCCGTCTCGAGGGCGCGACGCGCGAAGCCGCCCGGACCGAGCTCCAGGCGGGTGGGCAGGCGCTTCAGGGCGTCCTCGGCGCGCGCCCGGTCGAAGCGCGGCTCCGGGGTGCCGCGCTCGGCGTACCAGCGGTAGAGGCTGTCCTCGAGGCGCTGCACGTCCCACTGGGCGAGCGCCCGCTGCAGCACCGGGGCGAGCGCGGCCCCGGGCGCGAGCGCGACCCGCAGCTCCTGGCGAAAGGCCTCGCCGAAGACCTCGCGGGACTCGACCTGCTCCTGCCGCAGCAGCCGTGCGCAGTCGAACGCGCTCTCGGTCAGCACGCGCTGGCAGAAGGCGTGGATCGTCGAGATCGGCGCGCGATCGAAGACCGCCAGCGCGTCCCCGAGGCGCCGCCGCGCGGCCTCGTCGACGACCCAGGCGGGCTCCGTCTCGTCCGGCGGCTCGGCGCGCGGCTCGAGCAGGTCACGGAGCTTGGCCCGGACCCGCTCTCGCATCTCGCGGGTCGCCTTCTCGGTGAAGGTGACGACCAGGATCTGCTCGAGCGGCACCTCCCGCGCGAGGACCAGCTCCACCACCAGGTGCTCGAGGGTGTAGGTCTTGCCGGTCCCCGCCGAGGCCTCGATGACCGCGTGCCGGTCGAGGTCGATCTCGTCGAGGATGGCGGGGCGCGGGTAGCGGTGACTCATGACGCGGGGGATCAGCCGCCGGCGAAGCGGCGCACGGCCTTGGAGACGGTCCGGGCGAAGCCGCCGAGCTCCTTGGCGCGGATGGTCACGCCCTGACGCGTCGGGCGCAACTCGCCCTTGCCCACCTTCTCCCAGCGCCGGATGTCCAGGAAGGGCGCGCTGCCCTTGTAGCGCCGCCAGCTCACCCGCACCTCGGCGCCGTCCTCGCGCCCGAGGGTGAGCAGCACCTCGCTGTCCTCGATGACCGGGGTCGGCGCCCGCCGGTCCGCCGCGGAGTCGCTCTTGGCCCGGTCGAGCAGCGCCTGCTGGGTGACGGTCAGCGGCTCGTCACGGAGCTGGGCGAGCAGCGCGTGCCCGAGCTCGGCCGCCTCCGGATCCGACACCGCGTCGTAGCGGCTCTCGGTCGGCGCGTCCGCCCCGCGCCCGGCGTCGGCCCGGCGCTCCACGAACAGAGGAATCTGGAGGACTTTCCCGCTCACGCCGGCACGGACGCGAGCTCGGCGCCCGGACTGACGGTCTGGCGGAGAAATCTCACATGGCCGCGCTGCTCTCGACCACGTGCACCTGCTGATGGGCGACCGGGCTGAGGCCGCCGGTGGACCACCACCACGACACCACGAGCCGGCTGCCGATCCGGTGCATGCGGAGATCGTTGGCGGCCCGGGTCCGGCTGTCGGAGGTGAGCGGGATGCGGCCGGTCTCGGTGCCGAGGTCGTTGAACCGGATCACCTCGAGCGTGGTCCCGGTGTCGGTCGCGTACAGCGCGCTCCCGTCCCACACGAGCCCGCGGCTGCCGTCGAAGGTCGAGGCGGAGACCGGGAGCGTCGTGGTGGCCATCCAGCCGAGATCCCAGAGCCGGAGCGAGAGCGGCGAGCCGCCGGTCGTGATCGTCGCGTAGCCGAAGGCGCCGCGCGCGGTGAGCGCGATCTGCTCGGCGGGGACGCGGAGATCGAGATCGGCGCCGAGGGTGCCCGAGACGTCGAGCGCGCGGACGTGCAGGTAGTCGGGGCGCGAGCCGCTCGGGTCGTCGTGCCGGTAGAGGATCTGCCAGGCGTCGTCGTTCCACACGACCCGCGGGCTGTTGCCGCGCTGCGGGTCCGGCGCGTCGCTGACCACCTGCGACGCGCGCACGCCGCCGGCGGGGTCGACGATGGCCGCGTGCACCTCCCGGCTCCCGCGGCTGTCGGTCCACACGACCCCGATCTCGCCGGCGCCGGGCCCCCAGACCGCGCGGGTGCTCCCCGCCGTGTAGTCGCTGGCGTGGGTGGTGAGCCGCACCTCGGGCACCACGACCGCGCCGGTGACCGGGTCGAAGGCGGCGTAGTAGAGCTCCGTGAGGCAGCGCGAGCAGGTCTCGGGCGCCGGGTCGTGGCGGGGATCGGCCCAGAACACGCCGAAGCGATCGCCGGCCCACGCCACCGCGACGTCGCTGGCCCGCCCGGGCGCGGTGGTGATCCGGACCGGCGCGGTCGCCGGCGCCCCGAAGGCGGCGGGCACCACCGACACGTAGATCTCCCAGTTGTCCCCCCGCGCCACCTGCTGCGGCCAGGCGAGCCCGACGTTGCCGGTGCAGGGATCGACCGCGACGTCGCCCGCGTCGAGCCAGTCCTCGCCCCACCGCCCGGTCGTCGGCGTGCGCGCGCCGACGTCGGGCAACACGGGCGGGACGCACGCGCCTCCGCAGCGCACCTCTCCGTCCGGGCAGGTGGCGGGCGCGCCCGCGTCTCCGCCGCCGGCGTCTCCGCCGCCTGCATCTCGACCGCCCGCGTCCTCCGCGCTCCCCGCGTCGCGCCCGCCGGCGTCCGGCGCCGGGCCGGCGTCCTCGCCTCCGCCGGCGTCGCTCGGGGCCGGCACGCACTCCCCGTCGCGGGTGCAGATCTCTCCCGGGTCGCACGCGGGGTTGCACGCCGAGACGCACTCGCCCGACACACACACGAAGCCGGAGCGGCAAGCCGGCGCGCAGGCCGCGCTGGCGTCGTCCGGGACCGGCGCCGGGTCGCAGCCGAGCAGCGCGAGGGCGAGGAGCGGGAGGAGGCGCGAGGTGGGCATACGCCGCGAGTCTACGCCCCGGCCCGCCCCTCCTCCCCGTCGCGCATATCTCGGTGACTACTAGTTTTTCGCGCAGAGGCGCAGAGGCGCAGAGGTCCGGCGGGCGGGGCGATGGAGGCTCGCCACCTCCTCGGCCGGCGGGGCGGCGGGGCGGCGGCGCCCGGCTCGGCCTCGGACTCGGGCCGCCCGTGCGCGACGAGTCAAGAGGTGGCAGATGATGGCGCCGAGGCACCCCCGCCCGCTTCCGCCACACTGACCCGAGACGACGGCAGGCGACGAGCGCAGCGAAGTCGCCGCACGCGCCATCCCCCCGGGTTCGATCCCGCTGCAGCGGGCGGCCAGCGAGCGCGCAGCGCGAGCGCGAGCCGCAGGGCCCCCAGCGCCCCGTCGCTGGGGTCGCGGCGCGAGCGCGAAGCGCGAGGCGCCGACGGAGTCGG
>JAYZQJ010000081.1:0-76075 GCA_036149055.1 Myxococcota bacterium | reverse complement strand
AGGGAGTGGGGAGGGGCGAGTAGGGAGGGGTCAGCTCACTCGGAGTCGGAGTCGGAGGCCTCGGAGTTGGGGGAGGGGTCGGAGTTGGGGGAGGCCTCGGAGTTGGGGGAGGGGGCGGGGTCGGGGTTGGGGGCGGAGTCGGAGCGACCGAGCTGGGTGCGGAGCTTCTCGGCGAGCTCGGGGTTCTGGGCGAGCATCGCCTCGGCCTGCGCGCTCATCGCGTCGAGGCCGCCCATCTGCTCCATCTGCTGCTGGAGCCGCTGCTCGAGGCCGGGGTCCTTCTCGATCATGTCGCGCGCCTGGTCGGCGAGCGCGCCGAGGTCGGGCATCTGGCCGCCCTGCATGCCGCCCATCATCTTGGTCAGGTCGCCGAGGTCTCCGCTCTGCGCGAGCTGCTGCGCCATCTGCATCGCCTGCTGCATCAGCGCGGCGGGGTCGCCGCCCATCTGCTGCATCATCGCGCCGAGGTCCATGCCGCCCATGCCGCCGAGCAGCGCCTGCATCGGGTCCTCGGCCTGGACCGGGATCCAGTCGGCGGCCGCGCCGAGCTCGTCGACGACCTCGTTCCACTTCGTCGCCGCGAGCGCGTGCGAGTCGGGGTAGACCGGGACGCCCTTGGTCGGCTCGTGCAGGTCGAGCAGCTCTCCGAGCAGGTCGTCCATGCGCTCCGCGAGCGCCTCGGGCTCGGAGGTCAGCGAGACCCCGAGGTGCACCTTCACCGCGTCTTCGAGCGGCTCGATCTTCACCGTCTCCCCGTTCTGCGCGCGGCGCGCGCCGTTCTCCTCCGGCAGCGCGGCGAAGACGACGGAGGGAGACACCTTCAGGACGGCGATCGCGTTCATGGCCATGCTCGCGCTGTAACACGGCCGGCGGCGGGAGGGCACGCGCCGGCGGGTCGGGCGGCCCGCGCGAGGCGGAGCAGCTCGCTCGGCCCGGTGGCCACGCCGTAGTGGTTGTCGACCACGATCAGCAGATCGTCGCCGTCGAAGGTGAGCCCCTCGGGGTTCGGGTGGTCGGGCAGGTGCGGCGCGAGGTCGACGACCAGCTCGGCCGCGAGCGGCTCCGGCCCGTCGAGCGGGATGCGCACCACCCGCCCCGCCCACTCCTCGCCGCGCAGGCCGCGCTCGAGCGCGAGCACCTCGACGCCCCGGCTCGTGCATCGGCAGGCGAGCCCGGAGAGCTTGCCGATCGGGCTCGTGAGTCGGACCCGGCTCGCCCGCCACGGGCCGCCATCGAGCGCGCGCCGCGCGAGCACCGCAACCCGCGCGCCGTTCTCCTGATAGGCGTGCTCGATCGCCACGAGCAGCTCCCCGTCGGCGAGGCAGATCCCCTCGATGCCGTCGTTGTCGTCGGGGCGCGCGCCGAGCTCCGCGTAGGGCATGTCGATCTCCTCGATCACGCGCGTCTCCTGGCCCTCCACCTCGACGATCACGATGCGGTCGGACGTCCGGTCGGCGACGGGCGACTCGGTGCCGATCGCGAACCGCCGGCCCCCGAGCCAGGTGATCGCCTCGGCGTCGACCTCCTCGGGCAGCCCCACGAGCCGGTGCAGGCGCGTCCCGTCGGGCGCGATCGCGTAGAGCGTCCGGGCGCGCTCGGGCACGACCCAGTGCACGCCCTCGCCGTCGGTGGTGAGGCCGCTCAGGCCGTCGCTCGCGTCGAGGGTGAGGCGGACCACCCCGGGGCGAGGCGGATCGGGCCTCGCTTCGGGGGCGCCGCACGCCAGGAGCGAGACGGCGAGGATGCACGGAGCTGCGCGCACGCCGCGAAGATAGGGCCCGATCGCCGCGCCGGGAGTGCGCGTCGCGCTTGCCGTCCGCGCGAAGCGCCTCATCTTTGTCGGTGGTGCGCGTCCGCGGTCTCTGTCCCCTCACCTGTCTCCTCGCCGCTCTCGGCCTGCTGCCCGCTCGGGCCCTGGCCCAGAGCGCGTCGCCCTGTGGCTCGTCCGCGTCGACGACGCCCGCGTCCGGCGAGGGCGTGCTCGGGCTCGTGGCCGGGCTGACGAGCGCGGTGGGCGGGCCTCGGTGCCCGGACCCGGTGCTCCGCCCGGAGCTCGAGCTGATGGGCCCGATCGAGCTCCCCGAGCACCTGCACCGACAGCTCCGGCTGCGGGCGGACTTCGGGGAGGACAACGGCCTCGGCGATCGCGTGGTGCGGTCGTTCCTCGGCGGCCAGGAGGTGCGTCGCGGCTTCTGGGCCGAGGGCCTGGCCGACGCGCTCGCGTTCGGTGTGCTCTCCACCCAGCTCATCCTCGACGCCACGCTGCCCTTCCGGCGGCGCTCCCACGAGGACGCGTGGTGGCGGATCCTCGCCGTCGACGCGATGGCCCACGCGCTCGCGCAGGGCCTGAGCTTCGGGCTCGACCGGCTGAGCGACGCCGACCCCGATCAGATCGCCGCCGCCTGCGACGGGGACGACTGCGAGATCGATCCCTTCCACCCCGGCGCGCGCGCGACGATGACGTTCACCAGCGCGAGCCTGATGTGCCTGCACGGCCAGATGAACGAAGAGGGCCCGGCCGCGTGCATCGGCGGGGTCGCGGCGGCGGCGCTCGCCGGCACGATGTGGGCGTTCACCGACGAGTACTCCATCGGCGACGTGCTCACCTCGGCCGCGATCGGCGTGTTCGCCGGCTACCTGATGCCGTGGATGGCGTTCTACCGCTTCGGCGACCGCAACCCGCTCGCGCCGCGGCCCGACGCGGAGGGCGACGCCGGCGTCGAGGCCTGGGTGGCCCCCGACTTCTCCAGCCACGGCGCCGGCCTGCGACTCCAGGGGACCTTCTGACCGGAGGTGCGCCTCCGCGCGCGCTGCGGTAGACCCGGCGGGGCATGCTCCGAAAGCTCGAACGAAAGCTCGGCCGCTTCGCGATCCCGAACCTGATCCTGTTCCTGGTCGGGGGGCAGACGGCGACGCTGGTCCTCGCGCTCGCGAAGCCGGAGTTCCTCTCGAAGATCCCGCTCTCGCCGGCCCACGTGCTCGGAGGCGAGGTCTGGCGGCTCGTCAGCTTCGTCTTCTTCCCGCCGTCGGTGACCGCGGGCTCGAGCCTGAGCCTCTTCCTCGCGCTGATCGGGATCTACGTCACCTATCTCTTCGGCCAGGCGCTCCAGGGCGCCTGGGGCGACTTCAAGTTCAACGCCTTCATCTTCTCGTGGTGGCTCTTCACCGTCGCCACCTCGTTCGCCTTCCCGCTCGTCCCGGTCACCAACGTGTCGCTCATCTACGTGATCGGCTTCGCGTTCGCCTACCAGTTCCCGGACTACGAGCTGCTGCTCATGTTCATCCTGCCGGTGAAGGCGAAGTGGCTCGGCATCCTCGCCGCGGTGTTGATGATCTTCGGGCTCGCCGATGCCCCGCTCCCGATCGTCGCGGTGGCGTTCGCCGGCGTGATCCCCTTCTTCCTCTTCTGCGGCCCCGACATGGTCCGGCGCCTGCGCGGTCAGCGTCGCCGCGATCGCGTCGCGC
This sequence comes from Myxococcota bacterium, assembly GCA_036149055.1. Lineage (GTDB taxonomy): Bacteria > Myxococcota_A > Polyangia > Polyangiales > Sandaracinaceae > JAVJQK01. The sequence goes on along the minus strand of JAYZQJ010000081.1, from coordinate 72,610 downwards.
GCCAGGTCGAGAAGGCGGAGACGGCCGTCCGCCACACCTGCACCACCTGCGGCCGGACCGACCAGAGCCACCCGGAGCTGCAGTTCCGCTATTGCTCCAAGTGCAGCGGCAGCAAGGCCTACTGCATGGATCACCTGCGGGATCACGAGCACGTCTAGGTGCGTCGGCTCCCGCTCGCGAGCGCGTCGGCCAGCTCCTTCGGCGTGAGCCCGCGGTCGAGCAAGGCCTCCACCGCGCGGTCGGCGCCGTCGCCTCGCGCGACCCGATCGAGGAGCGTGTCGGTGCCGGCGAGCGCGCCTGCGTCGTGGGGGGGACGGGCCCCCGGCGGCGGCGCCTTCGCGGCCAGCTGATCGAGGAGGCGCTGCACGGAGGCGCCGACCCGGCTCTTCCCGATCCACGCGTCGATCGCCGCGAGCACGTCGGGGCGGATCCGGGGCATCGGCCCGTCGCCCTCCACCCGGAGCGGCACCGTGAGGCCGCCCTTCATCCGGAGGAGGCGGTGGCCGCTCAGCCACGCCTCGCTCGCGTGCACGTACAGCGCGCCCGACCAGAGCGGCGCCTTGGCGAGCGCGCCGGTCAGTCGCGCGCCCTCGACGCCCGCGCTCAGCGCGAAGACCTCCAGGCCGCCGTCCTCGAGCCGCACGCTCGCGAGCATCGGCTCGTCCCCGTCGGTCGGCAGCGCCGGGAGGCCCAGGCGGTCGAGCGTGGGCGTGAGCCGCGAGAGCGCCGGGTAGCGCGGCGACGCGACCCGCAGGCGGAGCAGCGCGTGCAGCGGGCCGGGGTCGAGGCGGTGCACCACCAGCCGGGCGCTCGCCTCCCCGGACACCGGCGCCTCGAGCGGCCCGAGATCGATCCCCTCGAGCGTCAGCTCGCCGAGCAGCCCGCGGAAGGCGCCGAGGCCCACGTGTCCCGACCCGCGCAGGCGGCCGCCGAGCAGCTGAGCCCGCAGCTCCGACACGTCGAGCGTCGCCCGCGTGCCCGAGGCCGCCACGTAGACGTCCTCCAGGCTCACCACGCGCCGACCGAGCGCCACCGTCTGCCGCGGGGCGTGGGCCTCGAGCGTCACCCGAGGATCGCGGACCGGGCCCGATACCGCGCCCCGGATCATCCAGCGCTCGCCGGGGGTCAGCGAAAGCCCGCTCGGCGCCGGGAGATCGGCCGGCTCGATCCAGCCCTCCAGCCGCGTCTCGTCGAAGCGGCCGTCGCGCAGCCCGAGGGTGAGCTTCAGCGCGCTCTCCTCGGTCTTCGCCTCCGCCGTCCCATGCAGCCGCTCGAGCGTGCCGCGGACCGAGGCGTCGACGCGGACCTCGCCCCAGGGTCGCGCCCCGGTCAGCCGGGCCCGCTCGATCAGCAGGCCCTCGTCGCGCGTCCAGCGGCCCTTCGCCTCGAGCGCGCCGTCGAGCAGCGCGCCCTCCAGCGTCTCGATCTCCACCCGGCCCGCGGTGACGACCGCCTCGACCCGCGCCCGCTCCAGGGTGAGCGGCGTCGGCTCGGTGAGCTCCAGCGAGCGGCTCCGCGCGGTGATCCGGAGCGCCTCCCCGGCGACGCGCGCCTCGAGCTCGACCTTGCCGCGCGGCGTGATCTGCGCCCGCCAGAGGCCCGCCTCCCGGGCGTCCTCGAAGTCGAAGAGGCTCTGGATGCGCGTCCCCTCCCAGCCCTCCGCCCGCGAGAGGCGGAGCGGGGCCAGCGAGAGGCGCGAGCGGGCCGCCTCCGCGTGCGCCTCGCCCTCGAGGCGGTCGCCGCGCCGGCGCAGCTCCGCCCAGAGCTGGGTCCCCTCGGGCAGCCGGGCGCGCTCGAGCAGGCGCGGCGCGACGAGCGCGAGCATCGCCTCGAGGTCGCTCCGGTCGATCCGCGCGAGCGACGCGCGCTCCTCGGTGAGCCGGATCGCGCCCGGCCCGACGCGCGCCTGGATCGAGAAGACGAGGCCGCCGTCGTAGCCGACCCGCCCCTCGAGGCGCCGCGCGTGCAGCTTGCCTCGCGAGGGCGTGGCCGTGAGCGTCGGGGTGGCGAAGCGGGCCTCGGCGCGGGGCGCGGCGCGGGTTCCGTCGAAGGTGATCGGGGCGCCGATCGGCGGCCCCTCGATCTCCGCGCCGCGGACCCGGAGCGAGGCCGGGATGAGCTCCACCTCTCCTCCGCCGCCGAGCCGATCGTCCTCCAGGGTGGGACGCAGCGTGGCGCTCAGGACGCCCGGGAGCTGGAGCCGCAGCTGCGGCGCCCACGAGCCCTCGAGGTCGACCCGGGCGAGCAGCGCGGTCTCGCGCGCGAGGTGAGGCGAGGCGAGGGCGGCGCAGGTGGCGGTCACCGTGCCGCGCGGCGCGCGCGTCGTGCCCTCCAGGCGGCCCTCCACGAGCACGTCGGCGGAGTCCGGCGAGACGAGGGGGAGGGCGCGGGTCACGTCGGCCCATCCGAGGCACGCCTCGAGCTCCGCGACCTCGATCCGCTCGCCCTCGAGGCTCACCCGGAGCGCGATCCGCCGCGTGCCCTCGCCTCCGTCGAGGCGCGCGCGGGTCCGGGCGCCCTCGCGCTCGAAGCGGCCGTCGACCTTCGCGCCCCAGGGCAGCGGGATCGGGGGCGGCGTGCGCGCGGTCAGCGCCTCGAAGGCGTCCGCGAGGTGGCCCAGCCCGGCCGATCGGACCTCGACGTCCACGGCCTCCAGCGTGCGCGCGGCCCCGCGCACCGAGCCCTCGACCCGCGCGTCGCCGCTCGTCAGCGTCAGCTCGGTGAGCGACCAGGCCGGCCCGTCCACCCGCACCCGGGCCCGGCCCGCGAGCGGGGCCTGCTCGCCCTCGCCGCGGACCACGCGCCAGGACCCGCCGTCGATCACCACGTCGGCGTCCAGCCACTCGCCGCTCGGGCGCGCGGTGACCCGGACGGGCGCCGAGAGCGCGGGCTCTCCGTCCCGGTAGGCGTGGAGCGTGCCGCGCATCGACTCGAGCCGGACCGAGCGCAGCGCGCCGGCCAGGTCGACCCCCGCGGCCACGAGCGCCGCGGGGTCGGCCCACAGCAGCGCGGTGTCCACGTGCAAGACGAGGTGCCCGGCGAAGGGCAGCCGCGCGTCGCGCAGGCGCACCCGCTCGCCCTCGAGCGAGAGCCCGCCGAGGGAGGCGCGCGGGCCCAGGCGCCGCTTCAGCCACTCGCGGATCTGCGGGAGCGAGCGCTCGAGGGCGGCGTTGGCGAAGGACGCGAAGAACCGCCTCGTGTCGTCGTCGCTCATCGGATCACCCGTCGATGGGCGTCCACCGCTCGTACTTCGCGGCCGAGGCCGGCCCCGCGAACACCTGCAGGGCGACCATCGGCGCGTCGCCGTTCCGGTAGCTCACCGTCGCGCCGGCCGGCATGAACACGGTGCTCCCGGGGCCGATCTCGGTCTCGACGCCGTCGATGGTGATCACGCCGCGGCCCTCGAGCACGACGATGTACTCCTCGTCGGCGTCGGCGTGCTCGGGCACCGCGGCGCCGGGCTCCATCTCGAGCCGCGCCACGAACGCGTTGCGTCCCTGCGCGAGGATCGCGACGGTCGCGGTGCCCGGAGGCGCGGCGCGCCGCGGGGCGTCCTCGAGGGCCCGGATCTCCGCCGCCGGCGCCTCTCCGCCGGCGCTCTCCTCCGCGGTGTCCGGGCTGGGACACGCGGCGCCCCCGCACCCGACCACGAGCAGCGAGAGGCCGAGGAGCGCGCGCATCAGGCCTCCGTCTTGAGGCGCGGGAAGAAGCGCCCGCCCTCGAGCACGCGGTCCTCGCCCTCCGGCACCTCGTTCGGCCACACCTCGAGGTGCGCCTCGCCGACCAGCTGCCCCTTGCCCTCGACCCACGCGTTGCGCTCCTGCACCCACGCCAGGCACGCGGCCCGCGCCTCGTCGGTGAGCGGGCGGGAGTCGTCCACCACCGTGAAGCCGGTGTCGACCTCGTACTTCACCGCGAGCGGCCGGTTCGGGTCGGCGTCCTCGTCGCCCCCGTCGAGCTCGCCGCGCTCGATGCGCGAGATCTCGTCCTGGTAGCGCCGCTGGAGATCCGCCTCCTTCTCGGCGTCGAACTTCGCCTTCAGCGCGCGCTCCGCGGCGTCGTAGGGGCGCATCGCCTCCTTCATGCGTCGCGACTCGGCGGGCGAGACGTCGCTCAGCACCGTCAGGATCTCCATGAAGGGCGGGCGCTCTTCGAGCCAGGCGATGCACTGCTCCGCGTTCGCCATGCTCGCGACGAGCGTCTCGCCGGTTTTCAGGTTTCGAACCTTCACCTCGAAGTCGGCCATGGACGCACCTTCACCCAGTTCGGGCGCCGGCCACAAGGTCACTCGTCGTCGAGCACCCGCAGGCCTCGCGCCTTCGCTCGCTTCAGGGCCACCTCGCGGCGCGACGGGCCGGTGGGCTCGGCGCGGGTCTCGCGGCGCTCGCGGGCGGCGCGGAGGCGGGCCGGGATCATCGGCACCAGGCGCCAGGCGACCGCCCCGTCGAGCGGCGGCATCGGGATCAGGTTCACGGCGATGGTCACGAGGTTGTAGAGGGACCAGACCACGGCGACCGACGCGATCTGCGCGCCGAGCCAGCCGTCGGGGCGCGGCAGCGCCTGGATCCCGAAGCCGATCGCCAGCAGCGGCAGCTGGAAGAGCACGCCGCCCCAGGCGATGACCGCCCGGTCCCAGGGGGTGGCCCAGTCCGCGTAGTAGAGGCAGCGGCCGCCGAACGGGTGCATCTCGATGTGCGACACCGCGAGCCCGGCGCGCCTCGCCAGGTAGGCGTGCCCCAGCTCGTGCATCAGGACGAGCGTGGCGAGCCCGATCACGAGGCCGACCAGCTTGCTGACGACGAGAACGGCCGCGAGCACCAGCGCGGCCCAGTGCAGCCGCACCTCGGTCCGTCCGAGCCAGCCGACCCGGAGATACGAGCCGAACATGCGGAAGCGCTTCACGCGGAGCACCAGGCCCGGACGTGCTCCTGCCACTGGGCGCGCCAGCGATCCTCGTGGAACTCGCGGATCGCCTTGTCGCGGCTGGCCGCGCCCATCTTCGCGGCGAGGGCGTCGTCGCTCAGGAGCAGCTGGCAGTGCTCGCGGATCTCGGCGGCGGTCTCGCCGACGAAGCCGTTCACGCCGTGCTCGACGTAGCGCTCGATGCCGGGGATGCGGAACGACACGAGAGGGAGGCCGGTCATCATCGCCTCGACGAGGGTGATCGTGTACTCCTGCTCGCCGTCGTGCAGGTACAGCCGCGCGCGGCGCAGGGCGCGCATGAGGTCGGCGTACTCGTAGACCTCCTGGTCCGGGTCGAGGTGATCGACGTGCAGGACCGGGAGGCCGTCGACCGCCTCCTTCCAGAGGTGGTGGTGCCAGCCGCGCTCGGCGTAGCTGTGGATGATGGAGAGGATGTTGCCGTCTTCGCCGGTGGCGGGGCGGTACTCCTCCGGGTCGAGGCCGAGGGGGACGTAGGGCACGGAGACCCCGAAGCGCTCCTTCAGCCAGGCGACGGTGTTCGGGTAGAAGCTGACCACGGTGAAGTCGTCGCGCTCGAGCAGCTCCGCCCACTGGCGCTCGGGGAGCTCGCGGATCTTGGCCACCCGGAAGAGCTTCTTGCCGGGGCGGTCCCAGAAGAGCTTCACCTGCCAGTTGAACATCAGCCACGCCGTGTCGAAGCGGTCCGGCCAGCCGACGGTCGGGTCGTCGAGGAGGCGCGCGTAGTCTTCCGGCTCGAACCCGAGGTGCGCGTCCTCGAACTCCGGCAGCACGTTGGTGACGTTGGGCGGCTGAGGGCGCCAGTAGTGGAACTGGTCCCAGTGCCCGAGGAAGTGGATCGGCAGCCCCGACCGGCAGAAGTGGTACTGCACGCCGGGGTGCGTCGGGACGATCAGGACCTGCGGCTCGCTCATGGCCGCGGAGGGTACCGGAGATTCAGCCGCGGGAGAGGACGACGACGGGAGCGAGCGCCTCGCGCTCGGCGTCGCTGAGCTTGCGGGACAGCTCGCCGGCCGCGTCGAGGATCGGCACGTCGGGGTGGAGCGAGACGAGCGCGCGCCGATCGGCCTCGCAGGGGTGACCGACGACGACCACGTCCGCGCCCGCCACCGCGTGCTCCACGCTCGGGGCGGCCTGGGCGCGCGGGTCACCGAGCGCGGCCCGGAGCGCGTCGATGCCGAGCGGCGGCACGGTCGCGTCCAGGATGCCGGCGTCGGCCACCGTCACGTGCACGCCGAGGTCGAGCAGGCGGTGCACCAGCTTCACCGGCGCGCTGTCCCGCACGTCCGACGCGCCCGGCTTGAACCCCACGCCGACGATCGCCGCCTGCTGCGGGCGGTGCTTCATCACCGCGTCCACGAGGTAGTCGAGGTGGCCGTCGTTCGAGCGGAGGATCGAGGCGAGCATCGGCGCGTCGACCGCGTGCTCGGCCGCGTGGGTGGCGAGGGACGCCACGTCCTTGGTGAGGCAGGCGCCCCCGAAGGGCAGCCCCGGCCGGAGGTACGCCGCGCTCGTGTTGAGCTTGGTGTCGGCGCAGAGCAGCTCCATGACCGCGAACGGATCGACGCCGATCGGCCGGGTGACCCGCGCGACCTCGTTGGCGAACGCCACCTTCGCTGCGTGCCAGGCGTTGTTCACGAGCTTGAGCACCTCGGCCGTCGCCGGGTCGGTGCGGTGCAGCCGGTCGCGCTGCTCGGCGTAGAGCGCCTCCACGAACGCCGCCGCGTGCGCGTCCTCGGTGGCGAAGACGATCAGCTCGGGGGCCTCGTGGTCGGCGATCGCGTTGCCCTCGCGGAGGAACTCCGGGTTCAGCGCGAGGCCGACGGAGGGGCGGACGCGCGCCCTCGCGCGGGCGTAGAGCCCCGGCGGCACCGTGCTCCGGATCACGATCACGTGCGGGCCCTCGGCCGCCTCGGAGATGGCCGCGCAGGCGTCGAGCACGTCGGACTCGATCAGCTTTCCGTCCTCGCCCACCGGCGTGCCCACGCACACCAGCGACGCGGCCGACGCCCTCACCGCCTCCGCGAGATCGGTCGTGCAGCGCAGGGTGCCCTGCATGCGGGCCCTCGCCAGGCGCTCGGGCAGCCCGGGCTCGGGGATCGGCGCGACGCCCTCGCAGAGCGCCTCGACCAGCTCCGGCCGTCGATCGACGCCGATGACGTGCCGCCCGCTCGAGGCGAGCGAAGCGGCCACCACCGTGCCGACGTAGCCCAGACCGATGACCGCGATCGCGTCGCTCACGCGGCAGACGCTACGAACCCCTCGCTTCGGCGTCAACGAGGTCCCCCCAAGCCCGGGCCCTCGGGGCGGGTCTGGACACTCGCCGCGCGCTCGCGCGATGTTTGTCTCGACGTGACCTCCCGCGCTCCCATCGGAAGAGTCGGCCTCCACCTCCGCTTCGGCTGGTGGTCGCTCCTCGTGTTCCTCTCGCTGGGCGTCGCGCTCGAGGCGCTGCACGGCTTCAAGATCGGGTGGTACCTCGACGCGGAGAACGAGACCCGCCGGCTCATGTGGACGCTCGCGCACGCGCACGGCGCGCTCCTCGGGCTGGTGCACGTGGCGTTCGCGGCCACGCTCCACATCGCGCAGCCGAGCGGCCTCGCGCCGATCTTCGGCTCGCGCGCCCTGATGGCCGCGAGCGTGCTGCTCCCGGTCGGCTTCTTCCTCGGGGGCTTCGGCGTCGCGGGCGGCGATCCGGGCGTCGGCATCGCCTTCGTGCCCCTCGGCGCGATCGCGCTCTTCTCCGCGGTGCTGCTCGCGGCGCTCTCGCTCCGGAGGGCCGGGTGATCCTCGCGGTCGCGTGGACGGTGGGGGTGGCCGCCGTCTGCTTCGTGATCGCGGTGGCCATCGCGCGCGGGCTGAGGGTCCTCGAGCGCGCCGTCTTCGGGGTCTTCGGCGCCGTGCTCGGGGCGGCGATCACCTTCGCGCTGCTGCCGAGCGGGGCCGACGCGGAGCTGAGCGCGCCCCTGCCGGCGATCGGGCCGCAGGAGGACTACCTGTCGAGCAACGCGTGCGGCGCCTGTCACCCCGGGCAGCACGACTCGTGGCACGGCTCGTTCCACCGCACGATGACCCAGGTCGCGACCGCGGACGCCGTGGTGGCGCCGTTCGACCGACGCGTGCTCCGCGAGCGCGGGCGCGTCTTCACCGTGCTCGAGGACGAGGGGCGCTTCTACGCGATCGAGCTCGACCCCGAGGACCCCAGCCCCCCGGAGGGCGACGAGTGGCGCGACCACCCCGCGGCGCGCCGGGTGATCATGACCACCGGCTCGCACCACCTACAGGCGTACTGGGTGCAGTCGAACGACGGCAAGCTCGAGCAGTTCCCCTTCGTCTACGTGATCCGCGAGGGCCGCTGGATTGCCAACGCCGACAGCTTCCTCGGCCCGCCGCCGCACGCCGACGATCCGCTCCGTCGCTACGTCTGGGCCGAGGGCTGCGTCGCCTGTCACACCACGGGCGGCCCCTGGGACCCCACCACGCAGGGCTTCGGAGAGGACGTCGACACCTCGGTGGTCGAGCTCGGCATCAGCTGCGAGCAGTGCCACGGGCCGGGGGAGCGACACGTCGCGCTCAACCGATCGCCGGCGCGGCGCTACGCGCTCCACCTCCGCGGGGCCGGCGACGACTCCATCGTGAACCCGCGTCGCCTCCCCCACGAGGCGAGCGCGAGCGTCTGCGGCTACTGCCACGCCATCTACCCCGACGACGAGTCGCCCGACGATCACGTCGACTTCCGCCCGGGCACCCGGCTCGCAGACGTCTACGACGTCACCGCCGTGCACCGCACCGCCGACCGGCACGCGCACGAGGCGAGCCTCGAGCACCTCGACGTCGACACGCTCGACACGGTGGAGGCGTTCTGGCGCGACGGGTCGGTCCGGGTCGCCGGCCGCGAGTACACCTCGATGATCCGCTCGGGCTGCTACCTGGAGGGCCAGATGGCCTGCACCAGCTGTCACTCGATGCACGACGGCGACCCGAACAAGCAGGTCGATCCGGCCCGGGCGTCGGACGCGATGTGCACCGGCTGCCACGCCGAGGAGGGCGAAAACCTCGAGGCGCACACGCACCACGCGCCCGAGAGCGAGGGGAGCCGCTGCGTTCAGTGCCACATGCCGCAGACCAGCTACGGCCTGCTCATGGCGACGCGCAGCCACCGCATGGACGGCCCGACCGCAAGCGGCGCCGCCGGGCGTCAGCGCCCGAACGCCTGCAACCTCTGCCACCTCGACCGCTCGCTCGGCTGGACGGCGGATCACCTCGCCGAGTGGTACGGGCAGGAGCGCCCCGCGCTCATGGACTCGCACGAGAGCTTGCCGGCGGGCGCGGTGTGGATGCTGACCGGCGACGGAGTCCAGCGCGCGCTCGCCGCGTGGCACACCCGCTGGGCGCCGGCCCGCGAGGCCTCCGAGGTGGAGACGCTGCTCCCCGCCCTCGCCCGGCTCACGCAGGACCCCTACTCGGCGGTGCGCCAGGTCGCCGGCGACTCGCTCGTCGCGCTCGGCCACGACGTCGACGTCGAGGCGCTCGCCTACGACCCCGCGCCCGGCCCCGCCCTCGAGAGCGAGCCGCTCCCCCCGGCCACCGTCGACGCGCTCTGGGCGCAGCGAGACGACACGCCCGCCTCCATCCCGGAGTGACGCCGAGCCGCGCGGCTCGTGGGGCGTCGATTCTTCACCCAAGCCTCGAGGGGGCCTCGTGTCTCTACTCGTACGGGCGCGGCTCGAGCCGCCCCGAGCGCGATGGAACGACCCGGCGAGCGGCCGGGGCGGGCGGCGTGGTCCGTCCGGGGGAAGAGGCGATGAAGGTTCAGTGTGAGACGTGCGCCGCGAGGTACGCCATCGCGGACGAGAAGGTGGCGGGGCGGACGCTCCGGATCCGGTGCAAGCGGTGCAGCGCGCCGATCGAGATCCGCGGCGACCTCGTGGAGTCCCCCGCGGACGGCGACGGCGGCAGCTGGTACGCGCTCGTGCGGGGCGAGCAGTCGGGGCCGTGGACCGAGGAGGCGCTCGCGCGCCTGGCGGCCGAGGGCACGATCGACGACGAGACCCTCGTGTGGCGCGAGGGCATGGGCGACTGGGCGCCTCGCCGCGATCTCTTCGCCGAGCGCGAGCCGGCGCCCGCCGTCGAGCCGACGGATCCGTCGCTCACCGCCGCGCGCAACGAGAGCTCGGTGCTCTTCTCGCTCTCGAACCTCTCGAGCCTCGCGCCGAAGGCCGCGCCCGAGGCGCCGAGGCGCACCGAGGGCTCCGGGCTCATCGACATCCGGGCCCTCGCGGCCGCGCCGGTGGCCGTGGCCAGCCGGGAGGAGGACCGGGTCGACGATCTCCTGGCGCTCGGCACGCCGACCGCGCAGCTCGGCGCGCCGGCGCTCGGACCGGTGCTCGGGTCGGAGCCGCGGCGAGGCCCGAGCGGGGTCGCGCTCGCGCTCGGCGCGGTCGGCGCTCTCGGCGTGCTCGCCTCCGCCGCGGTCGCGCTGGTGTGGGTGACGCGCCCCGCCGCGCCTCGGGTGGCGCCGCAGCCGGTCGACGCGCCCGCGGTGGTCGTGGCCGACGAGCCGGCCCCGTCGACGGCTCCGGGAGCGGCGGCGCCCGAGCCCGCGCCGTCGGTCGCCGCGCAGGCGCCGGCCCCGAGCGACGTCGAGGATCCGAACGACCCGGCCCCCGAGGAGGCCGCCGCTCCGAGCGCGCCGCCGGTCGCGCGGACCGAGACCCCGCGCCGGCGCCCGCGGACGCGCGTCGAGCCTCCCGCGCCCCGAGCGGCGGAGGCGACGCCGCGCCGCGGAGAGCCGAGCTTCGAGGAGCTGATCGAACGCGCCGGCCGCCCCGAGGCGCCCCCCGAGCGGCCCGCCCCGGAGCGTCCGTCGACCCGCCCCGCGCAGCCGACCCGCGCCGACGTGCGTCGCGCGATGGACGGGGTCGGCGCGGCGGTCCGGGCCTGCGGCGCGGGGGGCGGAGGGCGCGTGATCGTCACCGTGCACTTCGCCGGCGACGGCTCGGTCCGCAGCGCCGCCGCCACCGGAGGGGACGCCGCGCCGCCGGTGCGCTCCTGCGTCGCCCGCGCCGTGCGCGCGGCTCGCGTCCCGGCCTTCACCCGGGACTCGTTCCGCGTCACCTATCCGTTCGTCATGTGATCACACGCGGCGCCCCTCGGTCCAGGCGTCGAGGCGGCGGCCGCCGGGGTCGAGCATGGAAGACGGCTTGCCGAGGCGGTGCAGGAGGAAACGCGATGCGGTGGAGAGGCAGCCGAGCCCGTAGCGGATGCCGGGCAGGAACGTGATCGTCTGCATCTCGTCGAAGTAGTTCGCCGGGCACGAGATCTCGCCGATGGGCAGGCCGAGCCAGATCGCCTGGGCGAGGGTCTCGTTGTCGAAGACGAAGTCGTTGCGGTTGTCGGCGAGCGGCAGCGTCTCGAGGGCGCGCCGGGTGAAGGCGCGATAGCCGGTGTGGTACTCGCTGAGCCCCGCGCCCATCATCAGGTTCTCGGTGACGGTGAGCCCGCGGTTCGCGACCCACTTCCAGCGCGGCATGCCCCCGGCGAGCGCTCCGCGGACCAGCATGCGCGAGCCGAGCACCACGTCGTAGCCGCCGTGCACCGCCATCGCGGCCATCGCCGGGACGAGCTCGGGCTTGTACTGGAAGTCCGGGTGCACCATCACGACGACGTCGGCGCCGCCCGCGAGCGCCTCGCGGTAGCCGGTCTTCTGCGCCGCCCCGTAGCCGAGGTTCCGGGCGTGCGAGACCACGGTGCAGCCGAGGCGCCGGGCCACCGCGACCGAGTCGTCGGTGCTCCCGTCGTCCACGAAGAGGATCTCGTCGGCCACGCCCTCGGGGATGGCGCGCACGGTGCGCTCGATCGTCGCGGCGACGTCGATCCCCGGCATCACGATCGCGACTCGCTTTCCGTCCAGCACGCGCCGGACGGTATCAGAAGCCGCCGGCGGCGGGCGCGGCGAGATTCGCCGCCTCGGTCTCGTCGGCCTCGGGCGCCTCGCCGCGCAGCGGGCGCAGCCAGCCGCCGACCCGGCCGAGATAGAGGCCGCCGACGCCGAGCAGGGTCATCACCACCCCGACCGCCGCGAACGGGACGTCGCCCTCCTTCGCCAGGGCGACCGCCGCGAGCCACGGCCCGAGCACGCACAGCCCGCCGCTCAGCACGACGAGCGCCTCGCCGATCAGCCACGAGAGCCAGGAGGCGAGCACGCGGAGCACGTGGCCGGGCCAGGACGCGGCGGGCGCGAGCCGGAGCTTCGGGATCCAGCGCCCCGCCTCGGGTCGGCGCAGCCGGGGGAGCTGGCGGATCAACACCACGAAGCTGGCCGCGACGCCGAGCGCCATCAGCGCGGTGTGGACCGCGAGCAGGCGGCGAGCCGCGTCGGCGGCGATCATCAGCGCCAGACCCGTGATCACCCCGAAGGCGGAGGCGGCGAAGAGGGCGAGCGCCGCGAGGAGCCAGAGCGTGACGCCGAGCCAGCGGGCCGCGGTCCGCGTGCGTCGCCAGCCCAGCTCGAAGCGCTCCGTCCGCGGGAGCGGCAGCTGCTCGATCCAGTCCCCGAGCAGGCCCCCGGTGTGCTGGAGGAGCCACACCGCGCAGACCCCGGCGGAGGCGAGCTGGGCGAGCAAGGCGGAGCCGGGCGCCATCGCCAGCCACCAGCCGGCGCGGTCCCCGGTGGCGATGCCGAGCGCGACGCCGATCGACGCGAACCCGGCCAGGGTGAAGATCGCGGTGGCCACCGCGAAGAGCAGCGGCCGGCCGAGCCAGTGCCCGGGGCGGCGGAGGCGGTGGGAGCCGAACGCGAGGGACAGGCCGAAGGCGTGCAGCAGCGTGCCGACCAGGAGCGCGATGGACGCCGAGGTGAGCGCGGCGGTGAAGGCGCTGCCCACGAGCGCGATGAGCGCCGGGCCGAAGAGATAGAGGAGCGCGCCCACCAGCTCCGCCGCGCCGCTGCTGCCGAAGACGAACACCCTGGGGCGAGGGTCTCACATCGGGCGGCGGACGCCGGGCCAAACTTTTCCGTGCGGGCGTTGTCGGAGCCCGCATGCGCCTCTTCAGCTCGGTCCTCCTCGCCGCCCTCGCCGTCGCGAGCCCCGCCGCCGCGGAGTGCGCGATGGCCGGCGTCTCGCTCTCCGCGCGAGACGGCGAGGTGCTCCCGCCCGACCCCACGATCTGGATGTTCGCCGAGGCGGGCCCGTACGTGAGCCTCGACTTCGAGGCGAGCCGGCCGGTGATCGAGGACGTGCTCGAGACGTACGGCAACCTCCGGGTGCGCCGCCTGCAGTTCCGGGCCGCGGGAGGCGAGCTGTCCCTGCGCCTCGCCGAATCGCCGGACCGCCCGGTCCGCTTCCGGGTGGACCCGGCGTGGCGGCGCCCTCCGGCTCCGGCGCGCGGCCCCTGGACCGTGGTGGAGGACGCCTGGACCTGCAGCTTCACCGACGCGCTCGTCTCGGAGCTCGACGGAGACGCGCCGGCGTTCGAGGTCGTCGGCCCGGGCGTGCGCGCCGTCCTCCCGCCGCGCATCGGCGATCTCTTCGGCGGCCGCCCGAGCGCGCGCCCCGCCCGGCTGGTGGCCGGTCACGCGAGCTGCTTCGGGTGGACGGTCGGCGACGCGCGTCGCCCCGAGGGAGCGCTCGACGTGCACGCGCTCTACCCCGACGGCTCGCGGGTGCCGGTCTCCGCGGCCGCAGCGCCCGAGCCGGTGGGCCCCTTCCTCGCGCCCCCCGACCCCGGCCCGACCCGGCACCTCTCGCTCCGCACCGAAGACCCGCGGTGGAGGCTCGCGGCGTGGGCGCTCCCGGGCCTCCTCGCCCTCCTCCTCCTCGCCGGCGTGGTCGTCGCCCGCCGCCGCGCCGTGTGGCCCTGAATGAAGACCCGGGGACGGAGTGAACTTGTTAACTTACGTAGTCCGAACACCTACGTAGGTTCACAAGTTCACTCCGTCCCCCTTCCGCGTTCGGGGGTGGTGAGCCCCGGCCCGCGGGACTCTCTGCTAGCCTCCCCGTCCACTCGTAGAGGGGAGACGACATGGCACACGACAACCCGCACCAGAACATCACGTTCCCGTCCAACGGCCACGAGGCCCACGGCTATCTGAAGGCGCCGGAGGGCGGGAAGGGCCCCGGACTCATCGTCATCCAGGAGTGGTGGGGACTGACCGATCACATCGTCGACGTCTCCAACCGCTTCGCCGCGCAGGGCTTCGTCGCGCTCGCGCCCGATCTCTACGGCGGCAAGGTCGCGCACGACGCCGACGAGGCGGGCAAGATGATGCAGGCGCTGCCCGAGGAGGACGCCGCGCGCGATCTCGGCGGCGCGGTCGACTTCCTCCTGAAGCACGACGCGGTGACGTCCTCCAAGGTGGGCGTGGTGGGCTTCTGCATGGGCGGGGGCTTCGTCATCCAGCTCGCGGCCCAGCAGGGCGACCGCATCGGCGCCGCCGTCCCGTTCTACGGCGTGCTCCAGAGCCAGCCCGACTTCTCGAAGATCACCGCGCCGGTGCTCGGACACTACGCCGAGACCGACGACTTCGCGGCGCCGGAGAAGGCCCTCGAGATGGGCAAGCAGATCCGCGAAGCGGGCGGCAGCGCCAAGATCAACGTCTACGGCGGCACGCACCACGCGTTCTTCAACGACGAGAACCCCTTCGGCAGCTACGACGAGGCCAACGCGAAGATCGCCTGGGAGCGCAGCGTGGCCTTCCTCAAAGCCCACCTGGGGGGCTGACCGTCGCCAGCGCGCTCAGCGCCGCGAAGAGCACCGCGTACTGCACGAGCCCGAAGCGATCGCCCTCCTCCGGCGCCTGCCCGGCGACGGCCCGGAGGATCGCCGCGATCAACGGCACCCCGAGCAGCCACTGCGCGGTCACGACCATCGACGCGCCGATCACCGCCGCCGCGAGGCCTCGCTCCGTTCGGGTGAGGCTCGCGAAGCCGCGCGAGCCGTCGAGCTGCCACACCGGGATCAGGTTGAAGAGGTTCAGGAAGGCGCCCACCTGGGTCAGCGCGGCGAAGAGCGGCGAGCCGGTGGCGAGGTGCACGGCGAAGACGATCAGCGTCGCGCCGAGGCCGGCCCAGGGGCCCGCGAGCCCGACCCGCGCGTCCTCGATGGGCGTGGCCGGCCGGCGATCGAGGCGCACGAAGGCGCCGATGCCCGGGATGAACATGGGCGCCGACGCGGGGATGCCGTAG
Organism: Myxococcota bacterium; assembly: GCA_036149055.1. Lineage (GTDB taxonomy): Bacteria > Myxococcota_A > Polyangia > Polyangiales > Sandaracinaceae > JAVJQK01. The sequence goes on along the minus strand of JAYZQJ010000081.1, from coordinate 57,482 downwards.
CGCCGGAGCGCGACGACGTGGCCGAGCTCGTGCACGTAGATCGAGCCGACCAGCCCGAGCGCGAACGCCCAGCCCCACGCCGCCCAGTAGACGCCGAAGGACACGCCCACCGAGAGCGCGGTCTTCCAGCTCGCGAACCCGGCGAGCAGCAGCTTCCCCTTGGTCGCGAGGAAGGCGAGGATCGCCTTGGCCTTCCAGAGGAGCAGCCCGAACGCGCCGAGGCTCGCCAGCCAGCGCGGCGCCTTCGAGGGCTTCGAGGCCGGCTCCTCCTCCGGCGAAGGGGCGAGCTCGGTCAGCCGCTCGCGCAGGGTCCCGGCCTGCCTGGCGTCGGCGGGCAAGAGGGTGAGCGCGCGCTCCCAGGCCTTCCGCTCCGCCGCGCGGTCGTCCGCCGCCCGCGCCGCCTTCGCCTCGCTGGCCAGCCGCGCGAGCGCCTCCGCGTGCACGAGCTTCGCGCAGCCCGGACAGGCCAGCACCCGCGGGCCCCACTGCGTGCCGCACGCCGGGCAGCGCTCGGTGGCGCTCATCCGTCCGCGGGCGCGCCGAGCGCGAACGGCCCGGAGATCTGCTTGTACGGGCGCTTGTTCACCTTCCACGCCTCCCAGAGGGCGAAGGCGATGATGGCGAGCCCGATGATGTTCTCGAAGCCGGCGAGGATGGGCGCGAAGAGCGAGAGCATGCAGGCGAGAACGAAGAGGATCGGCGTGGGCAGCGGCTCCATCGCCTCCTCGTCGCCGACCGGCGCGACGGGCGCGCTGCTCTCGGCCGGCTGCGCGTGGGCGGTCGCCGGGCCTCCGAGCACGCTGACCTCTTCGCCCTCGGGCGGCGGGTTCCGCATCATGTCCATCAGGTCGGGCACGTAGGTGCCGACGATGGCCAGGTAGGTCAGCGTCATCGCGACGCCCTGGTAGAACCAGCCGCCCATGTGGCCGCTGCCGATGCGGACCGCGAAGCCGACGGCGAGGCCGACCGCGATCGCGATGAGCCCGATCTCGAGCCCGGTCAGGGCGGCGATCCCGTACCAGACGAGGCCGCTCAGGATGGCGGCGATGCCCCCGAGCGCGATCGCGCGCGCCGCGCGGCCCCCGGCGCTCGACCCCGGCGGGCCGTAGCGGAGCACGCGCACGCACGCCTCGCAGGCCACGGTTCCGTCGACGTCGTAGTAGGCGTCCCACATCTCGGCGCCGCAGGCCGTGCAGAACGCGCCCGCCGCCTGAACGGCCTCCTCGGCGCCGTCGTGCTCGAGGTCGTCTTCGTGTTCGAGCTCGGCCCGGTCGAAGTCGAGCTCGTCCAGCGGGTCGTCGGCCTGGAGCGGAGCGTCGTCGTGTCGCTCGTCTTCGCGGTGGGCGGCGGTCGGCTCGGTCACGCGGCCGAGACTACCGCAAGACGGGTCGCGGCGCCCTGGAAATGTCCGTTGCGACTCAGGAGACGAGGCGCTCGACGCTCGCGAACAGCTCGTCGAGCTCGACCGGCTTCACGAAGAAGCGGTCCGCGCCCAGGGACTTGAGGATCCGCCAGTCCCGGGCCCCGCCCTCGCCGCTCATGACGATGATCGGGAGCTTGCCCCTCGGGGCCAGGGCCCGGAGCGCGCTCGTCAGCTCGACCCCGTTGAGCCCGGGCATGTTCAGATCGATCAGCGCGATGTCCGGCGCCTCCCGCTCGGCGGCCATGATGCCCAGCTCGCCGTCCGACGCGCCTTCGACGGTGGCGCCGGGGAAGCGGCGCGAGATCGCGAGCGCGAGCATCTCGCGCCAGTCCGCGTCGTCGTCCACCACCAGGACGCGCAGCGGGCGGTTCGTGCCGCGAGTCGCGCTCTCGAGCTCCTCGACGAGCTGCATCGGGGTCGCCGTTCGCTCGCGCGGGTTCTTCACCAGGGCCCGCAGGAGCGGCGCGTCGAGGCGGGGATCGAGCGTGGAGTCGAGCGCGCTAGGGTTCGGCGGCGTCTCGTGGGCGTGCATCTCGAGGAGCTTCTGCGGCTGCCCGCTCTCGAAGGGCAGGCGCCCGGTCAGCAGCTCCACCGCCATCACCGCGAAGGAGTAGACGTCCTGGCGTGGCTGGAGCGCGGGCGGCACGGTCAGCGCGGTCGCGCGCTCGGGCGAGAGATAGGCCGGCGTCCCCTGCACCTCGCCCTCGGGCTCGCCCTGACCGAGCGCCCGGCTGAGGCCCATGTCCGTGAGCGCGACCTGCGAGCGCTTGCGGCCGAGCAGCACGTTCGACGGCTTCACGTCCCCGTGGATGCGTCCGACCGCGTGAATGGCGCCGAGCCCCTGGGCGACCCCGCGCAGGATCGGCAGCGCCTCTTCGGGCGGCATCGGGCCGTCCCGCATGATCTTCATCTCGAGGCTGCCCCCGTCGAACAGCTCCATCACGAAGTACGACACCGGGCCCTCGGTCCCGCAGGCGTGGATCTGCACCACGTTCGGGTGCCGGATCGCGGCCATCGCGCGGGCCTCCTCGAGGAACGCGTCCCGCGCGTGCGGAGACGCCGAGAGCGAGGGATGCACCAGCTTCAGCGCGACGTCCCGGTGGAGCGTGGTGTCGTGCGCGCGGAGCACGATGCCCATGCCCCCTTGCCCGAGCAGCCGCTGGATCTCGTACCCACCGAAGCGGTCCCCGGCCCGCGGGATCGGCTCGGCCCATCGGACTGGAGAGTTGGGGTGGTGAGGGGTGGGATGCTCCGAGTACACGCGAGCGCTCATATCGCAACGAGGGTGCCAGCAACGTAGGCACCCGCGCCGGTCTGGAACCCCGTGGCGTGATGCCACGCCGTGATCCGCTTGCGTGTGGCGCTTCTGTCGCGCCCTGACGTCCCGCCGATCGGGCCTACCGTCTCCATCCCATGAAGCTCGGTGAGGCGATGGAGGCGCTCGAGCGCCTGGGCTCGGAGGAGACGGCGGCCACGATGCGCAAGCACGGCGTCGGCGCGCCGCTCTACGGCGTGAGGCACGGCGACCTCGACGCGCTGGCGAAGGAGCTCGGCACCGACCAGGCGCTCGCCTCCCGGCTCTGGGCCACCGGCCACCACGACGCCCGGATGCTCGCGACCCGGATCGCGGACGCGCGGGCGCTCTCGTCGGCGGACCTCGACCGGTGGGCGCGCGATCTCGACTCCTACGTGCTCACCGACGCGTTCGTGAAGACCGTCGCCCGGAGCCGGCACGCGCGGGCCAAGATGAAGAAGTGGACCCGCCGCGAGAGCGAGTGGGTGGGGCGGGCCGGCTGGCGCCTCCTGGCGCACCTCGCGATGAGCGACGGCGCGATCGGCGACGACGCGCTCGACGCCTGGCTCGCGTCCATCGTCAGCCGGATCCACGACGCGAAGAACCGGCAGCGGGACGCGATGCTCGACGCGGTGGCCGCGATCGGGCTGCGGGGCGGTCGCCTGGAGGCCGAGGCGCTGCGGGCGGTGGAGCTCATCGGGCCGGTCGAGGTGGACCACGGCCCGACCCGGTGCCGGACCACGGACCCCGCGAAGATGATCGCGGCGGCGAAGACCCGACGCGCGCGACGGCGGTGATGGCCCGAGGGTGACCTTTCAGCTAGGGTCGGCCGATTCGGAGCCTTTTCATGACCCAGCGCTGCATTCTTCTCCTCGCTCTCCTCCTCTCCGCCTGCGCCGAGACCGGGCCCGCGCCCGAGTCGCGCGCGGTCACCTGCACCGGAAAGTGCGACGGCCTCGACTCGATCCGGGCCCTCTACGACGACCTGCGCGAGCTCGACCTGACGGATCTGAGCGCCCGCGGCACCGGGCTGGCCAGCGAGGGGCTGAACGACGCGCTCTCGGGCGACGGCGTCGGCGTCGAGATCGGCGAGGTGACCGCCTTCGGGCTCGCGGAGACGGCGGCCGAGGAGCCGCTGGTCGAGGACCTCGACGCGCTGGGCGCCGGGCTGCTGGCCCGCTTCGGCGAGCGCGAGCTCTCGGTGACCGTCACCGAGACGCGGCGCCGCCACCTCCGGGCGAGCGAGGACGACGTCTTCGTGGAGAGCCGCTTCGCGCTCGACGCCGGGCTCGACCACGGCTTCGCCATCGACGGCGACGGCTTCGACGGCTCGGCGGCGCTCGGGCTGCGCGGCTCGGTCGAGGGCCGGGCGATCCACGCCACCCGGCGCGACGCGGGGACCTCGCCCGAGGCGATCTACGCCGCGCTGCGCGAGACCCGCGGCTTCGTGGCCCCGCGCGACCTCGAGGACGTGCGCGCGATGCGGCCCGGCGAGGCGTTCGCGCTGCGCGGCGAGGGCGCCTTCGGCGTGAACGTGGGCGCGGGCGTGCCGATCGTGGTCGCCGACCCCGGGAGCCTCACCTACAGCCTCGTCGTCTCGGCCGCGCTTCGGGCCCAGATCGCCGGCGAGCTCGACGTGCAGGTGGTCCGGCTCGAGGGCGACGAGGCGGTCATCGACGTCGGCACCGACCGGAGCAGCGTGCGCTCGGCGCGCCTCGCGCTCGAGGACGGCTGGGGCGTGAGCGGGCTCGCGCGGACCAACGTCTCGCTCGGCGGCCGCGACGTGGACCTCGGCCGGCTCCTCGACCGCGCCCTCCAGCGCCAGCTGAACGAGCGGCTGAGCATGGTGAGCGCCGAGGTCGAGCGGACCGGCCGGAGCACCCGCATGAGCGTGATCCGGCTGCGCTTCGACCTGAGCGAGGAGGACCCGCGGCTCGCCGAGGCGCTGTCCCAGGCGGCGCGCGGCGACGTGCGGCTGGCGCAGGCGCTCTCGGCGCGGGGCGAGGCCGGCGTGACCCTCGAGTACGACGTGTCGCGCTCGGGCCTCTCGGCGGTGTCGCACGCCGGCGTCGAGCTGTTCGGCATGCGCTTCTTCCAGACCACCATCGCCGAGGAGGGCAGCGTCCGCGTGGACACCCCCGGCGGCGCCCAGGAGCTCCTCTTCGACTCGCTCCACCGCGAGGGCGGCTGGTTCTTCCAGACCCACGGCCACGAGCGGGTCTCGCTCGCCGGCCTGCGCTTCGACGCCGACGGCCGCGCGGTCGAGTCCGAGGTGAACCTCTTCGTGCAGGTGCTCGAGGGCGACGAGTGGATGGAGCGCGACACCACGCTCGATCACCTCGACGCGCTGATCACCGCGGTCGGCGGCCCGGCGCTGCTGGCCGAGATCGAGGCGCACGGCAACGCCATCGAGCGGCACGTCGAGCGCGTCTGCCCCGGCGGCGTGGGCCCCGGCGCCGCCTGCCGCACCGACGTGCTCGACGACCGCGAGGTGACCGGGCCCCAGGCCGACGCGCTCGCCGCGATCGAGGGCGCCGGGCTCGAGCCCGAGATGACCGCGCTCCTCCGCGCGGCGGTCGAGCTCCGGGTGCGCTACCAGGCGGTCGCCGAGCCGAACGCGTCGCTGGTCGGCCCCGAGAGCAGCGTGGTGCTCGGCTACCGGATGGACGACGCGAGCCTCTCCCGGGCGCTGACCTCGGGCGAAGGCGAGCGGCTCCGCGCGGCGGTCCTCGGCGTGCTCGCGGCGGTCACCGTCGACCGGGCGGACGACGTCGACGCGCAGCGCGCGGGGCTGGGCGACGACCGGGCCCTCGACGCCATGGTCGCGCGCTTCGAGGCGCAGGCCGACGCCTACGAGCGCCTCGTCGCGGTCGAGCGGGCGCGCATCGACGGCCTCGGCGCGATCGGCGGCCGGGCGGTCGCGGTCGACGTGCCGCTGAGCGGAGACCGCGTCGACTACGACGCCGCCACCGCGCGCTCGGTCGTGCAGGCCCGCTCCCAGGTGGTGCGCGAGCTCTTCGACGGGCTCGTGGACGACGCCGACGACCTCGACGGCGTGCGCCCCGAGGCCGCGGTCGCCTACGCGCTCCTCGCCCTGACCCGCCCCGAGTCCATGGACGTGCGCCTCGACCTCGAGATGCGCATGGAGGACCGCTTCGGGCAGGACTACGACCACTACCGCGCGGCCGGCGTGATGGGCTTCGACGCCCACGCCCGCGGCAGCCAGGCCCGCCTCATCGGCGGCGGGGTGTTCGACGTGGACGCGTTGATCTCGGTCGAGTGAAGCGGCAGGAATAGGAGGCGGGGCCCCGTGGGTCCTGCCTCCGCATGTCTCGCTGGGTCACGATCTCGATCGGGCTGCTCGCCGCGATCTACGCGGTCTGTCTGTTCACCGGCGCGCTGCGCACGGTGGATCTCCGGCGCGCGGAGGCGGAGCGCGACAGCTTCGGGGAGGGCGAGCGGCTGACCCTCGACCCGCTCGCTCTCCGGCAGGGAGAGTCGAGCCGGACCCGTGAGCTGCGCATGGGGCACGCGCACCTCCGCCAGAGCTGCGACGCCTCGCGCTGCGAGGTCTTCGCGGGCTTCGCCGGGCAGGGCTATCGGCTCCTCGCCTCCTACCCGCAGGGGCAGCGCATGGAGCTGCGCAACCGCGGCGGCGAGGTGGAGCTGGCGCGGCTCGGCTGGTTCTCGAGCTGGCGGCGGCCCCCGTCGGCGTCGCCCTGGTGGCTCGGCGCGGCGACCAGCGGGCTCCTGCTCCTGGCGCTCCTGTTCGGGCGGCTCGCGAGCCTCGGTCGCTGGCTCGCCGAGCTGCGACACGCCCGCCCGGTGCGGGTCCGGGTCGACGGGAGCCTCTTCTTCCTCGACGGCCGCGAGCGCGGGCCGGCGCGCCCGACCACGCCGCTCCCGGAGGGCGACGGCTGCGCGCTCTTCTCGCTCGCCGCGCCCCAGGGCGAGACCTACCGCGACGGCGCCGAGGAGCGCTGGGTGACGATCGCCGGGCTCCCGGAGGCTCACCGCGCGGCCGCGCAGCGCTGGCGGGGCGCGTGCGAGGCGGGGCTGGTCGTGCTCTTCGGCTCCGCGATCCTCGTCTGCGGCGGGCTCACCTGGCTCGGGTAGCCGCGCGCGCGGCCCAGCCCTCCGAGGCGGCCAGCCCCTGGGCGTCCAGCGGCGCGAGCACCGCCTGCTGCATCGCCGCGTAGAAGAGCTCCCGCAGGTCCTGAGGGGCGGGGAGGCCCAGCGCGTTCAGCTCGTCCCGCCGCGCGTCGTCGTAGCGGAGCCGCGCGATCGGCCCCATCAGCGACTCCTCGAGGTAGGCGAAGGCGTAGGGGAGGTAGGCGTCGGTGCGCGCCCGCTGCGCCGCGTCGAGGGTCGGCCAGGTCTCGGCGAGGTACGTCCAGCCGAGCTTCGCGTGGCCCACCTCGTCGGCCACCAGCTGCTCGAGCACCGCCGCGATCGCGGGCTCGCGGGTCAGCTCGCGCTCCTCGGTCAGGAGGGCCACCGCGATCGTCTCGTTCACCCCGACGAAGAGCACGTTCCGGAGCGCTCGCTCCCGCGGCGTGGCCTTCTCGTGGAGCGGCAGCGGCGCGGGCATCAGCTCGGTCTCGAGGCTCGGCTCGGCGCCGAGCAGCCTCACCACGCCGCCGCAGAGCCCCGCGTGGCGCAGCTCCTCCATCGCCATGCGCAGCACCGCGGTCTTGGTGTCGAGCGTGGCCCCGGCGTCCATCAGCTGCGGCAGCATCTGCGAGAAGACCGCCGCCGAGTGGTGCTCGCGCCGCATGCGCTCGAGCCAGGCGCCCCGCGCGTAGGCCAGCGTCTCGGGCCGGTAGTCGCCCTCGAGCGCCGCGCCCTCGAGGGCGGCCTCGGGATCCCCGTCGCCCCGCCGCAGCGCGGTGCGCATCAGCCGGTCGTGCTGCGCCCGGAGCGGGCCCTCGCCCGCGTCGACCCGGAGGGTTCCTCTCACGCTCAGACCGGGGCCGACGGCGGGGTCAGGGGGCCCTCGGCGCAGGTGAAGCAGCACTCGGCCGACTCGTCCCAGCCGCCTCCGAAGGCGGTCTCGCAACACTCGCGGGGCATCGGCTCGCAGCAGCTGCCGGTCCACTCGATGTCTTCGCAGGCTCCTGCGTCGACCCCCGAGTCGATCCCGGAGTCGACCCCCGAGTCGGCCACGGCGCCGTCGCCGCTCGGTCCCGCGTCGACCCCCGAGTCGACCGTCGCGTGGCTCATCGAGCAGCCCACCGCGCCGAGCGCGAGCGAGGCCGCGACGCTCATCACCCGGGCCGCGCGCAGGGCCCGCGACCGGGCGCTCTCTCGTTCCGTCTCCATGGCTCTCCTTCTCAGACCGGCGCCGACGGCGGGGTCAGCGGGCCCTCGATGCAGGTGGCGCAGCAGCCCGACTCCTCGATCCACTCGCCGACGAAGGTCGTCTCGCAGCATTCGCGGGGCATCGGCTCGCAGCAGCTGCCGGTCCACTCGATGTCTTCGCAGGTCCCCGCGTCGATCCCCGAGTCGGCGAGCCCGCTGTCGACGCCGCTGTCGACCGGGCCGCTGTCGACCGGCCCGCTGTCGACCGGCCCACTGTCGACGATCCCGCCGTCCGTTACCGGCGGGGCCGCGTCGACGCCCGAGTCGAGCGAGTCGTGGCTCATCGAGCAGCCGGGGCCGAGCGCGAGCGCCGCGGCGATGCTCATGGCCCGCGCGGCGCGCAGCGCCCGGGTGCGAGCGGAGACGCGTTCGTCCTGCATGCCCCGGCGGAGAGCATCCGGCGTGCCACGCATCGCGTCGCCCGAAGTGGCCGATCCGCTGTGCCGCGCCGTGCCACGCCCCGACCTCGGGGCCGACCTCTTGACGCGGTGCGCCCGATGGCCATGTTCTGAACGTGTTCAGGAGAGGAGGCTGAGAGATGCTGGCACTGCTCATCGGGGTCGTCACCTTCGCGGGGATCGCGCTCGCCGCCACCCACCTCGCCGCGCGCCGCGGTCGGGCCGCCACCGTCGAGGCCGGGGAGGGCGCCTACCGGGCCTCGCGCTCGACCGCGCCGCTGCCGGAGCGCCCCGGTGAGGCGCTGCGGTGGAGCGCCGGCTTCGGGGTGTTCTGGGCGCTCTGCACCGTCTTCGGCTTCGCGCCGGGCGGCAGCGCGCTGGCGCTGATGGTGATGGAGGGCGACCCGGCCGCGGGCTACTCGCTCCTCGCGGTCTGCGCCTCGGGCGTCCTGCTCTCGGGCGCGCTCGTCTGGGTGGGCATCCGCGCGCTGCGGGATCCGAGCCGCGTCTCGCGCCACCGCCCGGTCGCCGTCTGGTCCGCCGTGCACCACGTGCTGGTCGTGCTCGCCTTCGCGCTCCTCGGCGACGAAGAGGGCGTCATGCTCGCCGGCCTCGCCACCGTGCCCTGCGCCGCCGGCCTCGCCCACGCGCTCTTCATGGCCCGGCTCGCCTGGCCGCCCCTCGAAGTGAACGTGTTCGACGCCACCGCGTGAGGCGGTCCTTGTCGCCCTCTCCCGGGGCGCGATATCCCTCCCGGGTGCGGGGAACGGTCCGACGCGAGCGCATTCGCCTCCTCCAGCTCACCGCGGAGGGGGCGACGGCGCCGTTCACGCCTCCGCTGATCGCCCTGAGCCCCGCCTGGCTCCGCGTGATCGAGGCGGACGGATCGCGGCGGGAGCTCGCGATCACCCGGACCCACGAGGCCGTGTGGTACGGCGACGGCCCTCGCCTGAGGGCCCGCGTCGACGACGAGGGCAAGCTCCGGCTCCGCCTCGAGCGGCCGGAGCGAGCGCCGATCGAGCGTCGGCTCGTGCGCATCCCGGGCGGCGGCGACCACGCCTACTTCGGCCGCTGGGAGCACGCGAAGGATCGGGCGGTGCTCTCCCCCAAGGGCGCGGGCGTGATCCTCGACGGCGACGACGCGTGCACCCTCGAGGCGGCGCCGGCGGTGGTCGACGTCTACGAGGGCGCCTCCGGAGGCGCGCTCCTGGCCCTCCGCAACGTGCCGCGCGGCGCGCGGGTCGTGGCCGCCGACGGGCTCCCGCTCCTGACGCCCGGCGCGCTGATCTCCGACGTCGCCGTGCCGGAGCTCGCCCGCGTCGAGGCGCTCGAGCTGCACCCCCACGAGAGCTGGCTCCGCGGCTTCCCGCCCATCGGGTTCTCCGCCTCCACCGCCGGGCTCGACGTCGCCGGCGTCACCCGCGCGCAGGTGCCCGGCAGCCCCGACGTCGCCCGCCTCGTGCGCCACAACCGCGGCGTGGCCTGGGCCGCGTTCCGCCCGATCGAGCCGCCCGACGACGCCGACGCGCTCCTCGCCGCCACCCTCGCCGACGATCTCGCCCCCACCCCGGAGATCGGCCGGGTGCTCTCCGGCAAGCCGGCGTCGATCGCGCTCAGCGACGGACGGCGCCTCCGGATCCGCGGCGTCGCGAGGGAGCGCTTGCCCCGCGGCGACGTGGAGCTCGTCGTGGCCGCCGTCCTCGACGACGCGCTCCTCGTCGAGGTCTGCGCGCCCCTCGCCGAGCTCGCCGAGCCCACCGGGCAGCGCATCCTCGACGCTCTCCGCGCCTTCTGGCTCGGCCTATTCGTCCGCCGCGCCGACGGGTAGCGTGAGCACGCCCTCGTAACCGGGCTGCGCCGCGAGCGCGAAGCGATCCACCTCGAACTCCGACTCGAGCCGGTCCATCGCGCGCGCCGCCGTCTCCTCGTCGCCCGCGACCAGCGCGGTGAAGAGCAGCGCGTCGTGGGTGTCGAGCAGCCCGGGCTCCTCGGCGACCGCCTCGCGCGCCAGCGCCAGGCCCTCGGCGGCCCGGCCGTCCTGGGCGAGCGTGCGGGCGAGCATCGCGTCGAGGAAGGGGTCGTCGAACTCGCGGCGGATGGACTCGAGCGCGGTCGCGCAGCGCCCCCAGTCCTGCCGCAGGGTGTAGGCGTCGAGCATCATGACCTCGACCGCCGGGTCGTCGCCCAGCCGCCGGGAGGCGTCATCGAGGATGGCGAGGTAGCGGCCGTCGTCCGCGAGCTGGGCTCCGGCCTGCACCCGGATGAGCTGCACGAACGACTGGTCCTTCAGCCGCGGATCGAGCTGCTCGTAGACGGCGAGCGCGTCCTCGGCGCGCCCCTCGCTCGACGCCGTCACCAGCGCCTGGACCCGCTCGAGCTGCGCCTGCGAGAGCCCCTCGCGACCGAGCAGCCGTCCGAGCGCGCCGCCCTGGCCCCAGGCCACCGTGGCCAGCCGCTGCATCGTCTCCGAGAGGTACTCGCCCGAGGTCATGACGTAGAGATCGACGATGCGGGCCGCGCCGGTCTCGTCGACGACCACGGCCATGTCGTGGAAGTTGAAGCCGCCCTCCGGCGCCACCATGCGGAACCGCGCCGTCGGCAGCCCGTCCCGCCACACCACGCCGCGGAAGGCGTAGTCCGTGGCCGCGATCTCCTGGAGCAAGCCGCCGAGGCTGTCGCCGAGCCCCTCCTCGGCCCCGCGCACGAAGGCGCTCCGCTCCGCGGCGGTCATGCCCGGCGGCGCCATGCGCTCGGCCAGCGCGCGCCGGTCGAAGAGCGCGGCGAACGCGCCCGGATCCCGGGACGCGGCCTGGACCTGGTCGGCGAAGCCCAGGAGCACCGACGCCTTCGCGCGCTGCGCGGCCGACGGTGGAGTGGACGGCGCGGCGCAGCCCAGCAGGCAGGCGAGGGTGAGCGCGAAGAGCGGTCGCATGGTCGACGCAGCCTACTCGCCCGGGGCGCGTGCGTCGCGGGCGAGCGCGCGGCAACGTTGGGGGGTGACGAAGCTCCCTCATGCGACCGCCGCCTCGATCGCCGCGTGCTTGCTCCTCCTGGCCTGCGGTGGGGAGGCGCCCTCGGGCGGCGGGGACGACGCGCCGAGCGAGCGGGACGAGGCGCCCGCGCGGCCCGCGCCCCGCACGCCCGAGCCGCCTCGCGAGGCGCGCTGGCTGCGCGCGGTGCTCGCCTACGATCTCCGCGCGACCCCCACCGACACCCGGACGACGGTGCTCGGCCGCCGCCTCGGGGCGGAGGTGGCCTGCCCGCAGCCCGGGACCGGCTGCTTCGTGGAGCTCCCGCTCGCCGGGCAGGCCACCCAGCTGCACGTCGGCGACGATCAGACGATCCAGATCTGGGGCCCGACCGAGCCGGCGCTGATGGCGGACTGGGTGCGCGCGGTCGAGGCGGTGATCGACGAGAGCGATCTGGAGGCGGTGAACGCGCCCGGCGAACGGCCCGATCGGCTGTGGCGCGACGACTCCCACGTCGTGCTGCTCCACGATCACACCGGCCTCGAGTGCACCGAGTTCTGCCCGGCGATGATCTGGGTCGCGCCCCCCGACCACCCGTCGGCGGCCGGCTACGGGTTCTGACGCGCGCGCAGCACGTCGAGGATCGGCGCCATCCCGTGGTCGGAGGTGAGCGTGCGGACCTCGGCGCCGCCCTCGACCAGCCACTCCTCGAGGTCCCGGGCGCCCTCGACCTCGGCCCCGTAGAGCAGGGTCACGTCGGCCCGGGACGCCACGTGCTGCAGCGTCGGATCCCAGGCCTGCGGCGGATCCGAGAGATCGAAGAGCAGCACCCGCGGCTCGCGTGACGGCTTCACCCGGTCGGGGCCGAGCGCGGTCGAGATGAGGATCGCCATCGTCTTGGTCTGCGCCACCACCTGCACCGGGAGCGGCCCGCGCTCGCGGCGAAGGGTCCGGGTGGGCGCGTCCTCGAAGCGGGCGCGCGGCGCGGGGCCGACGTCGCCGGTGGGCATCTCCGACATCCGGAGGCGCTCCTCGAGCCGCTTCACGAGGGCGCGGCTCCGCGCGTCGCCGACGATGGCCGCCAACTCCTCGCGCAGCGGGCCGTGGATCACGTCGACGAGCTCGACGAAGCGCTGCGGGGCGTAGCCCCAGCGCGAGAGGGCCCGAAAGAGCGCGCCCGAGGCCTGGCCGGGGAGCTCGGCCTCGAGGCACTCGCGCAGGACGCCGATGATCGCGGGCTCGCTCACGGGGGCACGATGACGGGGTCCCGGAGCGCGCGTTGCCGGGATCTCCCCCACGCCTCCGAAAAAAACTTTCAAAAGATCGGGGCCCGCCGGGAACGAATGGGCGTGGACGCGTCACTCGAAGAGAGCCTCGAGGCCGTGGCCGCCGGAGACGCGGCGGGCCCCGAGCTCGCCGAGGTCTTCGACGCCCACGCGCCCTACGTCGGCCGCACGCTCCGCCTCCTCGGGGTGCGCGAGCGCGAGCTCGGCGACGCGCTCCAGGAGGTGTTCCTCGTGGTGCACCGTCGCCTCGGCGAGCTCGAGGAGCCGTCGAAGCTGCGCGCGTGGCTCTACGCGATCTGCGTGCGCAAGGCGATGAGCCTCCGCCGCGACGCCGCGCGGCGCCGAGAGGACAGCGTGGCCGAGCCGCCGGAGCTCGAGGTCGAGCGCCGCACCCCGCACGACGATCTGGAGAAGGCGCGCGCGCTCGCCGCGGCCTTCGAGATCCTGGAGGCGCTCGACGAGGACAAGCGCGCGATCTTCGTGCTCTACGAGGTCGAGCAGCAGCCGATGAGCGAGATCGCCGAGGCGCTGGGCTGCCCGCTGCAGACGGCCTACGCCCGGCTCTACGCCGCGCGCCGCGAGGTCTCCCGCGCGCTCGCGCGCCTGAAGGCGAAGGGGAAGGTGGAGCGATGAGCCGCGACGCCGAGCTCGACGCGTTCGTGGACCTGCTCCGCGGCGCGACCCCCGATCCCGCGATCCTCGCCGACGCCCGAGCCGCGACCCTCACCCGCGCCGGAGCCTCGCTCGGATCGGCCGGCGGCGCCGCGCTGCTCGGCAAGGCGCTCGCCGTCCTGGCCCTCGGCGTCGGGCTGGCGCTGGGCGTCGTACTGGCCTTCGACGGAGCCGTGCTTCGGGTGGATATGCCCGTCGCGCGAGGCCCGCTGCCCAAGGCGCCCCCGGAGCGCGCGTCGATCGCCACGCCCTCGAGCCCTGCGCGTTCGATTCCCGCGCCGCCGATCGCCGCGCCCTCGATCGCCGCGCCCTCGGTCGCGCCCGAGCGGGTCGCGACCCCCGCGCCCGCCGCCACCGCGCGCCCGGTCGCCGCGCCGGTCGAGCGGCGCGCCAAGCCGGCCGACGCCCCGGTCGCGCGGCTGCCGCTCCAGCTCGACGTCGGCGCGGTGCCGGTGATCCCGAGCGGCCCGAGCGCGCCGAGCGAGACGATGGCCGAGGCGCTGCGCGACTACGCCGGCGAGCGCTACGTCGAGGCCGCCGTGTCGCTCCAGCGCGTGGTCGAGGGGCGCAGCGGCGATCGCGCCGACCGCGTGTCGCAAGCCGAGTTCTTCCTCGCGAAGTGCCTCTATCACATGGGCCTCTACCACGCGTCCGCGGCCGCCTTCGACGAGGTCACCCAGCGCGGCGCGGCGCACCCCTACTTCGACGCGTCGCTCACCTGGCTCGCGATGCTCGCCGAGCGGCTGCCGGAGCCGAGCGGGGTGATCGCCTCGGTCGGCCGCTACGACGCCGCCCAGCTCAGCGCCCTCGATCGAGGTGAGACGCGTCGTCACTACCACCACCTGCGCTACCTCCTCGGCCGCGCGCGCTACGGCGAGCGGCGCTTCGCCGAGGCGGTCGCCCTCCTGTCGGGCGTGCCCGAGTCGAGCCCGCATGGCCTCGAGGCGCGCTTCTTCGAGGGCATCGCCCACGTCCGGATGCGCTCGGCCCAGCCCGCGCTGCGCGCCTTCGGTCGGGTGATCGATGCGGTCGAGTCCGGTCGCACCGGCGGCCACGACGAGCCGGCCCGCATGCGCGACCTCGCCTGGATGAGCGTGGCGCGGCTCTACTACAGCCTCGCGATGCAGCAGCCGTCGGGGCGCGACGCCCACGCCTCCGAGCTGCTCGGTCACGCCATCGCCGCGTGGCGCAACATCCCGCTCGAGTCGGAGTACTGGCTCGACTCGTTCTTCGAGGAGACCTGGGCGCTCTACGTCGCCGGCCAGCCGGCCCGCGCCCTCGGCCACGTGCACGCGCTCCAGTCCCCCTACTTCCGCGAGCGCGCGCACCCGGAGGCGCTGGTGGTGCGCTCGATGATCCAGTTCGAGCACTGTCAGTGGGACGCGGTCGAGCACGGCCTCTCGGGCTTCCACGCCCGCTTCGACCCGCAGCTCGACGCCGCCGAGCGCGCCCTGCGCATGGCGCAGCGCAACGAGGACGCCTTCCGCATGCTCGTCGCGGTGCGCGCGCACAACTCCCGGGTGCCGGGGCCCGCCCGCGCCGCGGTGCGCGCCGCCTTCGACGAGCGCACGCTCCTCCGGCACCTCGAGGAGGTGCGGGCCCTCGACCGCGAGCAGCGCCGCCTGGGCCGCGTCCTCGCCGGCTCGCTCGAGACGAGCCTCCACACCCGCGTCGCCGCCGACCTCGCCGTCCTGCGCTCGCTCGCGGTGGACCGGACGGGCGAGATGGCGCGCGAGCGCCTCGCTCGCGTCGTCGCCGAGCTGCGCGAGCGCATGAACCAGATGGACACCATCGAGCTCGAGCTGGCCACCCAGCGCCGCATGGAGCTCGAGCGCCCGAACCCCGCCCCGATGGAGCCGCCCACCGGCGGGCGCATCGTCGCCGTGCAGGGAGATCAGCTCTGGCCCTGGGACGGCGAGTGGTGGCGGGACGAGCTCCCCTTCTACTTCCAGGAGATCGAGAACCGCTGCGGTCGATGATGGGACGCAGGGTCAGACGCGCGCTCGTAGACGGCGGTACCGCCCCTCCATCATCACGCTCCAGGCCTCGCCGTCCTTCGACATCTCCATCAGGTGCTCGTAGGTGTCGCCGCGCACGATCCAGGTGGTGCGGGTGTGGCCCATCGGGCTCCGTGCGCGGAGCACCAGCCGCTCGCCCTCCCAGGCGCCGCGGAAGATCTCCGGCCCCATCCCCATCGCGTCCCACCAGTGCAGCCGGACCTCGCCGTCGTGGATCGAGAAGACGCCGTGGGCCTGGAAGGTCACCTCGTCGCCCATGCGCTGCACGTAGTCCTGCGCCAGCACGAAGCCGCCCGCGCCGACGCGGTTCTCCAGCGTCGCGCTCCCCACGCGCTCCTCGGGCACCCAGGGGGAGGGGTGCATCGTCTCCTCGCCCTCCCAGCGGCCGGCGAGCGCGGCGAGGCGGGCGTGGTGTGCGTTGGGTTTCGGCATGGGCATCACCTGTTCTTAGCTCGATTCGGCGCCGAACCGACCCCACATTGGGCGCATGACCTCGGATCGCGACCTCCCCTCGGGCCGTCTCTCGCGCGTGGCGCGGCTCACCTGGCTCGGCGCGCGCACCGGGGCGGGCCTCCTGCTCGAGAAGCGCGGTGAGCGGGCGGCGGAGACCGCGGCCGAGGTGCTCGGGACGATGCGCGGGCTCGCGGCGAAGATGGGGCAGATGGCGTCCTACGTGGACGGCGTCGTGCCGGAGTCGAAGCGCGACGCGTTCGAGGCCGCGCTCGGGACGCTGCGCGCCGCCGCCCCGACCTCGTCGCCGGAGGCCATCCGGGATGTGATCGAGCGAGAGCTGGGCGCGCCGCCCCGCGAGCTGTTCGCCTCCTTCGACGACGCGCCGCTGGCCAGCGCCTCGATCGGGCAGGTGCACGCGGCGACCCTGCACGACGGGACCGAGGTGGTGGTGAAGGTGCAGCACCCGGGCATCGAGCGCGCGGTCGATCACGACCTGAAGAACATGCGCGTCATGGGCGGCCTCAAGAGCGCGATGATCGGCGCCAAGTTCGAGGCGAAGCGGGTCATGGAGGAGCTCGACCGGCACTTCCGCGAGGAGCTCGATTACGGCCTCGAGGCGGAGCGTCAGCGCCTCTTCCGGGAGATGCACGCTCACGATCCGCGCATCCTCGTCCCCCGCGTGATCGGCGAGCGCAGCGCCCGCCGGGTGATGACGAGCGAGCGGGTCCGCGGCCTCTCGTTCGAGGAGGCGTGCGCGGCCCCGGAGGCCGACCGGCGGGCCTGGGCCGAGGCGCTCTGGGCCTTCGTGTTCCGCTCCAGCCTCCAGGGCGGGCACTTCAACGCCGACCCGCACCCCGGAAACTTCTTCTTCCACGAGGGCGGGCGCGTCACCGCCATCGACTACGGCTGCGTGGTGCAGCTCCCGGTGGCCCGGCGCGAGGTGGCGAAGCGGGTGCACCAGGCGGCGATCGCGGGGGACCGGGCCGCCTTCCGCGAGGCGGGCAAGGTGATGATGCAGACGAACGGCGGCGCGTTCGAGGCGCTGGTGCTCGACTACCTCGAGCGCTGCTTCCTGCCGCTCTCCGAGTCGCCCTACCGCATCACCCGGGAGTACGCCGGCTCCCTGGTCGACGGCATGGTGAAGGGCGCGGTGGAGGGGCTGAAGACCAAGAAGGACGAGATGGTCCCGCTCCCCGAGGGCATGGCCCTGATGAACCGGCTCCAGTTCGGCTTCTACTCGGTGCTCGCGCGCATGGACGTCGAGGTGGACTACGCGGCGGTCGAGCGCGGGCTCTTCGCCGAGCAGCTCTGAACGGGCGATCCGTGTCACGAGGGGAGCGTTCCGGAGGGCACGCCCACCCCGCCCCGACCTCGCCGCGCGCCGCGCCTCCGAGCGAGACCGTCGCGGTATGGTCGGTGCTAGATGCGCGCGCCATGACGCTTCGATCGACCTTCGCCCTGCTCCTCCTCCTCACCGCGTGTGATGACGGCGCCGCGCCGCTCGACGCGGCGACGCCGCCCGACGCGTCGGCCGACGCGGGCCCGCCCGACGCCGGGGTCGCCTTCGACCCGAGCGCGGTGCGCTTCGATCCCGCCACTCCCGAGGGCGACGGGCCCTGGGGGCTCTGGGGCACGCTGGTGGCCCGGGTCGACGATCGCCAGGCCTACGTGGTCGGCGGGACCAACGTCGGGCGCCTGGGCGGCGAGGTGTTCGCCGACGTCTGGCGGGTGAGCGCCGGCGAGACGCTCACCGCCGAGCGCATCGAGGCCACCGGGCCGGCGCCCCGCTACTGCGGCTGCGCGGCCTGGGACCCGGATCGGGAGCGGCTGCTCGTCTACGGCGGTCGCGACCTGACGGTCAACGCGTTCGACCCGGAGACCTGGGAGCTCGATCCCGCCGGGCCGACGTGGACCCGCATCGAGGGCGCGACCCAGCACGCGACCACCCTCGGCTGCGCGATGGGCTACGCGCGCGGCGCCATGTATCTCTTCGGCGGCGCCAACGGCTCCGGGGTGAGCGCGGCCCTGCATCGCTTCGACGCCGCGGCCGGGGCCTGGGTCGAGGTCGCCACAGGCGGCCCGGTCGCCCGCTACGACGCCGCGCTCTTCCCCGCCCCGGACGGCGACGCGCTCTACCTCTTCGGCGGCTCGGTCGGGGCGCGCGGGCGCGCGTTCTACGCCGATCTCTGGCGCCTCGATCCCGAGACGAATTCGTGGACCGAGCTCGCGCTCCCCGAGGGCCCGAGCGGCCGGCGCACCCCGTGGGTCACCTGGGACCCGACCGGCGCCGGCCTCTACGTCGGCTTCGGCTACGACGGGGAGATGCGGCCGATCGGCGATCTCTTCCACGCCGACCTCGACGCGCTGACCTGGACCGAGCTCGAGGTGCCCTTCGAGGGGCCGAGCCCGCGGGGCTTCTCGTACGCGCTCCCCGGCGGCCCCGGCGCCCTCGCGTCGGTGGTCGGCGGCAACGGCGTCAGCGCGCCGGTCACCGACGCCTGGCGCCTGATCGCGGACTGACCGGCTCATCCGGTGGGCGGGTCCTGGATCGGGATGGCGTCCACCGGTCGCGCCTCGCGCGCGTCCTCGAGGAAGCGCTGCTCGCTGACCACGCGGATCCAGCGGACCAGCTCGGTGCGCGTGCAGCCCTCGTCGCGGGGCGAGGCCACCGCGAGGAGTCGTCCGTCCGCGTCGAGCAGCGCCGCGCCGACGTCGCCGTAGCAGAGGGAGCCGCCGTCGCTCCGCGTCCAGAGCGCGTCCTCGCGGACCGCCGCGACCTGCATCTCCGCCTGGCGGCGCACGCCGATCTCGGAGCCGCCGGGGCCGCTGATGCCCATGCCGACCACGGTCACCGCGTCGTCCTCGAGGACGGCCTCGAAGCCCGGGGACGCCGCCTGCTCGAGCGGCGTGCGGGTCACGAGGACCGAGAGCGCGCCGCCGTCGAGCACCGACTCGACCTCGTGCCACCGCCCGAAGCGCGCGTCGTCGCCGCTCACCACGTGCAAGGGGCCCTCACCGACGCAGCGCCGCGCCGTGACCACCGCGTAGGGGCCGATGGCCGTCCCCGTGCAGAGCTCGGCGTCGTCCCCCTCGCCGTGGACCACCGCGACGACCGCGTCGTGCGCGTCCGCGGGCTCTCCCGCGTGGAGCTCGTCCTCCACCGAGGTGGCGCCGGTCTCCGCCGCGCAGCCGAGCGTCAGGATCGTGAAGATGAAGAGTGCATGTCTCATGGTTTCCCTCCCGTGGTCCGCGGCCGTCGCGCCGCCGACGTGACTGACAACGTGCTTGGCAAGACGCGTGCCGATCGGTCGGGCGAAGGGCGCCGGTCGTCTCCGCGGCTCTTTCCTCTCGGTGCGCGGCGTCGTCTCCCCGTTGCAAGGGACGATCGAGGACCGCGGTTCACACGCGGCGTCACTCCCGCTCACGGGGCTGTGCCAGTGGCACGCCGTCACCGCGGTTACGAAAACGTCAGCGGTGCAACGGAACCTCGCGCACGCCCCACCATGGGAGGGCGTGCCTCCTCGAGGTCAGGGGCGCGCGGTCGCGTACCGGAGCTCGCCGCGCGTGGGGTCCCAGAAGACGACGTGCGGTCTGCGGTCGGGTCCCAGCTTCATGTCGACGTGCACGAGCGCGGGCGGAGCCATGATCTCGGCGATCGTGTCGACGATCCACCGCGTCTCGCCGCCCACCCGCGTCTGGCGATGCCACTGCAGGCGCGTGCCGGCCACCGACGCGTCCGCGACGAGGAGCTGGAGCAGCCCGGCGGCGTCGGTGTCGATCACGATCGGGTGGTCCCCGGGCCGGTCCGCGATGTTGAGCCCGTCGAGGTAGACCTCGGTCGTCACGTCGTCCGAGACGAAGCGCGCGAATCGGATCTCGCCGACCCCGTCGATCCAGTCGAGGTAGGCGACCACGACCTCCTCGTCGAGCAGCGTCAGCTCCACGCCGACGCCCGAGGCCCGGTTGGCCACCGCCTGGTTGTCCAGCGTCCGCGCGGTCGACCACATCGTGCTGGTCGCGAGGTTGTAGGACGGCGCGCTCGCCGCCAGCGAGATGCTCCACTGATAGGCCATGTGCATCCGGCCCGCGCGGCCCGGGTGGAGCGCCACCGCGCCGGCGCCCTCGATGCGGGAGTCGCCGTCGGTCCGGAGGTTCACGATGGGCGAGAAGGTCTCGTCGGGGCGCTCGCGGCGGGCCGCGTTCTCCCCGCTGACGTCGTCGTGCCAGGCGACGGTCGCGAGCCGGTCGCTGTCGATCTCCACGTCGACCACGCCGTCACGCCCGACGCCGGTTGCGATGGACTGGACCGGGCTGAAGGCGCCGCGGCGCAGGCGCTGGTAGCGCACCTCGTGGCCGAAGTCGGAGCGCAGCCAGTAGGCGAGGTGGTGGATGTCGGGAGGCTCGGTGGCGAAGTCGAGGTCGATGCCCACGACGTCGCCGATGGTCGACTCGGGCTCGATGGTCGGGCCGGGCGTGGCCGCGGTCGCCGCGTCGTCCTCGGGGAAGGTCACCGTCGCGATGCGCCCGAAGTCGAAGCCGTCGCGCTGGTTGTAGGCGACCACGATCTGGCCGTCGGCGGCGCGGGCGAGGGCGACGTCGAGGCTGTCGAAGGGGGAGGCCACCGTGACGACCTCGCGCCCCTCGCAGGGCCCGCCGCCGGCCGCCGTGGCCCAGAGCTCGGTGCACACGACGTCGAGCGCGGTCGGCACGAAGCCGGGGCCCGCGTCGTCGCCTCCATCCGAGCCGCCTCCGTCCGGGCCTCCGTCCGGGCCGCCGTCCATGCCTCCGGCGTCCGGGCGCGGGCCGGCGTCCGACGAGACGCCGCCGTCGTCGACGATCCGGAAGTCGTCCGATCCCGGCACGCAGGCCGACAGGAGAAACACGCAGAAGCACGCGACTCGCACGGCGGAGACGGTATCATCGAACCGGGCGCCGTCGATTGGCGCTCCCCGTCGGTCTGCTACCTTCCCTCCTCACCCGATGACGCAGTTGCCCGAAGACACCAAGGAGCGGACCTACTTCGGGAAAGGGGCGCGCCAGGGAGACGTGCTCGCGGAGCGCTACCGCGTGACCCGCGAGATCGGCGCGGGCGGCATGGGGCAGGTCGTCGAGGTCGAGCACCTCGAGCTCGAGAAGCGCTTCGCGCTCAAGCTGATCCGCCCCGATCGCTGGGACGAGACGCTCGAGGCGCGCTTCCGGCGGGAGGCCAAGGCGCTCGCCCGGGTCAGCTCGCCGCGGGTCGCGCAGGTCACCGACTTCGGGGTCGAGCCCGAGCTCGGGCCGTTCTACGTGATGGAGCTGATCGAGGGCCGGCCGCTCGACCAGGTCCTCCGCGAGGAGGGCGCGCTGCCCCGCGAGCGCGCGCTCGAGCTGGCGATCGGGATCGCCGAGGCGCTCGCCGACGTGCACGCGGCGGGCATCGTGCATCGCGACATCAAGCCGGGGAACATCGGCATCGCCGATCGCGGGCCGGTGACCGTCCGGCTGCTCGACTTCGGCCTCGCCACCGCGGTGGACGAGCGCTTCGGGTCGAAGATCACCCAGAGCAAGCGCGTCATCGGGTCGTTCCCGTACATGGCGCCCGAGCAGTTCCAGGGCGAGTCGCCGAGCGCGCGCATGGACGTGTGGGCGCTCGGGGTGGTGCTCTACGAGATGCTCACCGCCGAGCTGCCCTTCGAGGCGCCGAGCACCGCCGCGCTGATCCACCAGATCCTCTCGGTGGACGTGCCGATGCGGCACCACGCGCCGCGTCAGTGCTCACGGGTGCTCGGCAAGCTGCTCGCCAAGGAGCCCGAGGATCGACCGGCCGACGCGGCGGAGGCGCTCGTGCTGCTCGAGGACGCGCTCGCCAGCCCGGCCACCGACGACCGCCCGCTGATGAGCGTGGCGACGGCGGAGGCCACCGCGGTGGCCACGGCCGACACCGCCGAGCAGGTCGCCCCGGCGCCGCAGATCGCGGCGGCTCCGCCGAAGCGAGGGCGGCTGGTGGGCGTGGGGCTGGCGCTGGCGGCGCTCGGGGCGGTCGCGCTGGCGGCGACGTGGTGGGTCAGCCGGGAGCCGGCGGTCGAGACGGTGTCCGTGGCCGCGGCCTCCGAAGCCGAGACCGAGTCCGAGGCCGAGTCCGCAGCCGAGGCCGAGGCCGAGCCCGAAGCCGAGCCCGAAGCCGAGGCCGTGGCGGAGGCCGAGCCCGTGGCCGACGCCGAGCCCGTGGCCGAAGCCGAGCCCGAGCCCGTGGCGGAGGTCGGACGCGCGACGCGGCGGCGGGCGGGGCGCAGGCGCGGGCGGAGCGCGGAGCGCGTGGCGGCGGCCGAGGAGCCGCCCCAGGTCCAGCCCGAGGTGGAGGCTCAGCCCGAGCCGGAGCCGGAGCCGGAGCCGGAGCCGGAGCCCGAGACGCCGGCCTGGACGGGTGGCATCATCGAGGCGCCTTCACCATGAGAAGCCTCGCCTTCGCCCTCACCCTGCTGGTCGCCGCGCCGACGCTGGCGCAGGAGCAGACCGACGCCTCGGTGGCCCGCTTCGACGAGGGGGTCGAGCTGCTCCGGCAGGAGCGCTACGAGGAGGCCGCCGCGGCCTTCCGGGAGTCCTATCGCCTCGCGCCGCGCGTGACGACGATGTGCAACCTGGCGCTGACCTACGATCGCTGGGGTGGGCACCGCGACCGGGCGGTGCGGGCCTACCGGACCTGCGCCCGCGACGACGACACCGGGCGATACCAGGCCTACGCGCAGCGGCGGGTCGGAGAGCTCGAGCGCGAGCTGGCGCTCGAGGAAGAGGAAGAAGAAGAGGAGCCCGAGGTCGCGGTCACGCCGCTGCCCCCCGAGTCGTCCGAGCCGCCCCCGCGGGAGGACGACCACACCCTCCTCTGGGTCGGCGTGGGCACCGCGGCGCTCGCCGCCGGGAGCTTCGCCGCCGGCTTGATCCTGGCGCTCGACGCCCAGGCCACCTTCGACGATCTGCGGGCCCAGCTCGGGACCCCGCCGCAGGTGGTGCGCGGGAGCGAGGAGCACCGTCGCCTCGAGGCGGCCCGCGAGGCGGCGGACGCGGCCCTGGCTCTCTACATCGTCGCCGGCGTCGCGGCCGCGGGCGCGGCCACGCTCGTGGTCGTCGACCTCGTGACCGCCGAGAGCCCCGACGCGCCGAGCGCCTCACTGCGCCTCCGAGGCCCGAGCCTGATCCTCGACGGCTCCTTCTGAGCGACTTACCGTCGGGGGGTGGACCCGGCGCGCAAGCTCGCGACCTACGACGACCTCCGGCGACTCCCCGAGGACGTGCGCGCCGAGGTCGTCGCCGGAGAGGTGCGGGTCATGCCCTCGCCCCTCCCCCGCCACAGCCGGATCGCGCGCGCGATCGGGCGCTTCGTGGGCGGCCCGTTCGACGACGACGACGGATTCGACGGCCCGGGCGGCTGGTGGATTCTGCCCGACGTGGACGACGAGCTCGGCCCGCACGACGTGGTCCGACCAGATGTCTCGGGCTGGCGGCGCGATCGCCTCGCCGAGCCGTGGGAGGAGCGCCCGATCGCCATCGTCCCGGACTGGGTCTGTGAGATCCTCTCGCCGTCGAACGCGAAGCACGACCGGCTCACCAAAGCCGACCTCTACGCTCGCGTCGACGTCCCGCATTACTGGATCGTCGATCCGGTGGAGCGGCTGCTCGAAGCGTTCGCGCTCCGAGATGGAGGGTGGTTCCGGCTCGGCGCCTTCAGCGACGGCGACGTCGTGAGGGTGGCGCCGTTCGAGGCGATCGAGCTGGACGTCGGGCGGCTGTTCCCGCCCGCGTGAGGCTCACCGGGAGAAGTCCTGGGTCTCGACCTGGGGCTCGTTCGGGTTCGCGACCTGGGGGGTGCCCCGGTAGATGTCGAACTCCCAGATGCCGTTCACGCCGACGTTCGACGTGCCGCAGAGGCTCAGGACCGCCGCGCTGCCGGAGCCGGGGAGGATCTCGAAGACGCGGCCGTTGCCGGCGTCGAAGCCCGCCTGCGCCGGAGTCCCCCCGAGCCCGCCGCTGCCGCCGCTCGCGTTGCCGGTCGTCCACTCGCAGCGGGCGTAGCGGAACTGCACCCGCCAGAGATCGTCCTGATCGAGCAGCTCGTTGGAGAGGATGACGAGCTGGAAGGTGTTCTCGCGGGAGTTGCTCTGCGAGTAGAAGCCGACGTTGTGCCAGGTGACGACGACCCGGCCCGGGGAGATGTCCCAGTAGACGCCGTTGCGCGCCGGGCGGCCGCCGCCGCGGGTGTCCACGTCGCCCCAGAACGGCGCGATCATGCGGTTGCCGTTGAGCGGGAAGCGCTGCGGCGTGTAGGTGCCGGTCGGCCCGCCGAAGGTGATGTTGCCGTTGTTGTTCACGTACATCGAGCGGAAGCGCTGACCGAAGTACTCCAGCCCGTTCGGGAACGCGGCGGTGATGTCGATCTCGGCGCTCGACCCGTCGTCGTTGTACTCGAGCACCCCCTCGCCGTAGCCGGCCGGCCCGCCGAGGCCGGTCATCAGCACGCCCTCCTGGGCGTGGGCCGAGAGGGGGAGGGCGAGCGCGAGGCAGAAGGCGAGGGTCGTGCGCATGGAGGCCATCGAGCGTACGGACACGCGGGGCGCCGTATTCCCTGGGCTCCGACGCGCGCGGGGGCGCAAAGTTTCAATGGGTCGCCTGGCGTGGCAGTCGCAGCGTCACCGTGGTGCCCGCGCCGGGGCGGCCGTCGATCGAGAGCCGACCGCCGCACATCGCGGCGCGCTCTCTCATGCTCGTGAGGCCGGTCGTGCCCTGGGGCGCGGGGCCGTCGAAGCCGACGCCGTCGTCCTCGACCCGCAGCATCAGGCCGTCCTCGGTCTCCTCCAGCTTGACCTCGACCCGCGACGGGGACGCGTGCTTCAGCGCGTTCGTGATCGCCTCCTGCGCCACCCGGTAGAGGCACAGCGCGGTCGCCTCGGGCACGTCCACCCGGGCCGGCCACCGCCCCTCGATCGTCACGTGCGTGCGCGCCTCGACCTTCAGGACCAGCGCGCGCAGGCCCGGCACGAGCCCGAGGTCGCGGAGCACGTTCGGGTGCAGGTCGCGGGAGATCCGGCGCACCGCCTCGAGCGCCTCGTCCACCGAGCGCTCGAGCGCGTCCAGCTCGCTCAGGTGCCCCTGCCGCGCCTCGGCGGCCACCAGCTTGGCGAGGGTGAGGGACTGCCCGACCTCGTCGTGCAGCTCGCGCGCGAGGTGGGCGCGCTCCCGCTCCTGCGCCTCGATCAGCGCCCGCGAGAGGCCGCGCAGCTCGGCTTTGCTCCGGCGCTCCCGGGAGAGCCGCGCGCGCACCGCCTGGTTGCGGGCCACCCAGCGGCTCACCCGGCCGGCGGCGAAGAGCCCGAGCAGGGCGCCGAGCGCGAGCAGGAGGTGGCGCACCCAGCCGTGCGGGCTGGCCCCGGGCGCGCGCGTCACCTCGAGCTGCACCGGCTCGTCGAGCAGGAAGAGGGAGCGGGTGGCCAGGGCCGGCGCGTCGACCGGCTCGCCTTCGGTGCGGTAGACGATCTCTCCGCCCTCGCGCAGCCGGATGGCGCCGCCGCGCGCGTGACTCAGCACGGCCGCCAGCCCCTCGAGATCGAAGACCGCGTTGAGCAGCCCGCGCAGCCGCCCCGCCTCGAGCACGGGGAAGTACACCGCGAAGCCGGTCCCGCCCTGGAACAGCCGCAGGAACGGGGTGCGCCGCGGACGGTGCGAGCGGATCGCGTCGCCCGCCGGCCCGGCCGCCCTCGGGTGGCGCAGCACGTTTTGCTCGCTCGCGTCGGCGTTGGCGGCCTCCGGCTGAACCCACACGATGGTGCCGTCGGGCGCGACCCAGTTCAGCGCGCGCAGCCCCTCGAGCTCGCCGAGCAGCGCCCGGGACGGAGCCGCGAAGTCCGCCTCCGTGGTCGGCGGGTCGAGCTCGAGCGCCCTCGCCAGGGCGGCGCCGGCGACCACGCGCGCGGCCACGAAGTCCTCGAGGCGCCTCGCCTGATCGACGGCGTGCCCCTCCGCCGCCTGGCGCGCGCTCTCCTCCAGCTCGCGCCCCGCCGCCCACCAGAGCGCCAGCGTGGGGCTGACCACCGCCAGCCACACGACCACGCCGACGCCGCGCGTCCACGCTGTGGCATGATGGATTCTCGTGCCGCTCAACGCTCTCCCCATCCGCAGTGTCACCGGACGCGCGCCGGGGCTCAACGGGCGCCGCCCCGGAGGGCGACCGTGACCCTGCGGGCGCTCCTGGTCGACGATCACCGCCTCGTGCGGGCGGGGCTCCGGCGGCTGCTCGAGGGGCACCCCGACGTCGAGGTGATCGGCGAGGCGGGGGAGGGGCACGAGGCGCTCCGCAGGCTCGAAGCCGACGACGTCGATCTGCTCGTCACCGACATCGGGCTGCCGGGGCTCAATGGCCTCGACGTCGCCAAGCAGGCCCTCGTCGCGCGCCCCGGGCTCGCGGTGATCGTGCTCTCGGTCCACGCCGAGCCGGCGTACGTGCACCGCGCGCTCGAGCTGGGGGTCCGCGGCTACGTGCTCAAGGACGGCGCGCCCGAGGAGCTCGCGCTCGCGGTCGACGCGGTCCGGGCGGGCGGCAAGTACCTCAGCCCCAGCGTCGCGGGCGCGCTGGTCGACACCCTGGTCGGCGGCGGAGGGCTCGGCACGACGCCGCTCGATCAGCTGACCGACCGGCAGCGCGAGATCCTCCAGCTGATCGACGAGGGGGCGAGCACCAAGGAGATCGCCGCCAAGCTCTTCATCAGCGTGAAGACCGTGGAGTCGCACCGCGCGCAGCTGACCAAGAAGCTCGGGGCGAAGAACGTCGCGGAGCTCACGCGGCTGGCGGTCCGCTACGGCCTCATCGATCCCTGAGGGTTCTCCCCGAGGCGGATCCGGGTTTTCCCTCATGGGGCGATCGCCCTCGTGCGCCCACGGTGAAGAGAGGATGCGCGATCTCTCCATCATGCTCGTCGAGGACGACCTCCGGTTCCGGGCCCGGCTCTCGCGGGCCCTCGAGCGGAAGGGCGCGCGCGTGGTCGCGGAGGCGGGGACCCTGGCCGAGGCCCGCGACGTGCTGCCCGAGCGGCGTCCGGAGCTGCTCCTCGTGGACTTCGGCCTGCCCGACGGCGTGGGCCTCGAGCTCGTGCGGGAGCTGCGAGAGACCGACGTGCGCTGCGTGCTGATGTCCCTGCACGACGACCCCGCGTATCACCTCGAGGCCGAGGCGGCGGGCGCCCTGGGCTTCGCGCCCAAGCACCGCCTCTGGGAGGCCCTCGAGAGCTTGCTCGCTTCGGGCTGACCCGATGGGTCTTTTCGAAGTGATTTTCGGGGGATCCCGGGGCGCGCTTCCGGGTTAACCCCCATGTGGAAATGACGTCCGGCGACGAACCTCGTAGCCATGCGTCAGCCGGACGAAGTCACGGCCAGCGGGGAGCTCGAGCGCGCCGGGGGCATCCGTCTCCTGCTGGTGAGCGCCGACCCGACGGTGCGCCGCCAGCTCCCCGAGGTCCTCGCGCGGATCGATCCGGTCGGGTTCGAGGTCTCCGAGGCGGAGGACGTCACCCAGGCGATCGTCGACGGGCGGGCGTTCGACGTCCTGGTGCTCGACCTGCCCGCGCTCGACGCGGCCGCCCTCGCCGACGTCGAGCGGATCCGGGGCGCCCACCGGAGCTGCGGGCTCCTCGTTCTCACGCCCCCGGACCTGCCGGGCGCGGGCGTGACCGCGGTGCGGGCGGGGGCGGACGATCACCTGCCGCGCACGGGCCTCGAGCAGGCCACCCTCGAGCGCGCGATCCGCTACGCCGTCGACCGCGCCCACGTCGCGCGGGAGGCGCGGGTCGCCCAGCGGCTCGAGGCCCTCGGGCGCCTCGCCGGCGCGGTCTCGCACGTGTTCAACAACGCCCTGATGGAGATCCACGCGTCGGTCTCGTTCGCGGCGGACGCGAGCGCCGAAGCGGCGACCCGCGAGGAGCTGGGCGCCGCCCTCGACGCGGTGGAGCGCGCCACCGCCCTGACCCACCGGCTGGTGGCGTTCGGCGCCCGCGAGCCCCGCGAGCCCGTCACCTGCGACCTCGACGCCCTCCTGCGGGAGGAGGCGCCCCGGCTCGGCGCGGGGATGGGCGAGGCGCACCGGCTGGTGGTCCAGCTCCCCGAGGAGCCCGCCTGCGTCTCGTGCGACCCGCGGCAGCTCCTCGGCGCGCTGCGCCGGGTGCTCGACAACGCCCGCCAGGCCTCTCCGGGGGGCTGCGTCTCCCTGGACGTGCGGCCGGTGACCCTGGTCGAGACGCTCCGTCGCGGAGGCCAGACGGTCCGGCCCGGCGAGTACGTGCGGATCACGATCGCGGACGAGGGCCGCGGGCTGACGCGCGAGAGCCTCGAGCGCGTCTTCGAGCCGTTCTTCACCAGCGAGGACGGCGGGACCCGAGGTCTCGGGCTGTCGATCGTCTACGGGATCGTGCGGCAGTCGGGAGGCGCGGTGACGCTCGAGAGCGAGGTGGGGCGGGGCACGCGGGTCAAGATCTACCTGCCGCGGGTGACCGCCTGCGCGTGCCCGGGCGCGGCCGACGCGCCGCCCCTCTCGGGGATCCGGGTGCTCCTCGTCGACGACGACGCGCGGCTGCGCCGGCTCAGCGCGGAGGGGCTGCGGCGCGCCGGCGCCGAGGTGACCCAGGCCGCGAACGGCTTCGAGGCGCTCGCCGCCCTGCGCGACGGGCTCTCGGTCGACGTGCTGGTGACGGACCTGGTGATGCCCGGGCTGACCGGCCAGGAGCTCGCGGCCCGGATCGGCGCGCTCCGCCCCGAGGTCACCCCGGTCTTCGTGACCGGCTACACGAGCTACGGCGAGGTCCTCGGCGGCGAGCTGCTCCACAAGCCGTTCTCGCGCCGCGCCCTGATCGACGCGGTGCGCCGCGCCTCGGCGCCGTCCCGCTCGGGCGCCCTGGCGAGCTGACGCCGCGCGCGGTCAGCCCATCACCTCGCGATAGGCGAGCTGATCGGCGTGCATGCGGTGGAAGATCCGGTGCTTCCGCTCGTGGTAGGCGGCGACCTCGCCGCCGGTCGGCGACAGCACGCGCTCGGCGGCGTTCATCGAGCCCATCGCGGTGACCAGGTCGGCCGCGTGCCCGCTCGCGGTCGCGCCCAGCATCGAGGCGCCGAGCAGCACCGCCTCCGGCTCGCGCGGCAGCACCACCCGGCAGCGGCTCGCGTCGGCGTGCGCGCGGAGGAAGATCGGGTTCTTGGTGTCCCCGCCGCAGGCGACGAGGGTGTCGATGCGGTAGCCGGCCGCGTTCATCGCGTCGACGATGTGCCGGGTGCCGTGCGCGATCGCCTGCACGGTCGCCAGGTAGAGCAGCGCGAGGGCGTCGACCGACGCGTCGAGCTTCAGCCCGCTGATCATGCCGCGCAGGGTCGGGTCGGCGCGGGGGCTGCGGTTGCCGTGGAAGTCGGGGAGCACGTGCAGCTCCCGGGTGAGCGCGGCGGGGAAGGCGACCGCCTCGGCGAGGGCGTCGAGCCGCGCGTTCAGCAGCGCGTACACCGTCGTGCCCTCGCGCCGGGCGTCCGCCTCGAGCTCCGCCGCGCGCGCGTGGCTCGCGATCACGTGGTCGATGAGCGCGCCCGTCGCCGACTGTCCCCCCTCGGTCAGCCAGAGGCCGGGCACCATGGCCGAGTGGTAGGGGCCCCAGATGCCGGGGATGTGCTTGGGCTCGCGGCTCACCGCCATGTGGCAGCTCGAGGTGCCGCCGATCAGCGCGAGCCGCGTCTCGAGCGCCTCGGCGTCGAGCGGCGGCGCTCCCGCCCCGCGGGCGCCGAGCAGGCCGAGGCCGCCGGCGTGCGCGTCGATGATGGCCACGCCGACCGGGGTGCCCGGCGCGAGCCCGAGCTCGCCCGCCGCCTCCGCGCTCAGGCCTCCCGCGCGCTCGCCCATCGGCCGCACGTCTGCGCCGATCCGCGCGTGCCCGTCGTCCGCCAGCTCGCCGAGGCCCACCGCGCGGAAGAACGAGTCGTCCCAGCGGTCCTCGTGCCCGAGGTAGGTCCACTTGCACACGGTGGTGCAGAGCGAGCGCACGTCGGCGCCGGTGGCGCGGTGCACGAGGAAGTCCGGCAGGTCGAAGAAGCGCGCGGCCCGCGCCCAGGTCTCCGGGAGCCGCTCCTTCAGCCACAGCAGCTTCGGGGGCTCCATCTCGGGGCTCATCGTGCCGCCGACGTACCGCAGCACGTCGTGCCCGGTGGCGTTGATGCGCGCCGTCTGGTCCAGGGCGCGGTGGTCCATCCACACGATCACGTTCCACCGATCGTCGCCGGACGGGCTGACGGTGACCGGGCCCCCCGCGGCGTCGAGCGCGACGAGCGAGCAGGTCGCGTCGAAGCCGATGCCCTTCACCTGCTCCGGTCGCGCGCCCGCCTCGGCGAGCGCCGCCTTCACCGACGCCGCGCACGCTCGCCAGATGTCGTCCGAGGACTGCTCCACGAAGTCGGTCCGGGGGCGGTGCAGCTGGATCTCGGTCACGCCCATGCCGTGGCGCGCCCCGGCCGCGTCGAAGAGCCCGGCGCGGGCGCTCCCGGTGCCCACGTCGATCCCGAGGAAGAGGTCGGTCATGCGTCACCGTCGCCCGCGGACGGCCGGGCGATCAAGCGTGACGAAGTCGCCCCCGGTGCGCGTCGATGCTTCAATCCCCCGCATGAGCAGCAACGGGGACGACTGGGGCGAGGGCTCCCGGACGATGGCGGGTGGGCCGGCGGCGCGCGGCGCCGACACGATGGTCGACGACCTGGAGACCGAGACCATCGAGGGGGACCTGCCGTCCGAGGCGCCGAGCCCCGACGTCGACGCCAGCCCCCGGCAGCTCTCGGACCTCGGCTGGGAGCGCTACGAGGCGCGCCGCGAGCTGGGCGAGGGCGGCATGGGCAAGGTCGATCTCTGCCACGACCACCAGATCGGCCGCGAGGTCGCGGTGAAGGTGCTGCTCCCCGAGGTGCGCGGCCGGACGTCCCGGGAGCGGTTCATCCGCGAGGCGCGCGTGCAGGCGCAGCTCGAGCACCCCGGCGTGGTGCCGGTCTACGACCTCGGCGTGACCCCGAGCGGCCAGCCGTACTTCGCGATGAAGCGGGTCAAGGGGATCACCCTCCAGCGCATCCTCGTCGGCCTCGCGAGCAAGACCAAGAGCCTCGAGGACCGCTTCCACCGCCGCGCGCTGCTCTCGATCGTCGAGCGCGTGATCGAGACGGTCGCCTACGCGCACTCGCGCGGCGTGGTGCACCGCGACCTCAAGCCCGCCAACATCATGGTCGGCGACTACGGTGAGGTGAACGTGCTGGACTGGGGCATCGCCAAGCTCCGCACCGACACCGACCTCACCGACCCGACCACCGACGAGGGCGCGCCGCAGTACACCGTGCCGGGCTCGGTGGTGGGCACGGCCGGCTACATGTCGCCCGAGCAGGCCACCGGGGACGAGGTCGACGCCCGGGCCGACGTCTACACGCTCGGCGTGATCCTCTTCGAGTGCTGCACGCATCAGCCGCTGCACAAGGGCTCGGCCGGTGACCGGATGCGCTCGACCGTCAACGGCGTCGACGCGCGTCCGAGCGCGCGCCTGGACGACCCGGAGTTCCCGACCGAGATCGACGTGATCTGCGAGCGGGCCACCGCGCCCACGCCCGACGAGCGCTACGCCGACGCGGGCGAGATGCTCGAGGCGCTCCGCGCCTACCTCGAGGGCGAGCGCAACGCGGAGCTGCGGCGAGAGGTCGCCGGGCAGCACGCGGAGGCGGCCCGGGTCTCGATGGCGAGCGACCGGATCGGCTCGAGCGAGACGGTGCGGGTGCAGGCGCTCCGCGAGCTCGGCGCCGCCGCGGTGCTCGACCCGGGCAACCGCGAGATGATCGGCATGATCGAGAAGCTGCTGACCGAGACCGAGATGCGCCGGGTGCCGGACGAGGTCGAGCAGGAGATCGAGGTGGAGCGTCGCCGCGGCGCCTCGCTCGCCTACGGCCGGAGCGCGCTCGCCTACACCGCCGGCACCGCGGTGCTGCCCATCCTCTGGTGGATGGGCATCCGCGACTGGCCCACCTTCTTCGCGCTCACCGCCTTGCTGGTCGGCAGCGCCCTCGGCGCGCTCGTGCTCTGGCGCCATCAGCGCGCGGTGGGCGCGCTCGTCGCCCCCGCGGTGCCCTTCGCTTTCGCCACGCTCGCGGTCTTCAGCGCGGTCGTCGGGCCGTTCTTCCTCGTGCCCGCCCTCGCGAGCGCGACGGCCGTCGCCTTCACCGTCAGCCAGCGCGCCGACTGGAAGATGCGCGGCCTCATCAACGCGTGCAGCGTGCTCAGTGTGATGATCCCGCTCGCCCTCCAGCAGGTCGGCGTGCTCCCGCGGAGCATCGACTTCCAGGGAGGCATGATCCTGATCATGCCGCACCTGGTGGACTTCCCCGCCCTCCCGACCAGCGTGCTCCTCTTCTTCGTGGCCCTGTTCGTGGCCCTGGTCCCGAACATCCTGGTCGGCCGGGCCATCGAGGCGCTCAACCACGCCGAGCGCAAGCGCCTGATCCAGAACCACCGCCTGCGCCAGATGCTGCCCGGGTGAGCTACGGCCCGGAGGGCGCCACCCGACCCGCGGTGCCCCACGCGCCGACGAGGGCCAGCGTCTCGGTCAACGCGTCGACCGGGCGACGGTAGGTCCACCAGCGAACGAGGCTCGCGTGGTCCAGATCGAGCGCCGTGTGGATTCGGCCGTCGGCCAGCGCGTCGCTCGCCGCGGCGACGAGGCTGCCGGCGCCGATCATGGCGAGCGTCAGCGCGATCGCGACCCAGCGCGCCTCGGCCCGTCGAAAGGCCATGAAGTGCAGGACCACCTCGCCGAGCGCCGCCCCGGCGACGGCCCGCGCCGCCAGATCCATCGCGCCGCCGCCCCCCGAGAGCGTGCCCCAGAGCGCGACGCCGAGGAGCCAGGAGACGAGGAGCGCCAGCGCGTTCACCTCCGAGCAACCGGGCGCGAGGCTCGCTCATTCGCGCAGAACGCGGACGCGGAAGCCGAGCTCCTGGCTGAGGGCGACCATCTCCTCGAAGATGTCGCCGTAGGCGACGGCGACGTGGTTCGAGAGGTAGTGGGCCATGAGCGTGTCCCGGCCGATGCCCATGTCGGCGGCCATGAAGGGCCACTGGCGGGTGGTGCCCTCCCACCACGCGTCGCGCACGGCGGGCGGGAGTTTCACCACCTCGCCCTTGCCGATGTCCATCCAGAGCTCGCCGCCGCGAATGTAGCTGCGGGCCCAGGTCATCTCGCCGGGCAGGCTCTCGCCGGCGAAGGTGCCGCCGGGGGTCGGGAAGTAGAGCGAGGGCTGACGGTAGGTGTGCGCGCCCTCGAGCGTCTCGGGGTCGTGGTTGAACGCGTAGGCGCCGCAGCTGCCGCTGTTGAGCAGCACCCAGAGGAAGCGGCCCTCGTGCTCGGCGCCCCAGCGCACGTCGTGGAACATCACCGCCTGGTGCAGCCCCTTGTCCTTCAGGAGCCGCTTCATCATCTCCTGCGGCACCACGTTGCCCTGGTCGGCCTCGGTCGCGGTGGTGACGGTGTCGCCGTTCGACTCCGGGCGGCAGGTCGAGTTGAACAGGCCCTCCGCGAAGTCCGACGGCGGCCGCAGCGGGATGAGCCCGAGCTGGTACTGCCACCCGAGACAGTCGGCCTCGAACTCGCCGATCAGGTCGAGCACCGCGAGGTAGTCGCGGAGCTGCTCGCGGGTGTCGTTCTCGGTGAAGTCCTGCGCGTCGTCGCCCTCCTGCCAGTGGAAGGTCACGCCCTTGGCCTTCACGAACGCGAGCGCGTCGTCGATGCGCTTCTCGTCGATGCGGCGGCCGCGGTCGAGGATCCAGGCCTGGTCGACCTTGTGCTCGGTGAAGCCGTGGCGGTTGAGCAGGCGCGGGCCGAAGTAGCCGTTGATCATGCCCATCGAGGTGTCGCCGAGCATCAAGATCAGCGCGCGCCGCTCGCGAAACTGCTTCGCCACCCGCTGCGCTCGCGCCGACGCCTCGGGGCTCACCGGCGCGTGGTGGTGGATCGCCTCGTCGCCGTAGCGGACCGCGCCGCTCGAGCACCACTCGTCGAGCCGCGCCATGAACGCGTCGTCGGCCGTCCAGTCGGGCGCGTCGGTCCAGATGCGCGAGTGCGGCCGGTCGAGCGACTCGAGGCACGCGCCGGTGTTCAGCAGCCCGACCAGGCCCGGCCACTGCCCGCTGAAGTTGCTCGCGAGGAGCAGCGGGTTGTCCTTGCCGACCACGCCGTCGGTGGTGTGCGGGCCGTAGAACCAGTGCACGCACACGCCGACCATCGGGTCGTCGATCGGGCCGAGCTTGGTGATGGCCTCGTGCGGCTTGGCGAGGAACCCGGGCACCCGGTAGGGCTGCCGGCCGAGCTTCTTCAGCGCGTTCTCGAGCTGCTGGGTCGCCTCCTCCGCGTTGGGCGTGGCGAGCTCGTTGGGGATGGCCCGCGCGTCGCCGGGCCAGAAGATGGCGACCTTCTTCGTCATGGCGCCTCGACGGTACCGCGCCGCTCAGCCCCGCTCCAGGGCCTCGGCGGTGGCCCGGGCGAGGAACTCGGCGGCGGCGCGCACGTGCGGCACGCGGCGCAGATCCTCGTGCATCACGAGCCAGAGATCGCGCGACGGGAGCTCCTCCGGGCCGGCGAGGCGCTCGAGCTCCGGCGTGGCCAGGAAGCAGGGGAGGAGGCCGACGGCGGCGCCGCTCGCGAGGGTCTCGAAGATCGCGTTGGCGGTGGTCACCCGGAAGGCGGCGTTCGCGCCGCGCATGCGCTCGGCCAGCCAGGTCATCTCCGGGATGGAGTCCCAGCTCGCGTCGTACATGACGACGTCGTGGTCGTGCAGGTCCCCCGGCGAGGGGCGGCCGCGCCGCGCGATGTAGGCCGGCGACGCGTAGAGGCCGAAGTCGAGCGTGCCGATCTTGCGGCCCACCACCCGCGACTCGTGGGGGCGCACCACCCGGATGGCGATGTCGGCCATGCGGCGATCGAGGCGCACGATCCGAGGCGAGCTGCGCAGCACCAGATCCACCCGCGGGTGCGCGGCCCGGAACTCGGCCAGGCGCGGGGCGATGACGTGGGTGACGACCGTCTCCAGGGTCGAGATGGTGACCACGCCCTCCTCGCGCTCGGTCGCCTTGGCCGCCCGCACGAAGGCCGCCACCTCGTCGGCCACCGCGTCGGCGCGCTCGAGCAGCAGCGCCGCCTCCTCGGTCGGCGTCAGCCCGCCGGCGTGACGGTGGAAGAGGCGCACGCCGAGCGCCTCCTCGATCCGGTCGAGCCGCCGCCCCACCGTCGCGACCGAGACGTCGAGGTGGCGGGCCACCCCGGACAGCGAGCCGGCGCGGGTCGCGAGCACCACCACCCGGAGGTCGTCCCAGGACGGGTCCGGGCTTTTCATCCGTGAAAACCCACTTCTCGATTCTAGGCCTACGCACCGTTGCGTGGCAGCCCAAAGCTTCGATGCATGGGAAACCTGTCCAACGCGAGCATTTCATCACAGCAAAGGCGACGCGTCCCCGGGCGCAACGTGCGCATCGAGGCCCGGGACGGGCTCGGGCTGGGCGCGTCGCTGTACGAGCCGGTCGGCGCCCCGAGGGCGACGGTGCTGCTCCTGGGCGGCACCGGGATCCCGCGCCGCTTCTACGCGCCCTTCGCCGCCCACCTCGCGGACCGGGGGCTGTTGACCCTGACCCTCGACTTCCGGGGCGTGGGCTCGTCCCGGCCCGCGTCGCTGCGCGGCTTCGACGCGACCAAGCAGGACTGGGCGCGCCTCGACGCGTCGGCGGCGTTCGACTGGCTCGAGCGGCGCGCGCCCGATCTACCGCGGCTGGTGGTCGGCCACAGCGTCGGGGGGCAGCTGCTCGGGCTGCTCGACCGGCCGGAGGCGATCGACGCGGTCGCCACCTTCGGCACCGGCTTCGGCTACTGGGGCAACATGCCGGCGCCCTACAAGTGGTTCGTGGCGAGCCTCTGGTACGTCGGCATCCCGGCCGCGACCTCGCTCTTCGGCTACATGCCGGCCAAGCGGCTCGGGCTCGGCGAGGATCTCCCGGCGGGGGTGGCCCGCGAGTGGGCGCGCTGGGGCAGGCGCGCGGACTACTTCACGGGCGAGCTGGCGGCGGAGCCGGGCTTCGCGGCGCTGCGGGCGCCCTGGCTCGCGGTCTACGCGAGCGACGACGAGATCGCGACGCCCGAGAACGCCTCGGGGCTGCTCTCGCTCTATCCGCACGCCGACAAGGAGACGCGCGTGCTCCGTCCCGAGGAGCGCAACCTCCCGGCGATCGGCCACCTCGGCCTCTTCTCTCGCAGCCGCCGGGCGCTCTGGCCCGAGATCAGCGACTGGCTGCTGGAGCGGGTCAGCTCCCGAGCGGCGGCTTGACGCCCCAGGAGCGCAGCTTGCCCGCGTTCAGGTCGGCCTTGCCGGACTGGAAGGCCCAGACCGCGCACGCGAAGCCGAGGTCCATCTCCACCAGGAAGAGGTAGCCGGCGACCACCGCGTACCAGGCCCAGCGCTCCTCGACCACGCTGTCGGGCAGCTTGGGGCGGGCGCGCTTCACGAGGCGCTGCAGGACGCCGACGCCCATCAGGCCGCCGAACATGCCGGCGAGGGCCCGGGTGTCGAGGTTGTCGAGCCCGACCGTCCAGACGCCGAGGTAGAGCGCGAGCATCACCGCCATGACGATCTCGCCGCGGTGTCGCACGCGCCCGAGCAGCACCCAGCTCGCGAGCCCCGCGAGCCAGAAGTGGTGCACGCCGGGCGTGGAGATCAGGAGCATCGCCACGCCGACGCCGCCGGCTCCGACGCCGATGGCGAGCGGCGCGCCCCGGAACCAGCGGTATCCCCGGCGCTCCAGGAGGTCCCCGAGCGCGATCAGGTGCCCGAAGGCGATCGCGGCGAAGATCTGCAGCGCCGCCTCGACGAAGATCATCATCCGGCCTCCAGTATGGGGTCCCGCGCACGTCGCCGCACGTGAGCCGAATATTCGGGGTCGCGCGTCTGTCTGGGGAGCATGGGCGAGAGCCGTACGTTGCCCTCCATCACTCCGGACCGTCCGGTCCGGGCGCGCCGGCGCGACGGCGAGACCGTGCTCGGGCGATGGCGGCTGCGCGAGGCGCTCGGGGCCGGCTCCACCGGCGCGGTCTACCGGGCCGAGGCCGCGGACGGCGGGCCCGACGTCGCCATCAAGGTGCTGCACGCCTACGCGGCCGAGGGGACCGCGCTCCGCGCGCGCTTCCGCCGCGAGCACGAGATGGTCCGGCGGCTGCGCCACGAGAACATCGTCGCCTTCCTCGCCGCCACCGAGCTGAGCGACGGCTCGCCGGCGATGGTGATGGAGCTCGCCCGCGGCGAGTCGCTGGCCGAGCGCATGGAGCGCGGGCCGGTCCCGCTCGACGAGGCGCTGCACGTCATCGGCGAGATCGCGGCGGCCCTCGAGCACGCCCACGCGCGCGGGGTCGTGCACCGGGATCTCAAGCCCGAGAACGTCATCGTCGAGGGCCGCCGGGTGCGGGTCGTCGACTTCGGGCTCGCCAAGGCCGATCCCCTCGGTGAGCGGCCCGACATCTCGCTCCGCGGGGAGGTCCTCGGCACCCCGCGCTACATGAGCCCGGAGCAGCTCTGCGGCCTGCCGGTCGACGCGCGCGCCGACGTCTACGCGCTCGGGCTCATCGCCTACGAGCTGCTGACCGGCGGCTCGCCCTATCGCGCGGCCCACGGCGTCGCCGGCTGGGCGGACCGCCACCTCTTCGACGATCCCACGCCCGTCGACGCGCACCCGGTGGCGGAGGCGTTGCCCCGCGAGGGTCGCCGCACCCTGATGCGCGCGCTCGCCAAGTCGCGGGAGAACCGCGTCGGCTCGGCCCTCGAGCTGGCCGACGCGCTCCGCGGGCAGGCGGCGCCCCGTCGGCGTCGCCCTCGTCAGTCCGGGCTCTGGCGCAGGAGGGAGACGCCGAGGCGCGCGCCCCTGGCGGTCCTGCTCGCGGCGGCGCTGCTCGCGGCGGTCTCCCTCCTCGGCGCCTTCGGGTGGGAGGACGGCGCCGCCATCTGCCGACGCCTGCTCGACACGCCGAGCTCCGCCACCGGATCATGAGCCTGCGGTCGGGTGACCGGCGCGGCGCTTGACACTTCACCCGCCGTCCGATGTCGTTGCCGCCATGCGAGTCCTGGTGCTGGCGCTGCTGGCGGTGTTCCTGGTGGGGTGTGACTGCGCGGGCGACGCGTCGGGCGGCTCGGGGGAGGGCGCGTCTCGGCGCACCATCGCGGTGATCCCGAAGGGCACCACGCACGTCTTCTGGCGCTCGGTCCACGCGGGCGCGCTCCGGGCGGCGAACGAGCTCGACGTCGACATCCTCTGGCAGGGCCCGCAGCGGGAGGACGACCGCGCGGCGCAGGTGCGAGTGGTCGAGGACATGATCAGCCGCGGGGTCGACGCCATCGTGCTCGCGCCCCTCGACCGCATGGCCCTCGTGCCGGTCGCGACCGAGGCGAGCCGCGAGGGCATCCCGGTCGTGATCTTCGACAGCGGCATCGAGTGGGACGGCCTCGTCTCGTTCGTCGCCACCGACAACTACCAGGGCGGCGTGCTCGCCGCGGAGCGCATGAACGAGCTGCTCGGCGGGGAGGGCACCGTGATGGTCATGCGCTACCAGGAGGGCTCCGACTCCACGAGCCGCCGGGAGGCGGGCTTCCTCGAGACGATGCGCGAGCGCTTCTCCGGCGTCGAGATCGTCAGCGACAACCAGTACGGCGGCGCCACGACCGAGACCGCCTACCAGACGGCGGAGAACCTCCTCGTGCGCCACCCGGACGTCGACGGCGTGTTCACGCCGAACGAGTCGACGACCTTCGGCATGCTCCGGGCGCTGCAGGAGGGGAACCGGGCCGGCGACGTGAAGCTCGTCGGCTTCGACGCGAACGAGGGGCTCGTGGCCGCGCTCCGGGCCGGGCAGGTGCACGGCCTCGTGCTCCAGAACCCCGAGCGCATGGGCGACCTGGCGGTGCGCACCGCGGTCTCTCGCCTCGACGGGGAGGAGGTCGAGGCGCGCGTCGACACCGGCGCGACCATGGTCACCCGCGACAACATGGAGCAGCCCGAGGTGGCGGCCCTGCTCTCGCCCGACCTGTCGATCCTCGAGGGCGAGTGACCGAGCTGCTCCTCTCGATGGAGAGGATCCGGAAGCGCTTCGGCCCGGTGGTCGCGCTGGCCGGGGTCGACCTCGAGGTGGGGCGCGGCGAGGTGCACGCGCTGGTCGGCGAGAACGGCGCCGGCAAGAGCACGCTGATGAAGGTGCTCAGCGGCGCGCACGCGCCGGACGACGGACGCATGACCCTCGACGGCGTCGCCTACGCGCCTCGTCGGCCGGTCGACGCGCTGCGGGCGGGCGTCGCGATGATCTACCAGGAGCTGAACCTCGCGCCCGACCTGACCGTGGCCCAGAACCTCGTGCTCGGGCGCGAGCGCAGCCGCCTCGGCGTCGTGTCCGCCGACCCCCGCGTCGACCGCGCGCTCGCGGTGCTGGATCACCCCGACCTCGCGCCGGACCGCCCGGTGCGCGAGCTCGGCCCCGGCGCGCGGCAGCTCGTCGAGATCGGGCGGGCGCTGGTCGGGGAGGCGAAGGTCGTGGTGCTCGACGAGCCGACCTCGTCGCTCAGCGCGGCCGAGTCCGAGAAGCTCGACGCGGTGATCCGCGCCCTGCGCGCCCGCGACGTCTCGATCGTCTACATCAGCCACTTCCTCGAGGAGGTGAAGCGGATCGCCGATCGCTACACCGTGCTCCGCGACGGCGAGACGGTGGCGACCGGTCGTGTCGCCGACACCGAGATCGCCGCGATCGTCGAGCAGATGGTCGGGCGCAGCCTCGGCGAGGCCTACCCGCGGGTGCCGCACGAGCCGGGCGAGCCGCTGCTCGAAGTCTCGGCGCTGTCCGGGCGAGAGCGGCCCGAGGGCGCGAGCTTCACGCTGCGCCGCGGGGAGATCCTCGGGATCGCCGGCCTCGTCGGCGCGGGCCGCACCGAGCTGCTCCGCGCGCTGATGGGGCTCGACCCGGTGCGGCGCGGTCGGGTGACGATCGGCGGCGACGTGGACGGCGGCGCGGGGGTGCGTCGGCGCATCGCGCAGGGCCTCGGCCTGGTGAGCGAGGACCGCAAGGAGGAGGGGCTCGCGCTCGATCGCTCCATCGCCGAGAACCTCACGCTCAGCCGCCCGGTCGCGCGCCTCGGGTGGATCGACCGCCGGCTCCGCAGCGCGGTGACGAAGAAGTGGTCGGCCCGGCTCGCCATCAAGATGGACGCGGCCGAGCAGCCGGTCGGCGCCCTGAGCGGCGGCAACCAGCAGAAGGTCGCGATCGCGCGGCTCCTGCACCAGGAGGCCGAGCTGCTCCTGCTCGACGAGCCCACCCGCGGCATCGACGTCGGGAGCAAGGTGGAGGTCTATCGGCTGATCGGGGAGCTCGCCGCGCAGGGCAAGTCGGTGCTGATGGTCAGCAGCTACGTGCCGGAGCTGCTCGGCGTCTGCGATCGCGTCGCGGTGATGCATCGCGGCGCCCTCGGCGCGCCGCGCCCCGTGAGCGAGTGGACCGAGGTGGAGATCCTCGACGAGGCGATCCGAGGTGCGGCGTGAGCGGGGCCCGCGCGCGGCTGCAGCGGGCGCTCGACGTCGCGGGGCCGGCGATCGGGCTGCTGCTCGTGATGATCCTGTTCGCCGCCCTCGTGCCCGATCGGTTCCTCAGCGCGTACAACTTCAAGACCATCGCCACCCAGACGGTCATCGTCGCGCTCGGCGCCATCGGCATGACCTGGGTGATGGTCAGCGGCGGCATCGACCTGAGCGTCGGCTCGGTGATCGCGCTCGCGAGCGTGGTCACCGCCGTCCTGTTGCGGGAGGGCCAGCCCGAGCTGGTCGCGCTCCTCGGCGGCGTCGCGATCGGCGCGGCGCTCGGCGCGGTCAACGGTCTGCTGATCACGCGTCTGTCGATCGTGCCGTTCATCGTGACGCTCGGCACGATGGGCATCGCGCGCGGGGCCGCGAAGTACCTCGCCAACGAGCAGACGGTGAACGCCGACGCGGGCTGGCTCGCCGACCTGATGACCAAGACGCCGGACCCCGGCTGGCTGCTCCTGGCCAAGGGCGTGTGGATCACGCTGGCGCTGGCGCTGGTGATGGCGCTTCTCCTGCGGCGCACGGTCTTCGGCGTGCACACCTTCGCCATCGGCTCGAGCGAGGCCACCGCGCGCCTCTGCGGCGTGCCGGTGGAGCGGGTGAAGGTCCTCGTCTACGTGCTCGCCGGCGTCTTCGGCGGCCTCGCAGGGGTCCTGCAGCTCGGCCGGCTCACCGTCGGAGATCCCACGACCGCGATCGGCCTCGAGCTCGACGTGATCGCCGCGGTGGTCATCGGCGGCGGCAGCCTCAGCGGCGGCCGCGGCAGCATCGCCGGCGCGCTCCTCGGCGCCTTCTTCATGGCGGTGCTCGCCAACGGCTGCACCCTCGCCGGGGTGCCGAACTACGTGCAAGAGATCTTGGTCGGCGCCATCATCATCGCCGCCGTGGCCCTCGACCACCTCCGCCGCCGCGCGAGCCGCTGAGGGCCGGCGCGCTCCCTACGCCGGGTCGAGCTGGACCCGGGCCCGGGCGACGGCGGCGCCGATCGCCTCGAGGTCCACCGCGTCGAGCCAGAGGCAGGCCTCGTCCACCCCGGAGAAGACGCGGAGCCGCACGTCGCGCGCGAGGACTCCGGTGACGAACGTGACCACGCTCCGCTTGGCGGCCGCGCGAAAGCCCTGGCCCTCGATCACCGCCGCCACCGCGCTCAGCCGCGGACCGACGTCCGAGAGCAGCGCGCGCATCGCGTGACGCGCCTCGTCGCCGGGCAGCGACATCGAGGCCGGCACCACGAACAGGAGCGGCAGGGGAGCCCGCGCCAGCGCCTCCTCGAGGACGGTACGCAGCGCCTCGATGTCGTCCACCCGCGGCGCCGCCGCCGGCATCACGAGGCACGCGCCCCCGACCAGCTCCACGCGAACCCTGCGCTCGGCGGCGTGCATCACGCCCCCGATCCTATACGGGCTTCAGACGAGGATGGCGACGATGCCGACGATCGCGACCGAGGCGGCGACGCCGGCGATCACGGTGGGCAGGTGCACGCGGTCGTCGGCGCGGCCGATCCGGCGCGAGTGCACGATCATCGCGAACAGCGAGATGCCCCAGGCGGCGCCGCAGCAGCCGAGCGCGACCCCCAGATCGCCTCGGTCCCAGTACGATCGCACCACCCGGGTCGAGAGCCGCGCGAAGAAGCCGAGCTGGGTCGGCGGCTGGGCCGAGGCGAAGAAGCCAGCGGCGACCAGGAGGAAGCCCCACGAGACGAAGGCCAGCTTGGGCACCAGCTGGCTCCAGAAGTCGTCTCTCCGCCGACGCCGCTCGGGCGCGCGGCTGCTCCGGGCCGGCGGAGGCGCCGAAGGGGCGCGCGAGCCGACGGCGCGGGGGCTCACGACCTCCATGTCGAGAGAAACGGGCTCACCCTTCATCTCGATGAGGCATATCGGCCGAGGGGCGCCCTCCTTTTAGGCCTCAGAATGGGATTTCGCGTCGATCCCGGAAGAAGCGGCCGGTCAGCTCGGCCGGCGCCTCGGTGGCGAGCCAGAGCGGGGTGACCGCGCCCTCCTCCGGGGTGCGAGGCGCGCCGGGGCCGCCCATGTCGGTCGCGACCCAGCCCGGGCAGGCGGCGTTGACCCGCACGCGCCTCGGATCGCCCTCGAGCTCGCGCGCGAGCACGCGGGTCAGCGCGTTGAGCGCCGCCTTGGACACCCGGTAGGCCGAGGAGGGCCAGCCGTGCTCCTCGTGCGCGCCGCTCTCCACGTCGCGCTCGAAGGACTCGACCAGGGTGACGAGCTCGTCCCGGGTCAGCTCGGGCGAGGCGAAGCGCTCGCGGAGGCGCGGGCCCAGGCACGACAGCTCGCCCATCCCGCTCGACACGTTCACCACCCGCGCGCCCCGCCGCATCTTCGGCAGCAGGGTGTCGGTCAGGTGCATCGCGCCGAGGAAGTTCACCGCCAGCGTGTCGAGCACGACCTGCGCGTCGAAGCCGTCGAGCGCGACGCCGGCGTTGTTCACCAGCACGTCGACCGCCTCGAGCGACTCCGCGAACGCGCCCACGCTGTCGCGACGGGCCACGTCGAGCGGCCGCCAGCGCGCGCCGACCGCCTCCACGTCGGCCTTGCCCGCGTCGCTCCGGCTGGTCGCGACGACCTCGAAGCCGCGCTCGACCAGCCCCCGCGCGATCTCGCGCCCGATGCCTCGATTCCCGCCGCTCACCACGGCGACCCGCGTGTCCCCCGCCATGGGGTCGATGTGGGGCCGCGCCCCCTGCGCGCAAGCCCGGCCCCGAGGGGCGATCGCCCTTTCCCGGTGGCGATCGCCTCCGTCGTGAGGGTGCCCAGAAGCCTGAGATCCGCGGTTTCGGGCGTGATTTCATGGGTTTCGACCGAGAATCAGCGGATCCGGGCGATCCGACGATCGCAATTTGGCGGTGGAAAGCCATGGCTCGGCCCCGAACCGCCGGGTAACGTGCCCGGCCATCGTGGGTACCCAGACCTTCCTCACGCTCGACGAGCCCTTCGTCCCCCGCCCCACCCGCACCGAGCCGCGGGTGTGGATGCGCCACGTGGCGATCTTCGCCGCGCCCGGCCGCGAGCTCCGTCGCCTGACCCTGCAGCCCGGGCTCAACGTCGTCTGGGCGCCCGACGCCGAGCCGGACGAGCGCGTCGGCAGCAAGATCGGCCACGGCGCGGGCAAGACGCTGCTCGTGCGCATGCTGCGCCACGTGCTCGGCGAGCCCGACATCACCTCGCCGGAGGACGCGGCGGCGCTCGTCGCGAAGTTCCCCGAGGGCTACGTGGCCGCCGAGGTCTTCGTCGACGGCGAGCCGTGGGCGGTGCGCCGCCCGTTCGACGCCTCGCGCGGCTCCTCCGCGCTGCGAGCCTCGTTCCTCGAGGAGGTGCTCGAGCCGAGCGAAGACGGTGGCTACGACGAGTTCCTCGACGCGCTCCGCGGCACCCTCGGCGACGCGCTCGAGACCCTGCGGCCGCTCGGCGATCCGTGGCTGGCCGCGCTCTCGTGGATGAGCCGCGACCAGGAGCGTCGCTTCGGCGGGCCGCTCCGCTGGCGCGATCGCATCGCGACCCCGGCCAGCAAGATGGCGCGGGTGGCCCAGGTGCAGCGCGTCCGCGCGATCCGCTCGCTGCTGAACGTGCGCGCCGACGAGGACCTCGCGACCGAGG
This sequence comes from Myxococcota bacterium, assembly GCA_036149055.1. Classification (GTDB taxonomy): domain Bacteria; phylum Myxococcota_A; class Polyangia; order Polyangiales; family Sandaracinaceae; genus JAVJQK01. Next base: position 13,336 of record JAYZQJ010000081.1, on the reverse strand, counting down.
AGGCGGTGGCCGGCCTCGAGCACCGCGAGAAGCAGACCATCCGACGCCTCGCCGACTGCGAGCGGGAGGTCGCCTGGCTCTCGTGCCGGCTGGAGCGCGAGGGGCACGGCGAGGCGGCCGAGCTGGTCGAGCAGCCGCTCGTGCTCGCCGCGGTCGTGCGCCAGCTCGAGGGCGAGGTCGACACGCTCGACGCGGCCGCGAGCGAGCCGGAGGGGCTCGCCAAGGCGCGGGCCAAGCTGGAGCAGGCGCGGGTCGACGAGGCGGTCGAGCGCGCCCGGCTCGAGGCGCTCCGCTCGTTCGCCGGCGAGGACGCCGACTGCGGCCTCTGCCACGCCTCCTGCGAGGAGGCCTTCGCGCGCACCGCGAGCGGCCGCCGCCGCGACCCGATCAAGACCGCTCAGCGCGCGATCGCGCGGCAGGAGAAGGCGCACGCCCGGGCCGAGAAGAAGCTCGAGACCGCGCGCCGCCGGTTCGCCAAGGCGCAGCAGAAGGAGCGCGACGGGGCCCGCAAGGCGCGGCTCCGCTGGGCCGACGCCCGCGAGCGCCTCGGCCGCGCCAAGGACCTCGCGCGCCACCTCGAGCGCCGCCGCGCCCTCGCCGACGAACTGGCCGCGGTGCAGAAGGAGCTCGCCGCCGCGCGCGCCGACCGGGAGCGGGCGCTCCGGGCCCACGCCAAGGCGGTCGGCCGGGTCCGCGACACCTACGACTTCGTGGTGCGTCGCCTCGCCGGTCAGGACAGCCGCGGCCGCTTCGCGCTCGGCACCACCGGCTTCGAGGCGGGCATCCGCATGGCCGACGGCCGCCGCGGCACGAGCCCGGCGATGCGGGTCATGGAGACCCTCGCGCTCGACCTGACCGCGCTGATCCTCGCGAGCGAGGGCAACGCCGCGCTGCCGGGCTTCTGGATCCACGACAGCCCCCGCGAGGCGGACCTCGCCCGCTCGCACTACGACGCGCTCTACCGCCTCGTCAGCTGGCTCGAGGACAGCACCAACGCCCCGGGCTTCCAGTACCTGGTGACCACGACCACGCGCCCGCCCAGCAGCGTCGCCTTCCGCGCGCTCAAGCTCGGCGCCGCCACCAACGACGAGCTCCTCCTCCGCACGGCGCTCTGAGGGCTAGCTCATCAGGAGCAGCGCGAGGCCGACGCCGAGGCCGCCCATGAACAGGGCGATCAGGATCAGGCCGATGATGAGCACGGGGGTCGGGATCTGTTTGGCCGCCCGGGGAGGGCGGCCGCTCGGCGCGATCGAGCCGCGGCTGTGGTCGAAGCTGAAGGTCTCGCCCTGCTGCGACTGGAGCGCGGCCACCGCTTGCTCGGGGCTGATCGGGGTGAACTGCCCGGTGAGCTTGCGGTCCTTCTCCTTGAGCGGCTGCCGATCCTCGTCGGTGAAGAGGCCCTCGAGGAAGAGCGCGACGCGCTGGTCGGTGACGACCTGACCGTTGGCGCGCAGCACCTGCTTGAGCGCCGCCTTCATCTCACCGGCGGACTGGAAGCGGTGGGCCGGGTCCTTGGCGAGCGCGCGCCGCACGATCGACTCGAGCTGATCGGGCAGCTCCGGGCGCTCCGCCTTCAGCGAAGGCACCGGCTCGCGCACGATCGCGCTCAGGGTGTCGAGCAGGGTGGGGCGGTCGTACAGCGCCTTCCCGGTCAGCGCCTCGTAGAGCACGATGCCCAGCGCGAAGATGTCCGAGCGCGGATCGACGCGCTGCGACTGCGCCTGCTCGGGCGACATGTAGCCGTACTTGCCGACCGCGGCCCCGCCGGTGGTGATGTCGCTGGTGGTCTTGGCGATGCCGAAGTCGAGCAGCTTCACCGAGCCGTTCCACTGCAGCATGATGTTCTGGGGGCTGACGTCGCGGTGCACGATGTTCAGCGGCTTGCCGTTGACGCCCTTCGCGTGGTGCACGTAGTGCAGCGCGGCGGCCATCTGGGCGACGATCTCGACCGCGATCGGCCAGGGGATGCAGCCGCCGCGGGCGCCGGCCCGCTCGACGACGGTCTCGAGCGCGGGGCCCCAGACCCACTCGAGGGCCATGAAGGCGACGCCCTCGATCTCGCCGCTCTCGTACACGTGGCAGACGTTCTGGTGGTAGAGCCGCGTCGCGACCTTGCCCTCGGCGAGGAACATCCGGAGCAGATCCGGGTTGTCCTGCATCTCCGGGAGCACGCGCTTGACCACCAGGTGGCGCGCCTTGCCGGCGTCGTCCCACTCGCGCGCGAGGTAGACCTCCGCCATGCCGCCGCGCGCGATCCGGCCCAGGATCTCGAACCGGCCGAAGTGCGCGAGGGGGGCGTAGTCGGGAATCTTCGGCTGATTCCAGAAGCTGGTGTCGACGACGGTTCGGAAATCTTCCTCGTCGTCGAAGAGGTCGAAGCCTCCCGCGTCGGGTACATCGGCCATGAAAAAGCCCGTTCAGCCTACGTCATCGAGCCGGTCGGGCGAAAGCCTTCATCGCCGTCTTCCGACCGCTGACAGCGAGGGCAGAAGTAGGTCGACCGACCCTGCTCACCCTGTCGGCGCATGTCGACGCGGCTCCCACACTCGAAGCAGGGCTCGTTCTTGCGGCCGTAGACCCAGAGGCGGCTGGACCCGAAGCGGCGGCGGGTGGTGCGCATCCGAGCGTGCCCGACGTTCTGCTTCATGAGCTTGCGGGCGAGCTTCAGGGCGGCCCGCAGCGCCTCGTCGGTCACGCTGGACACGGGGGCGAAGGGGTCGAGGCGCTCGAGGAACAGCACCTCCGACTTGTAGACGTTGCCGATGCCGGCCACGAGGTGCTGCCGCATCACCGCCTCGCCCAGCGGGAGGGTCTCGAACTGCCGGAGCCGCCGGAGCGCCTCGTCGAGGTCGGCGTCGGGGTCGAGCAGATCCGGGCCGAGCGCGTCGAGCTGAGGGCTGCGCTCCCCCGGCGCGAGGAGCTTGCAGATCGGCGCGTCGAAGCAGACCGCGACCCAGTCCTCGGTCTCGATGACGGCGAAGGCGCGGCTCTCCCGGCGCTGCCAGGGCTCACCCACCCGGTACACGTGCCAGCTGCCCTCCATCATCATGTGGGTGTGGAGCCGCTGGCCGTCGTCGAAGTCGACGAGCAGGTTCTTGCCCCGGGCTCGCACCGACTCCACGGTCCGGCCCTCGAGCGCGGCTCGCTCGAGCTCCGGCAGCGCGCTCCGGAAGCCGCGCACGACCTTGCCGCCGATCGCCTTGTTCAGCGTGCGCGCGGCCCGGTAGATGGTGTCGCCCTCGGGCACCCCGGCAGCATGGCGTCATCCGCCGGGGGCGCCATCCCGGAGCGGGCGCATCCGGAAGCCGAGCGTCTCCTTCACCTCGGCGAGCCGCGTCTTCAGGGCCTCGCGGCTGGGCGCGCCGAGGTTGACGATGCCGTAGCGCGCGCTCTTGCCGTCCTCGCAGGTGTGGAAGTCGTCGAGCCGCGCGCCGGTCTCGCACTCGCTCCAGCACAGGGTGCCGTCGAAGAGCGCCTCCGCGCGCCGCAGATCATCGTCGGAAGGGGCGCGCTCGACGAGGCTGGGCTCGAAGATCCGGAGCGGCACGCTCGACGCGACCGCGTGGCCTCCCTCGCGTCGCCTGCGCGGCGGCGGCGCTCCCGCGGCGAGGGCGAGCGCGATCGCGTAGCCGCTCACGCCGTCCACCTTCTCGTAGAGGTCGGCGAACTGCCCGCACATGCGCGGGTTGATCTCCACGATCGACACCCGCTCCTCTTCGGCGTCGACCATGACCTCGACGTTGAACATCGTGTGCTCGAGCCCGAGCGCGAGGACCGCGCGGCGGCTGACGTCCCAGGCCTTCTCCTGCAGACGCCGGGGCAGCGACGACGGGTAGTCGAAGCGCACGAAGCTCTTCGTCTTCGGGTGCCGCACCGAGTCGACGACGCCGACCAAGGCCGGGCCGTCGGGGCCGACGTAGCCCTCCACCGTCGCCTGCCTCCCGGTGAGCAGCGCCTCGGCCACGAACGCCCGGCCGTCGACCTCGAGGTCGGTCAGCCCGCGCACCAGCCGGTTGAAGATGTCGACGTAGCTCGAGAGGAACTCTCGCGCGGCCGGCTGACGGAGGAACGCGTCGAGCTCGCGCCGGCTCCCGATGCGCGCGCTCATCACGCTGAAGGCGCCCTTCACCGGCTTCACGAAGCAGGGGAAGACGAGGTCGTCCGGCGGCGCGTCGGGGTCGACCAGCCAGAAGCGCGGCGTGGCCTCGGGCGCCGCCTCCCGCTGCGTCACCCGCGAGTAGTACTTGTGGGAGCAGCGGATGACGCGCTCCGGCGGCGTGCCGGGCAGCCCGAGCCGGGTCGCGATCGCGCCGGCCACGGTGGCCCCGGGGTAGTCGCTCGAGCTGAAGACTCCGTCGAAGCCGCCCCGCGCGACCTCCTCCTCGACGTAGCCGAGCACGTCGAAGTCCCAGGGGCAGGCGTCGTCGTCGGGCTCGCCCCACTGGACGGTGTGGCCCTCCGCCTCGGCGACCCGGCCGAGCTGCCTCTGGTCCCATTCGGTCGGGAACACGACACGGATACTCGCCATCGGAAACCGACCTTAGACTATCCCCCGCTCCATGCGCGTCATCTCCGATCTGCCGCTCGCGGTCCGCGAGATCGAGAACGTCTTCATCCCGATGACGGACGGAACGCGCCTCGCCGCGCGGCTCTGGCTGCCGGAAGACGAGGGGCCCGCGCCGGCGGTGCTCGAGTACATCCCCTACCGCAAGGCCGACGGCACCCGCGAGCGAGACGAGCCGATGCACCGCTACTTCGCCGGGCACGGCTTCGCCGCCGTCCGGGTGGACCTGCGGGGCACCGGGGAGAGCGAGGGCGTGCTCGAGGACGAGTACTGCCCGCAGGAGATCGACGACGCGCTCGAGGTGCTCGCCTGGATCGCGGCGCAGCCCTGGTGCGACGGCAAGGTCGGCATGATGGGCAAGTCGTGGGGCGGCTTCAACGCGCTCCAGGTCGCCGCGAAGCAGCCCCCCGAGCTGGCCGCCATCCTCGTGGTGTGCGCCTCGGACGATCGCTACGCCGACGACGCGCACTACATGGGCGGCGCCCTGCTCAACGAGAACCTCATCTGGGGCTCGGGGCTCTTCACCCTCGCCGCCCTGCCGCCGGATCCCGAGGTGGTGGGGGAGCGCTGGCGCGCGATGTGGCGGCGGCGGCTCGAGGCGGTCCCGCTCCACGTCGCGCGCTGGATGCGCCACCCGACGCGGGACGCGTACTGGGAGCACGGCTCGGTCTGCGAGGACCCGTCCGCGATCCGCTGCCCGGTGTTCGTGGTGAGCGGCTGGGCCGACGCCTACTCCAACGCGGTGCCGCGCCTGCTGGCCTCGCTCGACGTGCCGCGCAAGGGGCTGGTCGGGCCCTGGGCGCACCTCTACCCGCACGAAGGCGTGCCGGGCCCGGCGATCGGGTTTCTGCAAGAAGCCGTGCGATGGTGGAGCCGTTGGCTGCGCGGCGAGGAGACGCCCGAGGACCCCCTCTACCGGGCATGGATGCAGGAGAGCGTGCCGCCGCGGTCCTACTACGACGCGCGCCCCGGGCGCTGGGTCGCGGAGGACGCCTGGCCGTCGCCGCGCATCGAGGCGCGCGCGCTCGCGCTCGGGGACGGACGGCTCGGCGACGCGGACGACGTGATCCTGCGGACGCGCTCGCCCCAGACCACCGGGCTCGCCGGCGGGAGCTGGTGCGCCTTCGGCATGGAGGGCGAGATGCCGCGCGACCAGCGCGAGGACGACGGCCGCTCGCTGTCGTTCACCGGCCCGCCGCTCGAGGCGCCGCTCGAGATCCTGGGGGCCCCGACGGTGACGCTCCGGCTCTCGGTCGACCGCCCGGCGGCGCTGCTCGCGGCGCGCCTCTGCGACGTCTCGCCGCTCGGCGCGTCCAACCTCGTCACCTACGGCCTGCTGGACCTGACCCATCGGGGCGGCCACCAGGCCCCCGCGCCGCTCGAGCCGGGGCAGGTGATCGAGGTGACCCTGCGCCTCAACGACGTCGCGCACGCCTTCCAGCCCGGGCATCGGCTCCGGCTCGCGCTCTCGACGAGCTACTGGCCGATGGCCTGGCCGTCGCCCTCGCCGGTGACCCTCGCGCTCCACACCGCGGGGAGCGCGCTGACGCTCCCGGTCCGGCCGCCCCGTCCCGAGGACGCCGCGCTGCGCCCGTTCGATCCGCCCGAGGCGGCGCCGGGCCCGGACATCGACGATCTGCACCCGGGCGGCACCGTGCGCACCATCGAGCGCGACGCGATCACCGGGGTGGTGACCCACACCGTCTGCACCGACCTCGACGAGGAGGGGCGGCCGGCGATGACCCGGGTCGGCGCGACCGGCATGGAGCACGGCCACGGCATGGTCGAGCGCTTCCGCATCCTCGAGGGCGACCCGCTGCGCGCCGAGGGCGAGGTGACGCACGAGGCGATCTATCGCCGCGGCGGCTGGCAGACCCGCGTGGTCACCCGCACGCGCCTCACCGCCGACGCCGAGGCGTTCCGGGTCGAGGCGGAGCTGTCGGCCTACGAGGGCGAGGCCCGCGCGTTCCACCGCACCTGGGACGAGCGCATCCCGCGTTGAGCGGTCACGGGGCGTCGCGGCGGTTGCCGCACTCGTCGATCGTCTCGTCGCCGTCGCAGACCGGGGCCACGCAGCGCGGCTCTCCGGCGCAGCCCGGGCCGCCGCAGCGGTCGCAGCAGATCGTGCCGTCCTCGCAGCGCGCCTCGTCGTGGCAGCCCTCGCCGGCGCGGCGCTCGTAGCAGCGCGTCGCCTCCACGCAGCCGAAGAAGGGGTCGAAGATCTCGAGCGGGCCGCAGTTGCAAGCGGGGGCCACGCAGGCGTCCGCGCAGAGCTCGCCGCAGACGCTGTCGCAGCAGGTCATCTCCCAGCGCCCGCCGGTGGAGCGGCAGAGCATCTCGCGGTCGGGCGGGGGCGGGAAGGTCGGGCAGTCCATGTCCACGCAGCCGCGGCCCTCCTCGAAGCCGCGCCCGAGGCCGCAGTCGCAGACCGCGCGCCCGACCTCGCAGTCGACGGGCGCCGGGAAGCCGCAGCTGAAGTGCGCGCACTCCTCGGCCCACCACCGCCAGTCCCCGCCCGTGCTCCGGCAGAGCTGCGGCTCACAGCTCGCGTGGGCCGCCTCGCAGCCCTCGCGCGACCCCCAGGACCTCTCGCAGTCGGCGCCGACGCATGCGCCGCACTCGATCGGGAAGCAGCGGTCGCCCTGCCAGTGCCAGCTCGGCGGCCCGTCGCAGAGCAGCTCGGGGCAGATCTCCGCGCGCGCGTCCTGCGCGTCGCAAGGGCCGAGGCGCGGGCCGGCGTCCGGCTCCCAGGGGCCGGCGTCGTGAGACCAGGGGCCGGCGTCGAGCCCCGCGTCGACCCGCCGACCGGCGTCGCGCAGCCCGGCGTCGTCGTCGCGGCCGTGCGAGTCGCCGCACCCGAAGGCGAAGAGGGCGCAGGTCAGCTGTGCCACGATGAGCCGAGATCGCGTCATGCGCCGGCAGAGTGCAGGGCCCACGCCAACGCGTCCCGCGCAGCGGATGAAATTCACTCGCCTCGAGCCCGCCGCTAGCCTGGGCGCATGACCCGATGGACGACGCTGGCCGCGGTCGTGCTGCTCGTGGCGTGCGAGGGCGGGGAGATCGCGGACGACGCGGCGACCTCGCCGCCGACCGACGCCGCCGCGCCGCGAGACGCCGCCGTCCCCGGGGACGCCGGCGCCCGAGACGCGAGCCCGCCGCCGATCGACGCCTTCGTGCCCGAGACGCCGCTCGACGAGACCCCGCTCGGCATGCTCGCGCGCTCGATGGAGCCGGGCACCTGGGCCGAGCTCGAGACCGAGATGCCGCCGGATCTGATGACGGTCGAGACCGACCCCGAGACCGGCCGCCGCCTCCACATCGCCGGCTGGACCGACGACGCGCACTGGGATCCCACGAGCGGGCAGGTGCTGTACCTGGGCTTCCGGATCCGCACGAAGATGATCGCCTTCCGCGCGGCGACCAACGCGTGGCGCGAGCTCCCGAGCTTCGAGTGGCCCGAGGAGCGCGGCACTCGCGGGCACGTCTACGGCAACAACGCCCACGACCCGGAGACCGGCACCTTCACCCACGCGATCGCGGGGACCCACCCCTTCGCGTTCGACGTCGCGACCGAGACCTGGCGCAGCCTCCCGTCCGCGCCCGGCCGCGGAGGTCACGGCGGCAGCGTCGAGCACTTCCCGGAGCTCGGCGGCCTGCTCCGCTACTACCGCCACGAGGGCGCGCACCTCTTCGACCCGGCGTCCGAGACCTGGAGCGAGGTGCTGGACGCCAGCGTGACCGATCGCGTGCACGGCTATCACTCGCTCCTGCGCTACCACCCGCGCCGCGGCGAGGTGATCGTGATGGGCGGGAACGACACGCCGGGCGGCGTCGCCCGGATCACCGCCGACGGCAGCTTGGCTCCGCTGGCGGACCTACCCATCGAGCTGACCGTGCGCGACGACTATCTGCTCGCGCACCCGCTGACCGAGCACTTCCTCATCTTCCACGACTCGTTCTCGGCCGCCTACGACTACGACCCGGACACCGGCGCGCTCACCGCGCTCGACGACTTCACGAACCCGTGGGCGAGCGCCGAGATGCCGATCTCGGCGGCCATCCCCGAGCTCGGCGTGATCCTCTTCGTCGACCGCGCGGTGCGCCTCTATCGTCCGCACGCGATCTGACGCGCGGTCAGCCGAGCGGAGGCGCGGTGGCGATCCAGAAGACGCCGAGGCCGATCGCGAGCGCGGCCGCCGCGGTCACCGCCGCGCGACGCACCTTCTCTCCGCGGCCCTCGAGCCCGCGGGCGACGAGCGCGCCGGCGGCGGCCATCACCGCGCACGCGCAGCCGATGTAGGCGCCGAGGTAGAGCGCCGCCTCGGTGGGCCCGAGCGTGAGCGCGGGGAGGACGAGGAAGAGGTGGTGCGCGCCGGCGGCGCCGTGGAGCAGCCCGACCCCGAAGGCGGCGCGGCCGACGGGCGGCGGGCGCTCGCGACGGCGGGGCAGCGCGCGCAGGCCCACCGCGATGAGCGCGACGCCGACCGACAGCTCCGCCCACGCGCTGAGCGACGCCAGGTCCACGAGCGCGCCGAGCCCGCGCCCGATCGCGGCGGCCAGCAGGACCCCGGCGCCGTGGCCGAGGCCCCAGGTGGCGCCGAGGCGGGCGGCGCGGATCGGCGCGCGGCTCAGGTCCGGCGCGACCGCGGCGAAGTGATCGGGGCCGCCGAGCACGTGGGTCGCGCCCGCGGCCGCTCCGGCGAGGAGCGCGCTCACGAGGCGAGCATGCCCTCGGTCTCGATGAACGAGACCACGTCCTCCAGCCCGACGCCGCGCTTGAGGTCGGTGAAGACGAAGGGGCGCTCGCCCCGCATCTTGCGCGCGTCGCGATCCATCACCTCGAGCGAGGCGCCGACGTGCTCGGCCAGGTCGATCTTGTTGATGATCAGGAGATCGCTCCGCGTGATGCCCGGCCCGCCCTTGCGGGGGATCTTGTCGCCGGCGCACACGTCGATGACGTAGAGGGTCAGGTCGCTCAGCTCGGGGCTGAAGGTGGCCGCGAGGTTGTCGCCGCCGCTCTCGATGAAGACCAGCTCGAGCGGCGCGAGGCGCGTGCACAGCTCGTCGACCGCCGCGAGGTTCATCGAGGCGTCCTCGCGGATGGCGGTGTGCGGGCAGCCGCCGGTCTCGACGCCGACGATGCGCTCGGGCGGCAGCGCCTCGCTGCGGGTCAGGAACTCGGCGTCCTCCCGCGTGTAGATGTCGTTGGTGACCACCGCGATCGCGCGCTCGTCGCGCATGCGCTTGCACAGCCGGTCGACGAGCGCGGTCTTGCCGGAGCCGACGGGGCCGCCGATGCCGACGCGGAGGACGGGGCGTTCGTTCATGGGTTCCTCAGGATCGAAAGAGTCGGGAGTACTGGGTCTCGTGCCAGGCGCTCGCGAGCGCGAGGCCGGGGGTCAGGGCGCCCACCGAGGCGTCGTCGACCGTCTCGGCGCGCGCGCAGAGGGGCTCGAGGCGTCGCCCGGCGGCGAGCAGGATGCGCTGGCCGTCGCTCTGCCCGAGCGGGACGAGCTTCACCGCCGCGGCCGTCGCGGCCTCGAGCCACGACCAGGCGAAGGCGCGGAGCGCGGCGCCGGCGTCGAGCCCGAGGGCGCCCGCGGCGAGCGCGAAGGCGGCGAGCTGGCAGCGCTGGGCGGCTCGCCGCGCCGCGGCGTCTCCGAGCTCCAGCGCCTCCATCCATCGGACCAGCGCTCCGCCGACCGCCTCCGACTCCGCGGCGAGCTCGCGGGTCTCCCGGGTGGCGGCGGTGAAGGCGCGCCACCGCTCGACCTCGCCGAGATCGCCGGCCGCGAAGGCCCGATGCAGCCGAAGGAGGAGCGGGCCGTCGAGCCGCATCACGCTCGCCTCGAGCAGCCCCTCGATCCAGCCCCGCGCCGCCGCCGCGTCGGTCACCCAGCCGCGCTCGACCGCGGTCTCGAGGCCGCGCGAGTAGCTGAAGCCGCCCACCGGGAGCGCCGGGCTCGCGAGCAGCAGGGTGCCGAAGGTCGGCGTCATCCGTGCGCGTGCCCGTGACCGTACGCGCCGGACTCCGGCTCGAAGCCGGTCTCCTCCAGCGTCACCTCGAGGCCGAGGCCGCGCACCATCTCGTCGAGCACGTGGTCCCGCTCGTAGCGGAGCCAGCCGTCGCCGACCTCGACCGGGACGTGGCGGTTGCCGAGGTGGTAGGCGGCGCGACAGAGGGCTCGTGCGTCGTCGCTCCGCACGGTGGAGAGCGGCTCGGGCGCGGCGACGACGCGGACCACCGTGCCGTCCTCCGAGCGCAAGAGGTCGCCCCCGCGCAGCACGGTGCCGCGGGGCAGGAAGAGCCCGACCTCCCGGCCGTCCGTCAGGCGCGCGCGCAGCCGGCTGCGCTTGCGGTCGGAGAAGGGGAGGGTCAGCTCGGCCGACCAGGAGCTGTCGCGCTCCAGCTTGTGGGTGATCTCGATCATCAGAAGAGGAAATACCGCTGGGCCATGGGCAACACGTCGGCGGGCTCGCAGGTCAGGAGCACTCCGTCCGCCCGCACCTCGTAGGTCTGCGGGTCGACCTCCATCGTCGGCGCGTAGTCGTTGAGCACGAGGTCCTTCTTGCGGACCACGCGCGCGCCCCGGCAGGCGACGGCGCGCTTCCGCAGGCCCAGCCGCTCGGGCACGCCGTCGTCGATCGCGGCCGCCGACAGGAAGGTCACGCTCGTGCTGGCCGTCGCGCCCCCGAACGCGCCGAACATCGGCCGGTAGTGCCTCGGCTGGGGCGTCGGGATCGAGGCGTTGGGGTCGCCCATCGGCGCGGCGGCGATGAAGCCGCCCTTGAGCACGAGCGACGGTCGCACCCCGAAGAACGCCGGCTTCCAGAGACAGAGATCGGCGAGCTTGCCGACCTCCACGCTCCCGACCTCGTGCGCGATGCCGTGCGTGATCGCCGGGTTGAGGGTGTACTTGGCGATATAGCGACGGACCCGGAAGTTGTCGTGCCGGGGCGGGTCCTCGGGCAGGCTCCCGCGCTGCGCCTTCATCTTGTGCGCGGTCTGCCAGGTCCGGAGGATCACCTCGCCGACCCGCCCCATCGCCTGGGAGTCGCTCGCGATCATCGAGAAGGCGCCGAGGTCGTGGAGGATGTCCTCGGCGGCGATGGTCTCGCGCCGGATGCGCGACTCCGCGAACGCGACGTCCTCGGGGATCTTCGGGTCGAGGTGATGACACACCATCAGCATGTCGAGGTGCTCGTCGACGGTGTTGACGGTGTAGGGGCGCGTCGGGTTGGTGCTCGAGGGGAGCACGTGGTCGAGCCCGCAGGCCTTGATGATGTCGGGCGCGTGGCCGCCGCCGGCGCCCTCGGTGTGATAGGCGTGAATCGCCCGACCGCGCATCGCGGCGATGGTGTCCTCCACGAAGCCCGACTCGTTGAGGGTGTCGGTGTGGATGGCGACCTGCACGTCGAAGCGCTCGGCCACGCTCAGGCAGGTGTCGATGGCGCTCGGCGTCGTGCCCCAGTCCTCGTGCAGCTTGAGACCCATCGCGCCCGCGCGCAGCTGCTCCTCGAGCGGGAGGGCGGCGCTCGCGTTGCCCTTGCCGAGGAGCCCGAGGTTCATCGGGAACGCCTCCGCCGCCTCGAGCATGCGCGCCAGGTTCCAGGCGCCGGGGGTGCACGTCGTCGCGTTGGTCCCCGTCGCGGGCCCGGTGCCGCCGCCGAGCATCGTCGTGACGCCGCTCGCCAGCGCCTCCTCGATCTGCTGCGGGCAGATGAAGTGGATGTGCGCGTCGATCCCGCCGGCGGTGAGGATCTGCCCCTCGCCGGCGATGACCTCGGTCGCGGCGCCGAGCGCGATGTCGACCCCCGGCTGCACGTCCGGGTTGCCGGCCTTGCCGATGGCGGCGATGCGGCCGTCCTTCACCCCGACGTCGGCCTTCACCACGCCCCAGTGATCGACGATCAGCGCGTTGGTGATCACGAGGTCCACGACCTCGCTCCGCGGCGCCTGACCCTGACCCATCCCGTCGCGGATCACCTTGCCGCCACCGAACTTCACCTCGTCGCCGTAGACGGTGTGGTCCGCCTCGACCTCGACGAAGAGCTCGGTGTCGGCCAGGCGCACGCGGTCGCCGGTCGTCGGCCCGTACATCGCGGCGTACTCGGCGCGGCTCAGCGTGGTCATTCGAGAGGCCCCATGATCTCGGCGCGGAAGCCGTGGACGCGCCGGGCGCCGGCGTAGGCCACCAGGCCCACCTCGCGCGTCTGCCCGGGCTCGAACCGCACTGCCGTCCCCGCCGGGATGTCGAGCCGCATGCCGCGCGCCGCCTCCCGGTCGAAGGAGAGCGCGGGGTTCGTCTCCGCGAAGTGATAGTGCGAGCCGACCTGCACCGGGCGATCGCCGGTGTTGGCGACCTCCAGGCGGAGCCGGTCGCGGCCCTCGTTGAGGGTGATCTCGCCCGGCGCGACGATGAGCTCGCCCGGCGTCATCGGATGGGCTCGTGCACGGTGACGAGCTTGGTGCCGTCGGGGAAGGTGGCCTCGACCTGGATCTCGTCGATCATCTCGGCCACGCCCTCCATCACGTCCTCGCGGGTCAGCAGGGAGGCGCCGTGGCTCATCAGCTCGGCCACGGTCTTGCCCGCCCGGGCCCCCTCGAGCACGGCCGACGAGATGTAGGCGATCGCCTCCGGGTAGTTCAGCGCGAGGCCCGCCTCGCGACGCCCCACCCCCAGAAGCCCCGCGCCCAAGATCAGCACCTTGTCCTTATCTCTCGGTGATAGCTCCATCAGCACCTCCAGATGCCCGGGTCGAGGCGAGGTC
>JAYZQJ010000080.1:0-44564 GCA_036149055.1 Myxococcota bacterium | reverse complement strand
CTGGAGGCGTTCTTGCTGGTGGCCTTCTTGCTGGAGGCCTTCTTGCTGGTGGCCTTCTTGCTGGAGGCCTTCTTGCTGGTGGCCTTCTTGCTGGAGGCCTTCTTGCTGGAGGCCTTCTTGCTGGTGGCCTTCTTGCTGGAGGCGTTCTTGCTGGTGGCCTTCTTGCTGGTGGCCTTCTTGCTGGTGGCCTTCTTATTGGTGGCCTTCTTATTGGTGGCCTTCTTGCTGGTGGCCTTCTTGCTGGTGGGCTTCTTTCCTCCGGATGGCTTTGCGCGTAGGGCGGTTACCACCGTCCGCCACCCATCCCTCTGCTGACTCTGCGCGTTGAGAAGCCACGGTGGTGGGGATGGCGGATAGGGTCTCAGCTCTCGCTCGCCGAACGCGAAAGTCACAACGTCGCGGTCACCGACGTACTGCCGCAGGAGGTCTTCGCGGAGATACAAGACGTCGCCCTGAAGACCGTCGACGCCGCTGAGGGTGATGCTCGCTCTCGTGCCGTCGGGCAGGTACTGCTCAAAACCTTGTGGCACACCGCTCAGGTCGAAGCGTGCCGCAAATGGCCGAGACGGAACTCGCGCACTCCCGGCTTGGTTCATCTCACTATGGTAGCTTTCCCATGCATATTCATGGGCGAGCACCTCGACCCAGACCGTTCTCGACGCACACCGAACTTCTTCTCGATAGGCGTCGGATCCCGATTCTTCGAGCGCGCCAGCGGCAAACCTTGGGTGCCACGGAATCTCTCCTGCAAACGTGTAGTGGTCACTCGGCACATTCCGGGAGAACCATGGCTGTGCACCTTTCTCTAGGGCGGCAATGAGGTCGGATTTACCACTGGTCTCGACAACAAGTGCTGAGATGGAGGCCCAAGTCTCTCGCCCAAGCAATCGGTCTTCAGCCTTCAGAAAGCCGTGGACGAGAATCCAGGGCCCTTCGTGCTCCCCGATCTTCTTCCGAACGAGCAGCTCGCGAGGAAGCGAAGTCGAGGCAGCGCACACCCAGCTCTCGTGGGGCTGGATCTGTGGCGACAGCCAGGCTGACGCCACGTCACCGTCACCGTCGATGGGTGCCTCCTCGGGGAACGAGGGGTCGACGTCCACGTCTGTGAATGGCCGGCCCTCGCGCGGGAATCTTCCAGAGTCCTCGAGCAAGCCCGCGTAGTCGAAGAAGCCAATCCAGCTGTACTTCTTGCCGTAGCGTTCGGCAGGAGGGCGATGCCCTCGGCCCCGATACGCATCCTCAGCAATGCGTCGGTCGAGGGCCTCGAATGTATCTGCCCTCCATCCGAGTTCCCAGGTGACGCCGAGAACAAAGGCCACAGCATCCTGGTGGCCTTGGTGGTTCATATCGTAGTTCGCCCGGCCATCACAGAGCCTGCCGAGCGTGTAGTTCTCGAAGTCCATCTGAAGAGTGTGCTTGAGCTCATCGGCCCGCGGGTCCCCCTTCGGGATGGGTATCGCATGTGCGGGAGCAGCGAACACCCAATCACCCTGCAATCCAGGGGGCAATATTGCGGGCCGGAACTTGGCTGCGAACTCCACGATGCCCTTCGCATACAGCCTGGCAAGGTAGTGCAGCGTCGCCGCCGTCGCGGACGGTCCGACCAGCGAATTCTCCAAGCCGACGAGTAGTGCCTGCAGCGCTTGTTCCAAGGCCGCGGGCTCCTGTTGGTGGCTCATCACTACACCGTACGAGGCCGCCAGCATTCGCTCACCAACGTAGGCGTCGTTCACGGAGAGTGCGTCGAGCGTCAGCTTAAACAGGCTGTCGGGATCGGCTCGACCAAACCAATAGAGCGCGAGGGTTGCCTGGTCCCTCATCCGTCGAACGCTGGTGGTCAGGGTCCACATGACCCAGCGAGCCCGCAGCGGGTCGCCCGCGCGCACTCCTCCATGGCGCCAACGCTGCGCGAGTCGCTCGAGATCCTTGAGCGCGTCGTCTTGGTTGCGGAGCCACTCTGTCCATCGCAGGTCGCGCTCCGCTACAGCCATTGATCGAAGGGTTTGATCGAGCGCGACTGCGTTGAGGGGGTGACCCGCTGCCCCCCGCGTTACCCACAGCTGTCGGAGGACCTCCGCGTCCCCTGAGCGCACGAGGTCGAGCAGCGCATCAACCGTTGCAGCGTCGAGATGGGCAGCCTCGAGCCTCGCAGCGGTTCGGAGGGCTCGGGCGCGAATCGGTTCGTCGACCAGCTGCCACAGTTGCTTCGAGTAGAAGCGCCGCGGGATCTGCCCGACCAACGAGTACACAATGTCGTCCCCGAGCGGATGTCGCTTGTCGTAGTCGCCGGCCAGCAAGGCGGTCGTGGTCGACTCGCGGATCCAGGTAACGAACCCTGCCTGACCGTGCTCTGCGAGCAGAGCGGTGGCGATGATGTGCCCCCCGAGGCGGTCGTACACAGGCACGTATGCGCCGCCATCGTCGGACGGCATGCGCAACAACACGCCCTCATGCTCCAATGCGCGTACCAGGCTCTGGTCCCAGGGGCGCCCATCATCGCCGAGGGCGCGTCGGAGCTCGGACAGGTCTACGGCGCGCTCGCGAGACTCCCACAGGAGCTTGGCAAACGTCGTCAGCGCGGCCCGGACATCTTGCGCGTAGTACCGTTGTGTTCGTGGAGCGAGGTCCGCGATGCGGTCACCAGCCTGATCAAGGTAGCGGTCGAACAACGCCGTCAGCGAGCCGGGCATCGCGTCGATGCCAACCACCTTCTCCCGGGAGGGGTTGGTCACCTCGCAGAACAGCCTGAGCGTCAACGGGTGGCGAAGAAAGCCTGGCAGCGAGGCATCGGTCGCGTCGATCTTCCAGTGCCGAAAGTAGAGTCGGACGGCTTCCATCGCGTCGACTCCGTAGTCGGTGACCTCCACACGCCTCGTGCCCTCGGGAAGCGCCTCCTCCTGGAACTCTGGCCGGAGAGTGCAGACGAGTAGCACGTACGGGTACTTTGCGAGTGCCGCATCAAGTGCTGCAAGCTGTGTTTTCCAGACCCGCGGGTCTTCGGACTCGTTGAGTCCGTCGATGACCACCGGCAGCCGGTGGCGAGCGCGCTGCCCGGCGGCATCCACCGCGGCGAGGAGAAGCTCCATGGTCTGAACGGCCTGACCAGCAACGGTCACTCGCCGCGCCAAGTCGTCGAGGGTATGCGAAGCGTGCAGGTCACGGCCGTGCAGCAGTACACCGTCGGGGCGGTCGTCCGTCGCCTTCGTTAGCTGCGCTGCGAGGTGCGTCTTCCCGCAACCCGCGGGGGCAATCAGGGCGACGACACGCGACGAGAACGCTTCCTCGACTTCGGACAGCAGCTCCAGAGTCTCGCGACATCCAGCAACGGCATTCGTGACGTAGAGCCCTGCCTGGTGGTTCCCGGGGCGCAATCGTCGCGGCGCAGTCGCCACTTCAGCAGTCAGTGCCCGCGGCTGCGCCCTGAGCTCATCGCGGAGCAGGTCGATGTCTCCGTCCCGGACTGCGTCTGCGACGCGCTCGAGTGCATCAGCGAAGAGTGTCGCCGTCTCGACCACGCACGACACGCTGGTCGCTATGGAGGCCGGTACCGCTGGCGCCGACTCCGTGGCGTGAACCTGCGTGCGCATTTCATCAGCCACAGCGCGAAGGGCGTCCCACGAGTCTGACTCGCCAAGCATCCGGCGCAGGCCTCGTTCGGCATCAACTACGTGATGTACCTCCGGCTGCCACCTTGCCCGTATCGGCGCGACGGATTGCTCGTGCCGTTCCCGCAGAAAATCGGGCGTCAGTATCAGGTCCCCGAAGTACGTGTTGCGGAAGACGCTGGCTTGGCCTGTCAGGAGGTTGTCGACCTCGTCCGCTGTCCAGAGATGCAGCCTCATCTTCGACGAGAGCCCTTCGAACCACTTCTGGTCGGCTTTCGTCAGCGTCTGGCGGGTCCACAACACCCAGTCCGTGACCCCGGGGACGTGCTTCTCCGTCTTGCGGATGCCGTCCGAGATCTTCTCCCGCCGCGACGTGCCGAGCGCACCGCTAGCGGGAAGCTCGTACCACTTGCACTGCCAACCCCACCACCGGCCCGGGTCGCCCAGCGCATCGCTCCGCCGCTCGGTTCTTAGATGAAACTCGACGCCAGGCTGATTCGCGAGGGCACGAAGGACGCCGTAGCTGCCATAGTTGTGGCGAACGATACCCCGGCACAGCAGCTCGAAGTTGACTTCCGCGCTCCCGGGCAATCCGCCAAACACGCCCCAGTCTAATCCTGGCATGACGACCTATCGTCCGCGTCCACGGCCGGTGCCGCGATGGCGGTGTGCGGAGTACAGTTCGATGCGTGCACCTCGGAGGAACAGGACCTTGAGAAACGCCGCGATATCCAGTTCGTCAGTGGTGACGATGATCTTTTCGTCCTCTACGTCGACGTTGACCTCATATGCGAACTGCTCGAGCTCCCCAGGCCCGATCGACGCCACGTTGAGCTGACCCAGCAGGTCCAACATCTCCTCGCCGTAGCGATCGGACGGGTTGCCAAAGTCAAGCGCGCCGGAGTCTTGATCCTTCGCAACCTGATCCGTCAGGGCGTCGAGGATCTCCTTCGCCTTCGTCGCTTCCGTAGCGTCCTGGAAATGGCCTATCATTACGAGGTTGGCTGAGTGCTCCGAGCCGTGTTCATGCCAGATCTTCATGGTCGGTCCTGCTCCAGGGTCTTGATGAGTATGTCGAGAGCCTTTAAGACGCTGCCGTGGCCCACGGATAGTCCCGTTTGATCGTAGGAATTGGGCTTGATGCGACCTGTTGCGTCGATGTGCGCATAGGCACGAAGCCCCGTCTCGGCGTGCAGAGGCTCGCAGATCGGAAAACCCTCCGCATGCTCCGCGTTGAGAGACAGTCTGAGGGGACCGCTGTAGTCGGAGACCCAGCGCCGAAGGCGGTGTAGCGTTGTATCCGATGCTCCGACCACTGCATGAGTCGCGTTCTGTGGCAGTAGGAGCAGCTCCGTGGCGCCCGCGTCGGCGGATGTTGAGGCGACCTCGTTCAGCTCTTCAACTGTCCGCTCGTTGACAACGGTATTTATGCCGAATCGCGAGATTCTCTGAATGTTCCTTAGGTTTTGCAACAGAGCATCGAATGGGCGCCGCCGGATGGACTCGTAGGTCCTATGCACCCCATCCATGCTCACCCGGATGAAATGTACACTTCCCTGCAGACTGTCGGCCATCGCGTGGTCGATATGATGTCCGTGGGTTGTGAACGACACCGCCAGCATCGTCTCGCGCGCAACGTGTTGACATAGCTCTGCGAACCTCCGATACAGAGTCGGTTCACCTCCACCGAAGCCCACTCCAAGCGCGCCATGGGCGTCGAGCTCGCCAAGCCACCGCGTCACGGTGTCGAAGGGTAGCTCGTGGCGAGACTTTGGCGCGTAGCAGTGCATGCAGGCCAGGTCACATCTGTTGGTCAAGGCGATCGACACCTGCCGCGGGGCTCGAGACCACGAGGCTGGTGCGACCATAACCTCGTCGAGCAAGAGGTTCAGACCGTCCGCCCGACGAAACAGGTGCATACCAGAAGGGCCGCAGCGCGTTTTCCAGCCTCGGCGCAGAGCCAGCGTGGCTAGGGCGTTTAGGGTCGGGACATCGGGACCCTGCAGCAACGGTGAGTCATGCTGAATCTCCAGGCGCTCAGCGTCTGAAGTACCGCTAGCCATGATACGGCTCCGTTCCGATGCTGATGACATCGACTACCGACTCTTGGGCCATCGCGTGAGGATGAGCTGACTGCATGGGTGACGATGCGTGAGCAGGTTGGCGAATGGCAAGGCGGGTTGGGGATTCTGGGACAGTGTTCCGGCCCGCATGTTGGTGAGTAGTTTCGCGGCGCGGCTCGCTCGCTGCTCTGAGGACACAGCTCGGTCCCGACGTGGGTCATGCTCAACGTCAGGGCCTCCTGCTTGACTACGCCGCAGCAATCTTCACCTCGTTGAACCACCCCGCCGGCATCTCCCGCTCCAGCTCCCACACGATCTGAATCGGCCGCTCCCCCGACGCCGACACGCAGCGCACCGGGCCGAGGAACAGGTAGGGCATGGTGATCCCTCGCTCGTCCTTCTTCGCCTGCCGGACGAAGAGCAGGAGGCGCCAGCCCTCCGGCGGGTTGCGGTAGCGGCGGCCGGTCGCGGACTCGAGGCGCGTGTTGCCCTGGCTCTCCCAGTGGAAGCGGCGCTGGGACATCGGGTAGTCGTTGTAGAGCGTGGTCGGGGTGAAGTCCTTCTCGTCCTTCTCCAGCGTCACGTACATGATGTCGCAGCGGTGGGCGTCGCACTTGAACACGCCGCCCTGGGTGCGGAGGAGCTTGCCCTTGCGCACCTCCACGAGGCCGGCGCTGACCTCGTCGCGGGTGTAGGTGGCGTGCACGCGGAAGGGGAGGCCGGGCAGCGCGTAGGTGGGCTTGCGGCGGCGGTCGTCGAGGAGCTCGAAGAGCTGGCGCAGCTCGCTCATCACCACCGCGTCGGACCACAGCTCGCGGTAGAAGGCGCCCAGCTCCTCGACCTTGCGCTTGGGCTGGCCGAGCAGCGCGAAGAACATGAGCTGCATCGGGTCGGCGGGGTCGGGGGCCGGCGGCTGGTCGCGCTGCAGCCAGGCGCGCCAGCGCGAGAGGCGCGCCTCGTCGTCGATGTGCAGGGTCCGGGGGAGCGCCCGGGTGATGGCGTTGTCGGCGACGGCGCCGATGTAGCCGCGCTGCTGGCGGAGCTGCGAGAAGGTGCGGCGGGTCAGGTAGAGCTCGCGGAGGTCGACGTCGGCGCGCTCGAGGAAGGCGGACAGCGACCAGTCCTCGACCAGGTCGTCGGCGAGGGCGCTCCAGTTGGACAGGGTGCGCTTGATGTTCTCGAGCACCGAGCGCTGCGCCTCCTCCTCGAGCTGGATGGAGCAGCCGGAGGGCAGGCGCGGGAAGCCCTCCTCTACCGCCTTGCGCACGTCGGCCCGGGTGCCGCCGCCCATGAGCGCGCGGAAGCGGCGGTCGAAGCGGAAGCTCCGGTTGGCGCGGCCGATGAAGTCGAGCACCGTCAGGACGCTCTTGCCCTCGTGCAGGCGCAGGCCGCGGCCGAGCTGCTGGAGGTAGAGGGTGGCGCTCTCGGTCGGGCGCAGGAAGAGCACGGTGTCGACCGAGGGGATGTCGACGCCCTCGTTGAAGACGTCGACGGTGAAGATGGCGCAGAGCTCTCCCCTCTCGAGCTGCCGCATGGCGGCCTCGCGCGCGTCGGTGGAGGTGTCCCCGGTGACGCTGACCGCCGGCAGGTCGTGCTTGTTGAAGTACGCGGCCATGAAGTGCGCGTGCTTGACCGAGACGCAGAAGCCGAGGGCCTTCATCTCGCGCGGGTCGCGCACGCGGTCGGCCACCGCGCGGAGGACCTGCCGCGCCCGGTGCTCGTCGGCGGTGTAGACCTGCTCGAGCGCGGCGACGCTGTAGCGGCCGCCCCGGAAGTCGATCTGGCTGAGGTCGGTCTGGTCGTCGACGCCGAAGTACTGGAAGGGGACGAGGAGGCCCTGGTCGAGCGCGTCCCAGAGGCGCGACTCGGCGGCGACGCGGTCGTCGAACCAGTGGAGGATCGACTGCCCGTCGGTGCGCTCCGGGGTGGCGGTGAGGCCGAGCAGGTACTTGGGCTTCAGGTGGCTGAGCAGCGCGGTGTAGGTGTCGGCCTCGGAGTGGTGGAACTCGTCGACGACGACCACGTCGTAGGCGTCGGGCTCGAGCGCCTGGAGCCGCGCGCTGCGCAGGGACTGGATGCTCGCGAAGACGTGGCGGCCGACGAGCGGCTTGTCGCGGCCGGTGAGCAGCTCGCCGAAGTTCCCGTCGCCGAGCGCGGCGCGGTAGGTCGCCTGGCTCTTGGTGAGGATCTCGCGGCGGTGCGCGACGAAGAGCAGGCTCGGCCGGCCGCCCTCGCGCTCGCACAGGGCCTTGTAGTCGAGCGCGGCCATGACGGTCTTGCCGGTCCCGGTCGCGGCGACGACCAGGTTCTTGGTGTGGCCGGCGCGCCGCTCGGCCTCGAGCGCCTCGAGCACCGCGGTCTGGTGCGGGTAGGGGTGCAGGCGCACGACCGAGGCGAGCGCGTCGAGCTGGGAGCTGCGGCGGGTGGCGAGCGCCTTGATGAAGCGGTCCCGGTCGTAGGGCTCGAACGCGGCCTCGTCCCAGTACTGCTCGAAGGTCGCCTCGAACTTCTTGAGGATGCCCGGGTTGTCGACGTTGGAGAGGCGCACGTTCCACTCGCAGCCGTCGCGCAGCGCGGCGTACGAGAGGTTCGAGGAGCCGATCACGCCGGTGGAGAAGCCGGTCTCGCGGTGGAAGAGCCAGGCCTTGGCGTGCAGGCGGGTGCGCCGGGAGTCGTAGTTGACGCGGACCTCGGCCCCGAGCTCGACCAGCGCGTCGAGCGCCTCGTGGTCGGTGGCGCCCATGTAGGTGGTGGTCAGGACGCGGAGCGGGGGCTTGCCGTCGTGGCGGTCGCTGAAGGCGCGGAGCGCGTCGCGCAGCTCGACGAAGCCGCTCCACTTCACGAATGAGATGAGCACGTCGACCCGGTCGGCCGAGGCGAGCTCGTGCTGGATCTCGCGGCCGACGCGCAGGTCCTTGGGCCCGTTGACGATGAGGTCGCTGTGCCGCAGCGGGATGGAGGGCCGCGGGACGTCGCCGGTGCCGAGCTTGGCTTCGTCCCGACGGTGGACCTGGAGGAGGCGCTCCGGGGTGACGAGGTCGTCCTCGTCCACCGCGGCCTCGGCGCTGCGCAGCCACTCGAGGAACTGGTTGGTCAGCTCGACCTGCTTGGCGAGCCGCTCCTTGCTCTTGCCCGAGACCGACGAGAGCGCGGCCGACGCGAGCTTGTAGATGTAGCGGGCGAGCGGCTCCGAGGCGGTGTCCGGGCTGAGCGAGGTGCGCCGGACCTCCAGCCCCGCGTCCTCCAGCCGCCGCCTCAGCGCGTGCGTGATGATCTCGTCGTACAGCCCCGACGGGAGCTCCGCGTCCTCGCCCTTCGTCATCGACACCTGCGCGCATGCTACGCAAACACCCGCGCGCGGTATACGAGCATTGTTGCTCGAGTCCGTCGCCCGCCGGTTCGAGCGAAGATGCTACACCCCGGGCGACGCGCCGCCTGTAGCACCATTGCTATAGGGCGATCGGGGGGCGTCTATAGCAAAGATGCTTGAGGTCGTGGCGCGAGAATGCGGGTAGCCTGGGTGGATGTTTCCGTTCGCCTTCTCTAGCTCGCTGCGAGGTGTCGTCGGCCGCCTGCTGCTCGCGGCACTCCTGCTCAGCGGTGTTCCGAGCGCCGTCGAGGCTCAAGGAACCGTGCGCATGATCGCCCCTCCGGGGACGTCAGAACGCAACCTCGGGCAGCTCTACGACGGTCTCGTCCAGCCCATGAGGCAGACGCTCCCGACCGATGGGGCTCCGGAGAACGTGGCCGAGTCCCGCACGTACCGCGACGTGCAGAGCCTAGCGACCGCGACGGAGGTCCACGCCAACGCGCGAGTCTGGGGCGTCGGAGTTCAGGCCGGGGCCAGCAGCGAGCACAGCGTGGGCTACATCCGCGCGATCGCACTCGAGCACATAATTCAGATTCCGCACACTCACGCGGTGCCCGAGCGATCCGCGCTGCCCGAGGGGGCCGCCTACTTCGTCTCGCGCATCTACTACGGTCGGATGTTCGAGCTGCGAGTGGAAGGAAACAGCCGCCAGGTTCAAGCCTCGGTGCAAACCCTGGCGATGGGAGCCGGTGGGTCCAGGAGGGAAGAGTCGATTCGAACCGAGGGGGTCACCATGGGCCTCCAGCCGCGCGGAGATGCGCTCACGGCGATGGCCGCAGCGAGCCAAACGGAGATCCTCCAGAACTTCCAGGTCAGCGGCGAGGCCGTTCCGATTCTGGTGGAGCTCGAGGCCCTTGGCGCACCGCCATCATCGGCTCCGGCGGTCGCCGGCGGGGGTTCTGGTCAGCTGATGTTTCAGGTCCAGGTCGCCTCGCTGACGTTCCCTGCTCGTAAGCCGTCGGGCGCGCCCTGGGACGCCTTCGGCAACCCCCCGGACATGCAGGTGACGTTCGTCCAGAACGGCCGGGTGGTCGCTCGCCTCACGGCACCGAGAGACACAGTCTCCTACAACTTCGGCACTTCGCTCCCGCAGTTGATATCGGTGTCACCCACCGAGCCGCTGATCATCAGCTTCTTCGATCTCGACGCCATGGCCCACGACTCGGCAGGCCAAGCAACGATCGACGACCTACACAGCGGCGAGATCGAGGTGGCCTCCACGATGGGGGCTCGCCTGGTCCTCCGGGCGGTGCCTCGATAGCCGCGATCGCGCCGGCGCGCCGGGCCGTGGTGGGTACTCCTGCGAGTCTCCAACTCGAAGCTTGCGTTGTCGCGCTTCACCGAAGAGGGCCGGGATCCCATCGCGCCCTACCGGGGCCTCGTCCCGGTGGAGGAGTCGTGGGAGGTCCAGCAGGATCTCGCGCGCCAGCTCGTGGAGAAGCGGGGCTGACGACAGGCTTGCGCGCTCGCGGGATGGCTGCCACGAAGGCGCGATGCAGACGCCTTGTCATCCGCTCGCGCTCGCCCTCCTCGCGCTGTCCGGGATCGTCGGTTGCGGTGGGGCGACGGCGCCCCGCGGCGAAGCGAGTCGCTCGGCCCAAGACGCGCCCGAGGACGCTGCTCTGGACTCCGCGGCTGCGCTCACGCGGCGCGCGGTGGCGATGTTCGAAGAGGTCGGGCCGGACCTCGGCGTGGAGGCCGACGGCGAGCTGACCCTGCGGCCCACCCGCGCCCCTCACGAGGGGTTGCAGATCAACCTGGACCGCATCTGGTCGCACTGTCAGCGCGAGCCGGACCTGTGCGAGGCGTCGCTCGAGGGCTACGTGCGGCAGGTCACCAGGACGCTGCGGGAGCGCGCGGCGCAGGCGTCGGCCCCGGCGGACGCGGGACAGCTGCTCCCCGTGCTGCGTCCGTCCGCCTACGCGCAGATGGTGCAGGAGCGCACGGGGGTGGCCGGCGTGCCCTTCGGCGCCGACCTCGTCGCCCTGGTGGTGCTCGACTCGCCGACGACGGCGCAGCCGGTCGACACGGGGCTGCTGTCCGGCCTCGGGCTCTCGTCCGAGGAGGCGCGCGCGGCCGCGTCGAGTCAGCTCCGGCGGCGCTTCGAGGGCTTCGCGTCCGCGGTCCAGCCTCCGCCCGAGGGCGCGCTCGGGCGCGTCGAGCCGGCCGACTACTACACCTCGAGCCTGCTGCTGCTCGAGGACGACTGGGCGCGCGTCGCCGAGCGCTTCGGCCGGCTGCTCGTCTCCGTCCCGGACCCCTCGACCCTCCTCTACGTCGACGGCGACAACCAGGAGGCGGCCATGGCGCTCCACCTGATCACGCGGTCGATGTACGAGGCGGCCGAGCGCCCGCTCTCGGCGGAGGTCTTCGCGTGGACCGACGAGGGTTGGCGCGCGCTCTCACCCGCGCCCTGACGCTCGCTCGGGCGGAGCTGCTCATGCCTTCGGGCCCGTGATCCCATCGGCGATGTGGCGGACGATCTCGTCGGGGTCGTCCCGCCACTTGGCGATCGCCGCGTGGTACGGCGCGGCCTGTCCTTTCCACATCTCGAGGCCCAGGACGGCCACGCGTCGCACGAGGGGATGCGGGTCCTCGAGGCGCGCGGCCAGGGCTGGGAGCACGCGGTCCGCCTTCGAGGCGGCGACTTCGCGCCACATGAGCGCGGAGCAGCCGTGCCAGCGCACGACCGCGTGCTCGCTCGTGGACCCGCGCAGCGCCTCTTCCACGTCGGATGGAGCGATGCGCGCACCGCCGGAGCCGGGCGAGAGCTCCTTCTCCACCCGCGCGCGGCGCTCGTCCGTGCCCGCCGTGAGCCAGGCTTCGAGGGGTCGGTAGTCGAGCGGTCGGAGGATCTCGTGCGCTCCGCGCAGCGGCGCGATGATGCCGAGCATCCTATCCCCCGCGTTGACTTTTCCCCGGCCGCCCCCAGGTCCCGCGCGGGAGGAACGTCCATGACGGAGATGGCGCTCGGGGTCTTCACGCTGGTGCTCTTCGCGGTGCACGTGACGGCCGGGGAGAAGGAGTGCGCCCGGCCGATGCTCGCGGCGGACTACGACGCGACGGCGCGGTGGACGATGTACGTCTGCTGGCATGCGATCAGTGCGCACCTGCTGCTCGGCGGCGGCGCCCTGGTGTGGGCGGGCGCCACCGACTCCGCCGTCGTGGGCCCCGTGCTCGTGGCCATCATCAGCACGCTGCACCTCGTCTACGCGGCGCTCTTCCTGGTGCTCGCCTTCGTCTCGCGCATCGAGCGAGGATGGCTGAAGCTGCCCCAGTGGATGGGCTTCTTGCCCCTCGGGCTGATCGGCTGGTGGGTCGTTCTCGGGTGAGGGAGGCTCGCGCGGCGCAGCGCCCTGCGACCCTACAGCCCGTGCACGTGCTCCACGACGGCTGACAGGTCGGAGCGCTCGAGCCCGATGCGATCCGCCAGCCAGCCGATCGCCTCTTCGTCCGCGCCGACCACCGTCACGCGCCCGGTGCCGCGGTTCAGGAGCTCCTTCGGCGCGCCTCAACCCTGGCGGTTTCGCAGAACGTGCATTCTGACAAGGTTGGAGAGGGCGTTCATGCGTCCTATCCCCCTCAGGGTCGAGCGTTCGAGAAGACAGGGCGGCTCCATTGCCGGCCCCGATCTTCGCGTGCCCGGCGTTCACGAATCTCTCCCACCCGCACGCCACTCTCAATCGCGTCGTGCAAACACGTTCTAGGCGGACTCGAATGCAGCCGGAACGGCCGTGTCGAGGTACCAAGTCCAGAAGGTACGTCGCTGTTCGGCCCCGCCTGGCTTCCAGGGCTCGACACCAACTTCAGCCCAGCACGCATATAAATCCGAATCCCAGGCATCGAGGTCGCGGTCTAGAGTAGTCCCCCCGTATTCTCCCATGTCTTTGAGAGAAGCTCCTAGCGCAGCTCCACTCGCGCGCAGCACGAGGGCAGCGCGAACGTGGTCCGGCATCAATTCGTAATCGTGCTGGAGCATGGTCCCGAAACTCATGGACCGGCTCCACGCCTCGTCCCAGGAGTACCGGCCTTCTAGGTATGCCTGCACATACTCCATCAGCGCGCTCGGCTCGTCTTCCGGACGCACGAGCGTTTCGTTGGCGGCATGCTGTTCGCTCGAGAATATGGGCAGGACTCGCTGCACACAGAGTATGCATAGTCGGGTCCGTCGAATGAGGCCTGGACACTGGACGGCTCGGTTCCCAGGCGCCATTTCATAGGGTCCCATGGCTGCCCAGATCTGATCGCGAAACGGAAGGTCCAAGTGGCCAGAGTCAGCTTGTACCACCTCGCTCCGAGCTCGACGGATAGCCTCCGAGAGTTCCGCATTCATATATCCTCCACTACCAGGGGATGCCCTCGTAGACCCGCCGAGTGGCCTCGGGCGGAGCGTCGTCATCGCTGGCAATCCGACGCATGTGGTTGCCATCCGCATCGGTCGGCCACGACCTGCGTGTTGCCGCTAAGGCGGGAATCTTGTCGCCTATCCCCCAGACGAATGCGGCCTGGCGCTCAGCGCTGGCGCGAGGTTGGGTGATGCGCGCGGAGCTTCGCTCGTCTTCGCTCAGACGCGCCGCGTCGATCAGCCCTGCCTCGGTGAGGAGCTCGAGGTCCAGCCGATCCTTGGTCCTGCCGGCGGCCTTCTGGCGATCGAGACGAGCCGGTCGGGCTCGGCGAGGTAGGTCCCCACCTGATCGGCGAGCGCGTCGAGCCTCCGAGCTCTCGGAGCGCGCCGGCGATGCGGCGCGCGTTCTCCTCACTGGGCTCGACGAGGACGTCGAGGTCATCCGTCATCCGCGCCTGGCCGAGCGCGGCCAGCGCGTGGGCCCCCACCACCACGAACCGCACGCGATGGCGCGTCAGCGAGACGATAAACGCGGAGAAGTCGGGGTGGAGACGAGGGATCTTCATAGTAGCCCGCGCGCATCGCTTCGAGGGAGGCGAGGCGCTCGAGAGGCGTGGAGGCAGCCGCTCGCTCCCGGACGAGTCGAGCGTTATCGCCCAACGTGCCGAAGGTGAGGGTCCACGACGCGTCGCTCATGCGCAGGAGTGTGCCTCACAGCCAATCGCGGGCCAGCTCGCCTGCGCGTCCTACATGTCCCCGCACGGCGCGGCTGCGCCGGCTGCGCTGGCGAGCGAGGGCGCCCCGATCTCGCGACCAGCGCAGTCATCATCTCGAGCCAACCGGCGCAGGTGGGAGGCGGGCTCGTGTACGTGCACGTCTACGAGTACGTGCACGAGCACGTGTACGTGGGCCCGGCTGCCCCGGGCCTTGAAGACACTCCCTAGCGTCCCCCGGTCGCTGATCCTCACCCCGTGCGGGCACGATTGCGTCGGCGATGCCCCTCTCGCATGCTCGCGTGGTGCCGCTCGACCTCGCCAAGCTGCGTGAGCTGCGCTCGCTCGTGAGCGCGTCCGTCCCGGACTGTCGCGCGGCGCTGGAGCGCTTCGAGGGAGACGTTCGGCGCGCGGCCCTGAGCCTGATGACCGAGGAGGAGCGCGTCCGCGCGGCGACCTGGACGGCCAAGCCCAAGGACATGACGAAGCGGGCCGCTCCGGGCGAGGCGGCCGCGCCTCCGAAGTCGCTCGCCCGCGAGCTGAGCCCGGAGCGGGTGCTCGTGGAGCTCGCCGTCGCGCTCCGGCGCCACGCGCGCTGGCGGGTGGGCCCCCCGGCGTCGAGGGCGATGCTCTCCGACCTCCTGCGCGAGCACCTGCGTCGCTTCGAGTGCCCGCCCGACGCGGTCTACCTCGACTTCCTCGCGGCCCGGAACGGGATGGACGACGGCGAGGACGCCCGGCTCTACAGCTGCGACGCGCCCGAGCGATGGAGCGCGCCTTCGGGTGGGCTGCCCGTCGGCGAGCTGCGGCAGCGCGGCGTGCTGCTCCTCCGCGACCCCCGCCCCGGTCGCACCAGCGAGCTGTGGTTCGCGCCGCGCGGGGACGGTCCCGCGGCCTGCCGGGTGTCTCACGACTTCCCGTCGTTCCTGCGCGACCTCCTCGATCACGACCTCGATCTGGCCGCGCTCGTGCGCGGTCGCCTCGCGGGCTGAACCGACCTGCTCGGGCGTCACTCCGGTGGCGGTCGCTTCTTCTTTCGCCGCTTCTTCCGCTTCGGCGGAGCGAGGGCGTCGAGCCACGAGACGACGACGTCGTTCAGCGCGTCGGCGAGCTCCGACGAGGACCCGCCGGCGAGGCTCGGGATGCGCGGTCCCATCGCCAGGGCCGGCAGCGCGATGACCACGCCGCCGAGCACCCCGAGCGCGAGCTTGAGCCCGCTGTCCCAGTCGTCGGGGAACACGTAGGCCGCGGCGAGCAGCCCGAGGGCGCAGCCGCCGATCAAGCTCCCCCACACCAGGCCACGGAGCAGTGGGGACGAGCGGCCGACGAGGACCATCACTTCGCTCGCGGCCCGCGGGCAGCTCAGCGAGACCACCGCGCCCTCGGCGAAGCCGCGGTCGAAGAAGAGCCCCGCCTCGCACCCGTCTCGACTCGCGACGATCTTCCCCAGCCGCGCCTCGAGCCCGGCGTCCCGCAGCCGCGGCTCCAGCGAGGCGGTGACGAGCCGGATGGCCTCGACGCCGGGGAGCATCGTCACCTCGCCGCCGGTGAGCGCCTCGAGCGAGACCGCGTAGCGCCGCGAGTCGAGCGCGTCGATCCAGCGCCTGCCGAGGAGCTCCGCCATCGCCCCACGTACGCGACGCGGCCCGCGCGCCTTCCCTTGGCGGGGGGTGGCGCCGAATGACGATATGACGACGAGCGTCCCCGGGCTCAGGAGCCCGACGATTCGAGCTCGCGGCGAAGGGCGGCGAAGCGGCGGTAGCGCGCGGCGATGTCGGCGAGCCAGGCGGCGCCGTCGTCGGGGTCGACGCGCGCGTAGGTCGTGGCCAAGTGGGCGGCGTGGCGGTAGCGGCCGCGCAGGCGGTAGCCGGTGACGGCGTCGAGGCGCCGCTCCGCCGCGGCGCGCATGGCCGCGGAGATCGACGCGCGGTCCGCGGGCGGCGGGGGCTCGAGCGCGGCGCGTCGGAGCACCGCCGCCACCCGCGGGGTGCGCAACACGGGGCCGCCGCGGAGGCTCGGCGGGATCTTGTCGACCGTCCGCGGGAGCCGCAGCGGGCCGGCGCCGAGGAGGTGCGCGAAGGCGCCGAAGAGCAGGTCGCCCGGGTGGTGGGGCTCGCCCCAGGTGCCCGGGTCGACGGCGGCGAGCAGCGCGGCGGCCGGCGGGTGCTGGCCGAGCACGAGGTGCAGGAGCGCGCGCTGGGGAGCCTCGTCGGCGGGGACGGCGGGGAGCGCGGCGCGCGCCCGGTGTCGGAGCTCGTCCCGGTCGGCGGCGGCGCCCAACCAGCGTCGCAGGCGGACCTGCGTGGGTCCGGCGCGCCAGGCGCGCTCGAGGAGGGCGTCGAGGTCGTCGGCGTCGAGCTGCTGGGCGGCGAGCGCGGCGTCGTCGAGGAAGGTCGCCGGGCCGATGGGGTGCGGCGCGATGAGCTGCGCCGCCTCCTCCGCCGCCGCGCGCGCCCCGCGCCAGTCGCCCGCCTCCTCGAGGGCTCGGCACCAGGCGCGCAGGTCGCGGAAGGATCGCGTGCGCCTCGCGGTGTCGGCGAGGTCGGCTGGCGCGACGGCCGCCTCGTCGGGCTCCCGGTCGCGCGCGGCCAGCCGCTCCTGCAGCAGCGCCCGCTGCTCGGCGTCGAACGACGGCGCCAACGCGCGGACGAGCGCCCGGAGCTCCTCGGCCGTCATCTCGTCCAGCGCCTCGAGAGCGTCGGAGCCCATGCCACCGAGAGGATACGCGTGGGTCGCGAATGACGATATGACGACGAGCGTCCCCGGGCTCGGGAGCCCGATGAATCGAGCGCTTCGCGATGACTCCGGCGGGACTCGGTGGCATGAGTCGGTCGTATGAGAGCCCACCTCCGAACGCCGCTGCTCTTCGCGCTCGTCGTCGCCTGCGGCGGCCCGTCCGGGGCGGTCGAGCCAGCGCCGACCTCCAGCGGGGCCGAGGCGTCGGTCCATCCGAGCCGGGAGCCCCTCGACCGAGAGACCGTCGCGCTGCTCGAGGGGCTCGACACCGACATCGAGGTGCGGGTGGTCTTCTCGCCCAACCTCGTGGCGCCCTACGACGAGCTCGCCGCCGAGGCTCGCGCGATGCTGGCGCAGTACGCGGCGCACACGGAGCGGCTGCGGGTCTCCGAGGCGGCGATCGATCTCGAGCGATCCGAGATCGACGGGGTCCCGCGCCTGCCGCAGCCGGTGGTGGGAGGCGGCGTCTCCCGCGTGGTCGACATGTTCCGGGGCGTGCTCGTCCAGTCAGCTCACGGCCGTCAGGTGCTGTCGATCGACGACGGCGCGGAGGTGTTCGAGCGGCAGCTCGTGCGCGCGCTGCGGCTGCTGCGACACCCGCCGCAGGCCATCGGGGTCGTGGCCTCGCTCCACCGCGAGGCCGACGATCCGACGCTCGGTCTCCAGGAGCTCCTCGGCCACTACGAGGTCCGGGTCGCCCGGCTCGACGCGCCCATCGACCCCGAGCTGCGGGCGGTCGTGCTCGTGGAGCCCCGAGGGCTGGACGAGCGCGCGGTCGAGCACCTGAGCGCGTACCTCGCGCAGGGCGGCCGGCTGGCGCTCTTCGGAGGGGGAGTCGAGGTCCGCTTCGAGGGTCCGATCGCGCCCGCGGTGCTCCCTGGCGACACGGGGCTGGCCGGGCTCCTCGAGCCGTGGGGCGTCGTCATGGGGAGTCGGCTGGTGCTCGACCCGAGGTGCATGCACGTCCCCATGCGCACGGTGATGGGCCTGGAGGCGGTCGAGTATCCGCCCGGCCCGTCCATCCCCATCGACGAGGCGCATCCGCTCCACCCGACCGGGGGCGACGTCGAGTGGCTCTTCAGCGGGGCGCTGACGCTCACGGACGCGTTCGAGGGCCGCGTCTGGCTCCGCTCGAGCGACCGGAGCACCGAGCTCCCGCTGGCCGCCGACTCCCCGTTCACGCTCGAGCCCCGCGCGCTCGAGGAGTGGCCGGCGGGCGAGGCGCCCGGCCCGCGTCCGCTGCTCGTCGCGCTCGAGGGGGCCCTGCCATTGCGCGGCGAGCGCGCCACCCCCGCCGACACCCGCGTCCTGATCGCGGGCTCGGGCACGATGCTTCGACCCGAGCTCCGGCCTCAGGCGCCCTTCGCGGAGCGGTCCAGCGTGTTCGTCGTCAGCCGCAAGCTGATCGACTGGGTGACGGGCGACGGGCCCAGCCTCGCGGCCGACTGAGGAGCGCCCGCATCGTCAGCGGCGGCGAACGCCGCCTACAGATCGCTGAAGTCGGGGTGGAGCGACCATCGGCACCCTGCAGCACGAGACACTCTTCGACGAGCGACCAGACCATCCGAACCCTCGCCTCCGGCTCCATCGAGAGCCAAAACGCCAGGTCGCGCTCCGCGGCCTCGTCGAAGGAGCCCGCGACTCCGCCCGACCAGGTCCGTTGCCGCCGAGCGGCTCGCGCTTCGAAGTCCGTCAAGTCGAAGAACATAGCTCACGCGCCGAAGCGGTAGGGGACGGTCACGGTGGCGCCGCCGGCGATCTCCGGGAAGCGCAGGCGGCGAGCGACGGACTCGACGCAGAGATCGACGGAGTCGGGCATGCTGGAGGACGAGACCTGGGTGCCGGTGACCCGGCCGTCCGCGCCGACGTCGAGGCGGATGCTGAGCCGCCCGGTCAGCGCCGGCGCGGAGGAGAGCTCGCGCTCGTAGCAGAAGCGGATCCGGTTGAGGTTGCGGCGCACGATGCGCTCGGCGACGGACCGATCGAGGGATCCGGTCGTGTTGACGATGCCGAGGCGGACGGTCGGGCCGGGGCCGCCGGCGCCTCGGCCGTAGCCCTGTCCGCCGCCCCGGCCGTAGCCGCTGCCGGTGCCGCCGCCGCGGGTGCCGAGCCCGCCGAGCGCCATGCTCTCCTCGCTGGTGCCGCCGCAGCCCAGGCCCGACCGCTCACGCAGCCCGAGCCCGCCGAAGCCGGCGCCCTCGCCGAGCCCCGCGCCCGTCAGGTCGCCCAGCGCGTTCATGGGCGAGCTGCCGATCCCCGACTCCGCCCCGTACGGTGAGCCCGAGGCGCCCGGCCGGAGCGCGCCGAGGATCCCCGCGGCCCGGGCGATGTCCGCGTCCCGCGCGATCTGCGCGTCCCGCGCGTGCTCCGGCGGCCCGTCGAGCGCGAAGGTCCCCGCGGTCCGGGTCCGCATGCGCGCGAGGCGGCGGCGCTGCGCGATGATGGCGCCGCGCGCGGCCTCGTCGCCCTCGGCGAGCTCCTCGGCGCGATCGAGCTCGGCCTCGAGCTCCTGGGCCAGCTCGTCCGTCATCGCGTTCAGGCCGAGCGCGTCGAGGCGGGTGCGGGCGGCGGCCGCGAGCGAGCGGGCGGGCAGCGCGCCGGACTCGGCCGAGGCGCGGTAGGCCTCGACGGCCTGATCGGGGTGACTCGCGAGCTCCTCGGCCCGGGCGAGCGCGAAGTGCACGCGGTGGCGCTCCGGGTCGAGCTCGAGGGCGCGGCGCAGCGCGGCGGCGGCCTCGGTCGCTCGCTGGATCGAGCGCGCGGTGCCCGGCGGCGCCGGCTCGGTCTCGGGGGGCAGCTCCTCGGCGTCCCGGTCGGGCATCGGCCCGTCCGCCGCCTCGATCAGGGCGCGGCCCAGCAGCTCGTGCCCGTCGGCCGAGCCGTCGTCGGCCTCGACCGCGCGGCGCGCCGCCTCGAGCGCGGCCATCGGCTGCTCCGCCCGCAGCCGCTCCCGGGCCAGCGCCGTCCAGGCCTCCGCGTCGGTCGGGCTCGCCTCGGCCGCGGCCTGGTAGCGCGCGGCGGCGGCCTCGTGGTCGCCGGCGTGCGCGGCCCGCCAGCCCTCGGCCATCGGGTCGGGGGCCGCGGGGACCGGGTCCTCGGCGCACGCCGAGAGAGAGAGGGAGAGCGCGAGGCCGAGCGCGAGGGTGCGGGTCATGGCCCGAGTCTACGCGCGCTTGGCGGTGGGCTGCCCTCGGTCGATGTGACATAGCCCCCCGGTGGCGCTCACGTCGACGATTCACCGCTTCCAGATCCAGCTCTCCGACGTCGACCGCGGCGTCTACGAGTCGCTCGACCTGCGGGTGGCGCAGCACCCCTCCGAGAGCGCGCAGCGCATGCTCGCCCGGGTGCTGGCCTACGTGCTCCGCCACGAGGAGGGCATCGACTTCGGGCGCGGGCTCTCGACGGTGGAGGAGCCCGCGCTCTGGGTGAAGGACCTGCGCGGCGAGGTCACCGCGTGGATCGACGTCGGCTTCCCGGCGGCGACCCGGCTGCACCGCGCGTCGAAGACCGGGGCGCGCGTGTTCGTCTACGTCTACGCGGCCAAGAGCGCCGCGCCCTGGCTCGCCGAGATGGCGAAGGCGACGATCCACCGCAAGGACGAGGTCGAGGCCTGGGCGCTGCCCTCGGAGCTGCTCGACGCGCTCGAGGCCCGCCTCGATCGGAACGTGAGCTGGAGCGTGACGGTGTCGGACGGCCGCCTCTACGTGCAGCAGGGCGACGACACCTTCGAGGGCACTCCCGAGCGGCTGCCTCTCTGAGCGCTACTCGTTGCAGGCCTGGACGCAGGTGAGCAGCTCCTGGCCCACCCGGACCATGCAGTCCTGGTCGCCCTCGGCGCAGCTGTTGATGTCGTGCTCCGATTCGCAGCCGTCCTCGCACATCTCGGTGCATCCCGTGGCAAAGGTCGCGGCGCCCGCGACGAGCAGGAGGCCGAGCAGAGTGTTCCTGAGCATGGTCGAAGCTCCTTTCGGAGACCACCTACGCCGCCGCGGGCGACCGCCTTCCCAGGCGGCTCCGGGGACGATCCTATTCATTTCATCGAACTCGACGGGGACACCAACGAGTTCGATGAATGAATAGGATCGTCCCTGGGTCAGGAGCCGCAGCGATGACGAGCGTCTCCGTCTCGACTTCGCGGCGCCGCGGCGGGCCGGGGGTCACGCGCCGAAGCGGTAGGGGAGGGTGACGGTGGCGCCGCCCTCGACCTCGGGGAAGCGGGTGCGGCGCGAGACGGACTCGACGCAGTGATTCACCGTGTCCGGCATGCTGGAGGACGAGATCTGGGTGCCGGTGACGCGGCCGCGCGCGCCGACGTCGAGGCGGATGGTGAGCTGCCCGGTCAGCGCCGGCGCCGAGGAGAGCTCCCGCTCGTAGCAGAAGCCGATCTGGTTGAGGCGGCGGCGAACGATGCGCTCGACGACGTCGCGGTCGAGGGATCCGGTCGTGTAAACGGTCCCCAGGTGGACGGTCGCGGCGGGGCGGGGCGCGCCTCGGCCGTAGCCGCTGCCAGTGCCGCGCGTGCCGAGCCCCGCGAGGCCCTCGCTGGTGCCGCCGCCGCCCTCGCCCGACGGCTCCCGCAGCCCGAGCCCGCCGGAGCCGGCGCCCTCGGCCTGCCCGGCGTCCGTCACGTCGTCCAGCGCATCCACGGGCGAGTCGTCGAGCTCGGCCTCCGCCCGCTCCGAGCCCGGGCGGAGGGTGCCGACGATCTCCGCGTGGATCTCCGCGTCCCGCGCTCTCCGCGGGGGCTCCGCGGCCTGCTCGCGCGCGGCGCCGGTCTCGTGGTCGCCGGCCTCCGCGGCCCGCGAGCGTTCGGCCATCGGGTCCCGCGCCCCGGGGGCCGGGCTGGCGGCGCACGCCGAGAGGGAGAGCGAGAGCGCGAGGCCGAGCGAGAGGGGGCGGGACATGGCCCGAGTCTACGCTCGCTTCGCGGCTGGCTGCCCTCCGTCGACGCGACCCGCTTCGACAGGGACGAACCTGTTCAAATTCATCGATCTCGACGGGGACGCTCGTCGTCATATCGTCTTTCGGAAGCGCGGCGGGGGCTCGAAGACGCGACGCGCTCGAAGTCGAGGGGCGCTTCCATTCGTGCTCGAGCGCATGTCTGCGGAGCGACGGGCGAGCCCGTGTAGATTCCGGAGTCAGCCGAGGGCGTGAACTCGAGTTCACGGTCTGCGTGGCTCCTCCGAGATCCAGACCTCTCTCGGTGTGAAGAAGGGGGATCCGGAACCTGGTTCGCTGCTTGCTGAGGCCGCCTGCTCTCAGCGTGCTATGCGCGGCGCTGGAACGGAGTCTCTCATGTTCGCATCTGTGAAGAAGACGCTTCTTCTCCTGTTCGGTGTCCACGCCCTGATCGGCTGCAGCGACCCGGCACCTCTCACCGATGGCGGTGTCGCCGCGGACGGCACGACCACGGGCGAGGACGCCGCGACGGCTCCCTGCGTCGACGGCACACGGCAGGTCCTCCCGCCGACCGCGCTCGACGGCGTGGACGCGGAGCTCGATGGCAGCGACGTCGCCATCGCCGCGGTGTTCGCGGGGGAGGCCGAGGCCTACCTCCAGGTGCTCCGGCCGGACGGCATTCATCGGATCGAGCCGCTCACGGTCGCCGGGCTTCCGGAAGCGCCGGCCAGTTCGTTCATCTCCTCGCGACACGTGGACCTCGAGGTGTCGGAGCACGGGTACGCGGTCGCGTGGGCGACCTTCGAAGAGGGTGACGCCGACACTTTCCTGCCTGACAACAATCGATCGAGTGTCGCGGCGTATGTTACGGATCGTGACGGGGCGCCCATCTCCGGGTCGAGCGCACGATCCCTCGCCAGAGACGCCTACAACCACCACGTCGAGACGAACTACCCGCGGGTCAACTGGATGGGGGAGGGTGTGTGGTTCACGTGGTCGGACCGTCGCACCCGCGAACGCACCACTGGCCAGGTTCGACAGGCTTCCGGCATCTACGGCCGACGGCTGGACTCGTCTTCGGGCACCTGGTCCGGCCCCGAGATGCTGGTCGAGTGGGCCTCCTCCTCCCAGCGCTTCGCCGCGGCCGCGGGCCCGGAGCGCCTCTACGCGGCCTGGATCGCCGGCGGCAGCGATGCTCGCCCCCACGCCGCCGCGCTGCCCGCCCTCGGCTCGCCGTCGCCCATCGACGATTCGAGACTGACCCACATCCTCGATCTCGCGGTCGCGCCGGACGGAACCGTCCACACGCTGTTCGGCGCTCTGTACGAGTCCGAGCTCTCGGTCGCGATCGGCCCGACCACGGTCCGCAGCGTCCCGCTCCCCGGAGGCGTCGACGGCGGATCGGTCAGGGGCCGGATCGACGTCGATCAGGACGCGCCCTGGATCGCGTGGGCCGACGACGCCCAGGCTGGATGGCGACGCCTCGACGACGCGGGGACCGAAGAGCTCGTGTCTTTCCCTGACGCCCGGCGCGTCGACGTCCTCGCCATCGACGTCACCGCGAGCGGGCTCAGGGTGTTGCTCGCGCGGGAGGACGCCGAAGGCATGACCGCGCTCGAGCTCCACGAGCGCTGCTTCTGACGGTCTGAGCGATCACTCCAATCGCGGTCGACGGGGACGCTCGTCGTAGGCGCATCGGAACCCGACGAACCACGAGCGGCGCTCCCGCTCCTCCGGGACGCTCTCGAAGTCGAGGGGCGCCTCCCCGTGTCCCCAGAGGGTCTCGACGAACCGCAGGCCCCGCACGTCGTTGACCGGCGTCGCGCCGGCGTGGATCCGGCCCTCGCTCGCCGGGAGCGGCAGCCGCCGGAAGACCCCGACGGACAGCATCTCGGCGTACGGTCCGCTCGCCCAGCTCGAGCCGGCGAGCAGCAGCCGGTCGCCCCGGTCTGTATGGAGTGGACAGTCGGCTCGCCAAGCTGACGGCTCCGGCGCGAGAGGCGCGGTCGCGAGCCCGTCGTACCTGGCGGCGAGGTCCGCAGCGCAGTCGTAGACGT
The DNA here is from genome assembly GCA_036149055.1 of Myxococcota bacterium. Classification (GTDB taxonomy): domain Bacteria; phylum Myxococcota_A; class Polyangia; order Polyangiales; family Sandaracinaceae; genus JAVJQK01. Next base: position 20,776 of record JAYZQJ010000080.1, on the reverse strand, counting down.
GCTCGCTCACGTTGCCGGCCAAGCCGAACACGCCGTACGGGCTCGCCCCCGCGTCGGCCGCGAGGGCCGGCCGCGTGCCCAGCGTCGGCTCCGCTTCGCCTCGCCAGATGGCAATTTGATCATACCAAAGCCACCAGCCGTCGGGCTGTGGCGCGAGCGCCAGCGCCCGGTCCGCGCCCGGCTCGGGAGGCGCGTTCCCCCACGGGAACCGGCGTGGGCCGTCGTCCTCGCCCCGCGCCGCCTTCATCAGCTCGGCGGCTCTCGGCAGGCGTCCGCCCGCGTCCTCGCAGAAGGCCTGCGCCTCCTCGCGGGTCACGCACACCACGGGATGATCGAGCCGCGACTCGTCCGGCGCGCCGTCGGACCAGCCGGAGACCTCGTCGACCGCGGTGACGCCGAGGTCGGGGTCGATGCCGGTCACGAAGCGGGCTCCACAAGAGTCCGGAGGCGCCGGGACCGCGCCCGCCTCCACCGCGGCCGCGTATCGCTCGACCGTCACCTCGCTGCGGTCGAGCCAAAAGGTCGGCAGGTGGACGGGCGCGATCGGCGAGGGCTCGAGCTCGGGCGTGATCTGCTGCTCTCCGTGCCACCAGTACTTCGGCAGCTCGAAGCGCCCCCCGAGCACGCAGGCCACGCGCTCGTGCTCCGGCCCGCAAGGCGTCTCTCCCACGACGCCGCAGCCAGCGAGGAGGAGCGAGAGCCAGAGGGCGATGCTCGTCGTGTTCATGGCGACAGGGACGATCCTATTCGTTTCATCGAGCGAGGACGCACGAGCTCGATGAGTACATAGGATCGTCCCTGGGGTCAGCGGACGCGCTGGCCGTCCTCCAATGACGATATGACGACGAGCGTCCCCGCCGCGGCGACGGCCGTCATGACGATATGACGACGAGCGTCCCCGCCGCGGCGACGGCCTCCAATGACGATATGACGACGAGCGTCCCCGCCGTGGCGACGGCTCAGGTGCCGAAGCTGTAGGGCGCGGTGACGGTGCCGCCGCCCTCGACCGCCGGGAAGCGGACGCGGTTGCTCTGGGAGCGGACGCAGCGCTCGACCGAGGCGGGCATGGTGGAGCCCGAGACCTGAGTGCCCGTGACCCGGCCGTCGGGGCCGACGTCGAGGCGGAGGGTGAGCTCGCCGGAGAGCCCGGCGTTCGAGGACAGCTCCCGCTCGTAGCAGAAGCGGATGGGGTGGAGGTGGCGCCGGACGACGCGCGCGGCGACGGCCTGGTCGATCGCGCCGGTGGTGGTGACGGCGCCGAGGCTCACGACGGGGGCGACCTCGTCGGTGCCTCGGCCGTAGCCGCTGCTCCCGCCGCCGCGTCCGAGGCTGCCGATCCCCCCGATCGCTTCGGCGGCCGATCCGCCGCCGCCGCGTCCGTAGTCGGGCGGGGGGCTGGCCGAGGCCCGCGACGGTCCCATGGGCGCCGCTGGCGAACGCGTCGCCGAGGGGCTCGGGCTGGAGTGGGTTCTGGGTCAGCCTCCCCAGGCGCCCGATCTCCAGCGCCATCTCGCGTGCGCTCATCCTCTCGTCGCTCCTGCGCATCCTCTCGTCGCTCCTGCGCACCGGCTCGTTGCCCGTTCGCTTGCGCGCCAGGCGCCGGCGCTGCGCGACGATGGCGCGGCGGACCACCTCGTCGTCACCCGCGAGCTCCGCCGCGCGGTCGAGCTCCGTCTCGAGCTGTCGCGAGAGCGCGGCGCCCACGGGGCTCGACCCGAGCGCGTCGAGCCGCGTGCGGGCCGCAGCCACGAGCGAGCGAGCCGGGAGCACGCCGGCCTCGGCGGAGGCGCGGTAGGCCTCGACGGCCTGGTCCGGGTGGGTCGCGAGCTCCTCCGCGCGGGCGAGCGCGAAGTGGACGCGGCGGCGCTCCGGGTCGAGCTCGAGCGCGCGGCGCAGCGCGGCGGCGGCCTCGGTCGCGCGCTCGCCCGGGGGCGTCGAGCCCTCGGCTGACTCCGCCTCGAGCAGCGCGCGCCCGAGCAGCTCGTGCGCGTCGGCCGAGGCGTCATCGGCCTCGACCGCCCGCCGCGCCGCCTCGATCGCCGCCGCCGGCTGCTCCGCCCGCAGCCTCTCCCGGGCGAGCGCCGCCCAGGTCTCCGCGTCGCCCGGCCTCGCCTCGGCCGCGGCCTCATAACGCGCTGCCGCGGTCTCGTGGTCCCCGGCGCGCGCCGCCCGCCAGCCTTCGGAGAGCGGATCGGGCGCCGGCGAGGCGGGCGGGTCTTCCGCGCAAGCCGAGAGGCAGAGCGCGAGGCCGAGCGCGAGATGGCGGATCATCGCCGGAGTCTACGCTCGACCCCGCAAGATTTCCCGACGACCCCGCCGGGTTCGAGGAGGTCAGGGACGATCCTCTTCGTTCATCGAAGTCGACGGGGACGCTCGTCGTCATATCGTCATTGGGAGCCTTCACGCCGACCTCAGAACGGCGAAAGGAGTTTCTCGCGGCGACCACCGCAACACTCGGGCGGCTCGGGCTCCTCCGACCCCCGCGCCACCGACAGGCAGACCATCGGGGGCGCGTGATCGCGCGGCCGGGGGCCGGGATCGACCCGGGGAGGGGGCTCGTGGAAGACCGGGGGCTCCGCGACCGTCGTCGACTCGGGCGTCGGCTCGGCGGGCTTGTCCGGCGGCGCCTTCGGGTCGGGCGTGGTGAGCGGCTCCGAGCAGCCGAGCGACGCCGCGAGCGCCGCCGCGATCAACATGTCCCGCCGAGCGCGGATCGCTGCACCGTCGCTCACGGAGCCCTCGCTGCGCGGTGTCGATGCATCCTGGGTGAGCACTCTAGCATGTCATCGTTGCGTGCTCGAATCACATCGTGGGGGGCGGCGTCGAGCAGGACGATCCGATTCGTTCGCCGAGCCCGTGGAGCTCGATGAATGAATAGGATCGTCCCTGGGGTCAGGGGACGCAGCGGAGGGGCTGGGCGCGGATGAAGGCGGAGTCGCTGTAGATCGCGAGGCCGAGGCCGCCGGTGGGGGCGACGAGGACCTGGAGGTCGGGGCGCGCCTCGGGGAGGGGGATGGTGTTCGGCTCGCCGCGGGGCGCGCCGGCGGGGTCGAGGGCCTGGAGGCGGAGGCGGAAGTCCTCCGGGGCGTGGTTCTCGATCCAGGCGAGCAGGACGTCGCCGTCGGGGGTGGGCGCGGCGGCGACGTCGAAGGCGTGGAGCGCGGGGGCGCTGAGCGTGTCGCCGCGAGGGAGGCCGTCGCGGTCGACCGGGCGCACGCGGAGGGGGACGCCGCCCGGCCCGGAGGTGCTCCAGACCAGCAAGGGGCCCTGCGCGGTGGGGACGATCTCGACGCCGAAGGCGTCTTCGCCGAGCTCGACCTCGGGGCCGAGGGGGCGCCCCTCGACGTCGAGCCGCTGGAGCGTGGTCACGCGCGGGGCGCCGGGCGGGACGACCCGGTGCCACGCGGCGAGGAAGCTGCCGTCCTCGTACACGAGCCGGTCCCAGAGGGCGTGGCGCGGCGGGGCGAAGCGGCCTTCGCCGAGCTCGCCGCCGATCGGGTCGACGTGGTGCACGGTCAGCGGCGTCTCGCCGGAGCGCACGAAGGAGTAGCCGCGCGGGGTAGCGGCGAGGCCGTCGCACACGCCGTCGACGACCGGGAAGCGATCGGACGCGCCTCGCACGCGGCCGTCGAGGTCGAGCGGCGCGAAGTGGCAGGCGCCTTCGCCGACGACCATCACGGCGGCGTGGCCGTCTCCGCGCGCGAGGCGGGGCAGGGTGGCGGCGGAGGACTCGAACGAGAGGCCCTCGAGCGGCGTCGCCTCGCCGGTCAACGCGCCCTGCCAGTTGAAGGTGCGGGTGACGTGGTCGAGCGTGATCTCGCCGCCGTCGTTGGTCACCCGCGCCCACACGGCGAGCGCCGAGCAGTCCCGCGCGAGCGCCTGGCCGAAGCGCACGCTCTGATCGGTCGCGAGCGGGCGGGACAGCTCCACGAGCGATCCGTCGGCCACCCACCGCCTGCACGCGCCTCCCGGAGGCGGCGCGCAGGGCGCGAACGAGGCGTCGACCGCCGGCGCCGCCGCCTCGTGCGATCGGTAGCAACCCGCGCACGCGAGCGCGGCGAGCAGCGAGATGAGCGACGCTCGCACCCGCCGAGGCTGCCCGGCCGGCGCCGATGGAGCAAGCTGGCTGACTCTCGGATCGCGGATCGCGTTGCGTCCGTCTTCGGGGGCGTTGATCGTGCGCGGACCAGGTCGGTATCACCGGAGAATGCGTCTTCGGCGGTGGGTGCTCGCGGCTCTGGTCTTCGCCTCGGGCTGTGGTCCGGCGCCGACGACCGACGCGGGCACGGACGCCAGGGTCGCGGACGGAGGCTCCGCGGCGACGCCGCTCGAGGCGCTGCAGTCCCGGTCGCGCTCGCGGATCATCGCGCGGCTGGACGACGCGGGGCGGCTCCGGACGCTGATCGCGGACCTGCCGAGCGAGGGGGCGACGCCGGAGGAGCGGGCGACGCGCCTGGCGGAGTCGCTCCCCGAGCTCATCCCGGTGCCCGACGGCGCCGAGCTCTTCGTGGCCTCGCGCGCCGACGACGGGTCGTGGGTGGAGCTCGGCATGCGGCTCTCGGGGGTGGTGATCTTCGGCGCCGCGGTGCGGGTCTGGTTCGACGACGGGGGGCGGGTGCGCTGGGTGATCACCGCGCTGCCCGACGATCCCGCCGCGGCCGGGACCACGCCCACGATCGACGCCGCCGACGCGCAGGCCGCCGCCCGCGAGGCGCTCGGGCTCGATCCGGGCGCCGAGGGGGTGGAGACGCCGGAGCTCGTGATCCTCGATGAGGTGCTGCTCGACGGGGAGGGCGTGGAGCCGGCGGTGCTCACTTGGACGATGGAGGCGCACGACGGCACCTCCGATGGGCCGGTGCGGCTCTTCGTCGACGCGGCCGACGGCGCGGTGGTCACGGAGCTCGCCCTGGCGACCGACGCGCTGTCGCGCACCGTGATCGACGCGCACCTCGGAGAAGACAAGCGGCGCCTGCCGATGACGACGGTGCTCTTCGACGACGCGATGCCCGGGCTGCCCGCGCCGGACCCGGCGACCGAGCCGGAGGCGCACGCGGTCTACGCCCACATGACGCCGGTGCACGAGTACTTCTTCAGCCGCTACCTCTACGACGGGCACGACGGGGCCGGGCGATTCCGCGTGTACGTCGACTACGGCCCGGCCGACGGTCGCAACGCGACCTATTGGCGAGACTCCGTGTACTTCAACCCCGGCATGGTCAGCCTGGACGTGCTCGCGCACGAGTACACCCACGGCGTGATCCGGGACAACGGCGGGCTGCGCTACCGCGGCTACACCGGCGCGCTCAACGAGTCGATCGCCGACGTGTTCGCCGCGTTCATCGACGACGCGGCGCCGTGGACGATCGGCGAGGACACCGCGCGCGGGGTCCTGCGCGATCTCTCCGACCCCACGGCGCATGGGCAGCCGAGGCACTGGTCGAGCCGGGTGAGCGGCGCCGAGGCGCGCTGCGCTCCCCGCGTCCGGGGGCGGAGGCGGTGCGCGGAGAAGCAGCGGTGCATCCGGGGCCACTGCTACCGGGACAACGGCTGGGTCCACGTCAACAGCGGCATCCCCAACTACGCGGCCTATCTGCTGGTCAACGGCGGCACGCATCCGGACCCGCCGCGCGTCGCGGTCCGGGGGATCGGGCAGGGAAAGGTCGAGACGTTCTGGTACGCGGGCCTCGTGCGGGTGCACGCGACCGCGCGTTTCGGCGACTTCGCGGCCGCGGCGCTGGCCTCGTGCCTCGCGCTCGAGGGCACGCGGGTGCCCGGCGGTGGGGAGATCGAGCGGCGCGACTGTGGCGCGGTGATCAACGCGTTCGCGGCGGTGGGGATCGGGACGCCCGACGTCGACGAGGACACCGTGGTCGACGGCGAGGACAACTGCCCGATGCGCTTCAACCCGGAGCAGGAGGACGCCGACGACGACGGGACCGGCGACGCGTGCGAGCCCGGGGTGACGCCGGATCCGGAGCCGGGGCTCTACTGCCCGGCCCTGATGCCAGCCGACGGGGGAGCGCTGCCGCTGCTCGAGGAGCTCATCGGCGCCGAGCCTCGCGCGCCTGACCAGACCAACCAGATCACCTGTCGCTACGGCGACGGAGCGGGCGAGAGTCGGTTCGTGCTCGTGCAGTTCCACACCGACGGCGCGCTCCAGTCGTCGGCCTGCTGGACACACACACGGATGGCCGACGACGCGGCGTGCAGCGAGTCCCGCCAGGCGAGCGTGCGCACGGTGGCCCCGGACGACGGCTTCCAGGACGCGGCGGAGCGCGCGTTCTTGCCCACCCTGCTCGCGGTCGCCGAGGCCGAGGCCATCGAGTGCCCCGGCCTCGTGCTCGACGACTCGCCGTGCGCGACCGGCCGCATCACGTGCCCGGCGACGTTCACCAACGCCGCGGGGCACGCGCTCCCGCTCACCGGCGCGAGCGAGACGTGTCCGATGGAGGAGCCGCGCGATCCGGGCAACTACTTCGCCTTCTGTCGCTACGCGGAGGAGGACTGCGGGGGCGGCCTCTCCAGGGCGCGCGAGCCTGGCGACCCCGCGAGCGACACCTGGTCCGTCTCCTGGGCGGAGGACGCCGCGACCGCGCGGCGAGAGTTCACCTGCACCGAAGAGATCGGCGTGCTGTTCGGCTCCCACCACTACGAGAGCGGCGCGCGCCACGCCTACGTGAACTACGCCGGCGGCGAGCGCAGCGCGGCGGTGGACGCGTTCGGACTCGATCTGCTGCGCTCGGTGGCCGAGCCGCCAGCCGCGCCCTGCCCGTAGGCTTCAGAGGCTGCCGTCGACGAGGCGGTGGAGGAACTCCTCGAGGTTGGTGTAGCCGTCGCCGTCGCGGTCGGTGGCGCCGTCCTCGCCGTCGCTCGGGTCGAGGCCGACGCGGCGCTCCCAGTCGTCGTCCATGCCGTCCAGGTCGTCGTCGGGGTAGGGCTCGCCGCTCGCGAGCGCGGGGTAGCCGCCGGCGTCGGCGGGGTCGGTGAGGAGATCGCCGGTGCGCGTGCGGCCGTGCTCGATGACGCGCGCGTCGGCCGCGTCGCGGACCGGGAAGGACGCGCCGACGTCCGCCCAGACCCAGTCGCGCACCTCGCTGGCCGGGCGCGCGGTGAGGCCCGAGTCCTGGGTGGGCGCGTCCTCGAGGTAGGGGTCGAGGTTGCTGGAGACGGTCGCCACGCCGTCGTCGAGCAGGTTGTCGGCGAGGTGGGCGCGGGTCCGCTCGATCATCCCGTCCGGGCAGTTGTTGGTCGAGGCCTCGAGCCGGATGGTCTGGAGGCGATCCTCGACCGCGGGGTTGGTGAGGAAGACGTTCCCGATGACGTCGAAGACGTTCTCGTAGGTCGGGCGGGTGGCCGCGCGGTAGCTGTAGACGACGTTGTTCACCATCTCGAAGGTGCTCGTGCACGTCGACGAGCGGATGTTGCGCTCCTTGTTGTGCACGAAGTAGTTGCCGTAGACCGTGATGTTGCTGGCGCGGTTCCAGAGCAGCAAGCCGTACTGCGTGTCGATGTTCTCGCCGAGGATCGAGTGCTGCACGGTGACGTCCTGCACGCGGCTGCCGTCGCCGATGCCGCCGACCGCGAAGACCTCGTCCTTGGCCCACGAGACGCTGCAGTGGTCGACGATGACGTCTTCGACCAGGCGGCCGCTGTAGGCGATGATCCGGATGCCGTCCTCGTTGGAGCCGGTGGTGCCGGGGCCCGGGCGGACGCGCAGGTAGCGGACGATGACGTTGGACGCGAGCACCCGGAGCTCGGCGCCGCGGATGGCCACGCCGTCGCCCGGCGCGGTCTGACCGGCGATGGTCAGGTCGCCGTGGTCGTTGCCGATGGTGAGCGGGGAGTCGGCGTCGATGATGCCGCTGACCCGGAAGACGACGGTGCGTGGGCCGGTCATCTCGAGCGCGGCGCGCAGGCTGCCGTCGCCCGAGTCGTTCAGGTTGGTGACCTGGACCACGCGCCCGCCGCGCCCGCCGGTGGTGTCCTTGCCGAACCCCATCGCGCCGGGGAAGGCGCGCAGGTCGTCGGCGATCGGCGGCGGGCCGGAGTCGGGCGTCGACGCGTCGGTGGGAGCGCTGGCGTCCTCTCGGCCGGCGTCGTCTCGGCCGGCGTCGAAGACGGAGGCGTCGTCGCGGGCCGGCGCGGCGTCGGCGTCGATGACGACCTCACCGGTGCATCCGAGCGCGGCGAGGAGGGCGAAGAGGGGCAGTGTTCTCATCGGCAACACAATCCACTCTACAGGGGGCGCGCGGTCGTGCGCGCCGGAGAATCGTACGCCGTACCACCGCTTGGCCCATACTCGCGTTCGATGGGCGGGTATCGAGAGGCCGCGCCGCTCGAGCTGGAGCTGGACTGGCGCGACCGGGGCGAGGCCGACGAGGGGCTGCGCGTCGCGCTCGCTCGCCTGCAGGAGCGGGGGATCGCGCTTCGCGTCACGGCGGCGCTCGAGCTCCGGCCGTACGCGCAGGCGCTGGCCGACGCGGAGGGGGAGGTCGCCGTCGAGGTGGCGCGAGAGCTCGCCGCGCAGATCGATCGACGCCTCGCGGAGGCGGGGAGCGAGGAGCGCCTGCACCGCACCGCGCCGACGAGGTGGGTGCTGGCGAGCGACGCCGCGGCCGAGCGTCTGCGGTCCGAGGGGCGGCTGTGGGTGGAGGGCGGGGGCCCGGCGCGGGTCGCGATCCGCTTCGCCAGCGCCCTCGCCGCGCTCTGCGTCGTCGTGTACGCGCTCGCGTCCAGCGGGGCGATCGCGGTGCTGGTGGGCTGGTTGGCGCTGGGGCTCGGAGGGTCCCTGGCGCTGCGCGTCGCGACGCGGGAGGGCTCGCGCGTCCAGGCCGTGGGCGCCCTCGTTCATCAGACCGCGATGGTCGTCGTCCCGCCGGCGGAGCTCTTGCGTCGAGGGGAGCTGGGCGCGGCGGGGCTGGTCGTGCTCGCGACGCTGGTGGCCTGGGGCGTCCAGCGCTGGAATCATGTGCGGGAATGACGATATGACGACGAGCGTCCCCAGGTTCTCTTTCGCGCTGATCGCGGTGGTGCTCGCCTCCTGCTCGGGGGAGGTCACGCCCGACGCGAGCGCGCCGCCGCTGGACGCGGGGCGGCAACTCGACGCGGGCCCGAGCCTCGATGGCGGCGACGCGAGCGCCACCGACCCCGACGCGGGGGCGGACGCCGGGCGCGACGCGGGGGAGCCCGACGCGGGGCCCCCGCGATGCGCGGGCGCGGTGGACTGCGAGGCGGCCGCGCCGGCGGGGGTCGAGCACGAGATGGTCTCGGTCGACGGATGCAGCTTCGCCCTGGTGCGCGACCCGGCGGCGGATCGCGACGCGCAGATCGACGCGCTCGCGGCGCGCATGGGCGGCGCCCGCACGGTGGCGGACGTGCTCGATCACCTCAACCGCGAGGGCCGCGCCGGGATCTCGAGCGACAACGCCGGGCGCATGCGCAACCACGACTACGTCGGCTTCCGCTGGAACGCGGGCGACGAGGCGGTGGACTACTGGTACCCGCAGGGCATCACCGGCTCGAGCGACGCGCGCGAGAGCGGGCGTGTCGAGGGGCGGCGGCTGCTGATGGTGAGCTGGTATCACCGCACCGACGCCCGGCCGACCAAGGGCGCGCGGATCAGCCTGGTGGACTACTCGGACCCGAGCGCGATCCGCTACCGCCACCTGCTGCTGGTCACGCCCGACGCCGATGGCGAGAGCTACGCGGCGGCCGAGTACGACTCCGGAGGCGCGCTCCACGCGGGCGGCATCGTCTGGGTCGGCGATCACCTCTACGTCGCGGACACCTCGGTCGGCCTCCGGGTCTACGACCTGTCGCGCGTGCTCCAGCCCTCGAACAGCGACGACGGCGACCGGGTCGGGCTGAGCGGCGCGCGCTCCGACGCCCACGGCTACCGCTACGCCGTCCCGCAGCTCGCCCGATACCGGCTCGCGCCCGGCTCGTGTCCGATCCGCTTCTCGTTCGCCGGGCTCGACCGGGACGCGGCCGCGATTGTTACCGGTGAGTACCGGAGTGGAGATCCCGGCGGCCGCGTCGCGCGCTGGGCGGTGGACCTGGAGAGCGGCTGGCTGGGCGAGGAGGGCGGCCGCGTCCCGGCGCTCGACGCCGCGGTCGGCGCCCAGACGCGCATGCAGGGCGGCCTGACCTTCGAGGGCGTGCACTACCTCTCGAGCTCGAGCCAGGCGGGCCGCTGGGGCCGCCTCTACCGCACTCGCCCGGGCCGCACGAGCGTGATCACCGCCTGGCCCTACGGCTGCGAGGACCTCTACGTCGAGCGGGCCGAGCGCCTCATCTGGACCTCCAGCGAGCACCCCCCGCTCCGCGACACGCTCGGCATCCCGCTCCAGGGCCTCCCCGACTGAGCTGGCGCGAGGGGCGATTGGCGAGTTCGGCCAGAGGGTGATATTCCGCTCACAGTGGCCTCTAGCTCCAGCCCTGCCCGTCGTACGTTGGAGCCGATGAGCTCCCCTCCCGAGGCGCCGATCGTCGTGGAGCAGCGCGGCGAGCTGCTGATCACGACCTATTACGGGGCCGCGAGCGACGCGCAGTACCAGGCCCACCTCGAGGAGATGGACGCGCTCCTCGAGGCCAACCTCCACGACGAGACGCGGCGCTGGGGGGTGATCGTCGACGCCACGCGCTGGCTGAAGAGCACCGCCCGGCAGCGCCAGCTGCACGCGGAGTGGATGAACCGGAACGAGGCGCTCATGCGCGGGCGCACCGCCGGCATCGCGTTCGTGATCTCGAGCGCCCTGGTGCGAGGCGGGCTGACCGCGGTGCTGTGGCTGGCGCGCCTCCCGTGCCCCTACGTCGTCGTCGAGACCCTCGACGAGGCCGTGTCCTGGTGCGAGCAGCGCCTGCGGGAGATGCCCAGGGATCGCTAGCGGGCGCGGTATCCTCGCCCGATGGAGCGGCTCACGGGGGTGGTGCTCGGGGAGGGCACGGTGGCGTCGTTCGCCCAGATGAAGGCGGGCGACGAGGCGGCGCAGGAGCGGAGCACGCGGCCAGGGCGCTTTCGCATCGCGCTCGAAGACGGCGCCGAGGTGGAGGTGCGGTGCCCGAAGCGACCGAGGCTCGGGCCGCTGCGCGAGCGGCGCGGGCGATGGGGAGATCTCGAGAACGATCCGCTCGCCGAGCCCTTCGCCGACCGCGCGCCGGGCGGCCACGTGAAGGTCGAGCTGGAGGGCACGGTGGTGCGGGCCGGCGACCGTGTGGTGGTGGAGGGGGTGGTGGAGCGGCGCCCGGCGGAGGGCGGCTACCGCGGGGGCGACGACTGGGTCGTCGATTGGATCGAGGCGCAGCGCGTGGGCGTGGGGGAGGAGGCGGAGGCGTGGCTCGACGAAGAGGCCGCGCGACGCGACCGCGAGCGCCGCGGGCAGAAGGAGCGCGCGGCCAAGAAGAAGAACACCGCGTCGAAGCGAGCGAGCGGGCCCGGGCCGCTGCCGATCGGCTCCTCGGTCATCGCCATCGTCGCCGGGGCCGGGCTCGCGGCCTTCGGGCTCGTGGCCTGGCTCGGCGAGCACGGGCTGCACGTCTCACGCTACTTCGCGTTCGCGATCGGCCTGCAGCTGCTGATCGGCTCCGTCTACAAGCTGGCCCTCCGGCGGCCGCTGCCCCGCATGGGGCCCGTGAGAGAGCGGCGCGAGGGCACGGGGCTCGCGTGGACGCCGACCGCGGGACGCTACGCGCTCGGGCTCGGCCTCGGCGTCGTGGGCTTCTTGGCGCTCGGCGTGATCATGGAGGCGGCGTCGTACGCGGTGGCCGGCGCCATCGCGGTGGGGCTCACCGGGCTCGCCCTGGCCGCGCTCCTCTTCTGGCGTCGGCGCGACGACGCGCGCGCGCTCCGGGTGCTGCTGGGCGCGAAGCGCGCCGAGGGCCCGGGCTGGGGGCTGCGGACGGGGGCGCTCGTGAAGGGGAAGCTGCAGCGCTCCCGGACGCACACGTCGCGCTCGGCCACCGGCACCGAGAGCTACACCGACAGCGACGGACGGGTGCAGCAGCGTCAGGTCACGCGGAGCTGGGTCGAGTTCCGCGAGCAGGGGTCGGGCTCGGCGGAGCTGGAGCTGGAGGTCGACGGCGGGCGCCTCCGCGTGCGACCCGAGGGGGGCGTCTGGGGCACGACCGAGCTCGGCGTCGACCTCGAGGCGCGGCGCACGCAGCAGGGGGTCTCGCAGGGCGACGAGGTGGTGGTGCTCGGTCGCCTGGACGACGAGGGGGTGATCGAGGCGACGGGCCCGGAGTCGCTGTTCGTGTTCGGGGCGCCGTCGGACGCGCTCGGCGCGGCTCGGCGCGCGCTGTGGGGACATCGGCTCGCGATCGCCGCCCTGGCCCTCCTCGGCGGCCTGGGCGTCGCGGTCGGCTGGAGGAACATCGCCCAGGATCACCGCGACTTCGCGCCGGTGGTGGTGTCATCCACGCTGCCGGGGCTGTCTCCGGGGGACCGCTGCGAGCTGCACCTCGGCTTCCGCCCGCGCGGCCGCGCCCACCGCTGCCAGGGCAAGATGACCTGCGGAGAGCACACGGTCTACGGCGGCTGGACGATCTACGGCACCGGCTTCTTCGACTGCGACATGAACGAGCTCACCGGCGGCGACTTCATCCCCGGCGACGGCGACGGCGCCATTCACCTCAGGCCTGGCGGCGTCGGCTCCGCCGAGATCCCCCTCGGCGAGGTCCGCTTCCGACTCGAGTGAGGCCGAGGAGGACGAGCAGGGGGATGAGGGCGAAGAGCCACCCGGGGTGGGTCGAGCCGGCGCCGACGCGGCAGCCGCAGCCGCCGTCGGGCTCGCCGCCCGGGCCGCCGTCGGGGGAGGCGCTGGCGTCGGGCGCGGGCGGGCGAGGGCCGGCGTCGCGGTCGGCGGGGCCTGCGTCTTCGCCGGGCGTCGGGGGCGTGGGCTCGTCGTAGGGGCCGAAGGCGTCGCCGGGGGCGCCGCTCTCGAGCGCGCCGACGTCGGCGGCGGCGAGGCGGAAGCGGAAGCGGCGGGTGACCGTCTCGTCCTCGGCGTACTCGCGGTCGGGGGCGCCGGCGACGCCGAGGTCGGCGAGGCCGATGAGCGCGCTGCCGGGCGCGGGCCGGAAGTCGAGCGCCGCCGCGTCGGCGAAGCCGGGATCGTCGCCGAGCAGGTTGCCGGTCAGGCCGGCCTCGTCGGCGCCGCTCGGGAGGTGGTTGCTGCCGCCGGTCACCGTCCAGTTGGAGGCGCCCTCGTCGCGCAGGCGGACGAGCTGGGTCGTGCCGACGACGACGTTGTTCGACAGCTCGACGGTGGCCGCGGCGAGGGTGTCGTTGCGCACGCTGACCAGCGCCGGGTCGCCGCCGCCCTGGACGATGATGGTGTTCCAGAGGAGCCGCAGCGTCATGCGCACGTCGCTCCCGCCGCCGTCGTCGTAGAGCACGAAGACCTGGCCGGAGTTCTCGGGCGAGGGGTTCGTGAGCAGCACGTTGCCCCGGAAGATGAGCTCCTGGTCGGCGTCCGGACCGGTCATCAGGTCGGCCTCGTAGTTCGAGGCGCGCGCGATCCAGTTGTACTCGACCACCGCGCGGCGAGCGCGGATGTGGAGGTTCTGGCCGCCGGCGGAGTCGTGAATGTAGTTGTGCCGGAAGGTGATCGAGCCGCCGTAGATGTAGGTGGAGTGCTGCGGCGGGCTCGAGCGGACGCCGTTGTCGGTGAGCTCGCAGTGCTCGACCAGGGTGTCCTCGCCGGTCCCGCTGAAGCCGACCTCGTTCCCGTCGAAGACGACGTCGCGCACGACCACGCCCTCGGTGTCGATGGTGCGGATGCCGGCGGCGTTGCCCGAGCTCGTGGAGCAGCCGCGAATGACGAGGCCCGAGATCTGGTAGTGCGCCCCGGTGATCTGCCAGCAGCCCCGGCCGCGATCGCCGCGCGTCGAGCTGCCGGGCGCGTCCTCGGCGCGCATGCCCGAGAGGTCCCAGACCGGCGGGTCGGACGGGTCCTCGGCGCGGATCACGATCGGCGCGTCGGCGGTGCCGATCTGGCTCAGAAAGACGCGGAAACGATACGTGCCTGGCGCGATGATCACCTCGTCGCCCGCCTGCGCGCGCTCGATGGCGGTGTAGTCGTCCGAGGGGGTGACCCGGATGGTCTCGGCGTGGGCGAGCGCCGGGGTCAGGGTGAGCGCGAGGCAGAGGGCAGCGCGAAGCGAGGGCATGCGTCGTATTAACCGGCGCGTTTCCGTCAGTCGAGGGATCAGGGTTGCGTCCCTGATCCCGTGGGCGGAGTAGAGAGTCTGTACCTGGTCCTGGGCGGGGAGACGCCCTGGCTGGTCCTGCTGGTGGGGCGGGGCAGCCGGGCGTGGATCGAGCCGCTGTACGCGTCGGCGGGGTTCGCGCCGATGGGTCGCCTCTGGGCGGTGCTGCCGCGTCGCCCGGGTGATCCGCTCGCGGTGCTCGACGCGTGCCTCGCGTTCCTGCCCGAGCATTTCGCCGGCTGCCCGTCGATGGACGCGGCGCGCGCGGCGGTGGGCGACGCGGAGACGCTCGACCTCGCGGGGCCCACGCCGGAGGCCTGGCGGGCGCTGCGCTCGGAGGCCGCGTCCCGCTGGGCGGAGCTGCGCGTGCTGCGGTCCGGGCTCGAGCCGTGGACGGAGGATCCCTATGGGTTGGTTTGATCGGCGAGGCGATGGGCGAGCAGCGCGGCGTGGTAGCTCTCGACCGTCGGCGCGACCCCCCCGAAGTCCAGGCCGGAGAGGAAGCTGCGCTCTTCGCCGGTGCAGCTGCGCCCGAGCGGGGTGTTCAAGAAGCGGATCAGCGCGGGGCGGGTGCTCGAGGGCTCGGGGCGCTCCGTGCCGAGCAAGGCCGCGGTGGTCAGGCCGGTGACCTCGGAGATGCGCTTGAGGTTGTCGGCGTTGGGGCGGGTCTTGTCCTTCTCCCAGTGGAGGACGGTGCTGTACGCGACCCCGAGCGCGCGCACGAACTCGCTGCGGTTCAGCCCTGCGCTCTCGTAGGCCGCCTTGATGCGCGCACCCAACGATCGTTGCCTCGGCATGCGCGCGCATTGTTCACACGCCGCGCGCGACCGGGCAAGGACGCTGGCTGGCGTGATCCCGAGGATCGAACTTCGAGACAGTCGGAGGCCTTGACAGCATGGTGTTAAATGCTGTTCTCATTGTCCGGAGGTGGGTGCTCGGCGGTGGGGTTCGCCGGTGGGAGTGGAGTGGTGGGGAGACAGCTACGACGATTACTCGAGCTGACGGGCGGGCCGACCGCCCTCGTCAGCTTGAGCGGGGGGCTCTGGTGCAGGCTGGACGGAGGCGGGCGCTTCCGGCAGCGCGGCGGGCCGTGGTGCGAGCGGCTCGGATGGTCGGACGGCGCCATGTCGCGGCTCCGCTTCTGGGAGCTCGTGCACCCGGAGGACGCGCGCCTCGCCGAGGGCGCGTCGGTCGCCTCGTCGGACGTGCCGCGCACGGTCGGCCTCCGCATGCTCACGGCGCATGGTCGATACGCGCGCATGGACTGGCGCACCCGGAGAGCGGGGGCCGACGTGCTCGTGGTGAGCGCCTCGACCGAGGCCGACGCGCTGGGCGAGTCCCGCGCGCTCTACCGCGGGCTGGTGGAGGCGACCTTCGAGGCGGTCTTCGTGCACGAAGACGGAGTCGTCGTCGAGTGCAACGACGAGGCGCTCGCCCTGCTCGGCTACCGCCGCGCGGAGGTGCTCGGCCGCTACATCTGGGACCTCGCGCCGTCCGACAGCCAGGGCGAGATCCAGGCCCGCATCGCCCGGGACGAGCGCGGCGAGGGCACCAGCTGGGCGCGTCGCGCCGACGGCCGCCTCGTCCCGGTCCGCGTCCGCGCCCGCACCGTCGAGGCCGACGGCCGACGCCTCCGCGTCGTCGTGCTGCGCGAGGGGCAACTCACGCCGAGGTTGGCCGGCGAACGGGCCTGACCAGCCTCAGTGCTTGCCCGGGGACCGATACGAGGTGTGCGCGACGAGATCGGGGCGCTCGCGGATCCGGGTCCAGTACTCGACGCGCACGTCGTCGTCGATCTCGACGACCCCCGAATAGAGGGTGTCGTGCCCGTCGCGCCGGCAGCCGGAGACCCAGAAGCGCTCGCCGGTCTCGACCTCGACGTAGTTGGCCTTCAGGTGGAGACCCTTCGCCGACTGGAGCTCGTGGCCGTCGTAGTAGAGCGTCTTCCCGGTCTTGGAGAGCGAGACGCGGCCGATCCGAGCGGGGCCGGTGAGACCGCCGCCTTTGCGCTCGACGTACATGATCCGGCTCTTCATCTCGCGCTCGATCCTCCGGGACGGCTGGCAACGACGCAAGCGGCGTAATCGACGCAGGGGCGGGCTCGCGGGAGTCTGGCGGGCATGCGGTTTCTGTTCGCCTCGTGGTTGTTGTTGCTGGGCTGTGGTGTGCCGGAGGGCGCGCCCGACGCTGCCGGGGCGGAGGACGGCGGGGTCACGAGCGATTCGGGGAATTCACGCGACGCAGCGCCTCCGCCTCCGCCTCCGACGTCGGGGTGGTGCGAGGGCGACGAGACCGCGCTGGGGCGCGCGCTCGCCGGGGTGGGCGCGGGGGAGTGGGCGGAGCTCGCGGTGGACGAGAGCCTGGGGGCGCTGATGCTCCACGATCACCTGACCAGCTGGTCCGACACCGGCATCTACGACCCGGTGCATCGGACCGTGCAGTGGGTGGGCAGCCCGGGCTCGTGCTGCGCGGATCCGTCGGCGTACCAGCTGCTGATCTACGATATCGCGAGCGACACCTGGCGCGCCGAGGAGACGCCCTGGCCGGACGACACCGGGCACGCCTACGACGGGAGCGCGATCGATCCGGAGCGGGGCGTCCACTACTTCGCGCGGAGCAGCAGCGTGGCCGGGTGGGATGGGTCCGGCTGGACGGCGCTGCCGAGCCCTGGGCCTCAGCCGATCGCGGTGGGGCTGACGTGGTTCCGCTCGACCTCGAGCCTGGTGCTCGTCGGGCGCGAGGTCTCGGTCTTCGACGGGACCGAGTGGGCGGTGCTCGACGACCCGGACGCGAGCTTCGCCGGGTATCACCAGTTCGCCGAGTACGACCCGGTGCACGACGTCGCCTGGCTGGGCGCCGGCAACGGCAACGAGACCCGGAGCGCCGTGCTGCGCGCGGACGGCAGCGTGGAGCCGCTCGCCGACGCGCCGCTCTCGCTCAACGGCGACGGCCGCTCGATGAAGACCTACGACCCGGTTACCGGCGACTTCGTCGTCCAGGACGGCGAGACCGACCGCTGGTGGACCTTCGACATCACGACCGACACCTGGACCGAGATGACCGAAGCCGTGCGGGCGGCGCGCCCGGAGACCTGGAGCGTCGACGCGAAGGACTTCGTGGTCCCGATCGACGACTGCGGTGCCCTCCTCTACTTCCAGTGGGTCCACTGGAACGAGCACCGCGTCTTCCTCTACCGCCACGCGTCCCCGACCTAGGACTCGGGGACGGAGTTTACTTGTTGCCTTGGGTACGGCTCACGCCGACGCCGGCTGTCGGTCGTAAGCCTACTTTTCGTCGCCGCGGTCCAGCCTCGCCAGCATCGAGTTCAGGTCCGGGTCGTCGAAGGCGTGCAGGACCGCGAAGGCCGCGGCCGGGTTCGGCGCGTGGTAGAGGCTGTGCTCGAGGGAGGCGTCGGAGCCCAGCGCGCGCCCGAGCGCGGCCGCGATCTCGACGTGCGGATCGCCCGCGCCCTGCGGCACCGCGAGGAGCAGCACGCTGTGGACCCGCGCGCCGTCGCTGGTCTCGGCCTCGAGGCCGCGCGCGCTGATGCCCATCACGCCCCGGACCTCGGAGATTCCGTCGACCGGCGCGTGCGGGATCGCGAGGCCGTGACCCGCGTACATGGCGCCGTCGAGCTGCTCCAGGGCGCGGCCGGCGAACGCCTCCGGCTCGACCTCGAGGCCGTGCTGCTCGGAGAGGCGCGCCGCGAGCTCGGCCACCGCGGCCGAGAGGGTCGTCGCGCGCATGCCCACCACGATGTGCTCCGGCCGGAGGAAGTCGATGGCGCTCGGTGCGTCCCGGCCGGCCTCGCCGCTCCGCCGCACCGCCCATCGCGTGGTGATCGGGCCGACGACCTCGTTGAGCGTCACCGCGGTGAGCCCGATGGCGAGGAAGAGGTCGGCGACGTCGGCGAGGACCGGGTCGTCCCGCACCACCATCACCAGCCCGATGGCGACGCCGGCCTGGGGGATGAGCGCGGGGCCGAGGTAGCGCTGCGCCTCCGTCGACGCGCCGGTGAGCTTCATGGACCCCGCGGCGGCGAGCGCCTTGCCCGCGGCGCGCGCCACCGCGTAGAGCGCGGCGAGGCCCCCGGCCTGGGCGAGGAACGACAGATCGAGCTCCATGCCCGCCAGGGTGAAGAAGACGGCGAAGATCGCGGTCTCGAAGTCGCGGAACGTGCGGTGCCCCAGCTCGTCCACGTCGGGCGTGAGGTTCGCGAGCCCCACGCCGAGGAAGAGGCAGGTCAGGAGCGGCGAGATCTCGAAGACCTCGGACGCGCCGACGGCCACCAGGATCGCGATGACCGAGGCGCTGGCGAGCAGATCCGTGCGCGCGACCCGGCGCGTCACGAGCACCGCCGCCCCCGCGACCGCCGCGCCGAGCAGGGCGGGAGAGATGAGCTTGAGGCCCGGGGTCGCCAGCGTCTCCAGCATCGAGCCGCCCCCGACACCGTGCTCGAACTGGCTGTAGGTCCGCGCCACCTCGAAGAGTACGACGCAAGCCATGTTGTTGAGCGCCACCCCGGCGACGAGCGTGCGCACGAAGCTGCCGCGCGCCTTCTGCTCGGCGACGATGGCCACGATGGTCGCGGGCGCGGTCGCGATGGCCATCGTGCCGAGCATCCAGTCGAGCCCGGTGTCCTCGAGGCCGGCGAGCCGCATCGCGCCGAAGACCAGGGCGGGGGTGAGCGTGGCTTCGAGGGCCACGAGCAGCGTGAGCCGGCCGAGCATGGGCCGGAGGAGCCGGAAGTTGAGGTGGTTGCCGACCGTTACCGCGATGAGGCCGAGCGCGAACTCGGTCATCGGGACGAGCTGATGGAGGGCGTCGCGCTCGACGAGGCCGATGACGCTCGGGCCGAGCAAGACGCCGATGACGATCTGCCCGGTGATGCTCGGGAGGGTCGCGCGCTTCGCGAGCCAGCCGCCGCCGATCCCGGCGCCGAGCACGAGCCCGAGCGTGAAGAGAGGATGTCCCGGGCCCAGCATGATCCGGCGCCGCCCTCATACCGCCAGCGGCCCCGGATGGAAAGCCGCCGCCCCTGGCCGGCGACATGGGGACGGAGTTCCTTGTTGCCGAGCGCCGCTGGGAAACAAGGAAACTCCGTCCCCGAGTCCCTGTTCAGGGAGGCCCTGTGTAGGTGTTCGGCCTACGTGGGTTCACAAGTTAACTCCGTCCCCGGGTCCCTATTCGTAGGCGCCGTCGAAGAGGAGCTGCCAGAGGATGACGGTGACGAAGGGGAGGAGGAGCCAGAGCATGACGAGGTTGGCGGAGCGGGTGGGCTTCTTGTCCGCCCACTCGTCGTGGGCCGCGGCGGGGGCGGGGGCAGCGGGGGGCTCCGGCGCGACGGGGCGCTTCATGATCTGGACGTGAGGCGCGCGGGCCTCCATCTCGTCTTCGGGCTCCTCGCCCTGCACGGGCGGCATGAAGACGACGGGGTTCACGGTGGGTTCCCAGCGCGGCGCGGCGCGCCGGCGCTTACGAGCTGCAGGCATCGAAACGGTCTCCTCGGGTGACGGACGTGATCCGGAGGGCGTCGGCGCACCGTGCGCGGACACCCGGGGCGGTCACGGGTCGGGGTCGAGGAGGAGCCGAGGGATGGTCTGCCGGCGCCGCGGGGTCGCGGGCTCGGGCGAGAGATCGGGCGACGCGAGGCTCTCGACCGCGGGGAGCTCGAGGGGCGGGAGCGCGACGCCCATCGACGGGGCGCGCGGCTGGGGGCTCGGCGCGGGGGCCGGGGCCGCGGCGACGCCGGCCTGCTCGAGGGCGTGCCCGTGATCGGCGCGCGCCTCCGGGGCCGGGAGCGCGAGCACGACGACCACCGCGAGGGAGAGCGCCGCGAGCCTGATCACGGCCGGCAATGTGCGTCGCGCCGCGAGCGTCCGCCACGGGAATTCGTCCGGCGGGTCCGGCGTAGGAGGTTCCGCCACCCCTGCGATTTTTCGCATGGACAAGCCTCGCGGGAGGGTGGATCCAGAGCGCCCAACCCCCTCAGGAGCAACGATGCGCCGCTCGCTCGCCTGTCTGGCCGTCCTCTTCGGCCTCGCCTTCGCCCCCACCGCCCACGCTCAGACCATGATCCCCGGCGGCAACGTCTTCGGGACGTGGACCACGGCGGGCAGCCCGTACATCGTGCAGGGCGACGTCACCGTGCCCGCCTCGACGACCCTGACCATCCAGTCGGGCGTGCAGGTGCAGTTCGAGAGCGGCGACGCGCAGGCGTCGGGGCGGGACACCGGCCGCACCGAGATCACGGTGAACGGCACCCTCGAGGTGCAGGGCACGGCGGCGTCGCCGGTGGTGATGCGCGCCCGGAGCGGGATCTCGGCGGGCACCTGGTACGGCATCGTGGTGAGCAGCACCGCCGCCGGCGCCGACCTCGACCACGTGGAGCTGCGGCACGCGCGCCGCGCGCTCGACGTCGCGACGCCCGGGACGCTGACCGACGTGGACGACGTGCTGATCGACAGCTGCTCGGAGACGGGGCTGCACGTGGACGGCGGCTCGTCGGTGTTCACGCGGGTGTCGATCACCGACTGCGTGAGCCACGGGGTCTACGTCTACGACGGCA
>JAYZQJ010000079.1:0-73668 GCA_036149055.1 Myxococcota bacterium | reverse complement strand
GGCGCCTCGCGCTGCGCGCTCGCTCCGCGACCCCAGCGACGGGGCGCTGGGGGCCCTGCGGCTCGCGCTCGCGCTGCGCGCGAGCTGGCCGCCCGCTGCCGCGGGATCGAACGACTCGAGTGGCGCGCGCGGCGACCTCGCTGCGCTCGTCGCCTGCCGTCGTGTCGGGTCAGTCGTGGAAGCGGGCGGGGGTGCCCCGGCGCCACTATTTGCCACCTCCTGAGCGGTCGCGCGGCGAACCTCGAAGAGCCGATCCGGGAGCCCGGATCGGCTCTTTCCGTTCCGTCACCCCTTGACGGGGACGCCCGAACGATTCATCAGTTGATGAAGTGACGGACGATCGCTGCGATCACGAGCACGGCGCCCGGCCCCTGACGCTCTCGAGCGACGGGGTGCTGGAGCGCGGCGCGGCGATGCTCCGGGCGATGGGCGACCCGAGCCGGCTCCGGCTGCTCGAGCGCCTCTCCGCGGGCGGCGCGCACTGCGTGAGCGAGCTCGCCGACGCCGCCGGGGTGGGCATGTCGACCGTCAGCCAGCGCCTCCGTCTCCTCCGGGACGCGCACCTCGTGCGCCGGCGGCGGGAGGGCAAACACGTCTACTACGAGCTCGCCGACGATCACGTGGGTGAGCTCGTGCGAGCGGCGCTCGATCACGCCGCGGAAGGGAGCCACGCATGAGCCACGACAAGCACGAGGGCCCGCACGACCATCAGCACGGGCCGGACTGCGGACACACCGCGGTCCGCCACGACGGCCACGTCGACTACCTGCACGACGGCCACCTGCATCACCCGCACGGCGACCACGTCGACGATCACAAGATCGCCGTGGGCGGCGAGAACCCGGCCGCGTGCACGCCCGCGCACAGCTGCGACGGGCACGAGGACGACCACGAGCACGGCCCCGGGTGCGGCCACGAGCAGGTCCCCCACGGCGACCACCACGACTACCTGGTCGACGGGCATCTGCACCACCCGCACGGCGATCACTGCGACGATCACGGGCCGGTCAGCGTCGCCTGAACCGCCTCCGCCACCCGCCCGCGCACGAACCGGTGGCGCGGGTCGGTGGTGTCGCGCGGCATCCAGAGCAGCAGCATCGAGACCACCGGGATGGGGACCGGCGGGCTCGCCAGCACCAGCGCGTGCGGGCTCGTCCGGACCACGTCGTCCGGCAGCGTCGCGATGAGCTCGGTGCCCGCGACCAGCGACGCCGCGGCGTCGAAGGTGGCCACGGACGCGGCCACCCGCCGCGAGAGGCCGTGCGACTCCAGGTAGTCGTCGATGAAGCCGCGGCCGCTCGCGTCCGGCCCCGGCACCACGTGGGCCAGCCTCGCGTAGGTTTTCAGGGACAGCCTCCGCCGCGGGCGATCCGTTGAGGAGCAGACGACCCACCGACGCTCGTAGAGCGGGCGCTGGACCAGCTCGCTCAGCTCCACGCCCCCGCCCGCGCTCCGGGGCAGCGCCGCGAGGTCCGGCGCGATCGAGAGGTCGACCTCGCCCCGGCGCGCCTCCTCGACGCTCTCCACCGTCAGCGCGCGGAAACGGAGGTCGAGCCCCGGCGCCTCCTCCCAGACGCGGCGCACGATGGCGGGCGCGAGCGCGCGCTGGGTCTCCTCGCCCATCGCCAGGGTGAAGACGCCGCGCTCGCGCGCCGGATCGAAGGGCGCGTCCGGCGCGAAGACGGCGGCCGCGGCCCGCACCGCCTCCGTGACCCTGGGCGTCAGCGCGAGCGCCCGCGGCGTCGGCACCAGCGCCCTCCCCTCGCGGACGAACAGGGGATCGTCGAGCGCGTCTCGTAGCCGCCCGAGGGTCCGGCTCATCGCCGGCTGGGTCACGCCGAGCTCCGCCGCCGCCGCGGTGACGCTCCGGTGCGCGAGCAGCCGGTCCAGCGCCAGCAGGAGGTTCAGGTCGAGAGCCGCGAGATGCATGACCTTCATGCATGCATTTCATACCACGGATGCATTGGTGGCATTCGAGACCGAGCCACACAGTGACCGCATGGAGGTCACGATGAACGACGAGACGCAGCTGCACGTGGTGTTCGGCGCCGGACAGATCGGCCCGCTGCTCGCAGGAGAGCTGGCCCGCCGCGGCCACCGGGTCCGGGTGGTGCGACGCTCGAGCCGACCGGTGGAGGGCTTCGAGACGAGGTCCGGCGACGCGACCGATCCCGCGTTCGCGGTCGACGCGGCGGCGGGGGCGAGCGCCCTCTATCACTGCATGAACCCGTCGAGCTACACGGCGAAGGCCTGGGCGGCGGAGCTGCCCGCGATGCTGGAGGCGCTGATCGAGGCGGCGGTGACCCACGACGCGCGCCTCGTCGTGCTCGACAACCTCTACGCCTACGGAGTGACCGACGGACCGCGCACGGAGGAGACGCCGACGCGGGCCGAGGGACGGAAGGGCCAGGTCCGAGCGCGCTGCGCCGAGGCGCTCGCGCGAGCCGCCGAGGAGCGCGGCCTGCGCTACGTGCTCGGGCGCGCCGGCGACTTCTTCGGCGAGGGCGCCGATCAGGCGCTCGTGTCGCCGGACGCGGTGCGCGGCCTGGCGAACGGCGAGCGCCCGCTCCTGCTCGGCGATCCGGAGGCGCCCCACGCCTTCAGCTACACCCGCGACGTGGCGCAGGGCCTCGCGGCCCTCGGCGACGCAGAGCTCCGCGAGCCGGTCTTCCACCTCCCGGTGCACCAGGTCGCGCCCGCCGCGCTCTACGCGATGCTCGGCCGACAGCTCGGAGTCACGCCCCGCCCGCGCGTGATCCGCCGCTGGATGCTCTGGCTCCTCTGGCCCTTCGCCTCGCTCTTCCGCGAGCTGCTCGAGACCTTCTACCAGTGGGATCGGCCGTTCCTCGCGGACGACGCGCGCTTCCGGGCCCGCTTCCCCGCCGTCGGCGTCTCGCTCGAGCGCGCCGTCGCTCAGACCGTCGAGGGCACGACCACCGTCGCGACGGGGGGATCGAAGCCGACCTCGTCGCAGTCGGCGGCGCTCCCGTCCGCGTGAATGAAGTTGACGAAGTCGATCGACGCGTCGAGCGCGACCATCGGGTGGTGCCAGACGCCGGGCGCGTAGGTGATGGCCTGCGCGCCCGAGGCGACGAACGCGGCGAGGGTGTCCAGGTCGGGCGCGTCGTGCCCCCCGGCCACGACCACGAGGTAACGCCGCGCGCTCATCGGCACGAAGAGCTGGGTGCTGTGCGCGTGCCGCTCCAGCCACCGGATCTCCAGCCGCGCCCCCTGAAGAGGAGCGCATCGGAAGAGGCTCGCCGTGGGGCGCGCGCCGGGCCTCGCGTTCACCAGCGGCGCCAGATCGTCCCAGGCCTCCGCGCGCCCGTGGTTCGCGGAGCGCGGCGGGGTGGCCTTGGCCTCCACGACCGCCCCGAACGGGGCGTAGGCGGAGGCGGTGAGCGGCGCCGCGGTGACCGTCTGCATTCGGTGCACGTAGCACGTCAGCTCCGAAACAGGGCGAAGTAGACGGGCAGCGCGAACAGGGCGCGGTCGCCGACCTCGCCCCAGACGTACTCGACCCGGAGGTCGAGGCCGAGCACGAGCCCCAGGCGAGGCCGACCGAAGAGCACGCGCCGCCGCCCCCGCTCGTCGAGGAGGGCGTAGCCCGCGCCGAGCTGTAGTCCGAGCGCCCCGAGCCACCGCCCCGCCTCGATCCGGGGGCCGAGGAGCAGCTCGGCGTGCACGTGGCTGTGGTCGTCGAAGAGCCCTTCGGCGCCGAAGACGCCGCCGAAGCCCCCGGCCAGCTCCCGGCCCGGCGCGTCCGCGCCCCCGACCGCGCCGTACACGCCCGCCGTGACCGCGCCGATGTCGTCGCCCGGCCCGAAGGTGGCGCGCACGCGGGCTTCGACGCCGAACGCGCCGTCCGTGTCGAGCGTCGGGCCGATCTCCACCCGGGCCGTCAGCGCGCAACCGGAGGCGACCGCGGCCCAGGCGAGCACCGCCAGGACTCTCGAGCGCGTCCTCACCGCTCGAGTCTACGCGGGCGCGCCCCGCCCTCTCCCCGAAGTCAGGCGGGCAGGGATCGCGGCGCCTGGTGCTTGGTCATGCCGCCCATCAGCGCGCGGAGCGCGAGGACCCGCCCGAACCGGGGCAGCAGCGCGAGGGACAGCTCGAGCGCCTTGGATCGCAGGCCCGGCCGGACCACCCGCTTTCGCCCGAGCGCGGCGAGGATCTCGCGCACCAGCGCCTCGGGCCTCAGCCCGTTCTCGATCCGCATCCCGGCGCGGGCCGCGAAGCCGCTCTCCACCGGGCCCGGCGCGCAGGCGAGCACGTCGACGCCGAACTGCGACAGCTCGTGCCCGAGCCCCTCGGCGAGGGACTGCACGTAGGCCTTCGTCGCCGCGTAGTTCGCCGCCCGCGGCACCCCCTGGAACGCGTGCAGCGAGCTCATCAGCACCAGACCGCCGCGACCCCGGCGCGCGAGGCGGCGACCGAAGAGGTGACTGAGCGCCATCACCGACCGGCAGTTCAGGTCGATCATGTCGAGCTCTTCGTCCAGCTCCGCGTCGACCAGCAGCCCCGAGCCCCCGAACCCGGCCGACGCCACGAGCAGCCCGACGTCGAGCTCCCGGGTGACCTCGTCGAGCGCGCGCGCCGCGTCCCGTCGGGTCAGGTCGAGCGACACGGCCCGCGTCTCGATGCCCCGGGTCCGGGTCAGCTCCTCCGCGAGCGCGCGGAGGCGCTCCTCCCCGCGGGCGACGAGCACCAGGCTGACCTCCGCGTCGGCGAGGCCGCGGGCCAGCGCGCGGCCGATCCCGCCGGACGCGCCAGTGACGACCGCCCAGGGGCCGTAGTGGAGGGCGACGTGGTTGCGCAGCGGGACCGGGAGGGAGGAGCGGGGCATGTAGGCAGACGTACGCCCCGAGCCCGCGCGCGCGACCGCTACCGGAACTCCATCGCCGGGTCGTCGACGTTGCTGTAGCGGATGCTGAGCACGTCGAGGATGTAGTTCATGTGGAGGCGCCACGGGCGCTTGCTGCCCTGCTTGGGGAGCATGCCCTGAGCGCGCTCGATGTAGCCCGAGGCGAGGTCGACGAAGGGGCGCTCCTCGAGCGTCGGATCGTGCGCCCGCGGGACGAAGCGCGAGTAGCCCTTCGCCTTCATGTGGTTGAGCAGGCGGCAGACGTACTCGCTGGTGAGGTCCGCCTTGAGGGTCCAGGACGCGTTGGTGTAGCCGAACCAGAGCGCGAGGTTCGGCACGTCGCTGAACATCATCGCCTTGTACGTCCAGAGCTCGCTGGGCTCGACCTCGCGGCCGTCGACGCGGAGCGCGATGTTGCTCATGAAGCAGAGCTTGAGCCCGGTCGCGGTCACGATGATGTCGGCCTCGAGCTCCTCGCCGGAGCGCAGCTTCAGGCCCCGCTCGGTGAACGTCTCGATGTGATCGGTGACCACCGTCGCGCGCTCGCTCTTGATCGCGCGGAAGAGATCCGAGTCCGGCACCAGGCAGAGCCGCTGGTCCCACGGGTCGTACGGAGGGTCGAAGTGGGTGTCGACGTCGTAGTCCTCGCCGAGCTCGTTCTGCACGCCCTTCTTGAAGAGCGCGCGCATCTTCTTCGGCGCCTTCCGCGAGGCGGTGTAGAGGCCGAGGCTGACGAGCACGTTCTTCCACCGCATCACGCGGTAGTGCGCCTTCGGGGGGAGGCGACGGCGCAGCAGCTTCGCGACCGGATCCTCGCCCGGCACGGTGACCACGTAGCTCGGCGTGCGCTGCAGCATCGTTACGTGCGCGGCCTTCTCGGCGAGCGCGGGCACGAGCGTCACCGCGGTGGCGCCGCTGCCGATCACCACGACGCGCTTGCCCTCGTAGTCGATGTCCTCGGTCCACTTCTGCGGGTGCACGACCCGCCCCTCGAAGCGATCGATCCCCGGGAAGTCGGGCGTGTAGCCCTCCTCGTAGTCGTAGTAGCCGGTGCACATGAAGAGGAACCCGGCGGAGAAGACGCGCGTCTCGCCGCTCGCCTCGTCGCGCGCCTCGACCGTCCACGTGTCGGTCTCGCTCGACCACGCCGCGCTCGTCACGTGATGGGAGAAGCGGATGTGCCGGTCGATCCCGTTCTCCTCGGCCGTCTCCTTCAGGTACTTCAGGATGTCCGGCCCGTCGGCGATGGCCTTCTGCTCCTTCCACGGCTTGAAGCGATAACCGAGGGTGTACATGTCCGAGTCCGAGCGGATGCCCGGGTAGCGGAAGAGATCCCAGGTGCCGCCGATGTTCTCGCGCCCCTCGAGCACGGCGTAGGTGCGGCCCGGACACAGGGTCTGGAGGTGGTAGGCCGCGCCGATGCCGGAGATGCCGGCGCCGACGATGAGGACGTCGAAGTGTTCCATCGGAGGCTCGCAGTCTACGCCCGCTCGGCGAGGAAGCGAGCGACCACCGGCTCGACGAGGTCGGCCACCAGGCGCCGCAGCGCCGCGTCCGAGGTCTTGGCCCAGCGGCCGGACCACACCTCGATGCAGATGCCGTGCGTCACCACCGAGGCGCGCCACGCGACCGCGTCCCGGTCCCGCGTCGACAGCGCCGCGTAGCGCGGAGCCTCACCCATGCCCTCCGCGAAGCCGCGCCTCAGCGCCACCCAGTCCGGCGGCGCGGCGTGCGGCACGAGGAAGAGCGCCTCGTAGAGCCGCGGCTCGTCGGCCGCGAAGCGCGCCATCGCGAACGCGGCCACGTGCAGCGGATCCTCGCCCTCCGTCTCGGAGATGCGGCGGATCAGCGCCTCGACCACCCGGCCCACGACCGCGCGGCCGAGGCTCTCCATGTTGTCGAAGTAGGAGGTCACGGGCGCGGTGGAGGCGCCGAGCGCCTTGGCGACGCTGCGCGCGGTGACGGCCGCGAAGCCGTCTCGCCGCGCGACCTCCATCGCCGCGTCGAGCACCGTGTCCCGGTCGAATCGTGGTTTGGGGGGCACCGACGCATCCTACGCCTTGACGAGGGACGAGCGTCACATTACACCCGTCACCTAACAACCGTTCCCCAAGGAGCCCCGCCATGTCGGACGCCACCCTCGACGCCACCCGCCCCATCGACCGCCTGCTCGCCCGCTACGGCGAGAGCCACCAGAACGGGACCAACGAGGTCATCCACTGGCTCTGCGTCCCGGTCATCGTGTGGACCGTGATCGCGCTCTTCTGGTCGATCCCGACGCCCGCCGCCTTCGCGGCCGTGCCTCTGCTCAACTGGGCGACGATCATGCTGTCGGCGGCGCTGCTCTACTACGTCTACCTCTCGCCGCCCCTGGCGGTGGGGCTCGCCTTCTACTCCAGCGCGTCGGTCGCGCTGATCCTCGCCTTCGAAGGCAGCGCCCTGGCCGGCGCCCTCCCCCTCTGGGGCTTCGCCCTCGGCCTCTTCGTGCTGGCGTGGATCGGCCAGTTCGTGGGTCACAAGATCGAGGGGAAGAAGCCCTCGTTCCTGGAAGACCTCACCTTCCTGATGATCGGCCCGGCCTGGCTCCTGCACTTCGCCTACCGCAAGCTCGGCCTGCCCTACTGATCCGGCCATTGCCGCCGGCGGGCGCAGGCCCGAAGATGTCACGGTGCAGCTCGATCTCGGGACCGCCCCCACCGCCGCCGACGCCGACACGCTCGCTGACCCGAGCAGCGCCGACTCTCCGAGCGCCACATCCGCGGCCGACCCGCGCGGGAGCGCCGTCCGCACCGTGCTCCCTCGCGTGGACGCGCGGGACGATGGCCTCGAGCTCGTGTTCGAGGGCCGGCTCCGCTACGAGGGCGACCAGCTCCTCGGGGAAGGCGGCATGGGCGAGGTCCGGCTCGCCCACGACAACGACATCGACCGCCGCGTCGCCCTGAAGCGCGCGCACCCGGGCATGAGCCGCCAGGCCCTCGCCCGCTTCGCCGAGGAGGTGCGCACCGTCGGCAAGCTCGAGCACCCGAACATCGTGCCCATCCACGACGTCGGGCTCGACGAAGAGGGCCGCTACTTCTTCGTGATGAAGTACGTCGAGGGCGAGACGCTCGAGACCGTCATCGAGCGCCTCGCCGCGGGCGACCGAGAGGCGCACGAGCGCTTCGACTTCGACGCCCGGGTCCACGTCTTCCTCGGCCTGCTGCGGGCCCTCGCCCACGCGCACGAGCGCGGCTTCCTCCACCGCGACCTGAAGCCGGCCAACGTGATGATCGGCCGCCTGGGCGAGGTGGTCCTGATGGACTGGGGCATCGCGAAGCCGATCGGCGGCGCGGAGCTCCCGGCGGACGACGACGCCTACCAGCGCCGCCTCGTGCACACCCAGCACGGCGCCATCGTCGGGACCCCGTCCTACATGTCGCCCGAGCAGGCGCGCGGCGCCCCGGATCTCGACGTCCGGAGCGATCTCTACGCGGCGTGCGTCGTGTTCCACGAGCTGATGACCCTGCGCCACTACCTCGCCGACCGGCCCCAGAACGTGCCCGGACAGCTCTCCGGCGCGATGGAGGCGCCGCTCCCTCCGGTGACCGACATGCCGGCGTGGACCCACGCGTCCCAGGGCCCCCTCCCCATCGAGTACGTGCACTTCCTCCGCCGCGGCATGCAGAAGGACCGCGACGCCCGCTGGGGCAGCGCCGAGGAGATGATCCACGAGCTCGAGGCGGCCCTCGCCGGCCGGGTCCGGGTCCAGTGCCCGATGTCGCTCACCAAGCGCGTCACCCGCGAAGCCGGCCGCTTCGTCGACCGCCACCCGCGCCTCGCCACCACCCTGCTCTTCGCCACCCCCCTCACCCTCGCCGCCACCCTCCTCACCCTCGCCTCGTTCTGAAACGTCTCGACAAAGGTCTCTCGCAGAGGCGCAGAGGCGCAGAGGCGATGCGGGGTGGCCTCAGTCCGGGGCTCCATTCGCGATCCTGTGAATCCCATCACGCATGAGGAGCTCGTTGAAGTTGAGAACGAGGCCGACGCGGATGTTCATCAGACGCATGTAGGTCAGGGCCTGCTTGCGATGTAGGTCCGTGACTCGCTTCACGGATTTCAGCTCGACCAGAACGCAGCTCTCCACCACGAGATCAGCGCGGAACGCGGCCGGGATGTGAAGCGTGTCGTAGTCGATCGCGATCGAGACCTGCGCGGCGACACTCATCCCTCGTCTGGCGAGCTCGTAGGCGAGCACGGTCTCGTAGACCGACTCGAGCAGCCCTGGCCCGAGCCCCCGGTGGACACGCAGCGCGGCGTCGACGATCGCCCCCGTGATCTCGTTCTCGTGCACCACACCCCCCTCTGCGACTCTGCGCCTCTGCGTGAAATTAGTTGCGGCCAACGCAAGACGCAGAACGAGGGAAGCGACTGACGCTTCTATGGGGAGAGTTTCTTCTGGCTTTCCCGACGGATGAGGCGGAGCTCGGCGAGGGTCTTGTCGATCTCGGCGCGCTTCGCTTCGAGCTCGGAGATCATCTGGCCGGTGCGCTCGACGACCATCTCGAGCTGCTTCTTCCGGCCCTCGCCGTGCTCGCCGTAGAGGTCGAGGTACTGCTTGATCTCGCGGAGTGAGAGGCCGAGGGACTTCGCGCGGAGGATGAGCTGGAGGCGCGCGCGCTCGCGGCGGCCGTAGACGCGGGTGGAGCCGACGCGCTGCGGGGAGAGCAGGCCCTTCGACTCGTAGAAGCGGATGGCGCGCGCCGTGGTCTCGAGCTCGCGGGCGAGGTCTCCGATGCCCCACACCTCGCTCGTGGCGCCCTCGCGGTGCGCGCGGACGAAGGACTGGGCGGAGTCGGCCATGATGGACGCAAGCTACCCCTTGGTGACGCGAGGCGCAACGAGATGACGTAGCAGGCGATGCTTGACGCATACGTCAACCACGGTCAGAGTCCGGCCATGGAACGCACCCCCGAGCACGAGCAGCTGGCGCAGACCGTCGTGAAGTTCTGCGAGACCGAGATCAACCCCTACGTCGACGAGTGGGAGGCGGCGGAGGAGTTCCCGTCGCACGCGCTGTTCAAGAAGCTGGGGGACCTCGGGATCCTCGGCGTGAAGTACCCGGAGGAGTTCGGCGGCGCCGGGCTCGACTTCACCTACTCCGTGGTCGTGGCGGAGGCGCTCGGGGCGTCGAACGCCGCGGGGGTGCCGCTCGCGATCGGCGTGCAGACCGACATGTGCACGCCGGCGCTGGCCCGCTTCGGGTCGGACGAGCTGCGCGAGCAGTACCTGAAGCCGTCGATCGCCGGGGACATGGTCGGCGCCATCGGGGTGAGCGAGCCGAACGCGGGCTCCGACGTCGCGGGGCTGTCCACCACGGCGCGCCGCGAGGGCGACGACTGGGTGATCAACGGCACCAAGATGTGGATCACCAACGGCATGAAGGCCGACTGGGTCTGCCTGCTGGCCAACACCAGCGACGAGGGCGGCCCGCACAAGAACAAGTCGCTCTTCGTGGTGCCCCTCGACGCCAAGGGCGTGGACCGGCAGAAGATCCACAAGATCGGGATGTGCTCCAGCGACACCGCGCAGCTCTTCTTCGAGAACGTGCGCATCCCGAAGGGGAACCTCATCGGTCAAGAAGGCATGGGGTTCTTCTACCAGATGATGCAGTTCCAGGAGGAGCGGCTCTGGGGCGCGGCGAACTCGCTGCTGTTCATGGACCGCATCATCGACAAGACCATCGAGTACACGCGCGAGCGGAAGGCCTTCGGGCAGTCGATCCTCGACAACCAGGTCGTGCACTACCGGCTCGCCGAGCTGCGCACCGAGGTGGAGGCGCTCCGGAGCCTCGTCTACCGGGCGTCCGCCGAGTACGTGCAGGGCAAGGACACGCTCCGGCTCGCCTCGATGTGCAAGCTCAAGAGCGGCCGCCTCGCGCGCGAGCTGTGCGACGCGTGCCTCCAGTACTGGGGCGGCATGGGCTACTCGAGCGAGAGCTTCGTCTCGCGCGCCTACCGCGACGCGCGCCTCATCTCGATCGGCGGCGGCGCCGACGAGGTCATGCTCGGCATCCTCTGCAAGCTCGAGGGCACCCTGCCCCGCCGCAAGAAGGAGAAGTGAGCGTGGGCGCCCCCATCCGGACCGCCATCGAGGGCGGCGTGCTGACCGTCACCCTCGCCCGCCCCGAGGTCCGCAACGCGATGTCTCGCGCGATGGTCGGGGAGCTGCTCGACGCGCTGCGGGCCGCCGAGGCGAACGACCGCGTGCGGGCCATCGTGCTCCGCGGCGAAGGCGGGCACTTCTGCGCCGGCGGCGACATCAAGGACATGGCCAAGGCGCGCATGGCGCCGAGCGGCGACACCGACCCGGTGGCCGAGCTCAACGCGCTCTTCGGCCGCATCGCGCTCGCCTGGGCGCGCACCCCGCTGCCGACGGTCGCGATCCTCGAGGGCGCGGTCATGGGCGGCGGCTTCGGCGTCGCCTGCACGGTGGACGTCGCCATCGCGACGACGACCGCGGACTTCCGGCTGCCGGAGACCTCGCTCGGGGTCGTGCCGGCGCAGATCGCGCCCTTCCTCATCGAGCGGCTCGGCTACTCGCAGGCCAAGCGCCTCGCGGTCACCGGCGCGCGCCTCGACGCGGAGGCGGCGCTCGGGGTGGGCCTCGTGCACCAGGTCTGCGCGCCCGAGGAGGTCGACGACGCGCTGCGCGAGACGCTGAGCCAGATCCTCCGCTGCGCGCCGAAGGCGACGGCCGCGACCAAGCGCCTGCTCGGCTCGCTCTACCAGGGCGTCACCGAGGCGCAGATCGATCACGCCGCGCGGGTCTTCTCGGAGGCGGCGCGCGGAGACGAGGCGGCGGAGGGGATGCAGGCCTTCATGGCCAAGCGACCGCCCGCCTGGGCATCGAAGTAGGGGAGACTCATGGACAAGGCGATCCTGACCTGCGCGCTCAACGGCGTGCTCACCAACCCGAAGCAGCACCCGGTGCCCGTCACCCCCGAGGAGATGGCGGCCTCGGCGAAGGAGGCGTTCGACGCGGGCGCCGCCATCTTCCACATCCACTTCCGCGACCAGCGCGACGGCATGGGTCACATGCCGACCTGGGACCCGGAGGTCGCCAAGGCCTGCAGCGACGCCATCCGCGACGCCTGCCCCGGCGCGATCATCAACCAGACCACCGGCGTCGTCGGCCCGGACGTCTCCGGCCCCATCGCCTGCATCGATCGCATCGAGCCCGAGATCGCGGCCTGCAACGCCGGCAGCCTCAACTACCTGAAGCTGCGCAAGGGCGGGCAGTGGGCGTGGCCGCCGATGCTCTTCGACAACCCCGTCGGCAAGGTCGACAGCATGCTGAAGGCCATGCAGAAGACCGGCGCGCTGCCCGAGTTCGAGTGCTTCGACGTCGGCATCGTGCGCTCGGTCGCGCTCTACCGAGGCGCCGGCATGACCGAGACCGCCCAGTACAACTTCGTGATGGGCGTCGCGTCCGGCATGCCGGTGGACGACGACCTGCTCGAGCTGCTCCTGAAGTACAAGATGCCGGAGTCGACCTGGCAGTGCACCCTGATCGGTCGTCAGGAGATCTGGGCGACCCATCAGCGCGCGGCGGAGCTGGGCGGGATGCTGCGTACCGGGGTCGAGGACACGTTCTACCTGCCCGACGGCGAGCGCACGACCGGCAACGGTCAGCTCATCGAGGCCCTCGCCCAGTGCGCGCGCAACGCCGGCCGCGAGATCGCGTCGCCCGAGGAGGCGCGCGAGATCCTGCAGCTCCGCGCCGCCTGATCGTCAGGGCGCGCGGAGCGTCCGCTCGGCCTGCATGAACTCGTCCTGCAGGCGACAGCGATCCCGCCGGTTGCGCCGGTGACGCGCGAGCGGCCCGAGCGCTCGCGGGTCGCCGAGCTCCGCGAGGTCCCGGATGGTGCGGCGGCGGGCGTCGCAGTCGGCCACCAGCTGGAGGCGCGCGAGGTTGAGGGTCAGCGGGTCGAGCGCCTCGCGCGGCGTGAAGTCCCAGATGGCCCGAGCGGCCTCGCGCCGGGCGCGCCAGTCCACCTCGTCGGCGAGGAGCTGCGCGAGCTCCGCCTGCATCGGCGCGGGCGCGGGGCTCACCGGCGCGGCGGGCGCCGCCTGCTCGGCCTTGGGCGGCTTGCCCGGCCCCTCGTCGCCCCCGACGGCGAGCCACACGATGCCCACCACCGCGACGACGGTCACCGCGATCGCGAACCCCCACGGCCGCGCGCGCACCCGCTCCAGCAGCGGCTCGGCGCCGCGAGCTCTCGCGCCCGGCAGCCGTGGCCGGCTCGGCCGCGCGCTCGACGGTGCTTCGCTCGCGGCGGACGGCAGCGCCACCGCCTCGGTCTCCTCGGTCACCGTCTCGGCCGGCTCCGGCTCCACCCACACGGCGAGCTCGCGGAGCCGCTCGCGGACCTCGCGCGCGTCGTCGAGCCGCTCGGCGCGCTTGCCCTGGAGGAGCTGCTCCACCAGCGCGCTCAGCCCGTCGGGCACGCCCTCCACCCGCTCGCCGAGCCGGGGCGGATCCTCGGTCAGCTGGCGGGTGATGTACGTGGTCATCGTCAGGGAGCGCCGGTCGAAGAGGGGCTCCCCGGTCACCATCTCGAAGATCAGCACGCCCAGCGCGTAGAGATCGGTCCGGGCGTCGACCGGCTGCCCGAGCCCCTGCTCCGGCGCCATGTAGCCCACCGTGCCGACCGCGGTGCCGATCTCGGTCAGCGACCTCCCCTCGGC
The DNA here is from genome assembly GCA_036149055.1 of Myxococcota bacterium. Classification (GTDB taxonomy): domain Bacteria; phylum Myxococcota_A; class Polyangia; order Polyangiales; family Sandaracinaceae; genus JAVJQK01. Next base: position 60,078 of record JAYZQJ010000079.1, on the reverse strand, counting down.
CTTGGGCGACGCCGCCTCCTCCTCGTCCATGAAGCGCGCGATGCCGAAGTCGATCAGGCGGGCGTGCTCCACCCCGTCGTCGTCGGGCACCAGGATGACGTTGCTCGGCTTGAGGTCGCGGTGCACGACCCCCGCCTGGTGCGCGGCGTGGAGCGCGTCGGCGATCTCCGCGCCGAGCTCGCAGGCCCGACGCCACCCGAGCGCGCCCACCTCGAGCACGTCGGCCAGGTTCTCGCCCTGGGCGAGCTGGGTGACGAGGTACGCCTCGCCGGTCTTGGTGCGGCCGCAGTCGAGGGCCGCGACCACGTTCGGGTGATCGAGCCGACCGTGCGCCTTCACCTCGCGCTGGAAGCGCTGCACCACCACCCGGTTGTCCATGTGGTCGGGGTGCACGATCTTGAGCGCCACCCGCCGGTCCATGCGCAGGTGCGTGGCCTCGAACACCGCGCCCATGCCGCCCTCGGCCAGCAGCGCCTCGATCCGGTAGCGGTCCTCGATCACGCGGCCGATCCAGTCGGCGTGCGCCGGGGCCTCGCCAGATGCTTCGTCGGCGGAGTCCTCGCTCATGTCCGGCGACAGTATGACGCCCGAAGCCCGCATGCAGCAGATTCATCGGTCCTCGAGGGGGAGGATCCACGGGGTGTGACCGAACACCGGGCGCTCGGCGCGCGCGAGGTCCACCGCGGGATCGACGAGCAGCTGGGGAGCGCGACCGTTGAGGGAGACGCGGGCCTCGACCCGGATCTCGGGGTCGACGCCGAGCCGCGCGCGCACGTCGGCCCGCGCGATGGCGGCGGCCTGATGGAGCAGATGCGGCCGCCCGCTCAGCTCGGAGATCTGGGGCTCGGTGAAGAGCGCGCGCAGGTCGAGCTCCCACACCGCGCCGCTCTCGGGGTCGCGGGCGAAGAAGCGGGCCTCGCCGTCCTTGTCGCGCAGCTTCATGTGCCACGAGAAGCGGTGCCCCTCCTCGGTCCACGACGGGTCGCCGGGGTAGAAGAACGGGCGCAGCGGGAGCGCGAGCTGCACGGCGAGCCAGAGGGCGCCGAGCGAGAAGAGCGCCCCGGGACGTCGGCTCGGCCGGTGGGTGCGCGCCTCCCCGAGGCGGAGCCAGCGCCGCGGCCAGTCGGGCGCGAAGAAGATCGTGGTGACCGCGACCGAGAGCATCGGGAAGACGCCGATGTCGAAGAGCTGCGCGTTGAGGAAGTGGAACGAGAGCAGGACGCCGAACATCCACGGCCGGGTGCGGCGATGGGACAGCAGCGGCCAGGCGGCCAGATCGATCGCCGCGCCCGACCACGACATCAGGACCGCGAGCCACGGCTCCTCGAGCCAGGGCCCGACCAGGGGCATCGCGCTCCGATCCGCGAGCCAGATCCGGAGCGGCCAGCCGCTGAGCCAGTCGGCGTTGAGCTTCGCGACGCCGGCGTAGAAGTAGACGAGCCCGATCTGCGCGCGGAGCAGCCAGATCGCGCCCCGGGGGATGGTCTCGGCGCCGCGGCGGAGGGCCCGCACCGAGAGCGCGCGGTCGGCCGGGAGGACGGCGAGCAAGAGCCCCAGCAGCCCGATGAGGTAGTCGTGGTTGAGGTAGTGGGTCTCGTCGAGCAGGAAGAGGTAGGCGTGCCCGAGCGTGAACACGAGCGCGGCGACCCGGTGCAGGGCCCCGGCCGCGAGCAGCAGGCCCGCGAGCGCGGTGATCACGACGTGCACGTGCAGCCCCACCCCCGGCCACGGCGCGACCCAGTGGAAGCCGTCGTAGGTGAGGCGGTGGGCCGGCTCGAGGAGCGCGCCGTCCACGAAGCCGTCCCGCAGATCGGACCAGCACCGATCGGCCACCAGGAGGCCGAAAGCCACCCGAACCAGCCCCAGCGAGGCTCCGTCCACCGGCTCGGCCGCTCGTTTCCTCAGTGATCTCGACCACTCGGCCAACACGTTCGCCACTGACGGGGTTCCCCCTACGCGCGGGTACAAAGAGCGTTATACACTGCCCGCCGTGCAGGTGGGCCCGACGGCCGGAAGAGAGGAACGTGTCATGCGCTCGATTCGGATCTGTTCGCATCTGACCTGGATGGCCGCTCTCGCGCTCGCCGGCTGCGGCGGGGAAGAGACCGCGGAAGCCGAGATCGCTCCGATCGGTGAGCCGACGACGGTGCAGGTCGCCGCCGGGCCCGCGCCCGCGCCCCAGCACGGCGGGACCGTGGTCGTCGCAGGGCCGCACCCGGTGGAGGTGGTGCCGCACCAGGACGGCGCCGTGGAGGCCTACTTCGTGGCCGACGCCGCGCCAGAGCCCGCCTCGGCCCAGCTGACCGTGCAGGTCGCGACCGACGCGGGGCCGCGGCCGGTGATGCTCGTCTGGGATCCCGGACAGGCCCGCTTCCGCGGATCGTTGACCGGGGCGACCGTGGCCCCGGGCCCGGTCGAGGTCTCGCTCCTCGTGCAGGGCCAGACCTACCGCGGCCGCGCGCCGACCGTGGTCATCATCGAGGCCCCCGCCGCGCCCGACGTGGTCGTGGAGCGGCGCGCCCGGGCCAACCCGCGCGCCGAGGTCGTGGTCCAGCGCCCGGAGCCGCCGCGGGCCAACATCGTGGTGGAGCGCCCGCGCCCGCCCGGCGCCACCGTGGTCGTCGAGCGCCCGGGCCCGCCGCGGGTCGACGTGAGGGTCCGCGCCCCCGAGCCGCCCCGGCCGCGCGTGGTGGTCCGGCGCCCGGAGCCCCCGCGCGTCGAGGTCCGCGCCCACGCCCCCCGGCCGCCCGGCGCGCGGGTGGTCGTGGAGCACCGGGGGCCCCGCGCTCGGGTGCGCGCCCGACGCGGCGGTGACGACGACGACCGCGGTCACCGTCGGCGCCGTCGCGGTGACGACGACGATTGATCCCGCCGGCCGCCCGAGGCAGTCTCGGCCCCGCCCCGATCCGTCATTCCGGATTCGGTGGCGGGGCCAGCTTTTTCCGGGCATAACGCGCCCGGAGCGCGCTCCCGGGGCGCGCGGGCCGACGTGCCCGATCCGTCCACTGGCGGACCGGGCTTTTCTTCGCTAGGAAGCGGCCTCCGAAGTGCATGCCCGGCAGCAGGCCGGACGAAATGGACAGGCGATGACGAAGGACCTCAGCAAGTACCGCAACATCGGGATCTTCGCCCACGTGGACGCGGGCAAGACGACCACGACGGAGCGGATCCTCAAGCTCACCGGTAAGATCCACAAGCTCGGCGAGGTGCACGACGGTGCCGCCACGACCGACTTCATGGAGCAGGAGCAGGAGCGCGGCATCACGATTCAGTCGGCCGCCACGACCTGCTTCTGGAAGGATCATCGCCTGAACATCATCGACACCCCCGGGCACGTCGACTTCACCATCGAGGTCTACCGCTCGCTCAAGGTGCTCGACGGCGGCGTGGGCGTCTTCTGCGGCTCGGGTGGCGTGGAGCCCCAGTCGGAGACGAACTGGCGCTACGCCAACAACTCCAAGGTCGCGCGCATCATCTACGTGAACAAGCTCGACCGCCTCGGCGCCGACTTCTACCGCGTGGTCGACCAGATCAAGACCGTCCTCGCGGCCAAGCCCCTCGTCATGGTGCTCCCGATCGGCACCGAGGGTGACTTCGTCGGCGTCGTCGACCTCCTCGAGCGCAAGGCCTACATCTGGGACGACACCGGTCTCCCCGAGAACTACGAGGTCAAGGACGTCCCCGAGGACATGAAGGCGGACGTCGAGAAGTACCGCACCGAGCTCGTCGAGACCGCCATCGAGCAGGACGACGAGGTCTTCGAGAAGTACCTCGAGGGCGAGCAGCCCGACGTCGCGACCATCAAGCGCTGCATCCGCAAGGGCACGCGCGACCTCGCGTTCTTCCCCACCTACTGCGGCTCCTCGTTCAAGAACAAGGGCGTGCAGCAGGTGCTCGACGCGGTCGTCGACTACCTCCCCGACCCCACCGAGGTCCCGCCGCAGCCCGAGATCGACCTCGAGGGCAACGAGACCGGCGGTCACGCGGTCGTCGACCCGACCGGTCCCGTCCGGGCGCTCGCCTTCAAGATCATGGACGACCGCTTCGGCGCGCTGACCTTCATCCGCGTCTACTCGGGCACCATCAACAAGGGCGACACCCTGCTCAACACCTTCACCGGCAAGACCGAGCGCATCGGCCGCATGGTGGAGATGCACGCGAACGACCGCACCATGCTCGACGTGGCCCAGGCCGGTGACATCGTCGCCGCCGTCGGCCTCAAGAACGTGCGCACCGGTCACACCCTCGCGGACGTGAAGAACCCGGCGACGCTGGAGCCGATGGTCTTCCCCGACCCGGTCATCTCGGTCGCGATCATCCCGCGCGACAAGGCCAACAGCGAGAAGCTCAACGCCGCGCTCGGCAAGATGGTCGCCGAGGATCCGTCCTTCCACGTCGAGGTCGACGAGGAGTCGGGCGACACGATCATGAAGGGCATGGGCGAGCTCCACCTCGACATCAAGGTGGACATCCTCAAGCGGACCCACGGCGTCGAGGCCGACGTCGGCAAGCCGCAGGTGGCCTACCGCGAGACGATCACCCAGACCGTCACCGACAGCTACACCCACAAGAAGCAGACCGGCGGCTCCGGCCAGTTCGCGAAGATCGACTACACGGTCGAGCCCGGCGAGGCCGGCACCGGCTTCGTCTTCGAGTCGAAGGTCACCGGCGGCAACGTGCCGAAGGAGTACATCCCCTCGGTCGAGAAGGGCTTCAAGAGCCAGATCGACAAGGGCCCGCTCGTCGGCTTCCCGCTCCTCGACTTCAAGCTCATCCTCACGGACGGCGGCTTCCACGCCGTCGACTCCTCGCAGATGGCCTTCGAGGCGGCGGCCCGCGCGGCGTTCCGGCAGACCATGCCGAAGTGCGGCCCGCAGCTGCTCGAGCCGATCATGAAGGTCGACGTCTTCGTGCCCGAGGACAACGTCGGCGACGTCATCGGCGACCTCAACCGTCGGCGCGGCATGATCAAGAGCCAGGAGCAGGGCCCGACCAACGTGCGCATCAAGGCGGACGTGCCCCTCGCCGAGATGTTCGGCTACATCGGCGACCTCCGCTCGACCACCTCGGGCCGCGGCCAGTTCTCGATGGAGTTCAGCCACTACTCCCCGGTGCCGAACAACATCGTCGAGAAGGTCAAGGAGGAGGTGAAGGCGCGTCAGGAGCAGCGCAAGTAGCTCCCGCCCTCGCCTCACACGCGACGCCCTCGGAGCTGCCCGCTCCGGGGGCGTTTGCGTTCGGGGCGGCGCTCGGCAGACTCCCGCACATGAGCGTCACCACCATCGACTGCGACTACCTGGGCGAGGGCTTCGCCGCCGCCTACCTGATGCGCGAGGGCGACCGCGCGGCGTTCGTCGAGACGAACACGACGCACGCGGTCCCGAAGCTGCTCGCGGCCCTGGAGGCCGAGGGCCTGCAGCCCGAGGCGGTCGACTGGGTGATCATCACCCACGTGCACCTCGACCACGCCGGCGGCGCCTCCGCGCTGATGGAGGCGTGCCCCAACGCGACGCTCCTGGCCCACCCGCGCGCGGCCCGCCACGCCATCGATCCGAGCAAGCTCGTGGCCAGCGCGCAGCAGGTCTACGGCGAGGAGACCTTCGCCTCGCTCTACGGCGAGATCCGGCCGATCGACGAGGCCCGGGTCCGCACGATGGACGACGGCGAGACCCTGCGGTGGGGAGCGCGGACCCTGACGTTCCTGCACACCCGCGGGCACGCCAACCATCACTTCTGCGTGCTCGACTCGAAGACGAACGCGATCTTCACCGGCGACGCCTTCGGCCTCGTCTACCCGCGGCTCCAGCACCACGGGCTGTTCGCCATCCCCTCGACGTCGCCGACCGACTTCGACGCGCCGGCGGCCAAGGCGAGCCTCGACCGCATCGTCGCCACCGGCGCCGACCGCGCCTACCTCACGCACTTCGGCGGCCACGAGCAGCTCGAGGGCATCGCCGGGCAGCTGCATCGGCAGCTCGACGTCTACGGCGGCATCGTGGCGCAGGCGCTCGCGGACGAGATCGACGAGGACGCGCTCGACGCGTTCTGCGAGGCTCGGGTCCGCGCGCTCTTCGACCAGCTGCTCGAGACCCACGGGCTGGCCGACGACGGCGGCGCGAGAGAGATCCTGAAGACCGACATGGAGCTGAACGCCCAGGGCGTGGCGTTCGCGGTGAAGAAGGCGCGACACAAGCTCGCGCAGAAGGAGGGGACGCGATGATCACCGGCATTCACGGCATGTACTTCTCGGAAGAGGCGGAGGCGCTGCGCGCGTTCATGCGCGACAAGCTGAAGATCCCGGCGCGCGACGTGGGCGGCGGCTGGCTGATCTTCGACCTGCCGATGGCCGACATGGGCGTGCACCCGGTCGACCACGAGGGCGCGCCGCCGTCGGGCACCCACGACGTGTCGTTCATCTGCGACGACATCGAGAAGACGGTGGCGGAGCTGAAGGAGCGCGGCGTCGAGTTCGACGACGAGATCCAGGACCAGGGCTACGGCCTCGTGATCCACTTCCGCATGCCCGGGAACGTGCGCGTCGAGCTCTTCCAGAAGAGGTACTGAAACCGGGGCGAAATGGCCCCTCGGCGAGGCCAGGTGCTAGGGTGTCCTCACCGTGGACGAGAGGACGACGGCGGCCGACGCCCGCGCCTTCGAACAGTTCACCCTCGAGGAGATCCGCCGGCGCATGGAGCGCACCGCGGCGGTCTGCGTGGGCCTGTTCGCGGGCGCCTGGATCATCGGCAGGATCGCGCTGGCGGGGCAGCCCCTCGAGGGCCCGGGCCGCCTCTGGCTCGGGGTGCTCACCGGCGTGGCCGCGGCGTCCTGGCTGATCTTCCGCTACCTGCCGCTCGCCGGCCGCCGCCCCCTCGTCTTCGCCCTCGTCATGCACACGGCGACCGCGTGGGGCGCGGCGATGCACGTGAGCCGGATGGGCGCCCTCGACAGCCCCTTCTTCTACGTCGTCTACACCCTCCCGCCGCTCTCGATCAGCCTCCCGCTGCGGCTGCGCGCGCGGATCCTGATGACCCTCGCGGGGGCCGGCACCTTCGCCGTCACCTACTTCGCGCGGAGCCCCGCCTACCTGGATCACCCGATGATCCACGTGCCGATGGTGGTGCTGACCGCGGTGACGGTGATCAGCGTGGTGCTCGGGCACAACGTGCACCGGATCATGCGAGACCGGTTTCTCTTCGGTCGCCGGCTCGAGCGGCAGCAGGCGCAGCTCGCCGCCCACGCCTCGCGGCTGGAGCGCGAGGTCGACGATCGCTCGCGCGCCCTCGGGGATCTCGCCACCGCGCTGGAGTCGGCCACCACCGAGCGCGCGGACGTGGCGCGCCAGCTCCACGACGACCTCGGCCAGCTGATCGTCGGCGTGCGCATGGAGCTGGCCCACCTCGAGCGGCGGCTCGCCGACGTGCCCGCCGGCGACGGCCCCAAGCTCGACTACCTGTCCAACGTCGTCGAGACGCTCGACGGCTCGGTGCGGCGCTTCATCGACCGCCTCCGAGAGCCCCGGAGCCTCCCGCCGCTGTCGCGCAGCCTCGAGGAGCTGGTGGCGCCGCTGCGGGCGCGCTCCGAGCTCGCCCTCAGCACGTCCGTGCGGCTGGAGACGCCGCTGCCCCCGCGGGAGCGCGAGGCCATCTACCGCCTCGTGCAGGAGGCGCTCACCAACGCCTTCAAGCACGCCCGCGCCTCGAGCGTGCGGGTCTCGGTCGACGGCGACGCGCGCCGCGTGACCGCCGAGGTGGTCGACGACGGCCGGGGCTTCGACCCCCGGATCGCCGCGACCGGCTACGGGCTGCGCGGGCTGCGCGAGCGAGCGGCGGCGCTGGGCGGGGAGCTCGACATCGAGAGCGGCGCGGGCGGCACCGCCATCCGCCTGCACGTGCCCCTCGCCCCCGCGCCCCGGCTGGAGGCGTCGGCGTGATCCGGGTGCTCGTGGCCGACGACCACCCGATCGTCGTGCAGGGCATCACGCGCTTCGCCGAGGTGGAGCCCTCCTTCGAGGTCACCGCGTCGGCGGGCGGCGTCGAGGCGCTGCTGGAGCTGGCCCAGGCGCACGAGGTGGACGTCATCAGCCTCGACGTCCAGATGCCCGGGATGGCCGGGCCGCGCACGGTGGAGGCGGTGGCCCGCTTCGGCGCCCCGATCCTGCTCTTCACGCTGCACCCGATCGACGCCGCCATCGCCGCGCTCGTGCACGCCGGCGCGCGCGGCTACCTGCCCAAGTCGAGCTCGCTCGAGGACTACGTCGACGCGCTCCACGCCCTGCACCGCGGCGAGCGACGCCTCCCGCCCGAGCTCCAGGCCCTGCTCGACGCGCCGGCGGCGCAGGCCCCCGACGAGATCCTGACCCCGCGCGAGCTCCAGGTCTTCGAGCGCCTCGCCACCGGCGAGACGACCAAGGAGGCGGCCTTCGCGCTCGGCCTCTCGGCGAGCACCGTCTACACCTACAGCGACCGCATCCGCCGCAAGCTCGGCGTGCGCACCCAGGCCGAGCTCGTCCGCGTCGCCGCCAGCTGGGATCTGGACGTCTAGCAGCCCGCGGCGAAAATGACTGCGCTCGCCGATCCATCACGCGCATATTCGCCGCGCACTGCTAGAGCGGCGAGACCGGGAAGCGCGAGAGGCGGCGGGCGGCCACCTTCGCGGCGTGGAAGCCGCACATCCCGTGGACACCGCCGCCGGGCGGGGTGGAGGCCGAGCAGAGGAAGACGCGCGGGTTGGGCGTGGTGTAGGGGCTGAGGCGCGCGACCGGCCGGGTGAAGAGCTGGAAGAGGTCGGCGACGCCGCCGGTGATCGCGCCGCCGACGTAGGCGGGATCGTAGGCCTCGAAGTCGGCGGCCGTCATCGCGTGGCGCGCGAGCACCAGGTCCCGGAACCCGGGCGCGAAGCGCTCCATCTGGGCTTCGATCGCGGCCGTGTGATCGACGGTGGAGCCGTGCGGCACGTGGCAGTAGCCGTAGCCCGTGTGCTTGCCGGCCGGGGCCCGGGACGGGTCGAATTCGCTCTGCTGCACCACGAGCACGAAGGGGCGCTCGGGGTGCTCGCCCCGCCACATCGCCGCCTCGCTGGCCGCGATCTCCTCGAGCGTGCCGCCGACGTGCACGGTCGACGCCTCGCGGGCCCGCGGATCGCGCCAGGGGATGGGTCCGTCGAGGGCCCAGTCGAGCTTGAAGACGCCGGGGCCGTAGCGGAAGCGAGAGAGGCGGCGCAGGTAGCGGTCGGGGAGGACCGAGCCCGCGATGTCGGCGAGCCCGCGGGGCGCGGTGTCGAAGAGATAGATCCGCGCGGGCGGCAGGTCGGCGAGCGAGCGGACCCAGCGGCCGGTCTCGATCCGCCCGCCGAGGCTCTCGAGCAGCGAGGCGAGCGCCTTCGTGATCGCGTGGCTCCCGCCCTCCGCCACCGGCCACTCGGCGGTGTGCCCGGTGAGGAGGAAGACGACCGCGAGCGCCGCGGTGAGCTTGTGGTCGAGCGGCATGATCGCGTGCGCGGCGCAGCCCGCGATCAGCGCCCGGGCGCGGTCCTCGCGGAAGCGCTTCGAGAGCCCGGTGGCCGAGCGGATCGCGCGCAGACCGAAGCGCAGCATCTGGATCGGGTGCTTCGGGATGCCGAGCGGCGCGAGCAGGTCTTCGAGCAGGCCGTGAGGGTTCGAGAGGAAGGGCGCGATGAGGCGACGGTAGGCGCCGGCGTCCGGCCCGAGCTGGGCCATCGTCGCCTCGAGGTCGCGGTGGAGCAGCACCGCCGGCCCGTCGTCGAGCGGATGCGCCACGCTGATCGGCGGCTGGATCCACCGCAGCCCGTGCGCCTCGAGCGGCAGCGTGCGGAGGTAGGGCGAGAGGATGCCCATCGGGTGCGCGGCCGAGCAGACGTCGTGATGGAAGCCGGGCAGCGTGAGCTCCGCCGTGCGGGTGCCCCCGCCGATCTGCGCGTGCCCCTCGATCACCCGCACCTCGGCGCCCTGCTGCGCGAGGGAGACCGCGGCGGCCAGCCCGTTCGGCCCCGAGCCGATGACGACCGCGTCCGTCACGCCTCGGCCGCCCAGGGCTGACGGGTACGGAGCTCGGCGACGTCGAGGGCGCCGCGCTCGAGCTCCCCGGTCTTCGCGTCGACGATGCGGTAGGCGAGGCGCCCGCGGCCCAGCGGCTGCGACTCGACGAAGACGCATCGGAGCTCGCCCTCTTCGAAGCCGCACTGCGCCTGGATGGCCGACAGGAGGCGCTCGTCGTGGAGGTGGCCGTCGCCGAAATTCCAGCCGAGGGCCATGCCCGCGATCAGCTCGCCGTCGAGGTACTCGTAGTCCTCGAAGCGGTCGACCGCCTTCGGGATGAGCAGCGGCAGGGCCCGGCCGTGGAGGTGCATCAGCCGGAAGCCGAGCACCTTGCCGACGAGGCCGACGGCGGTGCCCTCGTCGTAGAAGCGGGCGAGCTGGTCGTAGATCCAGCCGGACGACTTTCGGAGCTTGGCGAGCTTCACGTGGCTGCCCTCGCGCAGGAGCCAGACCGAGTAGGCCCAGTTCCCCGCGTAGTAGCGCATCGACAGCAGGAACGAGAGGCGCTCGGGCAGGAGGTTGCCGGCGAGCGGCAGCGCCACGAGCGCGAGCGCGAGGAAGACCGCGAGCGGCGCCGAGCCGAGGTCGAGGATCGTGACGTCGGGGTGCGCCCAGAAGAGCGCGAACGCGCCGTAGACGACCATCACGTTCCACTCGATGGGCACGCCCATCGGCACGTTGCTGGTGATGTAGCCGTGCAAGAGGAGCATGAGGATCATGCCGACGACGAGGAGGTCACCGGCGGGCGCGAAGACGAGCACGAGGGGCACGCCCAGCTCGAGCGCGGTGCCGAGGTGCGCGAGCACGACCGCGAGCCGCGACGGGCGGAGGTCGCGCGGGAAGTCGCGGTACATGCGGCGGCGCAGCCAGCGGAAGCGGGTGAGCGGGCCGTTGCTGGTCATCACGCACACCACGGTGGGGAAGTGATGGTTGAGCTTGGAGAACCCGGCGAAGAACCAGAGCGCGAGCTGCACCGCCTTGGCCCCCGCGATCCAGTCGCCGGCGAAGAGGAAGACGACGACGGTGACCCAGTAGTGCTCGGCGCGGGCCGCGAGGAAGAGCGTGCGGTCGAGCACGCCGAGGATCGGGACGAGCGCGGCCACCGCCATCAGCAGCCGCGGCTCGAGGGTGGGCGCGGTGAGCAGCGCGACGAGCACGCCGACGAGCGCCGCGTAGAGCCCGACGTCGAGCCAGCTGCGCGTCACCCCGCCGACGAGCGGCGCCCGCGGGAAGAGCGGCAGCTTGGTCGTCCCGGGGCGGAGGAAGTAGAGGAAGCCGCCGACCGGCGGGAAGTAGCGCCCGGTGAGCGGGCCGCTCCCGCAGCCGAGCCCGAGCACCTCGAAGAGCATGCTCCAGAGGATCGCCTTCTGGAACGCGAGCGGCGCGAGCCACCACGAGGCGATCTCGAGCGGCGGCCCGAGGCTGGGCGAGAAGCCGCAGAAGAAGACCCAGCCGCCCACGTAGGCGAGCACCTTGAGCCCGTACGCGAGGTAGATGCCGAGGGGCGCGCCGTAGCCCTGCATCGCCCAGGCCTCGCACACCAGCCGGCCCCGCTCGGCGAGCGGCATCCGACGCCAGGCGAGCGGATCGTACGGCGTCGGCTCCGGATCGAGCAGCCCCATCCCTCTCCATCCTCGTGCGCGGCGCCGCCGCGAGCCAGGAGGGTATCAGAAGCGCGCGGACAGCCCGGCGAAGGCGCCGCCCGGGAGGGGGGCGAGCTCGGGGGCCCAGCGGAAGGCCTGCGCGTCGCCCTCCTCGTCGTCCTCGGGCTCCGGGTGCGGCCCGCTCGAGAGCTCGTAGCCGAGGAGCGCCCCGAGCAAGCTGAGCGCCCCGCCGACCGCGCCCCCGACGATGGCCCCGGTCCAGGGATCGTCGGTGGCCGCGCCCACGATGGCGCCGACCCCCACCCCGACCCCGGCCCCCACGAGCCCGCCGAGCACCGGCCCGGCCGCCTCGGCGCTGCCGCCCGTCTCTTCGCCGGCCAGCCAGACCCCGAGGCTCGCCCCGAACGGGAACGCGATCGCGGCCCCGATCATCGCCCCCGCCCAGATCCCGTCCGCGTCGTTCCCCCGGTCCACCCCGGCGGTTCCGGCCCCGAGCGCCATGCCGATCGCGACCATCGAAGCCGCCCCCAGGAACCCGCCCAGCACCTCGTACCCCAGCCGAGCCTCGTAAGGCGGCACCGGCCCCCGCTCCTCTTCCTCCTCCGCCTCCCAGTCCGACCAGTCCTCCTCCGCCTCGGACTCGGCAGCGGACTCGGACTCGGACTCGGCAGCAGCCTCGGTCTCGGCAGCGGACTCGGACTCGGACTCGGACTCGGTCTCGGTCTCGGTCTCGGTCTCGGTCTCGGCAGCGGCCTCGGTCTCGGTCTCGGACTCAGACTCGGTGTCGGCAGCGGTCTCGGAAGCGGACTCGGTCTCGGAAGCGGCCTCGGCAGCGGTCTCGACCTCGGCCTCGGCGTCACTCTCCGCCTGCGCCGCCGCCACTCCGGCGAACAACCACCCCGCGATCACCAAGCACAGCGCGCCCCGCATCGACGGGGCCGTACCACGAAACCCTCTCACGGACACCCGGCTGGGGACCACGGGTAGGCCCGATCCGCGGCCAGCGCCTCCGCGTCGTCCTCCGGCACGCCGGCCACGCAGACCAGCGCCTCCAGGAAGTCGTCGAGCACGATCGAGCGCCAGACGCGGTCCGCGCCGAAGTGGTCGACCAGCACCCGCATCATTCCGTCCCGGCCGATCGCCACCCGGTCGAAGGGCTCCTCGGCGCTGTCGGCGTCGTAGGCGTCCCAGAGCACGCCGGCCACGATCTCCTCGCGGAGCCGGCCGTCCGCGGTCACCCCTCGGAAGTCCGACTTGGCCTCGCCGTTCTGGAGCAGCCGCTCGAGGTCGATCACCCGGTTCGAGCCGCGGAAGGTGTCGACGATGATCGGCCGGCCGGTGACCATCGCCGCGAAGAAGTAGGCGAGGCCCTCGCCGTAGGCGAGCTCCGGCTCGACCTGACGGTCCCGGTGCGCCCCCGCCGGCGAGGTGTCCCGGCCGTAGTGGTCGACGAAGTAGTGACCGAGCTCGTGCAGCACGATGTCGTCGTCGTACTCGTCGGTGTCGTCGAAGCCGCCGCCGAGGCTGATCTCGTCGTCCCCGTAGCAGGAGCCGCAGTCGTACGCGCGCCCCCGCTCCCAGCGGTAGGTGAGCGTCGGCGCGGGCGCGGCCACGTGAGGCGCGTAGAGCGCGAAGGCGTCGACCGAGACGTCGACCACGTTGAAGGCGCCCCCCACGTCGTCGGCGCGCGCGATCAGCTCGAAGCGCGCGTCCGCCCTCCCCTCGGCCTCGAGCGCGTACACCGAGGCGGCGCGCGCCCGGTCGGCGACCCGCACCGTGTGCCCCTCGTAGGCCGCCTCGGCCCGCGCCACCACCCGCAGGGTCTCGTCGGCGCGCGTCTCGTCCCCCAGCGGCAGCACGAAGCCGCCGTCGTCCTCCGTGAAGCCCTCCGCGAGCAGCGCGTCGTCGCGCCAGAGCTGCACGCGCACCCGCCGCGCGGGCCGGGCCTCGAGCGCCCCGGTGAAGCCGCCCTCGTCGAAGACGCGATCCTCGTAGCGGACCGCGCCGACCACCACGGCGCCGTGGGTCACCGGCCGCGCGTCGGGCCAGCCTGCGTCGAGCGGCGCGGGCTCGGTGTCGGGGGCGTCCACGCAGCCGACGACGAGCGCCGCGAGGCAAGCGAGCGCGCCGCGAGGGAGAGACATCGGCCGTCACCATGACGCACCGATCGGTCACCGTCACCCCGGGAGCGCGATGCGCGGCGGGATCAGGAAGTAGACGATGCGCGAGTCCAGCGGAGAGTCGTCGCCGTAGACGGTGAGCCTCGCCCGGAACACCTGGGGCTCGATCTGCCGCGGCACCGCGTCGTTGCGGGCCGGATGCACGTCCCAGCAGACCGGCGTGCCGGGCACCAGGGCCCCGAACACGTCGGGGCGCCCGTCGCCGTCGCCGTCCTCCACCGGAGCCACGGCCGAACAGGCTCCGCCGCCGACGTTGACCTCGAGGTGGTCGATGAACTGGAGCGCGTCGCCGTCGTCGCCGTCCTCCTCGCTCGCCTCGATGCGCACCCGCAGCGGGACCCCGCGCACGAGCTCCTGGATGGCGTCGGCCACCGCCGGCACCACCGCCGCGTCCCGGCCGTCGAACACCAGCGGCGCGCCCCTGGCGTCGAGGGAGCCGCTCTCCCGGGCCAGCGCCTCGAGGTCGGCGCGCTCGGCGCTCGCCGGGTCCCCGCTCCACACCCCGAGCAGGGTGACCCCCGCGTCGCGGAGCGCGCGCCCGGCCTGGGTCGCGGTCACCAGGCCGTCGCTGTCCTCGTCGGTGAAGGCCACCAGGATCTTCACCGCCTGCGGCCGGAAGCCCACGCAGCCCAGCCTGGCGGCGCCGCTCACGCAGCCCGACTCGCTCCCCGGCGAGCCCCCGGGGTCGACGACCGACCAGGCCGCGCCGAAGAGCTCCTCCACCGAGCCGGTCGCCGTCGTCTCGAGCGCCGCCCGGGTCGCCTCCGGCACCGCCTGCAGGGGCAGGAGGTTGACGAAGGTGGACGTGAAGTAGCCGCCGCCGCTCCAGGGGCTGGCGATGCACGAGCCGCGCGTGGGGTCCTCGGTGCAGCTCCCGGTCAGGCTGCACACGAGCCCCGCCGCGCAGTCGGCGTCGGTGTCGCAGGAGAAGCCGGTCTCGTTGCAGGTGAGGTTCGAGAGGAGGCTCGTGGTCGCGGCGCGCAGAGTCGACAGCTCGGTCCGCATCGACGAGGTCACGTCGAAGAGGAAGTAGAGATCGGCGAACTGGATGCTCGTCCGGAACTCGAGGGTGTCGACCGGGGGATCGGGCTCCGCCATGTAGTCGACGACGAACACGAAGTCGCCGCGGGTGAGCGGGCTGACGCGCGGGTCGTTCGGGTCCGTGCCCGCCGCGCGCTCGATGAGATCGGAGACTCCGTCGCCGTCGGTGTCGGCGTCGGTCGGGCTGGTGCCGCGCTCGACCTCGCTGAGGTCGGTCAGCCCGTCGGCGTCGCTGTCGAGGTCGCGGAAGTCGGGGATGCCGTCGCCGTCGGTGTCGAACGGCGGCGAGAAGAGATCGTCGTCTCCCGCCTCGCGCATGTCCGAGATCCCGTCGCCGTCGGAGTCGAGGTCCTCGGAGTCGTCGAGGCTGTCGCCGTCGGTGTCGGCGCCGTGCTCGTCGCCGTCGAGGATGCGGTCGTTGTCGCTGTCGTTGTCGCGGAAGTTCGGCCGGCCGTCGCCGTCCGAGTCGATCGGCGGGTCGAGCACGCCGTCGAGCTCCACCCGGTCGAGCACCAGGTCGTTGTCGTCGTCGAGGTCGGCGTAGTTCGGGACCCCGTCGAGGTCGTAGTCGCCCTCCCCTTCGACCGCGTCCGGCATGCCGTTGTCGTCGCTGTCGAGGTCGACGAAGTCCGGCTCGCCGTCGTAGTCGGAGTCCCGCGGCGGGGTGGCGAGGCGGTCGTCCCCGGCCTCGCGCGCGTCGGGGATGCCGTCGTCGTCGCTGTCGAGGTCCAGGAAGTCGGGGGTGCCGTCGCCGTCGGTGTCCCGCTCGGGCGCGCCCTCGTCGAGGTCGCGGATCCCGTCTCCGTCCGAGTCGGCCATCGGGCCCGCGTCCCCGCGCCCGGCGTCGACCGCCAGCAGGTCGTGATCGACCGCGCAGCCGCCCAGCAGCAGGGCGAGGAGGAGAGTCCTGAGCATCCGAGGGGAGGAGGCGGCGATGGGCCGGGGCTGGCTCACTTTCGAGAATATGAGCCATTTCGCGCGCCGCCGCGCATCCTGACGTCGTGACCGACCCTGAGCGCCCGAGGATGCTCGCGCTGGTCTCCCGCGAAGGGAGGCCCGCCGCGGTGGCCGAGGGTATCGATGACGAAACGCTCGTGGAGCGCGCCCGGGGCGGCGATCGCTGGGCCGAGGAGGCGCTCTATCGTCGCCACGCGGCCGCGGTGACCTCCGCCGTCGTGCGCCTGGTCGGTCGGCACGCGGACGCCGACGACATCGTGCAGGACACCTTCGTCATCGCCTTCGGGCGGCTCGAGACGCTCCGGGCGGGGAGCGCGTTCCGGGCGTGGGTCTCGCGGATCGCGCTGAACGAGGTCCGACGGCATCTCCGGCGCCGCAAGCTGCTGCAGCTGGTGCACCTCGACCGCGGGGTCGACGACGCGGGCTTCGCGGCCCGGGCGGTCGACGGGACGCGCCCGGATCTGCGGGCGGAGCTGGCAGAGCTGGATCGCATCCTGGCGACCCTGCCGGTGGAGCAGCGCCTGGTCTGGCTCCTCCACCGCGTCGAGGGCTGGTCGATCCGCGAGACCGCCGACGCGGTCGACTGCTCCACCGCGACGATGAAGCGACGCCTGAGCGCCGCGGACAGCGCGATCGACGTCGCGCGCTCGGGGAGAGGATGGACGACGTGAGCCCTGACCGAGAGACGCCGACGCTGCGCGCGCTCACCGAGGACGCGGTCGACGAGGCGCGCCTGAACGACAACTGGCGCGCGATCGCGGCCCGGCGCCGCACCTCGCCCCCTCGTCGGGCCGGCTGGAAGGTCGCCGGCGCGCTCGCCGCCGCCGCCGCGGTCGCCCTCTTCGTGCTCGGGCGGGAGGACGCGCCCGAGGCGCTGACCCTCGTCGACGGCGGCGCCTTCGATCGCGTCGAGGGCCCGGTGGTCGACCTGTCCGACGGCTCGCGCCTGCAGCTCGGCGCCGACGCCGACCTCGAGGTGCTCGAGAGCTCGGGTCAGCGGGTCGCGCTCCGGCTGGCCCACGGCGTCGCCCGCTTCGAGGTGACCCCGGGCGGGCCCCGGCGCTGGGTGATCGAGGCCGGCGCCCGGGTCGAGGTCGTCGGCACCGTGTTCACGGTCCGGCGCGACGGCGACCGGGTGGACGTCGAGGTCGAGCGCGGGGTGGTCCTGGTCCGCCACGAGGACCTGGACGACGGCGTGACCCGGCTGACGGCCGGAGAGTCGGTCCGGGTGGGCGACACGGAGCCCCTGGCCCTCGCCGGAGAGGCGGCCGACGCGCCGCGCGAAGGCACGATGGTCGACGAGCCGGCGGCGGACGAGGCGGCGGCGGACGAGGCGGCCGCGGACGAGGCGGCGGCGGACGAGGCGGCGGCGAACGAGGCGGCCGCGGACGAGGCGGCGGCGGACGAGGCGGCCGCGGACGAGGCGGCGGCGGACGAGGCGACGCCCGTCCACGCCGAGCAGGCGCTCGTCGAGGCGGAGCCCGCGCCGCCGCGCCCCTCCACGCGGCGGCCTCGGGGCCCGAGCGCCGACGCGCTCTGGGAGCGGGCCGACGCCGCGCGCGCCGGGGGCGATCCCTCGGACGCGGCCGCGGCGCTGCGCCGCCTCCTCGCGGAGCACCCTCGGGACGCCCGGAGCGCGATGGCCGCGGTCACCCTCGGCCGGCTCGCGCTGCGGCGCCTGGACCAGCCGGCGGAGGCGGCCGAGGCGCTCGCCCGCGCCCTCGCGCTCGGCCTGCCCGGCGCGCTCGCGGAGGACGCACGCGCGATGCGGGTCGAGGCGCTGACCCGGGCGGGCCGGGCCACGGAGGCGCGCGCGGCGGCCGCCGAGTATCATGACCGCCACCCGGACGGACGTTGGGCGGAACAAGTCACGCACTGGGCGCCGGCCTCCTCGCCGTAGCCGCGCTCCTCTCGCACACCTCGGCACTGGCCCAGGCGGAGGCCCCCGCGCGCGCGGCCACCGTGCTCGTGCCGCGCTGCGACCCGCCGTTCGGCGGCCCCCGCTTCGCCCGCCTGCTCCGCCTCGAGCTCGGCCTCGCCGGCATCGAGGAGGTGACCGTCGTGACCCTCGGCCCCGAGGAGACGGCGCCCGAGGCGCCGCTGATCGTGCACTTCCGCGCCGGCTGCGGGGAGACGGGCACGGTGCTCGTGGTGGTCGCGGCCGCCGGGGGCCCGAGCGTGCATCAGTCGGTCGACATGACCGAGCTCGCCGCCGAGATGCGCCCCCGCACGATGGCGGTCGCCGCGGCCGAGCAGGCCCGGCTCCAGCACCTGATCGCGGAGCGGGAGCGGGAGACCGGGCGCCCGGCCACGCCCACCCCCGAGGCTCCCTCGGCCGAGCCCGCCCGCCCGCCGGCCACCCGGAGCCTCGTGGTGCCCCTGCCGTCTCCGCCCCCGCCCGAGCCGCAGGCGCCGCCGCCCCCGCCCGAGCGGCTCGGCGCCTTCTGGATCGCCTTCGAGGCCCGCGGCTTCCCGGAGTCGGGGACCTGGCCGCTCGGGGCCCGGGTCGGGGCGGTCTTCGATCTCCCGCGCCCGCTCCGCTTCGGCCTCGACGTGGGCGCGAGCTTCGCGTCGGGCGACCACCCGAGCGGGCAGGCCGAGCTCTGGCTCCTGACCGCGGGCCTGCTCGCCGCCGTTCGCCTCGAGCCGACCCCCTGGCTCGCGCTCGCGCCCGGCGTGCGCGTCGACGTCGGCTACGCGACCCTCGCCGGCCGCCCCACCGAAGGAAGCACCCGCCGAGGACAGGGCGCGAGCGTCGCCCTCGCCGCCACCGCGCGCGTGGCCGTGTCTCCGTCCGAGCGCTTCGCGATCTTCGGAGACCTGGACCTGGGCGTCACCCTGCTGGGCCACCGCGGCCTCGCCGGCCCGGAGCCGGTGGTGGCGACGACGGGGTTGGCGACGGCGTTGCGTGTCGGTTTTGCCCTGACGCTCTAGCAGCGTGCAAAGCACGCTGCAGAGCGTCCCCGTGCCCCTGCCCGTGCCCGCGCCCGTGCCCGCTCGAGATCCGAGTCCGAGCCCGAGCCCGAGCCAGAGCCAGAGCCAGAGCCAGAGCCAGAGCCCGAGCCCGAGCCCGAGCCCGAGTCAGAGCCCGAGTCAGAGCCCGAATCCGCCCCCGCCTCTCCGTTCACTCCTCCGCCCCGTCCTCCGCCCGGAGCCCCTCCTCCGCCCCCGTCGTGCTCGCGTCGCTCGGCCCCGCGTCGCGGGCCGCGCCGTCGAGGGTCGGATCGACCTCGATGCAGCCCGGCGCGAGGAGCGCGAGCTTGGTCATCACCGCCACCGTGAATAGCTTGTTCCGCATGGATCGCCCCGCCCAGCTCGCAGGAAGATGGTACCCGAGAGACCCCGGCGCCTGCCGCGACGCGGTCGGACGCTACGGCGCCGACGCCGAGCCGAAGGTGGCGGCGCAACGTGGGTTGCTGGCGCCCCACGCCGGGTGGGCCTTCTCCGGCGACTGCGCGGGGCGGGGCTATCGCTGGCTCGCGGCCGCGCACCCGAGCCCCTCGGTGGTGGTACTCTTCGGCTCGCACCGCGGCCCGGAGGGGCCGAACACCGCGTTCGTGGGGGACGGCTGGGAGACCCCGCTCGGCCGCATCCCGACCCACCCGCTGGCGGAGACGCTCGCCGCCGAGCTGTCGCTGGACGAGGAGCCGGTGCAGCCGCTGCGCCCGGACAACGCGGTCGAGCTGCACCTGCCGTTCGTCGCCCACCACTTCCCGGGTACCCCGATGATCATGATGGGCATCGCGATGGCGAAGGTCGCGCTCGAGATCGGACGGCACGTGGGCGGGCGGCTCCGCGAGGCGGGGGAGGATCCCGTGTTCGTGGGATCCACGGACCTCACCCACTACGGACCCAACTACGCCTTCGCGCCGCGCGGTCGCGGGCCGGACGCGGTCGAGTGGGTGCGCAGCCAGAACGACCGCGGCTTCCTCGACGCGGTGCTCGGCGCCGACGCAGAGATGGCGCTGAGCCATGGCGTCGAGCACCGAAGCGCGTGCTGTCCCGGCGCGGCGGTCGCCACGATGGAGGCGGTGCGCGCCTTCGAAGGCGGCCTGACGCCGGTGCTCGTCGATCACTACCTCAGCTTCGACGTGCGCCCCGACGAGAGCTTCGTCGGCTACGCCTCGCTCGTGCTGTGACCCTCGTTCCCGACCGGGGGCGCTGGGAGCTCCCCTCCCCGATTACCCCCAGCGCCCCACCCGCGTCGCGAGGTCCTGCGCGTACCGGTCCTCGTTCGGGACGTCGCGCGGGGCCTCGTGCAGGCGCGCGAGCCGCCTCGGATCGACGTGCTCGACCGGCCCCGGGGCCGGCGCACGGAACGTCGAGACGGTGCGCATGCACTGCTCGCTGACGCGGCGCGCGCGTCTCTGAGCGCGCTCGCAGAGGAACTGCACGGTGTCCGGACGTTCCCCCTCGCTGTCCGGCGTGCTGACCGCATCCTGCATGCCCCAACTGGGAGCAAGAGGAGGGCCAGCCCCCGCCGCGTGGCCGCTGGAGCCGGCGCGACGAAGGTTTTGCGCAGCCGCGACCGAAGGGCGCAGCGGAAGCGCACGCCGTCTCAGATCGAGATGGATCCTTTGCGGAAGTCGCTCGCCGCGAGGTGAACGTTCACCAGCACGGGCTTCCCTTCCTTGGACAGTCGCTTTGCCTCATCGATCGTCTCGTCCACCTTCGAGGCGTCCGTGAGCAGGAGCCCCACCCCGCCGTAACCCTCGGCGACGGTGTGGTACGGCGTGCGCAGAAGGGTGGTGCCCACGTCGTCTCCGAGGAGCTCCACCTGGTCGCGCGCGATCTGCTGCCAGGAGGCGTCGGTGCCGACCACCGCGATCGGCGCGAGCCCGTGACGCACGCAGGTGTCGAACTCCGCGAGGCTGTACGCGCTCGAGCCGTCGCCCCAGATGAGCCAGACCTCGGCCTCGCGGCGAACGCAGGCGGCGCCGACCGCGAAGCCGCCTCCGACCCCGAGGGTGCCGTAGACGCCCGGATCGAGCCACGAGAGCGGGCGCCGCGGCTTGAGCACGTAGGCGCCGGTGGCCACGAAGTCGCCGCCGTCGGCGACGATGACCGAGTCGTCGGCCATCTTCTCCTCGATGCGCTGGAAGAGGTAGATGGGGTCGACGAGCTCCCCTTCGGTGGTCGCCTGGGCGGCGATCTCGTCGTCGCGCTTCTGCTCGCGCTCGCGGCAGGCGGCGATCCAGCTGTCCCAGCGCCCGCGCCCGGTCCCGAACGCCTCCGCGAGGCCGCGCAGGAAGTCGGCGGGGTGGGTGTGCACCGCGATCTCCGGGCGCCGGTTCTTGCGCAGCTCGTCCTCGGCGAGGTTGGCGTGCACCACCGTGGCCTTGCTGCCGATGCTGCGGCCGTACTTGAGGCGGAAGTCGAAGGGGAAGCCGCAGACGATGACGACGTCGGCCTCCTTGAGCGCGCGCCCGCGCTTGTGCCGGAACTGGATGTCGCTGTCGCGGCCGAGCAGCCCGCGCGCCGCGCCGCCGAGCCACACCGGCATGCCGAGCTTGTCGACCGCGTCGGCGAGCGAGCGCGGGTCGTGGCAGCTCACCATCGTCTGGTTGCCGATCACGAGCGCCGGCTTCTCCGCGCGCCGCAGCCGCTCGACGACCTGGTCGATCTGCCCGTGCACGTCGTTGCGCCGCGGCAGCCGCACCTCCGGCAGGTCGAGGTCGACGTGGGGCAGGTGGAACTGCTTGTAGAGGTGGCCCTTGAGGTAGAGCTCGAGCGCCTTGGCGCCGAGGCCCTTGGCGTTCTCCACCCCGCTCTCGCTGATGTACCAGCCCTTGACCACCGACTCCGGGTAGAGGAGGTCGACGGGCACCTCGACGAACACCGGCCCGGGCACGCCGCTCTGCGCGATCTCGAGGGCCTTCTGCACCGTCGGCCCGAGCGCGGGCACGGTGCTCACCGCGGTCGCCCACTTCACCGCGGACTTCACCATCGAGAGCTGGTCGATGTCCTGCAGCGCGCCGCGCCCCTTGAGCAGGGTCGCGGTGGCGCCGCCGAAGATCAGCAAGGGGGTCTGCGCCAGCTGCGCGTTCTTCACCGCGGTCAGCGTGTTGGTCACGCCGGGGCCGGCGGTGACGGCCGCGACCCCCGGCACGCCGGTCATGCGCGCGACCGCGTCCGCCGCGAACACCGCGCTCGCCTCGTGGCGCACGTCGACGATGTCGATGCCGCGCGCCTTCGCGCCGGTGAGGATCGGCGAGATGTGCCCGCCGCAGAGGGTGAAGATCTGACGGATGCCGTGTCGCGTGAGGACGTCCGCGACGATGTCTCCGCCATGTTTCTCGGTGCTCATGCGTGGCCTCCTGGCGCTCGGGGTGCGCCATTCTGCACGCGCGCCCCGCCCGGATCAAAGCTCGGCTTTACGGACCATCGCCCCACCCCTTGCCGCGGGGCGGCGCCGCGCGATGATGCGGCATGCGTCCCCGCCGCTGCGTGTTTCTCCGGGGCGCGCCCGACGAGACGCGGCGCGCGGCCGTCGCCCTGTGCGCGGCGCTGTCGCCCGCCGACGTGCTGTGGGTGAGCGACGCGCCCGCCCCGGCGGGCTTCGAGCACAGCACGCCCGGCCGGGTGCGGCGGCGGCTGGGCGGCGCGTTCGACGCGGTGGTGATCGACGCGCACGTGGCGCTCGACGCCGACGTGATCGGGCAAGCGCACGGCTTCGTGCGGGGCGGCGGCGCGCTCGTGCTGCGCTGGCCGGACGCCCCTCCCCTCGCCGGGCGCGAGCGGCTCGCGGCGCACCCCTTCGGCCCCGAGGACGTGGGCACCCGCTTCTTCGCGCGGCTCGAGCGTCACCTCTCCACGCTCTCGGGCCAGAGCCCCGCCCCCCTCGCGCCCGCCGATCGCGCGGTCCGGGGCACGCCGGAGCAGGCCCGGGTGGTCGAGGCGCTGAGGGGCGCGCTCGCCGCCCCGCGGCCCAGCGCGACGGTGCTGCTCAGCGATCGCGGCCGCGGCAAGTCGAGCGCGCTCGGCCTCGCCCTCGCCGGCCTCCCGCCCGAGGTGAAGGCGGTGGTGAGCGCGCCGAGCCGGGAGGCCGCCGCCGAGCTCTTCCGCTTCGCGGGCGACCGCGCGCTCACCCACGTCGCGCCGGCCGCCCTGCTCGACGTCGAGGCGGACGTGATCGTGGTGGACGAGGCGGCGCAGATCCCCGTGCCGCTGCTCCGCGCCATCGCCGCCGCCCACCCGCGCGCGCGGCTCGCCTTCGCCTCGACCGCGCACGGCTACGAGGGCACGGGACGCGGCTTCGTGCTCCGCTTCGTCGACGAGCTCCGCGGCGGCCCCCGCCCCCTCCACGAGCTCACGCTCGAGGCCCCGATCCGCTGGGCGCCGGACGATCCGCTGGAGCGCGCCGTCTTCGCCGCGCTCGCGCTCGACGCGGAGCCCGCCGAGGGCGTCGACGACGTCGGGCTGGAGGACGTGGAGGCGGTGGTGCTGCACCCCGACGCGCTCGCCGCCGACGAGCGAGCCCTCCGCGACACCTTCGGCCTGCTGGTGCACGCCCACTACCGGACGACGCCGAGCGATCTGCAGCGCCTGCTCGACGCGCCCAACCTCGTCGTGCACGGGCTCCGCGCCCGCGGGCGGATCGTCGCCGCCACCCTCGCGGCCCGAGAGGGCGCCCTCCCCGCCGCGCGCTGCGAGGCCATCGCCCGCGGCGAGGGGCGGATCCGCGGTCACGCCCTCCCCGACACGCTCATCTCGCACGCCGGCCGGGTGCGCGCGGGAGAGCTGCCGATGATCCGCAGCGTGCGCATCGCCACCCACCCCGCGCTCCGCCGCCGCGGCCTCGCCACCCGCCTCATCGCGCACGTGCACGAGGTCCACGCGCCCGCGCTCTTCGGCACCCTCTTCGGCGTAACCCGGGAGCTGCTCGCCTTCCGCCGCAGCGTCGGGTACGCGCTCGTCCGGGTGGGCAGCTCCCGCGGCGCGCGCACCGGCGAGCCGTCGGCGGTGATGATCCGCCCGGTGACGCCCGAGGCGCGCGCGCTCGTGGACGGCCTGCGCGTCGACCTCGCGCGGGAGTGGCCGCTGCAGCGCGAGCTGCTCGACGGGGCCGGCGACCTCCGCCTCGATCCCGCCCTCGCCGAGGCGCTGGCCGACGGCCTCCCCGCGCCCACCCCCGCCGCGCCCGAGAAGATCGAGGCCGACGCCCGCGCCTACCTGTCCGGACCGCGGCCCTACGAGGCCGCCGCCCACGCCCTCACCGCGCTGGTCGAGGCCCACCGCGACCGCGTCGAGACCCTGCCCGAGGCCGACGCCGCCCTGGTGCGCGCGCGCGTGCTCGAGCGCCGGCCCTGGCCCGAGTGCGCCGCCGCCGCCGGCCAGCCGAGCGTGCCCGCCGCCATGCGCGCCCTCCGCCGCGCCCTCGTCGCCCTGCTGCGCTTCTAACCGGTCTTGGGCCGGACGCCGGTGGAGACCGGGGCGTCCCACTCGCCGGAGGTGCCGATGACCGTCTCGAGGGAGACGCGGTCGCCGCCCGACTTCTTGGCGCGGTACGCGTTCTCGTCGGCGCGCTGGATGAGGCCGCGGGCCTCGTCGGTGGTGCGGGCGGTGGCGACGCCGACGCTCGCGGTGACCGGCTGCTCGGCGTCGAACGCCTCGCCGACCGCGCGGACCGCCTCGGCGAGGCGACGGGCCACCGGCATCGCCGCGACCGAGTCGGTGTCGGGCAGGAGGACGACGAACTCGTCGCCGCCGTAGCGCCCGGGCACGTCGACCTCGCGCGTCGCCGACGCCAGCGCGTGCGCGATCTGGCGCAGCACCTCGTCGCCGGCCTGGTGGCCGCGCAGATCGTTCACCCGCTTGAAGCGGTCGAGGTCGATCATGACCACCGCGAGATCGGCCCCCCGCCGCACCCGGGCGAGCTCGTCCTCGAGGCGGGCCATGAGGTGACGGCGGTTGAAGAGCTGGGTGAGCGGGTCGCGCAGGCTCAGCTCCTCGAGCTTGGTGTTCGCCGCGAGCAGCTCCGCCTCCCGGGTCCGGATGCGCGAGACGAGGAGCCCGACCACCGCCGCGGAGAGGACGAGGAGCGTCGAGAGCAGCCCGGTGGTGACGGCCGCCTCCACCCGCCCGGGCGCCGCGCTCGCGAGCGAGGGCGCGTCCGGCCCGTAGGGGATCCAGCCGTTGGCCTCGGCGACCACCACCGCCGAGTAGAAGGCCGCGCCGCAGAGCGCGAGGGACACGCCGACCCGGCGGCCGACCACCAGCGTGTTGAGGATGGCCGCGAAGAAGTAGATGGAGACCATCATCGTCGCGGTGCTGCCCACGCGGTGCACGAGGAAGGTGAGCACCGCCATGTCGACGACGCCGCCCAGCACCGCGCGGCCCATGCCGCCGATGCCCTTCCAGATGAACAGCTGCCCGAGCAGGGCGAGGCCCACGTACACGCCGAAGACCCAGCGGTGCTCGGCGAGGGCGGGGTGCACGAGCGGCATCAGCGCGAAGGCCACGCCCCCGAGCACCACGCGGCTCCACGCCGCGGCCAGCTGCAGACGGTCGCGCTCCCGTTCGTCCATGCCCCCGCCGGACACGGTAGCACCAGAAACCGTCACGTTCCCGTCATGGAGCCTCACGAAGGAGACCGGACGCGCCAGACGCTCTATCGTTCTGGACGATGGGGGCCGCGAAGAAGAGAGCCACCCTCGAGGTCGGGGGCCGCGAGGTCTCCATCTCGAGCCCGGACCGCGTCTACTTCCCGCACGCCGGTCACACCAAGATGGACCTCGTGCGCTACTACGTGGCGGTGGCCGAGGGGGCCCTGCGCGGCGCCGGCGGCCGCCCCACGGTGCTCAAGCGCTACGTCAAAGGCGTCGAGGAGGAGTTTTTCTTCCAGAAGCGGGCCCCGAAGCCCCGCCCCGCCTGGCTCGACACCGTCGTCCTGCGCTTCCCCAGCGGACGCAGCGCCGAGGAGGTCGTGCCCCGGGAGGCGGCCGACCTCGCCTGGATGGCGAACCTCGGCAACATCGACCTCAACCCCCACCCGGTGCGCGCGGAGGATCTCGATCACCCGGACGAGCTGCGGGTCGACCTCGACCCGGTGCCCGGCGTCGAGTGGCCGCAGATCATCGAGGTGGCGAAGGTGGTGCAGGAGGCGCTCGAAGCGCTCGGCCTGGTCGGCTGGCCCAAGACGAGCGGCTCCCGCGGCGTGCACGTGAACGTCCGGATCCACCCGCGCTGGAGCTTCGACGAGGTGCGGCGCGCGGCCCTCGCGCTGGCGCGGGACGTCGAGCGGCGCGCGCCCTCGATCGCGACGAGCAAGTGGTGGAAGGAGGAGCGTCACGGCGTCTTCCTCGACTACAACCAGAACGCCAAGGACCGCACGGTGGCGAGCGCCTGGTCGGTGCGCCCCACCAAGGACGCGCGGGTCTCGATGCCGCTCACCTGGGACGAGCTCTTCGAGTGCGACCCGCGCGACTTCAACCTCGTCACCGCGCCCGCGCGCTTCGCGGAGCGCGGCGATCCGCACGCGGCCATCGACGAGAACCCCGGCTCGCTCGAGGCCCTGCTGGAGCTGTCGGCGCGACACGAGGCGGACGGGCTCGGCGACGCCCCGTGGCCGCCCCACTACCAGAAGCGCGCCGACGAGCCGAAGCGGGTCCAGCCCTCCCGCGCGAAGAAGCCCGGGAAGCCGGAGGCAGAGAAGCCCGCGCCCAAGACGGGGCGACGCAAGCCGAAGTTCCCGCTCCTCACCATCTCCAAGGCGGCCAAGAAGGAGGACGCGCTCGACGGCCTCGAGCGCTGGAAGCTCCGCCACCCGGTCGCGGCCTCACACCTCGAGCCGGCCGACGTGCTCGTCGACGCGATGCGCGGCCGCTACACGACCTGGACCCGGATCCGGGTCAACCTCCGGCACGTGCCCGAAGGCGAGCGCCCCGCCCAGGAGCTGCCCGACCCCGACTACGACCCCTGGAGCGAATGATCGCCAGGAGCCCGACGCAGAGGAGCGCGGCCGGCCCGCGTCCTCGACCCGGGACCGCCGCGCAGTCGCAGCCGCCCCCGCTCGCGATCCGCGCCGTCGCCAGCACGGCCACGCTCGGGTCGTCGGCGAGCGCGAAGCGGAGCTGCTGCGCGCCTTCGTCGCCGAGCCGCCAGGCCACCGAGAGGCGCCCGTCGGCGTCGGTGACGCCGCCCTCGGGATCCGCCTCGCCGCCCCCCTCGACGGTCAGCGTGATCGCCTCGCCGGAGACCGGCGCTCCCTCGGCGTCGGTCACCCGCACCACCACCGGCGTCGGCAGCGAGGCCCCCGCCGCCGCCGTCTGACCGTCGCCGCTCTCGACCACGAGCGCCCGGGTCGACGAGGCCGCGATCACCTCGAACGGGGCGCTGCTCCCGGTGACGCCACCGTCGGTGGTGGCGACCAGGAAGACCATCGACGCCCCCGCCTCCGGCGTCACGGTCGCCATGGCCTCGCCGTCCTCGAGGCTCACGTCGAGGGCCGGGTAGACGCCGGCCGGATCGCTGCCGAGCGTCGCCGACCCGCCGACCCGCACCGTCTCGCCGCTCGCGTCCACCAGCCGCAGCGCCACCTCGTGCGCCGCCCCGACCCGCTGCGGGCTGGAGACCGGATCGAATTCGATCCGGACCGGCGGGGGCACGAGGGTCGGCTCCACCGTGAGCGCGTCCACCGACGCGTCGGCCTCTCCGTCGGTGCGCAGGACCGCGCGGAGTCGGAGGGCGCGCGCCTCGGCGAAGCGCACGCCGGTGAACGACGACGCCGGCGCCGCCTCCCCGTCCGCTGCCGGGCGGAGGCCGGTCCCCTCGGGCACCGACCAGCTCGCGCCGTCGTCGAGCGAGAGCTGATAGCCCACCTCCGCCCCGAAGCCGCTCGTCTCGTCGACCGCCTCGAGCGCGGTCAGGCCGACGAACGGGCGGGAGGGCACGAAGGACGGCGTGGTCACCGTCGCGACCCCGGCGTCGAAGCGGGTCTCGGCGGCCCCGACCGCGAGCGTCACCTCGCCGCCCGGGTGCGGGCGATGGGCGGTCGCGGGCATCAGCAGCTTCTCGGTCTCGGTCGAGGCGTCCTCGGCGAGCGCGTAGACCGCCGCGTCGCACCGGAGCGCCGCCGGGCCCGCGAGCGCCACGCCGTTGGTCGCGCTCCCGAAGAACAGCTTGCCGGGCACCGGCGGCGCGAAGGCGCTGCTCGTCCCGCGGGCGAGCTCCGCGCCGTCCGGCGCCACGAGGCGACAGGTCGTGCTGGGCAGCGCGGTGGCGATGGCCACGAACTGCGCGCCGAAGGGCAGCGCCAGCTCCCGCCCGAGGAGCGAGGGCGGCAGGAAGGTCACCGCCTCGCCGCCGTCTCCGTCCCCGTAGGTGATCACCCCGATCGGCGTGTCGCTGACGATCCGGACGGCCTCGCCCGCCCCCTGCGCCGCGCCGCCGGTCAGGGTCAGCTCGCCTCCCGCGGGCACGGTGGCGGTGGAGGTCGCGCCGCCCGATCGGTAGTACGTCAGGCTCGCCGCGCTCGCGCCGGCGGCCACCCGGATGTTGCCGCTCCCGACCCCGATCAGCGTGGTCGCGGCGGGCGGGATCGGCGTGATGTCGCCATCGTCGCTGCCCCGGACGACCACCACCGGCGCGTCGCTGGTGAAGTGGACGCTCGCGGCGTCGCCGACGAGGGTGGGGATCCGGCGCGCGCTACCGCCGGTCACCGTCTCGGGCGCGAGGCCGGGCTGCCCGAAGGTCAGCGTCGCGTCGCCGAACGGGGCGACGACGAAGAGCGCCTCGTCGAAGCGCGGCGAGGGGATCACGAACGCCTGCCCGGCGAACGACTCGGGCGGGAGCGCGTCCCCCCCGGCGCCCAACCAGCTCGCCGCGATCGGGCCCGCCGAGACGATCTCGGAGCCGAGCATCGCGCGCGTCCGGTTGCGCCCCTCGAGCGCGCCGCCGAAGAAGTCCGCCGCGCCGTCGATCACGACGTCGTTGGAGGCGACGAGGCTCACGATCGTCGCGTCGGTGGCGAGGAAGTCGCCGGTCACGAAGGTCCGCACGACCGGGCTCGGGTCGGTGAAGAAGGCGAGCTCGTCCACCGCCGCGCCGCCTCGGTCGCCGCCGTAGAGCACCACCGAGGAGGCGCCGGCGGGCAGGAGCGGGACGCGCACGTGGTAGACGCCGAGCGCGCTCGGGGTCGACACCCCGGAGGCCAGCGGGCGGTCGAGGGCCGCGCCGTCCTGCCACGCGGTGACGTCGAAGCCGTCGACCGAGAGCCCGCGCCTCAGCTCGCGCGGCAGCGCCGCGACCGGGATCGAGAGCACGGCGCGCGGCGTCTCGAGGCCGAGGTTGTCGACGTCGAGGCGGGCCCGAAGAGGCTGCCCGCGCTCGTCCCAGCCGGCCCTCGCCTCGAGGCGGCCGCGGCCCTCGGCGAGCTCGGCGCCCGGGCTGGCGGCGTACTCCCCCGTCTGCCCGTCAGACGGGGCGGAGAAGTCGAAGACGGTGGTGTCCTGGGCGGCGGCGGGAGAAG
The DNA here is from genome assembly GCA_036149055.1 of Myxococcota bacterium. Lineage (GTDB taxonomy): Bacteria > Myxococcota_A > Polyangia > Polyangiales > Sandaracinaceae > JAVJQK01. The sequence continues at coordinate 30,774 of JAYZQJ010000079.1, read as the reverse complement.
CGAAGAGGAGGATCAGGAGCGGAAAGAAGCGCATGGCCTCCCATCATAGATCGGGTGCGCCGGCAAAGATCCGCTCCAGGTCGTACGGCGGCACGTCGGCGATCTGGTCGAAGCGGCAGGCCTCGGGCGGCTTGTCGTGCCGCCAGTGGCGGAAGGTCGCCGCGTGCCGGAAGCGCCCGCCCTGCAGGTGGTCGAACTTCACCTCGCAGACCCGCTCGAGCCGGAGCGGCTCCCACGAGAGGTCCTTGCCCGCGCTCCAGCGGCTCTGCATGCCGGGCTGGCGGGTCTCGCCCTCCATCGCCTTGGCCCAGCCGGCCCACGGGTGGTCGTCGAGGGCCCCCTCGCGCAGCGGCTCGAGCTCCTCCGCGAGCGCCCGGCGCTGGTCCATCTTGAAGCTGCTCGTGACGCCCACGTGGTGCAGCTGCCCCTCGAGGTCGTAGAGGCCGAGCAGGAGCGAGCCGACCAGCTCCCCCGGGCCCTTCTTGTGCCAGCGGAAGCCGGCCACCACGCAGTCGCAGGTGCGCACGTGCTTGATCTTCAGCATCGCGCGCTTCTTCGGCTGGTAGGTCAGCGACTCGGGCTTGGCGATCACCCCGTCGAGCCCCGCGCCCTCGAAGCGGCGGAACCAGCGCTGCGCCTCGTCCGGATCGCGAGTCACGGGCGTGACGAACACCGGGTCGCGCACGTCGGCGAGCGCGCGCTCGAGCCGCTCGCGCCGTTCGGTCATGCGGGCGCCGCGCAGGTCCTCGCCCCCGAGGGCGAGCAGGTCGAACGCGACGAAGCTCGCCGGGGTCTTCTCCGACAGCTCCTGCACCCGGGACTTCGCCGGGTGGATGCGCATCTGGAGGGTCTCGAACTCGAGGCGGTCGTCCACCGCCACGATGAGCTCGCCGTCGAGCACGCACGCCTCGGGCAGCTGCGCGAGCAGGGGCGCCTCGAGCTCCGGGAAGTAGCGGAGCATCGGCTTCTGATCCCGGCTCTGGAGGTAGAGCTGATCGCCGTCGCGGAAGACGAGCGTCCGGAAGCCATCCCACTTGGGCTCGAAGAGGTGGCCGCCCTTTCGAGGGATCGCCTCGGCGACCTTGGCGAGCATCGGCGCCACCGGCGGGCCGAAGGGGAGCGTACGCGGCGAGAAGGTGGATCGGGGCACGCCCCTACTGTAGCCCCGGCGTGCTCGGGCGGGTCTTCGCCGACAGCTCCGAGGCCCGGACGAAGGGCGCGAGCCGCGCGTCGCCCGACGCCTTCAGCTGGGCGGGAGGGCCCTCGAGCACGATCTTGCCCCCGTGCAGGAACGCGAGGCGCTCGCTGACTCCGAACGCGCTCTGCATGTTGTGGGTGACGACGACCGTGGTGACGCCCTGCTCGGTGCGCAGCCGGTCGAGGAGGCGATTGACCCGGGTGACGTTGATCGGGTCGAGGCCCTCGGTCGGCTCGTCGTAGAGCACCACGTCCGGATGCATGGCGAACGCGCGGGCCAGCGCGACCCGCTTGCGCATGCCGCCCGAGAGGCTCGACGGCCACATCTTCTCGATGCCCGGCAGGCTGACCTGCGCCAGCGCCTCCGAGACGCGCTCCGCGATCTCGGGCTCCGGCAGCAGACGATGTTCGCGGAGCCCGTACGCGACGTTGTCCTCGACCGAGAGCGAGTCGAAGAGCGCGCCCTCCTGGAAGAGCATGCCGATGCGCTTGCGCACCCGGACCCACTCGGGCTCCGGCAGCTTCGTCAGCTCCTCGCCGTCGAAGACGATGGAGCCCGCGTCCGGGCGGATCAGCCCGATCAGACACTTGAGCAGCACGCTCTTGCCGCAGCCGGAGGGGCCGATGAGCGTCAGCAGCTCCCGCGCGTTCACGTCGAGGTCCACGCCGTCGAGCACGGTCTCGTCGCCGAATCGCTTCACCAGGCCGCGGATCTCGATCAGCGCCACCCTCGACGTCTAGCACGGTTGACCGCGCCGCCGCCCAGGGCTCATGGTGAAAGAGGAGGAGGGTCCGATGGGCATGACTTGGGTTCACGAGAGCCCCCCGGTCTGGGACGCCGACAAGGCGCGGATCGTGGGCGAGGCGGCCCCGGGCATCTTCGATCCGAGCTACCGGGCGATGACGCCGGGGCAGCTCGCGCCGGGGGAGTGGTGGCGCGTGGAGCGGGACGGCCGGACGGTCGGCTACGGGTGGCTCGACGTGAACTGGGGCGACGCGGAGATCCTGCTCGCGGTCGACCCCGCGCATCGCGAGCGCGGCGTCGGCTCCTACGTGCTGGAGCACCTGGCGCGGGAGGCGCGAGGGCTCGGCCTCAACTACCTCTACAACGTGGTGCGGCCCGCTCACCCGGACGCCGATCGGCTGCTCGCCTGGCTTCGCGGTCGCGGCTTCGTCAGCTCGAGTGACGGGCGCCTGTTACGCGCCGCGTCGACGCGCGCCCACGCAGAAGCTGCGTCGGCCCCCTGAGGCCCGGTGCATCGACCGGGTCAGTCCGTCACGCGGCGATCAGCTCGAGGATCCGCGCCGGGTGGGGCGCCCGGGCGAACGCGTGATGGCGCGGGCGCGCCGCCGCGGGCCGTCCCCCGATCACGATGATCTTCGGGCACGCGGCCGCGATCAGCTCCCAGCCTTCGTGCGCCTCCAGCGCGCTCAGCGCGGCCTCGCCCAGCACGAAGGCCTCCGGCGCGCGGGCCCGACCCGCGAGGATCTCGGCCACCTGCCGTCGCAGGCCCGCGATCCCGTTGGACAGGAACACCGGGTGACGATCGATGAACGCCATCGCCAGGCGCATCCTCAGCCCTGGGCTCGGGTGCGCGATGATCACGCCTCTCCCTGTTCGAATCTCCATACGGCTCTCCTTTTCCGAGGTTCAGGAGGGCAGGAAACGTTCCAGGGTGGCGACGACGCGCCGCGTCACCGACGCTGTCGGTCCACCAGGTCGGAGATGCGGGTGCTCTCGCCCTCCGGGTTGGTGGCCGGCACCCAGACCTCGCTCCCCTCGGCGCGGCGGAAGCACGCGAGCGCCCAGAGCACCGTCGGGAAGGCGATCTCGTCCTCCGGGATCTCGTCCCAGTCGAAGAGCCCGACCGCCTCGCTCTCGGGCCCGGCCGCGATGTCGGGGGAGGCGAGCGACGCGCGATACATCAGCTGGACCTGGCTGAGCCGGCGCACCGTGTAGACGGCGAGCAGATCTCGGATCACCAGCTCCGCGCGCGCCTCCTCCCGGGCCTCGCGCCGCGCGCCCTCCTCGGGCGTCTCGTTCTGCTCGAGGTAGCCGGCCGGGAGCGTCCAGTAGCCGCGCCGCGGCTCGATCGCCCGACGGCAGAGCAGCACCTTGCCCTCCCAGGTGGCCACCGAGCCCACGACGATGCGGGGGTTGTCGTAGCGGATGAACCCGCAGCGATTGCACACCGCGCGCTCGCGGTCGTCCCCCTCGGGGACGCGGACCTCGAAGTCGGGCTTCGTCATGCCGACACCTTCGGACCGACCCGGAGCCGCGTCCACTTGAAGTCGCCGCGCCTCTGCGCCGACCATGCGCGGGTGCGCCTCGCCCTCGCCTGCTCGCTGCTCTGTCTCGCCGCGTGCGAGCCGGATCCGCCGGACGTGGCCGAGCCCGAGCCCCCCGCCGCGCGGGCCCGGCTCGAGGGCTGCGCGCTGTCGGCGACGCGCGGGTTCGACGGCGAGGCCCCGGCGCTCGGTGACGACGCGCTCGTGACCCACGCCCCGTCGCCCACCCTCCACGTGCTCGACGCGGAGCGCCCCCCGATCCCCGTGCCGCTCGACCGGGTCGACGCGCTCGACGACGCCGCCGACGGGTGGCTGCTCGCCGGCCGCGTGGCCGACGGAGGCGTGCTCGTCTCGCTCGGGCGAGACGGCGCCGAGCGACGCCGGATGTCGCTCCCCCACGCGCTCGTCGACGCGCAGCTCCGGGTCTCCGGCGATCGCGCCTGGCTCTTCGGTCGCGCCGGAGGAGAGCTGCTGCTCCTGCGCGCCGAGCTGCTCACCGCGAGCGTCGAGGAGGTGCGGCGGGTGCGCGTCGGTCCGCGCGCGGTCGCGCTGCTCGCCGCGGACGGGCGGCGCGCGTTCGCGTCCTGGACCGCGCCCGGCGCCGAGCTCTGGACGCTGCGCGGCGGCGAGCCCGTCGAGGTCACCGCGGCCCCCGACACCCCGCGCGCCCTCGCGGTGGGCGAGACCCCGCGCCTCGTCGCCCGCGCGCGCGACCGCACCGGGCTGTGGCTGCACGTGGGGAGCGCGACCGCCCGCGCCACCGAGCCGCGGGCTCGCCCCCGCGACGTGGACGCCCGCGGCCTGCCGGACGCCACCGCGCTCCTCTACGTCTCGGAGCGGGATCTCTGGCTCAGCCGGGTCACCGACCTCGGCGTGCGCGCCGACCCGGTGGTGGTGGCCCAGGGGCCGCGCGCGGGGCAGCTCCGGGGCGACGCCGAGCGGCTCTGGATGGCGTGGGAGGCCGACGGCCGATCGTACGCGCGGTCCGCGCGCTGCCCGTGAGGGGTTTGTCGGTGAGGGGGTCTTGCGTCATCCTGACCCTCGGGGGGTCGCTTGGACCTACGAGTCGAGGTCATCGAGACGCGGCGGGGGCCGCGCGAGGCGCTGATCGTGACGCCGGACCGCGAGGTCGTCGTCGGCCGGGATCGCCTCTCGGCGCTGCGGGGCGCGGCCCGGCGAGGCGCGACCGAGCCGGGCGCGATCGACGAGACCATCCTTCACCAGGCGCGGCGGCACCCGGACGCGCACTTCCTGATCTTCCGCGCCAAGGACGACGACGGCGCGTGCCGGTACCGCTTCGACGAGGGCCTCGACGACGCGGAGGCGCGGGAGCTCGCCGCCCTGATGGTCCGCTCGCAGATGACGACCTACCGCGAGCTCGTCGGCGCGGGGATGCACCTCTTGCTCCACGCCGAGCTCGGCTTCCGCGAGGTCGAGCTGTTCCGGAGCGAGAGCCGCGCCGCGCTCGCCGAGCTCGAGGCGGGCGGCGGAGACCCGGGCGCCGCGCTCGACGCCTGGATCCTCCAGCACCTCACCTACTTCTTCGCCATCAGCTACGCGAAGCTGGTCTCGGAGACGCTGCCGTCGCTGCTCCCGCTGCTCGAGCAGCGGGCGCCTCAGCTCCGCGACCGGGTGGAGGCCGCGCGCCTCAGCGCCGGCCCTTGATCTTCGCCCAGGTGTCCTTGAGCGTGATCGTGCGGTTGAGGACCGGCGCGCCCTTCTGGTGGTCGACCTCGTCGGCCACGAAGTAGCCCAGCCGCTCGAGCTGGAAGCGCGTCCCCGCCTCGAGCTCCGCCGCCGCCGGCTCGAGCTTGCAGCCGGGGCGCACCTCCTTCGAGTCGGCGTTGAGGAACTCGAGGAACGACTTGTCGCCGTGGCCGGTGGGGTTCGGGTCGGTGAAGAGGCGGTCGTAGAGCCGCACCTCCGCGTCGACCGCGTGCGCCGCGCTGACCCAGTGCAGCGTGCCCTTCACCTTGCGCCCGTCCGGGGAGCGGCCGCCCTTGCTCTCCGGGTCCCAGGTGCAGCGAATGAGCGTGACGTTGCCGTCCTCGTCCTTCTCGAACCCGGTGCAGGTCACGAGCGCCGCGTAGCGGAGGCGGACCTCCTTGCCCGGCGAGAGCCGGAACCACTTGCGCGGCGCCTCCTCGAGGAAGTCCTCGCGCTCGATCCACAGCTCCCCGCTGAAGGGCACCTTCCGCTTGCCGAAGCTCGGATCCTCGGGATGGAAGTCCATCTCGAAGTCGATGACCTCGCCCTCCTCCCAGTTCTCGATCACGAGCTTCACCGGATCGAGCACGCCCATGTAGCGCGGGGTCTTGGCGTTGAGCTCCTCGCGCACCGAGTGCTCGAGCAGGCCGACATCGACGGTCGTGTTGTTCTTGCTGACGCCGATGCGCTCGCAGAAGGCCACGATGGCCTCCGGCGGGTAGCCGCGGCGACGCAGCCCGCTGATCGTCGGCATGCGCGGGTCGTCCCAGCCGTCGACGTGCCCCTCCTCCACCAGCTGCAGCAGGCGCCGCTTGCTGAGCACGACGTGGTCGAGCTGGAGCTTCGCCATCTCGTACTGCTTCGGGGGCTCGGGCTGGCCGAGCGCCTCCAGGAACCAGTCGTAGAGCGCGCGGTGGTTGACGAACTCGAGCGTGCAGATCGAGTGCGTGACGCCCTCGATGGCGTCCGACTGACCGTGCGCCCAGTCGTACATCGGGTAGATGCACCACGCGTCGCCGGTCCGGTGATGGTGGACCTTGCGGATCCGGTACATCAGCGGGTCGCGCAGCTTCAGATCCTTCGACTGCATGTCGATCTTGGCGCGCAGCACCGCCTCGCCCTCGCCGATCTCGCCGGCGCGCATCTTCGCGAAGAGCGCGAGGTTCTCCTCGACCGACCGGTCCCGGTAGGGGCTCTCCACGCCCGGCTCGTGGAAGGAGCCGCGGCCCGCCTTGATCTGCTCGGGGCTCTGGCTGTCCACGTACGCCTTACCGTCGCGGATCAGCTGCTCGGCCCACGCGTAGAGCTGCTCGAAGTAGTCGGAGGCGAAGAAGAGGTTCTCGCCCCAGTCGTAGCCCAGCCACTTCACGTCCCGCTGGATCGACTCGACGTACTCGACGCTCTCCTTCTCGGGGTTGGTGTCGTCGAAGCGCAGGTTGCACTGGCCCCCGAGCTCGCGGGCCAGCCCGAAGTTCAGCACGATGCTCTTCGCGTGGCCGATGTGGAGGTAGCCATTCGGCTCCGGCGGGAACCGCGTCACCACGCGCTCCCGTCGCCCCGCTTCGAGGTCTTCGAGGACGATGTCCCGCACGAAGTTGCCGGCGCTCTCGTCCGTCTCGCGGCTGTCTTTGCTCACCCGGCGGAAGCTAGTCCGTCGCCGTGAGCGGCGGCAAGCGTCCGCGTGCTCCCGCGTTCATCACCCTCTATGCTCGCAGCATGCGAAGGGGTGCCGCGCTCGGGTCGATGCTGCTGATCACGTCGTGCGTGCTGCTCGACACGTCGTGTGGCGCCAAGACGGGGCTCCTGATCCCCGACGCGGACCTCCCGGAGGACGCCGGCATGGACGCGCCGATGGACAGCGGCCCCGACGCCCAGGTCTGCATGCCCCAGCCGATCGCCCTCGAGCGCCGCGGGGCTCAGGTCTTCCTCGCGATCGACCGCTCGAACTCGATGGAGAACAACCTCGCCGGCGGAGACCCGACCCCCTTCGAGCCCTCGCGGTGGGAGGTGCTCGGGCAGGTGCTCGGCGAGGTCCTGCTCGCGGACGAGGATCCGCTGCTGGAGCTCGGCGCGAAGTTCTATCCCGGCGTCGACTCCATGGGCGCCGAGACCCCCGAGGAGGCCTGCGTGGTCGACGACGGCGTCGACGTGACCCCGGCCCGCGGCAACGCCGCCCGCGTGCTCTCGTTCTTCGACACCACCCTGCCGGCCGGCGGCACCCCGACCGCGGCCGCCCTCGAGGAGATCCGCGCCTTCTACGAGAGCCGCCCGGCGCCCGGCATCCCGCGCTTCGTGGTGCTCGCCACCGACGGCGGCCCCAACTGCAACCCGGACACCGGCGTCCCGCCCTCGCGCTGCGTCTGCACCGGCACCCCGCGCGACCGCTTCTGCGATCCGGCGTCGCCCTTCGCGCCCTACAACTGCCTCGACGACGTGCGCTCGGTCGAGGTGGTGCGCGCGCTGTTCGAGGACCTCGGCGTCCCGGTCTACGTGATCGGCATCGACGATCCGAGCCGCCCCGACCTCGCCGACGTGCTCGACGAGATGGCGGTCGCCGGCGGGCGCCCGCGGGACGACGGCGACGGACGGCGCTTCTACAGCGTGCGCGACATCGACGACCTCAGCGGCGCGCTGACCACGATCACCGAGAGCATCGCGCGCTGCGTCTTCGATCTCGACCCGGTGCCCCCGGCCGACGCGACGGTGGAGCTCCGGGTCGACGGCGTCTTCATCCCGCAGGACCGCACCCGCACCGAGGGCTGGGACTTCACCCGGCCCGATCGCCGCGAGGTCACGCTCTTCGGCGGCGCCTGCGCCCGCGTGACCGAGACCGGTGGTACGGTCACCGCCGACATCCTCTGCGACGAAGAATGAGCGACCCCCTCCCCCGGATCGCGGCGTGCCTGCTCGGGCTCGCCGCCCTCGGCGCGTGCGGCTCGAAGACCGGCCTCGGCCTCGAGCTCCCCGACGCCACCGTGCCGCCCGAAGAAGACGCGGGCATGGACGCCGGCGTGATCCGCGACTCCGGCGTGGACACCGGGGTCGACGCGGCCCCCGTCTGCGTGCCCGGCATCGTCGCCCTCGACCCGTCGACGGTCGAGGTCGTCTTCGTCGTCGATCGCTCGGGCTCGATGCTCGCGGCGTTCGACGGCAGCCCGCCGGTCGGCGGCGAGCGCTCGCGGTGGGAGATCCTCGAGGGCGCCATGGGCAGCGCGCTGAGCGTGTTCGACGACCGGATCGGCGTCGGCGCGAAGTTCTTCCCCTCGCAGTCGATCCGGGCCGACGAGGGCCCCTGCGACGTGTTCAGCGGCCTCGACGTGAACATCGGCCCCGGCCGGGCGCCCGGCGTGATCAGCCAGTTCAGCCGCTGGAACCCGAACGGCGGCACCCCGGTCGCCGTGGCCACCCGCCAGGCGCTCGACGCGCTGCTCGCCCGCGCCGACGACAACAACGCGCAGTTCATCGTCGTCGCCACCGACGGCGCGCCGACCTGCGGCGAGTCGCCCACCTCCGAGGCGCTCGAGGTGATCCGCGAGGCGCACGAGGACCACGGCATCGACGTCTACGTGGTCGGCATCGCGAGCACCGAGCCCGAGGTGATGCTGCTCGACGTCATGGCGGTCACCGGCGGCCGGCCGCGCCCGGACAGCGAGCCTCGCCGCTTCTACGACGCGAGCGACCCGGGCCTGCTCGAGTCCCTGCTCTCCGAGATCACCCGCGATCTCGTGCAGTGCGTGTTCGCGGTCCCGATCCCTCCGGACGAGGACGACGTCGTCGAGGTGCTCGTCGGCGGCGAGACCGTGCCGCGCGACGTGACCCGCGCCGACGGCTGGGACTGGACGAGCGATCGGCGCGCCCAGCTCAGCCTCTTCGGCGCCGCCTGCGAGCGCGCCATCGCCACCGGCGGCGCGGTCCGCGCGAACATCACCTGCAATTGAGTTCGCTCACAGGGACGTGGGCTCCCGCGTCCCTCTTTGCGTATCCGGGGTCGAGGGCTCGTGTGTGGAGCCCGTGCAGACGCCGGTGGGTGGACCGGCGCAGGGGAGGATGACGATGAGCAAGCGCGCTGCGCTCTTGGCTTCGATCTGTGTCGCGCTCGGCGCGGCCGGCTGCGACGGCGAGTCCGTCCCGGCGGACAGCGGCGTCACGCCGACCGACTCGGGCACGATGATGATGCAGGACGGCGACACGCCGGACACCGGCGTCGACACCGACTCCGGCGTCGACACCGACTCCGGCGCCCCCGACACCGGCGTGCCCGACGCGGGCTGCGTCCCGGACGTGTGCGCGGCCGGCGAGTGCGGCGTGGGCGTGCGCGACGACGGCTGCGGCATGCCCCTCGACTGCGGCCCCTGCCCCATCGGCGGCCCCTGCAGCGACGACACCGGCTGCAGCCGCGGCGAGTGCCTCACCGAAGCCGACACCGCCTGGGACGGCGGCTACTGCACCGACACCTGCCGCGTCGACGGCGACTGCGGCATGGGCTCGCACTGCGCCTACGTCGACGACATCACCCGGCTGGGGGCATGCGTCGCCAACTGCACGACCGACGCCGACTGTCGCGCTCCCGGCTACGCCTGCCAGGACGACGACGAGGCCGGCACTCGCGAGTGTGCGCCGATCGCCAGCGGCACCGGCGCCACTGGCGACCCCTGCTCCAGCCACAGCGACTGCGCTGGCGCCGCCGACGGCTTCTGCATCCGTGAGTCGATCGGCTGGCGTCAGGGTTACTGCTCGCGCAGCTGCGTGGTCGACTCCGAGTGCGGCTCGGGCCAGCACTGCGGCTTCATCCCGGAGGGCGGCGGCGAAGGCGCCTGCGTCCTGAACTGCACGAGCGACGCCGACTGCCGCACGGACGGCTATCTCTGCTTCAACGCGGACGAAGACGCAGGCGGCGTGGACGAGTGCGGCCCGGCCGGCACCGGCCTGGGCACGCCCGGCGACGCGTGCCTCGGCGTCTGGGACTGCGCGGGCGGAGGCGACGCGCGCTGCGTCGAGGGCGGCGACTGGCTCGACGGCTACTGCTACCAGGCGGGCTGCATGGTGGATACCGACTGCCCCACGAACACCCACTGCTCCGACATCGGGACCGCGATGGAGCCGTTCCTCGCCTGCGTGCCCGACTGCACGAGCGACGCGGACTGCCGCAGCCCTGGCTACGCCTGCTTCGACGCGAACGCGGATGGGCGCGACGAGTGCTGGCCCGCCGGCACCGGCACCGCCGCCGTCGGCGCCCCGTGCACCGGCGTCTCCGACTGCGCCGGCGGTGACCGCGCGGTCTGCGTCCGCCGCCCGCGCAACGACTTCAACGAGGGCTACTGCATCCTGACCGGCTGCATGACGGGCGGCACTGGCCCGGCCAGCTGCCCGGCCGGCAGCCACTGCAGCATCGGCGCGATGGCCACCGAAGGCATCTGCGTCGACTCCTGCGGCAGCGACGCCGACTGTCGCATGGACGGCTACCGCTGCTACGACACCGGCGACAGCGACACGGTCAGCGAGTGCTGGCCCGCGGCGACCGGCACCGGCGCCGTCGGCACCCCCTGCCGCTGGCAGACCGACTGCGCGGGCGGACAGTTCGGCGCATGCATCGGCCCGTCGGTGGACTGGATCGGAGGATACTGCACCGAGACGTGCTCCACGCGTACCTGTTCGACGGGCTCGTCCTGCCTCGCGGCAGGGGGAAACAACCTCTGCTTCGACGACTGCCGTGTCGCCATCGACTGCCGCACGCCCGACTACTCGTGCCAGCCGTTCGGTGGGTCGAGCATCTGCGCGCCGGCGCCCTGACGCGAACCGAGAACGGCCGCTCCGGGCGGCCGTGCTCACCGCTCGTCCAAGCATCTCTCCCCTCCTGCCGCCCATCGGGACGGGCGGGCCCCGGTTGTGCGATCCTACCGGAGAAGTGAGCGCGACGAAAAGGAAGCTTTCTCTCGAGGTGGGCGTGATCGGGGCGGGCACGGCGGGGGCCGCCGCCGCGATCGCGCTCGCTCGTCAGGGGCATCGGGTGACTCTGTACGAGGCGGTGCCGGAGCCCGAGCCGGTGGGCGCGGGGATCACGGTGCAGCCGACCGGGATGGGCGCGCTCGCGCGGCTCGGGCTGCTGGACCAGGTGATCGCGCGCGGCGCCCCCATCGACCGGCTGCGCTGCCTCACCCGGCGCGGGCGCACCGTGCTCGACCTCCGCTACGCGGACTTCCACCCGCTCGCGTTCGGGCTCGGCTTGCACCGCGGCGTGCTGTTCGAGACCCTCTTCGGCGCCGCCCGAGAAGAGGACGGAGTCACGCTTCGCTGCGGGGTCGCGGTGGAGGACCTCGCCCTCGACGGAGACCGGCGCGTCGTGGTGGATCGCGCCGGAGAGCGGCACGGGCCGCACGATCTGGTGGTCGTGGCCGACGGCGCGCGCTCGCAGCTCCGCGACGACACCCGGCTGACCCGGCGCGCCACCGCCTACCCGTGGGGCGCGCTGTGGTTCATCGGCGAGGACGCCGAAGGCGAGTTCGACCGCGAGCTCTTCCAGCGGGTCGACGGCACCGGGCAGATGCTCGGGCTCTTGCCGTCGGGGCTCGGGCCGCACGGGGAGACCCCGCGGGTGAGCCTGTTCTGGTCGGTGCGCGCCGACCAGGTCGACCGCGTCCGCGACGCGGGGCTCGACGCGTGGCGGGCCGAGCTGGAGGCGCTCGAGCCGCGCGCGGCTCCGGTCCTCGCGCAGATCGGCGACGTCTCCGAGGTGCTCTTCGCGCGCTACTGGGACGTGGTGCTCTCTCCGTGGCACGCCGAGCGCGTCGTGTACCTGGGCGACGCGGCGCACGCGACGAGCCCGCAGCTGGGTCAGGGCGCCAACCTCGCGCTGGTCGACGCGCTCGCGCTGGCCGACGCGCTCGAGGGAGCCGAGGACGTCGCCTCCGGGCTGGCCCGCTACTCGCGGACGAGGCGCCACCACCTCGGCTACTACCAGTGGGCGACGCGCTTCCTGACGCCGTTCTTCCAGAGCGACCTGCGCCCGCTGGGCTGGCTCCGCGACGCGTTCATGGGCCTCGCCTGCCGCCTGCCCTACGTGCGCACCCGCATGCTCCGCACGATGTGCGGGCTCGATCGCGGGATCCTGCTCGCGGACCCGCTCCCGCTGCCGGAGATGCCGCGGCGGCTTCAGGCGAACGTTCGACCGGCGTGACCGAAGAGGTGGGCCTCGGCGTCCGAGAGCTCCACGTACGTCCGCGCGCCCGGCACCTCGAGGTGAGCCTCGACGAGCGCACAGATGCGCTCGACCAGCGTCGCCGCCTTCTCGGCCGAGAAGCCGCCGATGCTCACGACCCGCACGTAGCAGCTCGCGCCGGAGGCCCCGCCGAAGGTCATGAGCGCGGCCGGGGTCTGCACGGTCATCACCCACTTCTCGGGCTTGCCGGTGACCTCGGCGACGGCGCGGGAGAGCTCGGTGGCGAACCGGGCCCGGACCTCGTCGGAGACTTGGGCGTCGGAGTGGACGTGCGCGGTGGGCATGGACCACAGCTTACGTGGCATGCTCGCGCTCGTGTCGATCAGAGTGAGCAGCGCCTTCGACGGCGGAAACGGAGAAGCGGTCCAGACCGACAGCCCGGACGACGTGCGCGTCCGGATCGTCAAGGACGTCGGCGACCGCTTCATGCAGTGGTTCTACTTCCGGGTGACCGGGCACGCGGGCGCGCCCCTGACGGTGCGCATCGTCAACGCGCACGAGGGGAGCTACCGCGCCGGCTACGAGGGCTACCGGGCGGTGGCCTCGACCGACCGCAAGCAGTGGGTGCGGGTGCCCACCGAGTACGACGGCACCCAGCTCACCATCCGCCACCCGGGCGGGGCGGACGCGGTCTGGCTCGCCTACTTCGCGCCGTTCTCGATGGAGCGCCACGCCGATCTGATCGCCCGCTGTCAGCAGCACCCCTCGGTCACGCTCGAGTCGCTCGGGCACACCCTCGACGGGCAGGATCTCGATCTGCTCCGCTTCGGCGAGGGCCCGCTCCAGGCCTGGGTGATCGCGCGACAGCACCCGGGCGAGACCATGGCGGAGCACTGGATGGAGGGCTTCCTCGCCCGCATGCTCGACGACGCCGATCCGGTCGCCCGCCGACTCCGCGAGGCCGCGACCTTCCACGTCGTGCCCAACATGAACCCCGACGGCAGCCGCCGCGGGCACCTCCGCACCAACGCGGCCGGCGAGAACCTCAACCGCGCCTGGATGGAGCCGTCGATGGAGAAGAGCCCCGAGGTGTACCTCGTGCGGCAGCGCATGGAGGCGACCGGCGTCCACTTCTGCCTCGACGTGCACGGCGACGAGGAGCTGCCGTTCAACTTCATCGCCGGCGCGGACGGCGTGCCCTCGCTCACCGAGCGCCAGGCGGGCTGGCTGACCGAGTACCGGAGCGCGCTCGCGCGCATCAGCCCCGACTTCCAGACGCAGCACGGCTACGCGCCCGCCGCGCCCGGACAAGCGAACCTGCGCCTGTGCACCAACTGGGTGGCGGAGCGCTTCGGCGGCCTCGCGATGACGCTCGAGCAGCCGTTCAAGGACGCGTCCAATCACCCGGATCCGGTCTTCGGGTGGTCGCCCGCCCGCTGCCGCAACCTCGCCTCCGACTGCATCGCCGCGCTGTGGGCGATCCTGCCGGAGCTCGCGCCGGAGTCCGACGCGTGAGCGAGGTCCTCGAGCACCGCACTCGATGGTCGGAGGTGGCCGACGCGGTCGAGGAGCTCGCCAACCACGTCGACGACACCGCGGTGCGGCTCCCGTGCGAGCGCTCGATCGCCGACGGCGAGTGGGTCCGCTTCGCCGTGCAGCTCGCCGACGGCACCTCGGTGCTCGAGGGCGTCGGCCGCGCGCAGGGACGGCAGAACGGACGACTGACGCTCTCGCTGCTCCAGTTCGACGAGAAGAACGAGATCATGTACGAGCGCGTCCTGCTCGCGCGGCAGGGCGGAGAGGTCACCGGGAGCCAGCCGATCCTCCCGAAGGAAGAGGAGGCGCCGCCGCTGCCGGTGTTCGACTCCATCCCGCCGCCCAGCAACCCGAAGCCCAGCGCGCCGCCCCCGCCCAAGCGGCCGATCGCCGCCCCGTCGCGGCCCCTTTCTCCCAGGCCCCAGCCTCCCCGGGCCCAGCCTCTGCGAGCGCAGCCGCCGACGCCCGAGCCGCACGCGCGCCGCAAGCGCAAGCCGCTGAAGGTCCCCGTCGATCCCGCCGGCGCGACGGAGATGGCGCCTCACGACACCGTGATCAGCGCGCCGTCGGAGCTCGTGCGGATCCCCGCCGACCCGGGGACGCTGCAGCTCGAGGTCCCGCGCAACCTCGTCGACCGGGCGCGCGCGCTCGCTCCCACCCTCCCCCGCGAGGTGGTCGACCCCGCGCGCTCCCGTCGCTCTCCCGAGGCGGCCGTCCTGCAAGCTGCGTTGCGATTGGGGCTCGCGTCTCTCGCGGCGATCGCCGACGTCGACGACGATCTCTGAGCCGCGTTCGCGCGTGGTGTGTCGCACGCGAATCATTGCGAAAGCGCGGTCATGGAGTTAGTACGGAGACTCGACTACGAAAGGAATCAGGAGTTTGTCTCTCACCACCATCGACTACACCGCCAACGCCGATCTCTTCCGCGACGTGGACCCCGTCGGGCTTCTGCGCGACGTCAGCGCGCGTGACTTCCAGATCGAGCTTCGCAAGCGCCTGAAGGACGAGTTCCCGAAGGCCAACGTGTTCATCAAGTGGAATCCCAACCGCACGGGCCCCTCCGAAGTCTTCACCCTCCCCGAAGTCGATCAAGCGCAGGAGAAGGTGCAAGAGATCGCGGAGGAGCTGCTGACCGAGAAGGACAGCTGGCTCAACTACGACGATTCCGTGCGCGCCGCGTTCGCCTGAACGCGGTCGGGCTCTCGGCTCGTCGCCGGCGCGTGCGTTCGACTGCACGCCGCGGTATGAGTCGCCCTCGATGCGGCCCGCCTCGCTCCACGTCTTCGCGCTCGCGCTGATCACCGCGATCGGCTGCGGCGCGCCCGAGACCCCCGAGCCCGAGCCGTCCCGGCCGCGCGTCGAGACCGAGGACCCCACCGAGCCCCAGCCGCCGGGGCCGACGCCGACGGAGGAGCCACCTCCGGAGGTCGCGACCCCGGAGAGCCCGCCCCCCGCGCCGCCCGCTCCCGAGCCGGTGGCCGTGGAGGCGGGGACGTCTCTCGGCCCGATCCGCATCGGGATGAGCGAAGACGACGTGCGCGCGCTCGGGCTCCCGGAGGGAGCGCGTGACTCGCGGAGCGCCAGGTTCGGCCCTTACCGAGTCTGGCTCGACGACGAGGGCGTGAGGCGCGTCGAGGCGCACCTGGGCGCGCTCGAGCGCGTCCGCCTCGGCGGTCAGGTGTTCGACGTCGACGCTCACATCCACGCGATGCGGGACGCCATCGGCTCCTGCGTGTGGACCGAGGGCGGCGGCGAGCGCTACCGCTGCGCCGACGGAACGCTCTTCGTCTTCACCGACCACAGCCTCGACCCCGCGCGCTACGTGATCGCGGTCGAGCGCCGCTGACCCCGGCAGGGGAACTGACCCCTCCAGGGGAACAGGGCCGCCTCCACCCCGGTTGAGGGTGGGTGGCGGATGAATCCGCGGACGTGGGCGTGAAACGATCCGGTTGCTCGCCCGTACTCCTCTCGTGGCCCACATCGGGCCGGGGGGTTTACAGGCGCCGTTTGCGTTCTTACGTTGTCACCACTGAACAGACGCCGAGGAATCCGTCTTCGAGTCCCACGATGAGGACCCCTCCGAAGAAATCGGGGGTGGCGGAGGCCTGGCGCGCCGTGCGGATACGCCACAGCCGCCCGATTTGGCGTGGCCCCCACGGAGCTTACATCCCCTTCGAGACCAGCGCGTTGGAACGCCAAGGCGCATCGTCCGTCTCAGGACTGTGCGTCCCCCGTTTCGGCCCCAAGGATCATGGGGGAAGAACATGTCGGAGCATCGTCGACCCAACAACCATTCGTCCCGTCACCGTCTCGGCGGGGGCGTGGAGGAAGGCAGGGACCCCTTGAAGCAGTACAACCGAAAGCCCAACGCGACCATCCTCGGTGAGGCCCTCCTCGCCAAGGGAAAGAACCGTGGCTTTTTGACTTACGACGAAGTGTCGGCCTCCTTGGCGGGGGAGCCGGACCTCGAGCGTGCCGTTCCGCGCGCCCTTCGCGAGCTCGAGGAGCTCGGGATCGGGCTCTCGGTGACGGACGGCTCCAAGCCGGACAAGGCGCGCGGTCAGAGCCGCGGCTACCGGTCGTCGAAGAACCAGCTCGACAGCATCGAGCGCTACCTCGGCAAGCTCGGTGACGTCGCGCTGCTCACGCGTGACGGCGAGATCGAGCTCGCGCGGCAGATCGAGAAGGGCCGCGCGGTCGTGCTCGATCTCCTGTGGCGCACGTCGATCCGCATGCCGGAGCTCAGCGAGATGCTCCAGCGCATGGAGAACGGCGAGATGAGCGTGCGCGAGGTCGTGGCGGAGAACCTGCGCAAGGGCACCGAAGAGGAGGCTCAGGCGTTCGAGGACACCGTCGCCAAGCTGCGCCGCGTCATGGACGTGGAGCATCGCATGCGATCGGCCCGCGGCAGCAAGCGCGAGGCGCTGGTCGAGGAGCGCGCGCAGGTCCTCTGCTCGATCGACTTCCACGAGAAGCGCCTCGAGCGGATCACCAACCGGCTCGAGAACTACCTCCGCCAGGTCGAGCGCAGCGAGCGCACCATCCGACGCGCGGTCGGTCGCCTCGCGATCGGGTTCGACGAGGCGGTGCAGCTCACGCCGGCGCAGATCGATCGGCTCCGCAAGCGCGGCGCCGACGAGGGCGCGGTGCGCGCCATCCGTGACGCCCGCCGCGTCGTGCGTCGCATCGAGGAGGACGCCGGCCAGCCGCTCGCTGTGGTGCGCGACACGGTGAAGGCGCTCCGCCGAGCGCTCGCCGACGTCGACCACGCCAAGAGCGAGATGGTCGAGGCGAACCTCCGCCTGGTCGTCAGCATCGCCAAGCAGTACCGCAACCGTGGCCTGCCGTTCCTGGACCTCATCCAGGAGGGCAACATGGGCCTGATGCGCGCGGTCGAGAAGTTCGACTACCACAAGGGCTTCCGCCTCTCGACCTACGCGGGCTGGTGGATCCGGCAGTCGATGAACCGCGCGACGCAGGAGCAGGGGCGCACCATCCGCATCCCGGTCAACGCGCTCGAGCGTTTCCACCGCGTGATGCGCACGATCGGCGAGATGTCCCCGAAGCTGGGGCGCGCGCCGACGGCCAAGGAGATCGGCAAGAAGCTCCAGATGCCCGAGCGCCGGGTGCAGGAGCTGCTCGAGGCGATGCGGGACACCGTGAGCCTCGACATCCCGGTCGGCGAGGACGGCTCGTCCACCCTCGGTGACCTGGTGGTCGACCCCGATCAGGCGACGCCCATGCAGCCGCTGGTCGACGACTCGCTCGAGATGACCATGCGCGCGGTGCTCGAGACGTTGACGGACCGCGAGAAGGAGATCCTCCGGATGCGGTTCGGCATGGACGGCGAGGAGGAGCACACCCTCACGGACGTGGGCGACAAGTTCGGCCTCAGCCGCGAGCGGATCCGTCAGCTCCAGGTGCAGGCCCTCAAGAAGCTCCGCGAGGCGCGCGGCGGCATCCTCGAGGACTTCGCCGAGGTCTGAGTAGGGGCCTGGCGCTCGCGCGCTCCGTCCGCTCGAACGCGCTCGCTCCTCCCGGAGCGGGCGCGTTCGCGTTTCGGGGACAATCCCGACGCCAGATCACGATATGCTCGGCCCCGGGTGGCGAAGAGCGACAGCAAGTTCGGCACGTTCGGGGGCGTCTTCACGCCGTCGATCCTGACGATCCTCGGCGTCATCATGTACCTGCGCCTGCCCTGGGTGGTGGGCAACTCGGGGCTCGCGCTCGCCTTCGCGATCATCGTGCTCGCGCACATCGTCAGCGTGTGCACCGGCTTGAGCATCTCCTCGATCGCCACCGACAAGAGCGTCGGCGCCGGCGGTCCGTACTACATCGTCTCGCGGAGCCTCGGGCTCCCGATCGGCGGCACGCTCGGGCTCGCGCTCTTCCTCGGGCTCTCGTTCAGCATCAGCCTCTACATCATCGGCTTCTCCGAGAGCTTCCTCGCCGTGGTCGGCATGGAGGTGACGCCGACCGCGATCCGGGTCTGCGGCACGATCACCGTCGTCCTGCTGACCGTGATCACGTTCATCAGCACGTCGCTCGCGATCAAGACGCAGTACCTGATCCTCGGCGCGATCGCGCTCTCGTTGATCTCGATCTTCTTCGGCTCGCCCCCCGAGAACCCGGAGCCGCTCATCGGCACGCCGCCCGAGGGCGCGTCGTTCGCGGTGCTCTTCGGCATCTTCTTCCCGGCGGTCACCGGCTTCACCGCCGGCGTCAACATGTCGGGCGATCTCCGCGACCCGAAGCAGTCGATCCCGACGGGGACCATGGCCGCGATCTTCGTGGGCCTCGCCGTCTACCTCGCGCTGGCCGCGTTCCTCGCGTTCCGGGTGCCGGCCGCGTCGCTGACCGACAACCCGCGCATCCTCGAGGAGATGTCGCTGTGGGCGCCGCTCGTCACCGCGGGCATCTGGGGCGCGACGCTGTCCTCGGCGCTCGGCAGCATCCTGGGCGCGCCGCGCATCCTCCAGACGATCAGCAGCGACGGGATCACGCCGCGCTGGTTCGCGAAGGGCCACGGCAAGACCAACGAGCCGCGGAACGCGCTGCTGCTCGCCTTCGCCATCGGCTGGGCCGGCATCCTGATCGCGGAGCTCGACGTGATCGCCCGGGTCGTCTCGATGGTCTTCATGGCCACGTACGGCTTCCTGAACCTCGCCGCCGCCATCGAGAGCTGGGTCAGCCCCGACTTCCGCCCCGACTTCCGCATCCCGAAGACCATCAGCGTGGTCGGCGCGTTCGTCTGCCTGCTGCTGATGATCCAGATGGACCTCGCGGCGATGGCGGGTGCGCTGGTCGTGATGAGCGCGCTCTTCGTCTACCTGCAGCGCCGCCAGCTCCAGCTCGAGTCCGGCGACGCGTGGGAGGGCATCTGGTCGACGCTCGTGCGCGCGGGCCTGCATCGCCTGGCGCTCGCCCAGCGTCAGCAGCGGAACTGGCGCCCGAACATCCTGATGTTCCGCCCCGACGACGGCTCGGGGCACGAGGCCCTGCGGCGCACCGCCGGCTCGCTGATCACCGGCAACGGCATGCTCACCGACATCCGCCTCCGCGCCCGAGGCGAGCGGGCCGCGCAGGACGAGCCGGCCGCGCTCGACGAGGGCCCGGTGGTAGGCGTGTTCTCGCGCGAGGTCGAGACCGACGATCCGTACGGCACGATGGAGCGCTTCGCCGCGCACCACGGCTACTCGGGCATCGAGCCCAACACCGCGCTCATCGACTGGGACGGCTTCGCAGAGGACGGCGCGCGCCTGAGCGAGCTCATCGATCAGCTGCGCGCGCTCGACCTCAACACCCTGCTCTTCACCGACGCGACCCACGAGCCGCCGCCGGGCACGCCGCCCCGCATCGACGTGTGGTGGCGCGCGGACGGCACGCCCGCGCTCTCCATCTCGCTGATCCGGTTCATCACCTCGAGCGCCGAGCACCGCAAGAGCGACGTCCGCTTCATCACCGTCAGCCGCGACAGCTCGCTGAGCGACGGCCTCCGGAACGCGACCCGGCGCATGCTCGAGGAGGCGCGGGTGAGCGCCGACGTCGAGGTGATCCTCGACACCGTCGACCCGAAGCCGCTCGAGCGGCACGTCTGCGACCGGTCCGCGGACGCGACCCTGGCGGTGGTCGAGCTGCCCCCGCCGCCGACGCGTGAGCACCTCGAGGCGCTCGACACGGTGCGGACCTCGGTGCCGACCGTGCTCTTCGTCGCGCCGAGCTCGCAGTTCGAGTCGGTCGGGCGCGTGGTGCGGGCGCCGGTCGAGGAGGCCGCCGAGGGCGCCGAGGAGGCCGCGGACGTCCGGGACTCGATCGAGCTGACGTCGCTGCGCCCGCCGGCCTTCGAGCCGCTCGCGGACGAGGCCCGCGCGTTCGCCGACCGCCTCGAGGGCACGCTGCAGGACTTCTACGCCAAGAGCTGCGCCCGCCTCGGGGCCCGGAACCTCGAGCTGCTCGCCCGCACCGAGGCGATGGTGGATCGCCACTTCGGGGTGCTCGCCGAGGGCCTCGCCATCCCCAACCCGGTGAAGCGCCGGCGCCACGTCAACCGGGTGCAGAGCGCGTTCCTCCTCGAGTGCCGCAAGCTCATCGACGACTACCTGCGCCAGGACCTGCCCGACCAGCGCGACATCCTCGAGGGGCGTGTCCGCGCCCTGCTCGGAGACGCCACCCTCGTCGAGCCCCACGGGATGGTCACGCTCGAGCGGCCGGTGAGCGACTTCGCGCCGAGCCCGAGCGACTCGCGCGAGGTGGCGCGGATCAAGCGCGCGCGCCGGGACAAGGCCAAGGGCGGGATCGTGAAGGTGGAGGTCGAGACCGCGCCGCTCCAGCGCTGGTACGTCAGCCACGCGGCGGTCGAGACGGTCGACGACACGGTGCGCGCCTTCGTGACCGACAGCTGGCACCTCGCGGTGCAGCTCCTGAAGGTCTTCCACGCGTCGCGCACGAGCCTGACCCTCATCCAGGGCAGCAGCGAGAGCGACGACGCGCGCGGCACCTTCGTCGAGGCGGAGCGCGAGGTCGCCAAGGAGCGCCTCCACGAGCTGGTGCGCCTCCACGAGAACCGCATCGAGGAGCACGCGGCGCGGCTCGCGGAGGAGGCGCGCGCGCTCAGCCAGGGCTACGCCGACGACCTCGAGCGGGTCGATCTCCCGCAGCTCCTCAAGACGCAGCGCAAGCTCAGCCGCCAGAGCGAGGCGCTCGAGACCGGCCTCCTCGACGAGGCCCGCGTCTTCTACGATCACCAGAAGGCGCTCTTCGAGCGCGCCCAGATCGGCCTGGAGGTCAGCGGCTTCCAGCACCGCATCGCCACCATCGTGCAGCGCACGCGGGAGGCGATCGCGCTCGAGGTGAAGAACGGCGTGCTCCACGGCACGCAGGAGCTGAAGAAGGCGCTCTCCGCCTTCCTCGAGGAGGAGCGCGACGAGCCGCTGAAGCTCAACGTCGATCTCTCGCATCGCTTCGATCCGGTGCAGGCGGTCGACGCGCTGGTGCGCGAGGGGCAGCGCTCGGCGAACGAGCTCGCCGAGTCGGTCAGCACGCTCAGCGACGCGTCGATCCAGCGCCTCGCGGAGGGCGACGCCGACGAGGTCGAGATGGTCGACCTGCCGCTCCGCCGGCTCGCGCAGTTCCTGCTCGACGCGCAGCTGGTGGGCCCGCTGAGCCAGCTCCTCGCCGAGGTGCCGCCGCAGGAGCAGCAGTCGGTCGGGGTGGCCGAGGACGTCGTGCGGCTGATCGGCTTCCACCAGAACGAGTACGACCCGAAGGAGTCGAGCGGCGGCTTCCACGCCCACATGCGCCCGGTGGTCGAGAACGGCCGGCAGCGGGTGGAGGGCGCGATCGCGCCGCTCGAGGAGATCGTGCCGACGGTCGACGAGCTGCTCGAGGCGAAGCTCGCGGCGGTGCTGCGCGGGACCGACGTGTACGAGCTCACCGAGTCGGCGCGGCAGCTCGGCCAGCACATCCGGAGGCACCAGGGGCAGCGCGCGGTCTCGGGCGCGCAGTCGCTCGCGCTGCGGGGGCTGGAGCGGGCGCGCGAGGGGCTGGTGCAGGCCATCTATGGGCGGAGCGCGGGCGTGCTGATGGCCCGGCGGCTGCGCGAGGGGGAGACGGCGGGCGCGCTGGTCGAGCGGGTGTCGCGCTTCGTCGAGGCCAACACGCCGAAGGCGAGCGTGCTCGAGGACCTGCCCTTCTACTACCGGCAGCTCTTCTTCGGGAAGAACACCTTCAACGAGACCTTCTGGGTCGAGCGGGAGCAGGAGCTGTCCCGGGCGCGGCGCGGCATCGCCCAGCACGCGCGCGGCGGGCGCGGCATCCTCGTCGTCACCGGCGAGCCGGACAGCGGCAAGACCGCGCTCTGCCGCCGGCTGACGAGCCGGGCGCTCTCCGGCCGGGAGCTGCACTGGGTGCCGCCGCCCGACGACGGAGCGGCCGACGTCGAGGTGTTCCGCCGCCGGCTCTCCGAGGTGACCGGGGTGAGCGGGTCCGCGCACGAGATCGTCAGCACCATCCCCGAGCGGAGCGTGCTGGTCATCGAGGACGTGGAGCTCTGGTGGGAGCGGAGCGAGCACGGGCTGGCGGTGATCGACCTCCTGATCGAGCTGATCGAGGCCCACGCCGGGCGGGTGCTCTTCCTCCTCGAGATGGGCAGCCTCGCGTTCGAGCTGGTCAACCGCTTCCGGCCGCTCGCCGACCACGCGCTGGCGGTGGTGGAGTGCGGACCGCTCCCGGCGCACGCGCTGAAGGACATCGTCACCCTCCGGCACGGCTCGACCGGCATCACCTTCTCGCTGGACGGGACGCCCGAGAGCGAGCTCTCCGAGTGGCGGCTCGCGCGCCTCTTCTCGCAGCACTTCGACTACAGCCGCGGCCTCGTCGGGACGGCGCTGACCTCGTGGATCACGCACGTCGAGGAGGGCGACGACCGCACCATCACCATCCGCCCGCCGAGCCGACGCGACCGGGAGGTCCTCGACCGGCTGCGCGCCGACTGGACCGCGCTCCTCGTGCAGCTCCTGTTGCACAAGCGCATGACCCGGGAGCGGCTCGTCCGGGTCGCCGACCTCGAGGGGCGCGACCTCGATCGCCAGCTCGACGCGCTGCGGCGCATGGGCCTGGTGAAGGAGAGCCGCCAGGGCGTGCTGCGGGTCGACCGCTTCATCACCCACGCGCTCGTCGAGCGCCTCCGCGAGCGGAAGGTGATCCCGTGAGGGTGTCGGGCGCGGTCGCCGCGGAGAGCGAGCCGAAGGGCCTCGACGCCTCGGTGATGGGCGACGTCTACACGTCGTTCGGCGACCTAGCGATGATCCTCCTCGGCGCCCTGCTGGTCTGGGGCCTCCTGCGCGCGGCGCGCTTCGCCATCGACGTGGTGCCGCTGGCCCCGCCCCGGCGGGAGCAGCTCCGGCGCGCGCACCCGCTGCTCAGCGGCGCGGCCGCGATCTTCTACCTGCTCCTGTCGGCGGCGTTCTTCTTCGACAAGTACCCGGCGCACTTCCCGATCGCGGTCGCGGTGATCCTCGGGGTGAGCATCGCGGCCTCGTGGTTCGCGCTGCGCGACGTGGTCAGCGGCATCTTCCTCAAGGCCGGCCGCGTCTGCCGCGTGGGCGACTACGTGCGCATCGGCGAGGTGCAGGGGCGGGTCGAGCGCATGGGCCAGCGCGTGCTCGTGGTGGAGACGGCGCGCGGCGAGGAGGCCATCATCCCCTACAGCCGGGTCGCGCGGGCGGAGCTCCTCCGCACCCCGGTCTCGGAGCGCGGGACCCTGCACGTCTTCGAGCTGACGGTGCCCGGCGCGCGCCCGGTGGCCGAGACGAAGCGGCGCATCCGCGAGAGCGCCCTCGCCTGCCACTGGTCGGCCATCGCCCGGGAGCCCGAGATCGCGGTGCTCGACGCGAACCGCTTCGAGGTGACCATCTTCGCGCTCGACCCCGATCACGTGCGCGACGTGGAGGCGTCGGTGCGACGGGCGCTGAGCGCTCAGCCGGGCGCGACCGTGGTCGCCGCCTCCGGCAGCACGTAGCGCTGGTAGAGGAACCAGCCCGCGCCGGCCGCGACGAGCAGCGTGAAGAGCACGCCGAGGAGAACCCCGGTCCAGAGGCGGCTCCGCGGCTTGCGCTTGGCCCGCGCGATCGCGTCCAGCACGTGGGGCGGGGGCACGTCGCTCTTGATGGTGGCGCCGCCCGCCGCGTCGAAGGGCGAGGCGTCGTCGGCCGTCTCCGGCTCGAGCTGCTCGAGGTCGACCTCGACGCTGTCCTCGCGCATGCCCGACACGTCGACCGTCGGCTCGTCGGGCGCCGAGAGCATGGCGAGCGCGGGCCGCGAGTCGTCCTCGCCCGAGTCGAAGGGCGAGTTGGTGCGCATGGTGGCGTCCTCGTGCAGCTCCCAGTCGAGCTCGATCGCGCCCTTGCCCTTGAGCCGCAGGGTCTCGGCCATGGTGCGGGCGGACTGCCACCGCACGTCCGGATCGCGCTGGAGGGCGCCGTCGACCGCGGTGCAGAGCCACTCCGGGAGCTCCCGGCGCACGCTCCGGAGCTTCGGCGGATCCTCGTTGAGGAGCTTGCCGATGAGCCGGTTGTAGTTGGGCGCGTCGTGCGGCGGGCTGCCGGTCAGCGCGTCGAAGAGGACCGCCCCGACGCTCCAGATGTCGGCGCGCGCGTCGACCGGATCGCCCGCCGCCTGCTCGGGCGCCATGTACCAGGGGGTGCCGAGGATGGCGCCCTGCTGCGTGGAGAAGAGCTCCGGGCCCGCCTTGGTGTTCTTGGCGACGCCGAAGTCGAGGAGCTTCACGTGCATCTCCCCCTGCTCGTTCCAGGTGAGGAAGATGTTCTCGGGCTTGATGTCGCGGTGCACGATGCCGCGGTCGTGCGCGGCGGCGAGCCCGTCGAGCAGCTCGATTCCGACGTCCACGATCTCGTCGAGGCGCAGGTCGTCGCCCTCGATGGCGTCCTCGAAGGTGCGGCCCTCGAGCAGCTCCAGCGCGAGGTAGAGGGTTCCGTCGGGCTCCTGCCCCGCGTCGAGCACGTCGCAGATCACGGGGTGACCGATCTCGGCGGCGGCGCGGGCCTCGCGCAGGAAGCGGGCCGCGAAGCCCTCGTGCTGCTCGAGCAGGGTGCCGTCGATGAGCTTCAGCGCGACGTGCTTGCCGGTGAACTGATGCACCGCCGCATACACGGCACCGATCGACCCCGACCCGATGAGCCGGTGGAGTCGGTACTTGCCCGCGATCGTCGTTCCGATGCGCGGGCCTTCGGCTGCGGTACTGCTCCCCAAGGTGCTCCCGTGAGACGTCGCGACGTCCCCGCGGATTCCTTCCACCGGAATCCTACCCCCGACCGTGTCCAAGGTCAGCGGGCGAACCTAGCGCCGGCGTGAAACGGCGACAATTGGCGCGTGCGAAGGGTCACGGGTTGCGCCCGGGGACAGTCCCGTCACGGTGACAGGGTGCGCTGGGCGTGGGCGATGCTGGTCGTGTGCGTGGGGTGCGGCCCGGCCGAGGGGACCGCGCGCCCGGCCCCGCCGCCGCCGCCGCCCGAGGTGCGCGAGGAAGCAGCGGCCGATCCGCCGCCTCCGCCGGAGGCCCCCGAGCCCGAGCGCGCCTGGCCGGGGCTGGTGGGGGAGTGCGCGCTGCCGGCGCCTCGCGACGCGGTGCGGGAGGGGCTGCGCTACGCGCCGGGGCGGCACCTCGACCTCGCCCTGCCCGAAGGCGACGGGCCGCATCCGTGGGTGGTGCTGATCCACGGGGGCGGCTGGAGCGCGGGCGAGCGAGGACACCTGCGCCGCGAGATGGAGATGCTGGCGGCCCTCGGGTTCGCGGCCGCGAGCGTGGACTACCGGCTGCTCGACGACGGCGCCCCCAACCGCTGGCCGGTGCAGATCGCCGACGCCCGCTGCGCCGTCCGCTACCTCCGGCGGCGGGCCGGAGCCCTGGGCCTCGACCCGGAGCGCGGCGCCGCGGTCGGCTTCTCGGCCGGCGGCCACCTGGCGGAGCTGCTCGGGACGGCGCCCGAGGTCGAGGGGCTCGACCACGCCTGCCCGGACGTCGAGACCTCGCCCCGGGTGCAGGCGGTGGTCGCCTACTACGCGCCGGCCGACCTGCGCCCCGAGGCGCGGTACTCGCGCGCCGCCGACGGCATCCTGACCCGGTTCCTCGGCGCGCCGCGGGGGCGGGTGCCCGAGCGGGCCGCCCGCGCGTCGCCGATCGTGCACGTCGACCCGACCGACCCGCCGCACCTCCTGCTGCACGGCACCCGGGACACGGTCGTGCCGCTCGAGCAGTCGGAGGCCATGCGGGACGCGCTGCGCGGGGCGGGGGTGCACGCGCAGCTGGTGGTGGTCGACGAGGCGCCGCACGGCTTCCGCCTGTTCTGGCGGGGCGGCCGGACGCGCCCGGCGACCTGCACGGTGGTCGCGTTCCTGGACGCGGCGCTCAGAAGCCGACGCGACGCATCACGAAGCGCGGCAGCGAGCGGATCACCGCCATGATCGGGCCCCACGCGATCGGCGCGTAGACGACCGGGGCGCCGCGATCGAGGGCGGCGAGCACCCGGCCGGCGACCTCCTCCGGCTCACCCGCGAAGGGCGGCGGATCGAGGTCCGCGGTCATGCCGGTCTTCACGAAGCCGGGCTTCACCGTGACGACCTCGAGCCCGTCCGCGCGGTGCTTGTGGTCGAGGCCCTCGAGGTAGGCCGAGAGGCCGGCCTTGCTCGCGCCATAGAGGATCACCGGCTTGCGGCCGCGCTCGCCCGCGACCGAGCTGAACACGCAGAGCTTGCCGCCGCCGGCCGCGAGGAGGCGGTCCTTGGCCTCCTCGCAGAAGAGCACCGTGTGAGCGAAGTCCACCGTGAGCAGCCGGCGCGTCAGACCCCGGTCGGACTCGAGCGCGTCCTGGGTCGCGAAGAGGCCCGCGGTGACGACCACCGCGTCGAGGCCGCCGAGGGCGTCCACCGCCGCGTCGAGCGCGGGCCCGAAGGTCTCCGGCCGCTCGAGATCGCAGAGCGCGTGGCCCGGGGCCGCGCCCCCACCTCGCACCCCGAGGTCGGCGGCGGTCTTGTCGAGCTCGGCGTCCTTGCGGCCGAGGAGGAAGAGGCGGTCTCCGCGCTCCGCCATGCGGCGGGCGAGCGCGCGGCCCATGCCCTTGGTGGCTCCGAGGAAGGCGACGTTCACGGGCGATCTCCCAGCAGGCGCACCGACTGGGCGCTCCGCAGCTTGCCTTCCGGATCCCACTTGCGGCGCACCTCCTGGAAGCGCTCGAGGCGCGGCTCCATGGCGCGGAAGTGCTCGGGGCGGGTGAAGGTGTCCTTGGCGAGGTAGATGCGGCCCCCCTCCTCGATGACGCGCTCGTTCAGCGCGTCGACGAGCTCCTGGGTGTCGTCCCGCACGGCGATGTCGAGGGCGATGCTGATGCCCTTCTTGGGGAAGCTCATCAGCCCCTTCCCCTCCGGCCCGCAGTCCTTGATGACACAGAGGAACGAGGCCCCGCCGCGCCTGGTCAAGATCTCGAGCACCCTGCGCGCCGCGCCGCGGCCGGCCTCCTCGGGGAGCACGCACTGGTACTGGGTGAAGCCGCGCTTGCCGTACATGCGGTTCCAGTGCCGGACCATGTCGAGCGGGTAGAAGAAGCTCTCCCAGTGCACGATCCCGGTCATCTCGCGCGGGAGGTGCTTCCAGTAGAAGGCGGTGTTGAAGGCGCGCACGCTCAGCGGGCCGAGCACCCAGCTCGGCAGCTCCACCGGCATCGTCACGCGCGGCTTCGGGTGCGGGAAGCGCTTCGGCGCGACCGAGGGCTCCGCCCAGTCGCCGGCCATGAGGATGCCGCGCCCCATGTTCTTGCCGGGGCTGAGGCAGTCGATCCAGCCGACGGTGTACGGCCACTTCTCGGCCGCGTCCTTCAGCGCGTCGACGTAGGCGTCGATGTCGTCGACCCGCCGCGACTCCTGCCAGATCCACGGGGACGGGATCGGGCGCATCCGGAACTCGACCTCGAGCACGTGCCCGGTGAGGCCCATGCCGCCGATGGTCGCGCGGAAGAGATCGGGGTGCTCCTCGTCCGAGCACCAGAGCACGCGGCCGTCGGCCACCCGCATCTTCATGCGCGTCACGTGCTCGCCGAAGCAGCCGACCACGTGGTGGCCCTTGCCGTGCACGTCGGCGGCGACCATGCCGCCCAGGGTGACGAACTGGGTGCCCGGGGTGACCGGCACGAACCAGCCGCGCGGCAGGAAGAGGCGGTTGAGCTCCTTGAGGGACAGCCCCGCCTCGGCGCGCAGCAGGCCGGTCTCCGGATCGAAGGCCAGCAGCCGGTCGGCGAGCGTGGTGGTGGCGACCTCGCGCACGCTCGGAGGCGGCAGCGCGGAGTCGCCGTAGGAGCGGCCGAGCCCGCGGCTCAGGACCGCGCCCTCGGAGAGCCGCTCCAGATCCTCCGAGAGGACCTCGCGGCCCGGCACGGGGATGCGGCCCCAGCCGGAGATGGTCGAGCTTCCGTTCGGCACGGCCCGGACTTAGCACCACGGCGCAGAGCAGCCCAGGGCGGGGCCGGGTGAGCGGTCGCTGGAGCGGGGTGGCCGGTCGGTCGCCGGGGTTCCGCCGCGGCCAGGCCTGTCCTACCCTGCCGCATTCGACGACGGGGGTGAGCGTGGAGCGCTACGAGCTCGAACGAGAGGAAGACGGCCGCGAGGCGGTGCGGGTGCCCTACCGGGGCCACCGGCTCATCGCGCACAACCTGCACAACCGGGGCACCGCCTTCACCGAAGAGGAGCGCCGCGCGCTGGGGCTCAGCGGCATGCTGCCCAACCAGGTGCGGGTCATCGCCGACCAGGCGGTCCGCGCCTACGGCCACGTCTGCGAGATGGGCGACTCACCGCTCGAGCGCTACGTGGCGCTGGCCGACCTCGAGGCGCGCAACGCCATCCTCTACTACCGGGTGCTGGTCGAGCACCTCGAGGAGATGCTGCCCATCGTCTACACGCCGACGGTGGGCGAGGCGTGCCAGAAGTTCAGCCACCTCTTCCGGCGCGGGCGCGGCCTGTGGATCACGCCCGACCACCAGGGCCGGGTCGCAGAGGTGCTCCGGAACGCGCCCTACGAGGGCGTGCGGCTCATCGTCGCCACCGACAACGAGCGCATCCTCGGCCTCGGCGATCAGGGCGCCGGCGGCATGGGCATCCCGGTCGGCAAGCTCGACCTCTACACCGTCGGCGCGGGCATCCACCCCTCGCAGGCGCTGCCCATCAGCCTCGACGTCGGCACCGACAACGAGGAGCTCCGGGGCGATCCGTACTATGTCGGCTGGCGCGGCGCGCGGCTGCGCGGGGATCGCTACGACGCGCTCGTCGAGGAATTCGTCGAGGCGATCGGCGAGGTGTTCCCGGGCGCGCTGCTCCAGTGGGAGGACTTCAAGAAGGCCAACGCCTTCCGCCTCCTCGACCGCTACCGGGACCGCATCCTGAGCTTCAACGACGACATCCAGGGCACCGCCGGCATCGCGCTCGCGGGGGTCGTCGCCGCCTCGCGCGTCACCGGCACGCCGATGGAGCGGCAGCGCGTCGTGATGCTGGGCGCGGGCGCGGCGGGCGTCGGCATCGCGCGCATCCTGCGGGCCGAGCTCGAGCAGCTCGGGGTCACGGGCGACGCGCTGATCGAGCGGATCGCGCTCCTCGACAGCAAGGGCCTGCTGACGGCGCGCCGCGACTACCGCGCGGCCTACAAGCAGGAGTTCGCCTGGCCGACCAGGCTGGTGGCCGAGGCCGGGCTCGATCCCGACGGCGACAACGATCTGCTCGACGTGGTGAAGGCGCTGAAGCCCACCGTGCTCATCGGCACCTCCGGTCACCCCGGCACCTTCACCGAGGAGGTGGTCCGGGCGATGGCCGAGCACGCCGAGCGGCCGGCCATCTTCCCGTTCTCCAACCCCAACTCGAAGGCCGAGGCGGACCCGGCGGATCTGGTGCGCTGGACGGACGGCCGCGCGCTCATCGCCACCGGCAGCCCCTTCGACCCGGTCGAGCACGACGGCAAGACGATTCACGTCGCCCAGGGGAACAACGTCTACGTGTTCCCGGGCGTCGGCCTCGGCGCGCTCGCCTCCCGCGCGGAGAAGGTGCTCGACAGCTTCTTCGCGGTGGCGGCCCACGCGATCGGCGAGCGCGTCGACGACGCCGCCATCCGACGCGGCCAGCTCTACCCCCCGCTCGGCGACCTGCGCGCCATCTCGCGCGACGTCGCGCTCGCGGTCGCGCGGCACGCGGTCGAAGCCGGCGTCGCCCCCAAGGCGTCGAGAGACGAGCTCGAGGCGCGAGTCGACGAGATGATGTGGTTCCCCGAGTACCCCCGGATCCAGCTCTGATCTCACCCGGCTCGTCGATCGCTGCGCGGCTCGATCGCCCCCGATCGCGGCCGCCACTCGCGAAACGAGCAGGGGCCCGCTCGGACGCTCCCGACTCGCGGGAAACGAGGAAGGGAGGAAGCGAGGAGCGCAGAAGGGGCTGGGCCCGAGCATGGGTAGAGACCCGCGGGCAAGGGCACGGGCAGGGGCACGGGCACGGGCGAGCCCAGGGCGACGAAGCGGGGAGGCGCGGGCCCATCCACCCGCCCCTTCCAGCGGTCAGCCGGCGGCCAGCCCCCATCCCGCCGCCTCCCCACCCCTTGGCGGCTTTGCGTCTTTGCGAGAGATAAATTGCAGCCGACGAGTCCACCTCGACCAGCCACGACGCGGCCAGCCCCCATCCCGCCGCCCAACCCTCTGCGTCTCTGCGACTCTGCGAGAGATAAAGTGCAGCTGACGAGACCACCTCGACCAGCCAGGGCGCGGCCAGCCTCCATCCCGCCGCCTCCCCACCCCTTGGCGGCTTTGCGTCTTTGCGAGAGATAAATTGCAGCCGACGAGTCCACCTCG
>JAYZQJ010000078.1:0-87518 GCA_036149055.1 Myxococcota bacterium | reverse complement strand
CGAGACCGAGACCGAGACCGAGACCGAGACCGAGACCGAGACCGAGACCGAGACCGAGACCGAGACCGAGACCGAGTCCTCGACCGAGTCCGGCCCCCGCTGCCGCTCCCCGCTGCCGCTCCCCGCTGCCGGCCTCGCTGCCGCTCCCCGCTGCCGCTGCCGGCCCCGCTGCCGCCGCCGGCCCCGCCGCCGCTGCCGGCCCCGCTGCCGCCCTCGCTGCCGCGCGGCTCCGCGAGGGCGAGCAGGTCACCGGCGGCGTCTCACCATCCCGCCGCCGCACCCACCGGGTCGCGCAGCGACCCTTCCTCCCGCCTCCACTCTCCCCCCTCCCTCACCGCCAGATGAACGAAGGGGCAGCCTCCTCGGACTCCCTACTCGACCACGGCCTCGGCTCGGATCTCGAAGCGCTGTCCACGGTCGCGGCGCTGTCGGGCGCGCGGGGTGGCGCCACCCTGGCTGGTGTCGAAGGGCGGGGGCCGCTCGGAGTTGCAGTTCGGGCCGAAGCCCTCGGCGTCGAACTCGTAGCTCACCGATCCGCTGGCTCCGTCGGCGAGCGCCTCCACCGTCACCGTGTGCATGCCGGCGCGGGCCGGGCTGCAGTAGCTGAGCAGGTAGTAGCGCTGGGTCATGCGCAGGATGCGCTCGCCGATGCGCTGGAAAGCGGCGTCGATCGCCTCGGTGTCGTCCACCATCACGTATCCCTCGCGCCCCACGTTGCCGAGCACCCCCTCGTCGATCTCGTCGCCGACGCCGATCGCGAAGAAGTCGTACGGGCTGTTCTCGATCGCGTCCGACATCTCGTCGGCGCTGACGCGCGAGGCGCGGTCGGTGCCGTCGGTGAAGACCACCACCGTGCCGAAGCGCAGCGGCGTGCGCGAGCGCTCGAGGGCCGAGTCGAGCTCGGTGATCGCCGCGACCACCGCGCCGTGCAGGTTGGTGGACGGGTCCCGCGGCCGGAAGCCCGAGAGCCGGCCCGCGCCCGCGCTCGCCGCGCCCTCGCTCTGGGTGAAGGGCGTGATGCGGTGAATGTCCTCCGAGCCGTCGAACGCGTAGATCGCCACCCGCTGGTGATCGGCGAGCTGGCTGGTCAGCTGCTGGGTGGCCGCCTCGATCAGCGGCACCTGATCGCTCTCCGAGACGCTGCCGCTCATGTCCACCAGCACGAGCGTGTAGTGCTCGGCCGCGACCTCCGGGTTGACGATCGTCTGCTGGCTCTCGGCCACGCTCACGATCGTCCCGTCCTCGTAGATACGGAAGTCGTCGGCCTCGAGCCCGGTCACCGGGTCGCCGGTGGCCGTGTCCACGGTGAAGTACACCGCCACGTTGCTCGGGCGCTGGTAGGCGCTGTCGATGATGTTCAGGCGCAGGCCGCCGCAGCCGGCGACGCAGAGACAGGCCGTGATCGCGATCCAATGACGCATGCGCGCGAGGATCTCTCAATCCTCGCGTGCTTCCAAGCGGGATCGGTCAGGCGAACTGCGAGAGGACCGCCTGGATCTCCGACGCGCTGAACGGCTTCTCGAGCTGCCGCTGCTTGGGCACCTCGCGGAGGAACCGCCGCGCGTCTTCGGTGAAGGCGCCGCCCGTCATGTAGATGACGTGCTCCGTGAGGTCCGGGCGCGCCTCGTCGAGCCAGGCCGACAGATCCATGCCCGATAGATCGTCGAGCATCAGGTCGCAGAGGATCACGTCGAAGGATCCCTCGGCGAGCACCTCCTGGGCCGCGCGGCCCGAGGTCACCACCTCGACGTCGTGGTCGTCGAGGAGGATGCGAAGGGTCGTCCCGATGAGCGGCTCGTCGTCGATCACCAGCACACGCATCGTGCGCGCCTCCGACTCCGGCGCGTCGTTCGAAGCTCCGTCCAGCGGCATCCGGGATCCATTCACATCGAGCATCTAGCCCCCCTTTCGGCCCTCGCCCATGTGGCTGCGGCCGCTCGCCGTACGACGCTCTCGGGTGCGACGAGAGGAGCAGGCTAATCGCGCCGTGCTCGCCCCGTCAATCGCGTCGGTTGCTACCCTCGCCCCCCAAGCGAATGACGAACGGCGGGTCGGAGAGAACGTGAAGGCTCTGAGCTGGACGGGGGCGCTGGCCCTGCTGGTCCTGACCGGCTGTCATGGGGGCCCGCCGGAGGAGGGGCAGGCCTCGGCCGCCGAGCGCTGGGCCCGGGCGCGCGCCCGCTGGCACATCGAGCGAGAGCCCGACGCGTGGGCCGACTGGCGCGCGATCGAGCCAGAGTCGCCGGAGGGGCGAGAGGCGAGGCAGCTCCTCGGGGAGGCCCAGCCGCGCTACCGGGCGTTCATCGAGAGCGTCCGCGGCGGCGAGCCCGACGTGTGGGAGCAGTTCGAGCGCGCGGCGCGCATCGCCCCGATGGATCCGGCGCTCTACCTGCCGCTCGCCCGGGCCTTCCGGAGCCGGTATCGCGAGGAGCCCGACAACGAGCAGCTGAAGTTCCGGGCCATCGAGTACTACCGCAAGTTCGTCCTGCTGAACCCGCGCCACCCGGACGCGGAGACCGCGCTGTCGGAGCTGTTCGAGCTCGACCCGGAGGGCACCGCTCGCTTCGAGCTGCCGGCGGCGGAGGCGCAGGCGGAGGCCGCGGTGCCCCGCGCGGAGACACCGACCTGGCCCCTCTGGGTGGCGCTCGCCGCGCTCGTGCTCGCGATCGCCGCGGTGGCGCGCCTCCTCTGGCGGGTGCGGGTCTCCCTCGTGCCGCTCGACGTGCTCGCCGATCGCCGCCCCGAGCTGCACCCCGCCATCACCTACCTCGTGGGCAGCCTGCGCCACGAGCTGCTCAAGCACCGCATCGGGGCGGTGGGCGACGCGGTCGACGCGCTGCGGCGGGGCGGGGCCACCGAGGGGCAGCGCGCCTTCCTGCAGAACCGGCTCTACGGCGGCGAGCCGCTGACGGAGGCCTGGGGCGGTCACCTCGCGGCGTTCGAGCGCGCCCTCGGCCCCGAGCTGGATCTCGCGCGCCGCGATCCCGCCTTTCGACGCGCCGACCGCGCGATCCACACCATCTCCGCCCTCGAGCAGGGCGTCAGCCGCGGGGACGCTCGCGCCGGGGCCAAGCTCGCGGCCGCGCACGCCGAGCTCCGCGCCCTCGACCGCCACCTCTCGGGACTCGTCGCGCGCCTGGTCCGCACCCCGGTCGACGGCGCGCTCTTCCGCGAGGTCGTCGACGAGGTGCGCGGCGAGTACGCGGCCGGGCAGGTGACCCTCGACGAGGTGGTGAT
Organism: Myxococcota bacterium; assembly: GCA_036149055.1. Classification (GTDB taxonomy): domain Bacteria; phylum Myxococcota_A; class Polyangia; order Polyangiales; family Sandaracinaceae; genus JAVJQK01. Next base: position 84,281 of record JAYZQJ010000078.1, on the reverse strand, counting down.
CCGCGGCCCCTCGCCCGCGCCGATGGTCGAGGTCTTCCGGGTCGACCTCGTGCTCATCCTCAAGAACGTCGTGCGCAACGCGATCCTCGCGGTGGGGCAGGACGAGGCGCCTCGCCGGATCGGGCTCGACGTCGAGACCGCGGTGGAGATCACCGGCGAGGAGGTGGTGCGGGTCCACGTCCGCGACACCAGCGTGCAGCGCTTCAGCACGACGGATCTCTACGCCCGCAAGATGGATCGCGGCCTGGGCCTGGTGACCGCGGCGCTCGCCCGCTACGACGGCGCGATCCTGGTGGAGGACGGCGGCCAGGGCTTCGCCAAGTCCGTCACCCTCCGCTTCTTCCGCGCCTACGCCGAGGACGAGCTCGCGGCTTGATCGTTCGGGGTATCATCCGCCCCATGAGCCGGCTCTTGGTGGTCGAGGACGGTGGGGAGTACGAGGAGTTCGCGCGGCTCTTCCTCGCCGAGCGCTGGGAGATCGTCGCCGCCCACTCGGCGGACGAGGCGCTCGCCCTGATGCGGGACGGCGCCGAGGCGATGCTCATCGATCTGCGGTTCGAGCGCGCGCCCAAGGAGGACCTGATCGGGGACGTGAAGGGCATGGCGGACAAGCTCTTCGCCGGCGACGAGGCGCGCGCGGCCCGCTGGCTCAAGGAGCAGCAGGGCACGTTGATCCTCGGCGCGCTGCGGGAGGCCGGCCATCACCAGCCGGCCGTCTTCGTGCACGACTTCCCGCCGCGCCGCCTGTCGAACCTGCGCAAGCTCTACGGCCGGGTCGGCGCGGTGCGCGCCTTCGACGCCGCCGCGATCGTGCGCACCCTCGAGGGGCTGGCGGAGGAGCCGGTTTGAGCGCCAGAGCCGCGCTCGCGCACGACGTGGGCAAGTACATCGCGCGGATCGCCCGGAACGTCCCGGCGGGCGGCCCGTTCCCGTCGGCGCTCGCCCCGCTGCTCGCCAAGGATCTCTACGAGGCGCCGGGGGGAGGGCGCCCGAGCGCGCGCTTCGAGGCGCTCGCCGCCGCGCTGCCCGCGAGCGACGCGCTCGACGAGGCCCGGGCGCACCTCGCGGCGATCGACGCCCTCGAGGGGGCCGTGCGCGAGGCCGATCCGGCGGCGTGCGTCGAGGCCTGCCGCCGCGCGCTCGAGGTGGAGCGGCTGCTGCGCGGGCTCGCGGGGGAGGGCGCGTGAGCGATCGGCCGAAGCTGCTCGTGGTGGACGACGGCGAGCGCTACGTGGAGCTCGCCCACGCGCTCCTGCGCGACTACGACTACGCGACCCGCTGCGATCTCCCGGGCCCCTGCTGGGAGTGTCCCCAGCGGCCGGGCTGCACGCTGACCCACGCCCACGACGCGGCCGAGACCGACGAGGCGCTCGCGCAGAACCCCGACGTCGACGTGGTGCTGCTCGACGTCGCCTTCGACGTGCCGGAGGAGCGGCTGCTGCCCGCGAGGCGGGTGCCCGAGAAGGCGCGCAAGCGGCTGCAGGGGATCGAGATCCTCGCGCACCTCCGGCGGGCGCGCGGCGAGCTGCCGGTGATCCTGATGACGAGCCGCGAGGAGCTCGCCTACGAGGACGCGGCCGAGGCGCTCGACGTCGACGAGTTCGCCACCCTCGCCGGCGCCGACGCGTTCGACGCCCGCGCGCTCGGGCTGCTCGTGGAGCGGGTGCTGGCCCGCCGGCGCGAGGCCCCGGAGGCGGGAGGCTACGCGTGGGGCAGCTCGCCGGAGATGGCCCGGGTCCGGCGCGACGTCTCGGTGCTGGCCCGGACCTCGCTCCCGATGCTCCTGCTCGGTGAGACCGGCACCGGCAAGAGCGCGCTCGCCGAGCGGGTCGTGCACCCGGCGACCCGGCGCGAGGGGCCCTTCGTGGCCGTCGACCTCTCGGCGCTCCCGGAGACGCTCATGGCCTCCGAGCTCTTCGGCACCGCGAAGGGCGCGTTCAGCGGCGCGGTCGATCGGCGAGGGCGGTTCGAGGAGGCGGACGGCGGCACGCTCTTCCTCGACGAGATCGGAAACCTCCCGCCCGAGGCGCAGCGCATGCTGCTGCTCGCGCTGCAGGACGCGCGGATCACCCGGCTCGGCGAGAGCGCGCCGCGGCCGGTCGACGTGAAGGTGATCGCGGCGACCAACGCCGACCTCGAGGCCAAGGTGCGCGAGGGGAGCTTCCGCGCCGACCTCTACGCCCGCCTCAACCCGGCGGCCCGCGTGCGCCTCCCGCCGCTCCGCGAGCGCGCCCGGGACCTGCCGGAGCTCGCCGAGGCGTTCGTGCGCAAGAAGCTCGCCGCCGGGCCCGACCGGGCGCTGCTCGCCGACTACATGGAGGCGGTCGACCTCGACGGGCCGCCGCAGGCGCGCCTGTCGTTCGGCGAGGCGCCCTCGGGCGGCGGGGTGCGCTTCGTCCTCTCGCGCCACAGCGCCGGGGAGCTGCGCGCGCACGACTGGCCGGGCAACGTGCGGGAGCTGGAGCTGCTGCTGGCGAACGCCATCGTCTTCGCGCTCGCCGACGCGCTCGAGGCGGCGCAGAGCGGGCGACGGACCGGCGCGCCCGACACCATCCCGATCCCCGCCAAGCTGGTGCGGGAGCTGCTCGGCGCGGGGTGGCGTGCGTCGACCGACGACGAGCCCGAGCGAGCCGGCGGCTTCAGCTTCCGCCCGCGCGCCCAGCTCCGCGACGTCGCGCGGGATCTCGAGCGTCAGCTCTTCGTGCGGCTCTTCCGCGAGACGGGCGGCGACTTCGAGCGCATGGCGGCGCGGCTGCTCGAGGGCGACGACCCCGGCGCCGCCCGCAAGGTCCGCCTCCGCTTCAATCAGCTCGGTCTTCGCGTGAAGGACCTCGAGTCCTGATCGCCAGCAGGCCGAGGGCGAGCAGGAGGAGCGCGAGGCCGCCGCGCGGGGCGCGGGAGCCCGACGCCACGCAGCCGCCGGTGAGGCCGCCGCCTCCGGGGCCGGCGTCGACCGACACGAAGGTGCCGCCGTCGCCGCCCCCGCAGAGCACGTCGTTGCCGTCGCAGTCCTGGTCGCGGCCGTCGCCGCAGATCTCCGTCGCGCCGGGGTAGACGCCGGGGTCCTCGTCGTCGCAGTCGACGTCGGCCAGCGCGCCGTCGCCGTCCAGGTCGGTGTCGCTCGGCGGGCCCGCGCAGACCGCGCCGCCGCCCATCGGCACGCAGCCGTGCGGGCAGGCCTCGCGCAGCGTCTCGCCGTGCTGGCAGCGGACCCGGTCGGCGCCGTCGCAGCCCCACTCGGGGCCGGCGTCCGCGCACGGCGGCGAGGCGACGACGGTCACGCGGATCTGCAGCTGGTCGTCGGGCGGGCCGCCCTGGTCGCTGAACCAGGCCACGCCCTCCTGGACGAGGGTGAAGTACTGGGGGTAGTCGCCGAGCGCGTCGGGCCCGCGGACCGAGAAGGAGAAGCGGCCGACCTCGCCCGGGGCGACCGGGGCGTCGACGGTGGCCGCGCGGTTGGGCGCCACCCAGTCGCTGCCGGCGATCGGGCTCTCGACGTCGCGCGGGCCGGTGGTGCCGAGCAGGGTGGCCCCCGGCGTCCAGGTCTCGGAGCCCACGTTGCGCAGCTCGATGTAGCCCGCCTGCTCCTGGCCGGGGTAGAGCTCGAAGGGGTCGCGGGCGAGGGGGAAGCTCTGGCTCACGTACTCGGCGCCGAAGTCCGGCGTCGGGTCCCAGAAGTCGGCGCCCATCTCCGAGTACACGCCGGTCGTGTTGTCGCGGTAGTGCGCGTAGCGCGACGGGAAGCACGAGTAGCTCGGGCGGCAGCCGTTGTAGTAGTGGGTCACGGTCCGGACCCAGGCGTCCCAGCGGCCGTTGCCGATGCGCACGCCGTTGATCCAGTCGATCGCCTGCGTCCGGTTGTCGACGCCGGAGACGTAGGTCGAGCGGATGACCATGTTGACGACGAAGTCGACCGCGGCCGCGACGTTGCCCGCGATGGAGAGGATGCGGTCGCCCTCGCGCCGCAGGGTGTCGTCGAAGGTGCCGGCGTCGAACTGGAACATGCCGAGGCCGCCCTGGCGCGCCGAGCAGGGGCCGTCGCCCGCGCCGGCCACCACCGGCCCGCCGCCGCAGTCCGCGCTGTTCGGGCCCTGACACGCCCAGGTCAGCTCGCTCCAGCAGTGGCTCATGCGGGTCTCGGCGTCGGCGATGCCCGCCAGCAGCCAGCCCTGCGTGATGCCGTTCGCGAAGGCCGCGTCCCGGATCTGCGCCGCGCGGACCCGCCGCTCCGCCGCCGTCAGGGACGACTGCTTCATGCCGAGGTCGGCGTTCTCGATGGGCGGCTCCCCGAAGCAAGCGGTGAGGAGCGAGGCGAGGAGGACGAAGCCGAGGCGCTGCACGGGCCTCCATCGAGCAAGGGACGCGCCACGCGACGTGACCGGAGGTCGTGCGTCCGCGACTGCGATCGCGGCGCCGCAAGCCGTGCCAGAAACGCACGCCGCTGGGGTCTTGGAGCCTGAGATCCCGAGGGGAGACGAACGGTGCTGCGTGTTCATCATCTGGACGGTGCCAGTCTGACGGATTCCGTTCAGTATGAAAAGTGATGCGAATGACGAATGCGTGGCCTAGTCTGAACCCGGCATGGGCGGCGCGAACGATGGCCGGTACTCCTTGCGCAGGCCCAGCGGGGCGGTGTGCGAGGAGGTCGTCGCGGTCCCGAAGTTCGACGCCCGGCCGGAGTCGCTGAAGCAGACCGCGCCGCCCCCGACCGAGGCGACCGCGCCGGCGCCCACCGCGCGCCCCGGCGCCCGAAAGGCTCCGCCCGCCGAGCCTCGGAACGAGGCCGAGAACGAGGCCGAGGCGAGCGAAGGGCTCGACGTGGACGACGCGCTGGAGCTGCCCGCGCTCGACGTCGACGAGGCCCTCGAGCTGCAACAGCCGCGCGAGCGCCGGGTGCACAGCGAGGAGCGGCTGGTCGTGCCGGGGTTCGACGCGCGGCAGCCCGAGCGCCCCGCGCCCCCGGCGGTGCCCGCGCCGACCGTGCGCCACCGAGCGAAGAAGCTCATCGAGCAGCTCCGCTCGGTCGGGCCCGAGGACGAGGGCCCCGCGGTGGCCGCCTTCCGGTCGCTCGGCGTCGAGGCGCTCCCCTTCGTGGCCGAGGCGTTCCCCGGGCTGTGCTGGTTCGACCGACGGCTGCCCTTCAAGTCGCTCGCGCGGGGGCGCGACACCGGGCCGCTCGCGCGCGTCCTCGCCGGCTTCGGCGCGGAGGCGTCGGCGACGGTCGCCGAGCTGATGCGGCGGCCCGAGACCGACAAGCGCTTCTACGCCACGCTGCTCGGCGTCGACGTGGGCGGCGACGCGGTGCTCGAGGCGCTGGCCGAGCGCATCCTCGACTCCGACCTCCAGACCTTCGACGCGGCGGTCGTCTCGCTCGAGCGCTGGCGCGACGAGCGCGGCCCCATCGAGGCGGTGCTCGCCCCGATGCGGGAGGCGCTGCCGCTCGCCCACGTCGATCGCGGCCCTCGGCTCCGTTACGTGACCGCGCTCCATCGCCTGCGCGATCCGAGGGCGCTGGAGGCCTTCGCGCGGGCGCTCGATCCCTTCGACGCCGAGATGGCCGAGCGGGCCCACCTCGCGCTGCGGACCCTGACCGGGCACGACCTGGGCAAGCGGCCCGAGGACTGGGCGAAGTGGGTCAAGAAGCAGGCGGGCAAGCCGCGCGGGCGATGGCTCGCGGACGCCCTGGTCGGCGACGATCCGATGCTGGTCCAAACCGCGGTGCACGAGCTGGCCGGGCTCGGGTTCGACGCCAGCGCCGCGCTCGAGGGCTCGCCGCGCGACCGCAAGAAGGTCCGCAAGGCCGCTCTGCGCGAGCTCGCCTGACCCGCGGACTTGCCCCGTTCCTCTCTGCGTGGTGACATGCCGCCGCCCCGCTGGACGGGGCCTGGAGGAGGAAGAGATGACCCGATTGGCTTGGATGTCGGCCCTCGCGCTCACCCTCGGGGCGTGCGGCGGGAGCGGCGGTGAAGGAGCGCACGAGGCGCACGAGACGAGCGCGGACTACGCGGGGCCCATCGCCTCGAACGACATCGCGCGCGGCGAGACGGTCTACAACCAGATCTGCATGGCCTGCCACGCGAGCGGCGCGCCCACGCTCGACAACCTCGGCTGGGACCCGGCGCGCATGCGCCAGCAGGTCCGCGAGGGTGAGGACGGCATGCCGGCGATCCGCGAGAGCCGCCTCTCGAACGACGACCTCGAGGCGATCCTCGCGTACATGACGACGACCGGCGGCGTGAGCGGCGAGCTCCCGGGCGGCGCGGAGCCCGCCACCTCCGGGGGTGAGGGCGGCGACGACGCGGACGACACGATGGACGAGATGGACGCGGGCGACCCCGCGGCCGAAGAGGGCTGACGCATTTCGACCCGTCGGGGCGACCCGACACGGGATCCACGCGCCGGGCCGCCGTAGGGCAGTCCGGCGCGTGGCTTGCTGGGTCCGTCGATCGATGGCTCAGGCACAGTTCGATCCCGGCCCGCAGACGCTCCCCAACCTCCGCGGCCGAAACGAGACCCAGGGACCGCGCCGCGACGCCGGCGGGCTCACCCACGTCGGCGGCCGCGAGCGCAACGAGGATCAGTTCCTCGTCGCCGACGTGAGCCGCTGCGTGGCGGTGCGCGCCTCCAGCCTGGCGCGCGATCCCGGCGCCGACCTCGCCGCGTCGGAGGGCACCGTGCTCGTCGTGGCCGACGGCATGGGCGGCCACGGCTCGGGCGATCTGGCGAGCGCGGTCACCGTCGACGGAGTCGTCGAGTGGCTCGCCCACCACATGCCCTGGAGCGAGTCGCTGGACGACGAGCACCGCCGCGCCCTCATCGACGGGGTCGGGCAGATGGCCCGGCGCGTCCAGCAGCGGCTCTGGTCGGTCGCGGAGCGCAAGCACGCGAGCCCCAAGCTCGGCACCACGCTGGTGATGGCCTACCTGCTCGACCGCGAGCTCTTCGTCGCCCACGTCGGCGACAGCCGCGCCTATCTCTGGCGCGAGGGGCGCCTCGACCAGCTCACCGAGGACCACAGCCTCGCCGAGCGGGTGCGCAAGGAGTCGGGGAACGACGGCGCCGACATCGACCTCTCCCACCTGAGCCACATCCTGGTCAACGCGATCGGCGGCGACCGGCAGGAGCCCCGCGTGGACGGCGCGTGGGTGCGGCTCCAGCCCGGCGATCGGGTGGTGCTGGCCTCCGACGGTCTCACCGACGTCGTGCCCGACGAGACCCTGTGCGGGCTCATCGGATCGGCGTCGAGCGCCGACGAGACCTGTCACCTCCTCGTGCGCGCGGCGATGGACGCCAGCACGCACGACAACGTCACCGTGGTCACGGCGTTCGTCTGAGGTGGCCCTCGAAGAAGGCCATGATGCGCTGATGCATCCGGCGCACGACGTTGGCGTCGGGGACCATGTGGGTCAGGCCGCTGAGCGCGAGCAGGTCGGCGGGCCGGCCGCTCGAGAAGAGCGCGTTCTGGAGCTTCAGCGCGTGGCTGAAGTAGACGTTGTCGTCCGCGGTGCCGTGCACGATCAGGAGCGGGCGGTGGTCCGCCTCGGGCACCTCGCCGGCGAAGGTCAGCGCGCTGCTCCGGTGGTAGGCGCCCTCGGCGCCCTCCTCCTCGGGTAGGCCGATGTAGCGCTCGGTGTAGTGCGTGTCGTAGTCGCGCCACTCGCTCACCGGCGCCCCGGCGACCCCGGCCCGGAAGATGTCCGGGCGACGGAGCACGGCCATCGCGCTGAAGTAGCCGCCGAAGCTCCAGCCCCAGACGCCGACCCGCTCCATGTCCATCTCGGGGTGGCGATCGCCGAGCTGCTGCAGGGCCTCGACCTGATCCTCGAGGGGCGCCGAGATGAAGTCGCCGTCGATCGCGCGCTCCCACTCGCGGCCGCGCCCCGGCGTGCCCCGTCCGTCGATCGTCACGACGATGAAGTTGTGGTCGGCCTGCCACTGCGAGAGCAGGTAGCGGCGGGGGGTCTTCGTCACGTAGCGGACGTGGGGCCCGCCGTAGACGTGCACGATCACCGGGTAGCGGAGGCTCTCGTCGAAGTCGCGGGGGCGCACCACCACCGCGCGCCACTCGCGCCGCCCGACCGTCTCGAACGACAGGCTCGGCATGAAGGGCGGCTCCTCGAGGCTCGAGGTCAGCGCGCCGATCGTCTCGTCGCCGCGCTTCACCACGCTCGCGACCTCGCCGTCCTCGGTCTGCCAGGCGTGTACCCAGACGTCGGTCCCGCTCGCCAGCACCGCCTCGTGCTCGCCGGCCGCCTCGCTGCGTCGCGTCGGCTCGCCTTCGCCCGAGAGCGGCACGGTGTAGAGGTGGGTCTCGGTCGGCTCCGCGCTCGCCGCCACCCAGACGACGCCCGCCGCCTCGTCGACGTGCAGCAGCTTGCGGTAGCCGAAGCCCTCGGGGGTCAGCGTCCGCACCAGCGCGCCGTCGGCCCCGCGCAGCTCCAGCCGCCAGTCGCCCTCGCGCTCGCTGCTCCAGAGGAAGCTCGAGCCGTCGGCGAGCCACCGCGGCGTGGACTGGTCGAGGTTGATCCAGGCCTCGTCGGACTCGGTCAGGAGCGTCGTCGTCGCCCCGCTCGACGGGTCGGCGGAGAGCAGCGTCTCCTGCTCCTGCTCGCGGTTCTGCACCAGGAGGGTGAGCGGGCCCTGCGCGGGCCACTCCACGCTCGCGAGGTAGGGCATCGCGTCGTGGTCCCACTCGATCCAGCGGGTGGCGCCGCCCGCGATCGGGATCACGCCGAGGCGCACGGCGGCGTTCGCCTCGCCCGGCCGCGGGTAGGGCCAGGCCTGCGGCTCTCGCTCCGGGTGCATCGGATCGAGGATGTGCATGCGCTCCATGCCCGCGTGGTCGGTCTGCTGGTAGGCGATGGAGCGCGAGTCCGGCGACCACCAGAAGCCGCGCATCCGGCCCATCTCCTCCTGGGCGACGAACTCGGCGAGGCCGTTCTCGACCTGCTCGCTCGGGCGGGTGGTGAGGCGGACCTCGGCGCCGGTCGCGACGTCGATGACGTACAGATCCCCGCCGCGCACCGTCGCGATGTGGGAGCCGTCGGGGCTGAAGCGTGGATCGATCGCGCGGCCGGCGTCGGACTCGAGCTCGCGGATCGCGCCGTCTTCGCCGATGCGGGCCCGGTCCACGAGGAAGAGCCGGCCGGAGAGCGGCACCAGGATCTGCGCGCCGTCGGGGGAGAGGCGGAAGCTGGCGAGGCCCTGGGCGGTGAGGCGCATGCGCTCCCGCCGGGCGCGCTCCTCCGCGCTGAGCTCCTCCTCGCCGCCCTCGCCGAGCAGCTGGGCCGCGGTCAGCAGCTCGCGCTCCTCGCCGGTCGCGGGGTCGAAGACGTAGAGCTTGCCTTCGGCGTCCCGCCCGCCGGAGCGGAGGTAGAGCACGCCGCTGCCGTCGGGCAGGACCTCGATCGCGCGCGGGTGTCCGTAGCGGAAGCGCCCGGTCTCGGCGAAGGCGTCGAGGAACGAGGCGTCGGCCGACGCGGGGGGCGCGGGGCGCGGCCCGTCGTCCGCGCGGCTACCGCCGCCGCCGCCGCTGGGGTTTGGATCGGCGGGATCCTCCGAGCTGGCGTCGCAGCCGAAGAGCTGCCCCGACGCGAGCGCGGCGACGAGAGAGGCGGTCGTGTGGAACCGAAGCGTCGGCAATGGTCTTCCTCCGAGGGCGCGGAGCCTGCGACGGCGGCGCTCCCCGATCAAGCTTCCGGGGACCTTTCAGGCGCGCGCGATCGGTCGCCGCGACAGCCAGGCGAAGCGCGCGGTGAGGCCGATGGCCACCGCGGTCAGCCCGGCGCTGAGTCCCCACCAGAGCCCCACCGCGCCCATCTCGAGCGTGAACGCGAGCGTCGCGCCGAGGGGGACGCCGATCGCGTAGTGCCCGACCAGGTTGGCGACGAGCGGCCAGCGCGTGTCGCCCGCGCCCCGGAGCGCGCCCGCGGCCACCGCCTGCACGCCGTCGGAGATCTGGAAGGCGGCGGCCACCGCGAAGAGCGGCACCGCGGCCGCGATCACCTCGGCCTCGTCGGTGATCACGCGCGCGAGGTGCGCGGGCACGGTGAGGAACAGGGCCGCGCCCGCCAGCATCGCGCCGGCGCCGGCGGCGATCCCGGTCAGCCCGCTCCGCCGCGTTCCCGGCGCGTCGGATCGCCCGACCGCGTGGCCGACCCGCACCGCGGTCGCCGCGCCCAGCGCCACCGCCACCTGGAACGTGGTGCTGATCAGGGTGAGCGCGACGTTGTGCGCGCCGAGCGCCAGCGTGCCCAGCCGGCTCATCAGCACGGTGACGATGGCGAACGAGCCGACCTCGGCCGCCAGCTGCAGCCCGATGGGCGTGCCGAGCTTCAGCACCTTGCGGATGGGCGCGAGCGCGGGCGGGTGGAACCGCCGGTGCGGGCCCCAGAGCTTGGTCACCGCGAGCAGGGCCACGGCGAGCTGCACGCAGGTCGCGAACGCGCTCGCCCAGCCGGCGCCCGCGGTGCCGAGCCGCGGCAGCCCGAGCTCCCCGAAGACGAGGCCCCAGGTGAGCGGCAGGTTGAGCACGTTGGCGAGGATCACGCCGATCACCAGCGGCCGCGTCACCTCGCGCGCCTGCAGGAAGGCGCGCGACGCGGCGAGCACGAGGAAGGGCGCGAGCCCGATGAGCCGCGCGTAGAGGTACGGCGTGACCTCGCGCACGGTCTCCGGCGGCACCCCGAAGCGGCCGACGTTCTCGGTCACCAGGACGACCAGCAGGGTCAGCGGCACCGCCCCGCCGGCGGCGACCCACACGCCCTGCCAGAGGAGGTGCCGCGCGCGCCGCTTCTCGCCGGCGCCGACCGCCTGCGCGATGAGCGGATCGAGGGCGAGCATCCACCCGAAGCCGAGCACGCTGAGCGTGAAGAAGACGGCGTTGCCGAGCCCGACCGCGCCGAGCGGCACCTCGCCGAGGCGCCCCACCACCGCGGTGTCCACCACGCCGAGCAGCATGTTGCCGAGCTGGGTGATCAGCAGCGGGCCGGTGAGCCGGAGCAGCGCGCGGAGCTCGTGCACCCGGGGGGTCTAGCCCGATCTCCCGGGTTGGACAGAGGCCGGAAAACGCCTCACAGTGTCTCCGCTCGAGAGTGTCTCCGGCCTGAGTGACGCTCCGACCTCGACCGGGACTCGACGACATGCGCGCTCTCACCCTCACCGCCGCCGTGCTCATCGCCGGGGGCTGCACCTTCGAAGGCATGGTCACCCCGCCGGTGGTCGACGGCGGCCCGGTGATCGATCGCGACGCCGAGCCGGTCCCGGGGTGGCGCCGCTGCCGCGGGGGCGACGGTGGCGCGGGCGACGCGAGCTGCGGAGACGGGAGCGTGGAGCCGCCGCCGGTCGACGCCGGGCCGCCGCCCCCGCCCTGCAACGAGATCAGCTTCCGCTACGTGAACCCGGGCGCCTCGAGCGTGTGGGTCAGCGGCTCGTTCACGCCGCGCGCCGGCGACCCGAGCGAGTGGGCGCGCACCCCGGCCGAGGGCGCGCTCGAGATGATGAACGACGGGACGGGCGTCTGGACGCTCACCACCCTCATCGAGCCCTTCGGCCGCCACGAGTACAAGCTCATCATCGACGGCACCGACTGGATCGCCGACCCCAACGCGGACGAGCTCGTCCCGGACGGCTTCGGCGGCCAGAACTCGGTGATGTTCGTCTGCACCACTGGCTGCGGCGACCTCGAGGAGTTCGACTGGCGCGACGCCGTCATGTACTTCGCGATGGTCGATCGCTTCCGGGACGCGGACGGCCGGGCGGACCCGGTGCCCGGCGCCACCGACGGCGACGCGGCGCGCGGCCCGAGCGGGCAGTACGAGGGCGGAGACCTGCGGGGCGCGACCGGCGCGCTCGACTACCTCGCCGACCTGGGCGTGACCGCGGTCTGGCTCAGCGCGCCGTACGAGAACCGCGACACCGCGGGGGCCGCCATCGATCCGGCCTCCGACCCGCGGCAGTACAGCGCCTACCACGGCTACTGGCCGTCGCCGGCGAACATCGACTACTCGGACCCGCGCAACCCGGTGCCGCGCCCCGAGGTGGAGAGCCGCATCGGCACCGAGGCGGATCTCCGCGCCTTCGTCGACACCGCGCACGCCACGACCGGCGCCGACGGCCGGCCGATGAAGGTGCTCTTCGACTACGTGATGAACCACGTGGACATCGACAGCGGGCTCCACGCGGCGCACCCGGACTGGTTCGCGCGCCGGGGCGACGGCCGCCTCCCGCTCTGCGGCCCGGAGAACCTCTGGGACGATCCCTACTGGGGCACCCGCTGCGCCTTCACCGACTACCTGCCCGCGTTCGAGTTCGAGAACGCCGACGCGCGCCGCTGGAGCGTGAACGACGCGCTCTGGTGGGCCCGCGAGTACGACCTCGACGGCTACCGCCTCGACGCGATCAAGCACGTGCCGCTCAGCTGGCTGACCGACCTGCGCGACCGGCTGAACCGCGAGATCACCGACTCTCCGGGCGACCGCTTCTACCTCGTCGGCGAGACCTTCGCCTACGACGACCCTGGCCTCATCGGCAGCTTCGTCGACCCGGACACGATGCTCGACGGGCAGTTCGACTTCCCGCTCAAGGCGCGCCTCTGCGAGGCGGTCTTCCGCCCCGACGGCAACCTCGGGAGCCTCTCGAGCTGGATGGACGGCAACGACGCGTTCTACGGCCCGAGCGCGATCATGACGACCTGGGCGGGCAACCACGACATCCCGCGCGTGATCCACTTCGCGAGCGGCGAGATCGCGAACTGCCGCGAGGGGAGCAACCCGGGCAACGGCTGGGACTGGCGCCCGCCGCAGCCGAGCGACGCCGCGCCCTACGAGCGGCTCGCGGTGGCCTACGCCATCCTCTTCACCAACCCGGGCATCCCGCTCCTCTACTACGGCGACGAGATCGGCCTCGCCGGCGGCGGCGACCCCGACAACCGGCGCATGATGCCGACGTCGGACGCGTCCCTGAACCCGCACCAGCTCGCGCTCCGCGACCGGGTGCGCGCCCTCGCCCGCCTCCGCACCCAGACCCGCGCGCTGACCCGCGGCCGCCGCCGCACGCTCTCGGTCGACGCGAACACGTGGGTCTACGCGATGGGCGGCTGCGGCGAGAGCGCCCCGGACGTGACGGTCGCCATCAACCGCGCGGACTCACCCCGCACGGTGTCGATCCCGGCCGGCAGCTACGTCGACCTCCTCTCCGGCGGCGACGTCTCCGGCGGCTCCGTCTCGATCGGTCCCCGCGACTACCTCGTCCTCGGACCCCGCTGACCCTCCCGTCGCGCCTCCTCGCGCTTCGGTCGCCGCGAACTGGCTCTCGCCGAGGTGCGAAGCCGCCAAGAGGTGCCAGCGGGATGGCGGGTGGCCGGCGTGGGGCGTGCTGTGAGCGGCTCGGTCGCCGCGGTCTTGCTCTCGCCAAGGCGCGAAGCCGCCAAGGGGTGGGGTGGCAGCGGGATGGCGGGTGGCCGGCGTGGGGCTGCGGTGAGCGGCTCGGTGGCGGCGACTTGCTCTCGCCAAGGCGCGGAGCCGCCAAGGGGTGGGGTGGCAGCGGGATGGCGGGTGGCCGGCGTGGGGCGTGCTGTGAGCGGCTTGGTGGCCGCAATTAGTTTCACGCAATGACGCAACGACGCAAAGGGGCGGGGGGCAGCGGGATGGACGTAGGCCGGCGGGTGCCGTGCTGTGGCGACGTGGGCGGAGCGTCGCCGGGGTGGGGAGGGAGTCCGTGGGAGTCCGTGACGGGTCGACTGGCGGTGGGGCTCGGGAGAGTCGACGTGGCGGCGTCGCCGCGGTGGACGCGGAGTCCGTGGCCGAGGTCGAGCTGGGAGCGTGAGTGACCCTGCCCCCCGACCCATCTCTGCGTCTCTGCGCCTCTGCGTGAAATTCAGAAGGCCCCGAAGATCTCGAACGAAGGAGGTCTGACGAAGGTGGCGTGCGTCCATCCCGCTGCCTGCATCGACCTTTGCGGCTTTGCGCCTTGGCGAGAGAACATGAAGGCCCCGAAGACCTCACACGAAGGAGGTGTGACGAGGGTGGCGTGCGTCCATCCCGCTGCCTGCATCGACCTTTGCGTCTTTGCGTGAAATTCTGAAGCCGCCGAAGACCTCACACGAAGGACATCCTGTCGCCTGCACCTTTGCGCCTCGGCGAGAGAACATGAAGGCCCCGACGACCTCCGAGGAGGAGGTCAGGGAGCGGCGAGGGCGGCGTCGATGGCCGCCTGGAAGGCGGCGAAGGGCTGGGCGCCCTGGATGAGGCGGCCTTCGACGAAGACGCTCGGGGTGCCGATGCGGGCGCCGGCGTCGGTGACGGCCTGCATGTCGGCGCGGACCTCCGCCTCGTAGCGATCCGACTCGAGCACCTGGCGGACGCGGCGCGCGTTGACGCCGCGGACCGTGCCCGCGAGGCGGACGAGCTCGTCGGTCGTGAGGTTGCGCTGGTTGTCGAAGACCAGGTCGTGGAACTCCCAGAAGGCGCGGTCGCCGCCCTGGCGGTGGACCTCGCGGGCGGCGCGGGCCGCCGGCATCGCGTTCTGGTGGAAGGGCAGCGGGTAGTCACGCCAGACCACGCGCACCTGGTTGCCGTAGTGCTGGACGATCTGGTCGAGGGTCGGCCGGATGCGGTTGCAGAACGGGCACTGGAAGTCGCTCCAGAGCTGCAGGGTGACCGGGGCGTCCGCCGGGCCGCGGGAGGGGGCGCCGCTGGGGACCGGGATGGCGTAGACGTGGTCGGGAGCCGGCCGCGCGGGCTCCGGCTCGCCGCCGGGGAGGAGCTGCGGGCTCGTCGCGCCGTCCTCGATGAGGCGGGCGTAGACCTGGGCGCGGGGCGTGCCACGGGCGACCTCGGCCCGGGCGCGGGTCAGCGCGTCGTTCACCGCTCGCTCGAACGCCTCGTAGGGCTGGGCGCCGCGCAGCAGGCGGCCGTTGATGAAGAAGCTGGGGGTGCCGCTCGCGCCGAGGCTCTGCGCGAGGCGCTGGTCGGCCTCGATGGTCGGCCGGTGGCGGTGGTCGGACAGGGCGCGGTCGACGTCTGCCGCGCTGACGCCGACCTGGGTCGCCCACGCGAGCAGGTTGTCGCGGGTGAGCTCGCGCTGGTTCTCGAAGAGGATCGCCGCGTAGCGATGGAACGCGCTCGCGCCGCCCTGCGCGTAGACCTCGGCCGCCGCTTCCGCCGCGGGCATCGCGTTCTGGTGGAAGGGCAGCGGGTTGTGCCGGAACACGATCCGGAGGTCGCTCCCGTAGCGCTGGCGGAGCTGCTCGAGCGTCGGCTGCACGCGGGCGCAGAAGGGGCACTCGAACTCGGCGACCTCGACGATGGTGACGAGCGCGTCGTCCGGGCCCTGCTGGGGCTGGTTGCCGACCGGGACGCGGTAGATGGCGTCGGGGTCGGGGCGCCTCTGGGCGCGAAGCGGCGCGGCCTCGGGCTCCGGCGCGGCCTCGGTGCGCGCGTCCTGCATGAGGTGCGCGTACAGCCCGCCGCGCGGCACGCCCGCCTCCATCAGCCGGCGCGCCAGCGCGAGCTCCTCCTCGACAATCTCCTCGAAGCGCTCGTAGGGCTGCGCGCCCATGAGCTGACGCCCGTTGAGGAAGAACGCCGGCGTGCCGCGGGCCCCGCGGGCGTTGGTCTCCGCCTGATCCTCCTGGATGCGCGCGCGGTGGGTGTGCCGGTCGAGCGCGTCCGCGAGGCGCGTCGCGTCCATGCCGACCTGGGCCGCGTACCGCTCGAGGCTGGCGCGGTCGAGCGACTGCTGGTTGGCGAAGAGCAGGTCGTGGTAGCGCCAGAACATCGCGTCGCCGCCCTGATCGTAGGCCTCGAGCGCGGCCTCGGCGGCCGGCATCGCCTCCTGGTGGAACGGCAGCGGGTTGTTCCGGAAGACCAGCCGCACCTCGTCGGGATGCGCCCGCAGCAGCCGCTCGAGCGTCGGCTGCACGCGCCCGCAGAACGGGCACTGGAAGTCGCTGAACGTCACGATGGTCACGAGGGGCGCCGAGGCGCCCCGGGCCGGCGCGTGCGCCGTGTCGACGAGGTAGCGCTCGACCTCGGGCATCTCCACGTCGACGTGTTGGGGCTGGTTGCGGCGCGCGGCCTGCGCCGCCTCCGCCTCCATCTCGGCGCGCACCTCCTCTCGCAGCTGAGCGCGCAGCGTCGCCTCGTCGGCGGTCGAGCCGCCGCAGGCGGAGAGGAGAGCGGCGAGGGCGAGGGCTCCGAGCGAGGTGCGCATGGGCGCCATGCTGGATCACCTGGCGGTCGAACGCGAGGCCCCGGTCAGAAGAGGGACAGCTGTCGGCCGCCGAGCTTCATGAAGTCGGCGCCGAGGAACGGCAGCACGGCGGCCGCGGCGGGCGCGAGCTGACGCTCGAGGTAGTGGGCGTGATCGAGGGCCGCGGAGCGCAGCTCGGACGGCTGCGGGCCGCGGACCGTGATGACGTACTCGATCTCGCGCACCGGCCTGCCGAGCTGGCGGGCGGCGGCGACGTGGGGCGGGACGTTGCGGGTGTAGTCGTCGAGGTCGCGCCGGAGCCGCTTGCGGTACACGAGCTCGTCGTCGAGCTCGCCGCGGTAGAGGCGGTCGGTGAGCTCGCGGATCCACGCCTCGTAGGGCTGGTCGGTGAAGACGCGCCGGAGCAGCTCCTTCTGGAAGCGGCGCGCGAGCGGGGTCCAGTCGGTGCGCACCGCCTCGAGGCCCTTGACCACCAGCTTGCCGCCGCCTTCGGCGGTGTCCACCCAGCCGGCGTACCGCTTCTTGCTCCCCTGCTCGCTCCCTCGCATCGTCGGCATCAGGAAGCGCGCGTAGCGGGTCTCGTACTCGATCTCGAGCGCGCTCTCGAGGCGGTGCTCGAGGCGCACCTTCTCCCGCCAGTGCGCGTTGAGCGTCTCGGCGAGCGCGGCGCCCCGGGCCTCGCAGGCGGCGGCGTCGAGGCCGGGGCCGAGCAGCACGAAGAGAGAGTCGGTGTCGCCGTAGATCACGCGGTGCCCCTCGGCCTCGACCACCTCGCGGCTGCCGCGCAGGACCTCGTGACCGCGCCGGGTGATCGAGGTCGCGAGGCGCGGGTCGTAGAAGCGACACTGCGGCGTGCCGAGCACCCCGTAGAACGAGTTCATCTGGATCTTGATGGCGCGGGACAGCGCCGCGTCGCCCTTGCGCTTGGCCTCGTCCCGGGCCGCCCAGAGCGTCTCGATGAGGCCGGGCAGGATGTGCTCGGTGCGCGAGAAGGTCGCGCCGGCGAAGCCCTGGACCTGGTCGCCGTCCGAGACCGCGAGGCCGAGCGGGTCGACCAGGAAGGTGCGGATCAGGCTCGGGTACAGGCTCTTGAAGTCGAGGACGAGCACGTTCTCGTAGAGCCCGGGATCCGAGTCCATCACGTAGCCGCCCGGGCTCGTCAGGGGCTCGCCGCGCATGCCCTTCGAGGGGGCCACCCGCCCGCGCCGGTGGAGGCGGGGGAGGTAGAGGTAGTCGAAGGACGCGACCGCGCCGGCGCGGCGATCCATGGTCAGGCCGGTCAGGCGCTGTCGCTCGATCGCGAAGTCGAGCACGTGCGCCGCGTCGAAGACGTCGCGCACCAGCCGGCAGTCCTCGAGGTTGTAGCCGATGAGAGCGGGCAGGTCCTCGCGGTACATGCGGAGGATCTCCCCGAGCTTGTCCTCGACCTTCGCGATGGCCTTGCCGCGCCCGAGCAGCGCGTGGCCCACGTGCTCGAGGCTCCAGCGCTCGAAGCTCCAGGTGGCGGCGCGCATCGTGGCGATGCCGTCGAGGACCACGCGGCCCGAGACCATGGCCACCGCGGGCGCGTTGGGCTGGTGGCCGCGGAGCACGCGGGCCCGCGATCGGTCCCGTCCGAGCGAGAAGCGCAGCCCGTTCGCCTCGCAGCGCCTGGACAGATAGTCGACGTCGAAGTCGATGACGTTCCAGCCGATGAGCACGTCGGGGTCGCGCGCCTCGACGTAGCCGAGGAAGGCGCTCAGCGCGCCCCGCTCGTCGTCGAAGTAGCGGACGCCCGGCAGCGCGGGGCCGCGGCCGCGGACGAAGACGCGCTCCTCGTCGCCGGTGACGATGGCGACGCAGAGGAGCGGCCCGTCCGCGCCCTCCGACTCGACGTCGAACGAGGAGACGACGAGCTGCGGGGTGACGTCGGCCGGCGAGAGCGTCGGGTTCACGTACTCGACGAAGCCGCGGCGGCGGCGGGCCTCGCCCTCGACGCGGCAGCCCGCGGTGATGAAGCGCTCCATCAGCACGCGGTCGGCGGGCTTGACGTCGTCCTCCCACGCCGGCGTGCCCTGGCGCCGCAGCCGATCGGCTTCGGCGCGCATCGCCCGGCGGTCGGCGAAGGTCACCTCGTCGACCGGCGCGCCGTCGAGCGTCGTCAGCGGGCTCTCGGCCCGGTCGCCGGCCCGGGTCTCGACGTCCCGCTCGACGAAGAAGCGGGCGCGCTCGCCGGTGAGCATGACGCGGATCGGGCCGTCCGCGCTCCAGCCCCAGTAGGTCAGCTCCAGCCCGTCGGCGCGCTGCCGGAGGCCGCGGGTGAGCAAGAACATCTCCGCCGCCGCGCCCACGTCGAGCGGTATAACGCGGCGCCCGGGCGGTGTCCTACTCGGCGGTCTCGGAGCCCAGCGCCTCGGCGCCGGACTTGAGGTGCAGGTCGCGCTGCGGGAACGGGATCTCGATGCCCTCCTCGCCGAGCACGCGGTGGATGCGCTGGGCGAGCTCCGAGTACACCCGCACCCCCTCGCTGTAGCTGCCCGTCCACACGCGGACCTCGAAGTCGACGCTGCTGTCTCCGAAGCCGGTGCAGAGCACCTCGGGCTTCGGATCGTTGAGCACGCCGCGCTGGCCGCGGACCGCGCCCTCGAGGATGCGCTTCACCTCGGAGGGGTCGTGCGCGTAGCCGGTGCCGACCTTGACGTCGACGCGGCGGCGGGCGTCGCTGAGCGTCCAGTTGACGAGGTTGCCGCTGATCAGGTCGGCGTTGGGCACGATGACCTCGGCGCCGGTGAGCGCGCGGACGGTGCTGGAGCGGATGCCGATGCGCTGCACGGTGCCGACGAGCTCCTCCATCTCGATGACGTCGCCCACCTTGATCGGGCGCTCGGCCACGAGGATGAGGCCGGAGACGAAGTTGCTGACGACGTTCTGCAGGCCGAAGCCGATGCCGACGCCGAGCGCGCCGCCGAGCAGGGCGAGCTGCTCCGGGTTCACGCCCGCGTTGCCGAACGCGAGCACGACGCCGAGGGCGACCAGCAGATAGCTGACGGTGAGCGAGATCGCGGCCTCCGTGCCCTGGCCGAGATCGAAGCGCGGCAGGAACTCCTGCGAGAGCAGGAAGTGCACGAGGCGGACGACGACGAAGGTGCCGGCGATGACTGAGACGAAGGCGATGACCTCGCCGACCGACAGCTCGATCGAGCCGAAGGCGTAGCTCTTGCGGAGCACGAGGCGGCTGCCGTCGACCAGCGGGTCGAGCACGTCGAAGCCGACGAGGGCCGCGTAGAGGACGCCGCCGAGGCCCACCCATCGGAACACGCGGGCGAGGGTGCGGGTCGCGGCGAGGCGGCGCTTGCGGAACGTCCAGAGCGCGCGCGCCCAGCGCGTCCGGGCCGCCTGCCGCATCATCGCCGAGGCGAGGTCGACCGCCATCATCGCCACCACCGTCATCTCGATCACGGTGAAGGTGCCGTCGATCCACACCGCGGCGCGCTCGACGTAGCCGGCGGCGCCGTACCAGCTCGCCAGGACCAAGGGGAAGGCGGAGAGCCGCAGGATCCAGCCCACCAGCCGCTGCCCGCCGGTGAGGGGAGCGCGCCCCGCGAGCCCGCGGTGGAGCAGCCACGCGAACACGACGCCGCCGAAGGGCAGCAGCAGCAGCAGCGCCCGACGGAGCATCGGCGGCGCGTAGCCCACCGCGACGACGGTGCTCACCGCGGCGAGGCCGATGAGGCCCAGGATCGGTCGGCGCGGCTCGGACAACAGGTAGGGCGCGAGTCGGAGGATCGCGGGCACGAACAGGAGCAGCACCAGCGCCCGCACGACCGATGGCTCGTAGGCGTGCACGACCGGGGTGGCCACCAGCGCGAGGACCGCGGCGCTCGCGAGCGGCCGCGCCCGCAGCGCCCGGAGCGGCGCGACGTGGGCCCGGGGCGACGCGTCGCCATAGCGCCGACGGAGCCACAGCAGCGGCAGCGCGATCGCCAGGAAGAGCGCGGCGTGCACCCCGAGCATGACCCGCTCCCGGCGCAGGAAGGTGGCCAGGGTGGCCGCGTGCTCCTCCGCGACCTGACTCGGGATGGCCTCCGGTCGCGCGTCGGGCAGCCAGCCGCCGCCGTTCCAGAGCGCGCGGTGGTCGGGGTGCACGCGCTCGTCCCGCGCCTGCTGCCGCGCCGACTGGATGCGGGCGAGCATCGCCGCGATCCGCAGGCCCTCGTCCGAGAGCTGCCCCTGGAGCTCGAGCACCTCGTCGATGCGGCGCTCGAGGCGGCGGTTCACGCGCCGGATCTCGCCCTGCAGCCGCTGGATGCGCTCGAGCTGCGAGGCGGGGAGCGGCTCCTCCCGCTCCGCCTCCATGGTCATGCGCCACTGCCGCTTGGCGCGGCCCACGTGGTAGCGCTCCTCGGCGAGCGAGGTCACCCGCGCCTCGAGGGCCGACTGCCACGCCGAGAGCCGGCGCGAGATGCGCTCCCACTCCTGCTCCAGGTCGAGCAGCGCGCGCGGGGACAGGCCGTGCAGCCGCTCGAGCGCCGGGAGGGCGCGCATCAGGTCGACCTCCCGGGTGAACGGGGGCAGGGCGTCCCGGATCACCTTGATCTCGCGCTGCCGACGGAGCCGCGGCGCCACGTCCTGCAGCTCGCGAAAGGTCTCCTCGATGCGCCGCCCGATCTGGGGGGTGGGGATGGGCTCGAGCTCGGCCTCCGGCTCGGCCATGCGCTCGACGGCGCGGAGCGGCTCCGAGGCTGGCGTCGGGTCGGCCGTCGGGCGCTCCTGCGCCGCCGCGGGCGCGGTGACGGCGCAGACCAGGGCAAACGTCAGCAGGCGCCTCATCGCGCGCATTGACGCACGGCCGCTCGCGCGCTGTCCAGGTGATACGCTCCGCGCCGTGCGCCCCGAAGACCTCTCGTTCGGCCCTCGCGACTTCGAGGTCCCCGCCCAGCGCGGCCCCATCACCGTGACCTGGCTGGGCACGGCCGGCTTCGCGATCGAGCACGACGGTTTCACCGTGCTCGTCGACCCCTACGTGACGCGCGCTCCATTGCGCCGGCTCCTCGGGGGCCTGTCGAGCGACCCCGCGCTCGTCGCGCGCCACGCCCCCCGCGCCGACGCCATCGTCGCCGGTCACACCCACTTCGACCACGTGCTCGACGTGCCGGCCATCGCGAAGCGCACCGGGGCCACCGTCTACGGCTCCCGCTCGTGCGTGCACCTCTGCCGCCTCGAGGGCGTGCCCGAGACGCAGGTGGTCGACGTCGAGAGCCGCGGCCGCGAGCCCTCCCGCGCCGAGGTCGGGCCGTTCGAGCTCCGCTTCGTGCCGAGCGTGCACTCCGCCTTCGCGTTCGGGCGCATCCCGTCGCCGGGCGACATCAGCGACTGCGACCAGATCCCGCTCCGCACGCACGAGTATCGCTGTGGCGCGGTCTTCGGGGTCGACATCCGGGTCGCCGGTCGGCGGCTCTACCACCTGGGCAGCGCGGACCTGCTCGACGCCTACCCCGAGCGGGACGTCGACCTCCTCTTGATGTGCGTGGCCGGCTGGACCACCACCGAGCGCTTCGCCCCGCGCGTCATGGGCGCGCTCCGCCCGGGCGCCGTGCTCCTGAGCCACTGGGACAACTTCTTCCGCCCCATGGACGCCGGCGCCCGCCCGCTCCCCGCGATGCGCATGCCCCGGCTCGTCGACGCCCTCACCGCGATCGACCCGAGCGTCCGGGTCGGCACCGTGCCGCTGCTCGGCTCGATCTCACTCTGAAGGTGGCTTCCGGGAGTGGGCGCTCCGGAGCCCAGGCCTCATAGTGGCGGCGTGCGTTGGGCGCTTCTCCTGGTCTGTCTCGCCGGCTGTGAGCCGCCCGCCGACGCGGCGGTGCGGACGCACGCGGACGACTGGCGGGACGAGATCGTCTACCAGATCGTGGTCGACCGGTTCGACGACGGCGATCCGGGCAACGACGTGCTCGAGGGGATCGGGCCCGAGCCGGACGACCTCGCGCGCTTCCAGGGGGGCGACTGGGCGGGGGTGCGCGGGCGGCTCGACTACCTGGAGGCGCTCGGCGTCACCGCGATCTGGCTCTCGCCGCCCTACGCCAACGTGCAGCGCACCGAGAGCGAGGACGGCTATCACGGGTACTGGCCGAGCGACTTCACCGAGGCGAACCCTCGCTTCGGCACCCTCGAGGAGCTGCGCGGGCTGGTCGACGAGGCGCACGCGAGGGACATGCTGGTGATCCTCGACGTGGTGCCCAACCACGCGGGGCGCGTCTTCACCTACGACCTGGACGCCGATGGGGAGATCGACCCGGGCGAGGTCGAGCCTCCCTACGCCGACCCGCCCTACGAGGCGCCGCTCCTCTTCTCGCACGCGCCTCGCATGTGGCGAGCGGTGGGCGATGGATACGAGCGCGTGACCCTGGGCCCCGAGCACTTCCACCGCCGCGGCTTCGGGGATCTCTCGGATCCCCTCCAGAAGGAGCTCGGCGACTTCCCGACCGGGCTGCGCGACCTCGACACCGAGCGCCCCGAGGTGGTGGACCTGCTGGTCGACACGCACGTCTGGTGGGTGGAGCAGACCGACGTGGACGGCTTCCGGATCGACGCGGTGCCCCACGCGGGCCGGGCGTTCTGGGCGAGCTTCGACGCGCGGCTCCGGCGCCGGCTGGCCGAGATCGGCAAGGAGCGTTTCCTGCTTCTCGGGGAGGTCTTCGTCACCCGCCCCGAGACGCTCGCCCGCTACACCGAGCTCGACCAGCTCGACAGCGTGTTCGCCTTCGACCTCAAGGAGACGCTCATCAACGGCGTGATCCTCGAGGGCCGCCCGCCCTCGGTCGCGGTCCCGGCGCTGTCGACGAACCGCTCGTTCTTCCCGGCCTCGGGCCAGCCGGGCGGGATCGGGATCGATCCGTGGTCGGCGCGCGCGGTGTTCGGCGACAACCACGACGTCTTCCGGCTGCGCGGCGAGCTCGACGATCCCCTCGCGGTCGAGATCGCGCTCACCGCGGTGATGACCGTCGACGGGATGCCGGTCATCTACTACGGCACCGAGCAGGGGCTCGACGGGACGCGGCACCACCTCTCCCGCGAGCCGCTGTGGCGCGCGGCCGGCTTCGACGAGGGCCACCCGATGTTCGCCCACGTCGCGCGGCTGACCGCGCTCCGCCGGGGCTCGCTCGCCCTGCGCCGGGGTACGCTCGAGGTGCGCTACGCGTCGCGCTCGGGCGGCGCGGACGAGGCGCCGGAGGCGGACGCGGGCATGCTCGCGTGGGAGCGCGCGTTCGAGGACGAGCGACTCCTGACCGTGCTCAACGCCTCGCTCGACGACTCGGTCGCCGAGGTGCCGACCGGCTTCGGCGAAGGGACGCTGCTCTTCGACGCGCTCGAGGCGACGGACGTCCCGTGGCGGGTCGGGGCGCGCGGGGTGCTGTCGATCCGCTTGCCCGGGCGAGCCGCGGTCGTGCTGCGCTCCCGGCCGGGTCGGGAATGACGCTCGCGCCCCGGGCGCGTGGGTCTATCATCGCGGCATGCCCATCGCGCGCGCAGTCCGCATCAAGGAGCCCGGCGGGCCCGAGGTCCTGCACATCGACCGCGTCCCGGTCGACGACCCGGGCGCCGGACAGGTCCTCGTCGAGGTCGCCGCCGCCGGCCTGAACCGGGCCGACCTCATGCAGCGGCGCGGCCTGTACCCGGCGCCTCCCGGCGTGCCCGCCGACGTGCCCGGGCTCGAGTTCGCGGGCCGGGTGGCGGCGGTCGGAGACGGCGTGACCAGCTTCACGAGCGGCGACGCGGTCATGGGCATCGTCGGGGGCGGGGCGATGGCCACCCACCTCCTGGTGCACGAGCGGGAGCTGATCCGGGTGCCGGAGGGGCTCGCGCTCTCGCACGCCGCGGCCATCCCCGAGGCGTTCCTCACCGCCTACGACGCGCTCTTCGCCCAGGCCGTCCTCGCCGCGGGGGAGCACGTGCTCGTGCACGCGGTGGCGAGCGGCGTCGGCACCGCGGCGCTCCAGCTCGCCCGCCTCGCCGGCGCGCGGGTCATCGGCACCTCGCGCACCGAGGAGAAGCTCGATCGCTGCGCCGAGCTCGGCCTGCCGCACGCCGTGCACGTGAAGGGCGGGAAGTTCGCCGAGCAGGCCCGCGAGCTGACCGGAGGCCATGGGGTCGAGGTCGTGCTCGATCTGATCGGCGGCGCCTACCTCGAGGAGAACCTCGCCGCGCTCGCCGTCCGCGGCCGCATGGTGACCCTGGGGCTCATGGGCGGGCGCGAGGCGAATTTCCCGATGGGCGCGCTCCTGCGCAAGCGGCTCACGCTCCACGGATCGGTGCTGCGGAGCCGGCCGCTCGAGGAGAAGGCGGCGCTGGCCCAGACCTTCGCCAGTCGGATCGCCCCGCTGTTCGGGGAGGGCGGCGCGCTTCAGCCGGTGGTCGACGACGTGATGCCGATGACCGAGATCGCCGAGGCGCACGCGCGCATGGAGAAGAACGACACCTTCGGCAAGCTGGTGCTCAGCTGGAGTTGACGCCCTCGACCCTGCGCGCCCTCGCAGCTGCAATCACGCCCCCATTCGTGGATGTGTGGCAGAATGCGGGCCGCATGACCGACGGGACCGATCGCAGGCGCGCCCCGCGCTTCGCGGCGCGCATCAAGGTGCGTTTCCGTTCCGTCGAGGAGCTGGTGACCGCCTACACCGACGACATCAGCCGGGGCGGCCTCTTCGTCACCTCCACCCACCAGCTCCCGCCCGGCTCGCGGGTGCAGCTGCAGATGGAGCTGCCCGACGAGGGCCCCGCGGCGCGCGTGCCGGCCGAGGTCGCCTACACCCTCTCGCCGGAGGAGGCCGAGAAGACCGGCCGTCAGCCCGGCATGGGCATGAAGTTCCTCGAGGC
Organism: Myxococcota bacterium; assembly: GCA_036149055.1. Classification (GTDB taxonomy): domain Bacteria; phylum Myxococcota_A; class Polyangia; order Polyangiales; family Sandaracinaceae; genus JAVJQK01. The sequence goes on along the minus strand of JAYZQJ010000078.1, from coordinate 59,213 downwards.
GGACATCGCGCCCCTCGCGGCCCGGATCGCGGTGTTCCTCAGCGCGACGGTGGACGCGGAGGAGCAGGCGGGCGACGCGCCGATCCACGTGCTGGTGGTCGACGACTCCACGAGCTACCGCGGCGCGGTGGCGACGGCGCTGAAGAGCGCGGGGCACCGGGTGACCGAGGCCGAGCACGGGCTCGACGCGCTGGGCAAGGCGATGAAGGAGCCGCCGGACCTCGTCCTCACCGACGTGACCATGCCGGTGATGGACGGCTGGCAGCTGCTGCGGCTGCTGCGCGCGCGCGACAAGACCAAGAGCGTGCCCGTCGTCTTCCTGACCACGCTCGACTCCGACGCCGACCGCATCAAAGGCTACGAGCTCGGCATCGACGACTTCATCGCCAAGCCGTCGGCGGCCGAGGAGCTGCTCGCGCGGGTGCGGCGGGTGGTCGCCCGAGCCCGCCGGGAGGGCGTCTCGGACGAGGGCATGAGCGGCTCGCTCGAGCAGGTCGCGCTCGCCAGCCTGCTCGCGTTCGCCGAGGCCGAGCGTCGGACCGGCGTGCTGGCGATCGCGCGCCCGGGCGGCGAGGCCAAGATCGGCCTCGTCGACGGAATGATCGTCAGCGTCGAGCTCCCCGGCGGCCAGCTGGGGGCCAGCCTCTTCGAGTCGCTCCTGAGCCTGCTCGACTGGACCGAGGGGCGCTTCGCGCTGCACGCGGTCGAGGTGGTGGCCGGCGACGAGCGGGTGTCGGTGCAGGGCGCCCTGCTCGAGCACGCCCGGCGTCAGGACGAAGCGGGCGCCTGAAGCCGGCGCTGGATCTCGGCCGGCTGCGCGAAGGCCGCGCGGTGGATGTCCGGGGACCAGTAGCGGCAGCCCTCGGCGATCGAGGCGACTCGCTCCGGCTTCAGGGCGGCGGGATCCCCGGTCATCGTCCAGGTCCACATGCCCGCGCCGTAGAGCGTGACGCTGCCGAAGTACGGGTGAGAGGCCCCGAAGACCCGGCGCAGGGTGGCCTGGATGTCGTAGAAGACCTGCTCGTAGACGGTCGGCGACTCGCTCTGGAGCGCGAAGACGCCGTCGGCGCCGAGCACGCGCCTCACGCCCTCGTAGAAGCGCTCGTCGAAGAGGCCCTCGGCCGGCCCGACCGGGTCGCTCCCGTCGAGGATCACGACGTCGAAGCTGCCCTCGGGCGCGTCCTTCACGAACTGCACGCCGTCCTCGAAGCGCAGGTCGAGGCGCGGGTCGGCCCAGCCCTCGCGCCCGATCTCGGGCAGGTGCGCCTTGCACGCCTCGACCACGCCGCGGTCGATCTCGACCATCGTGCAGCGCTCGACGCCCGGGTGCCGGAGCACCTCGCGGGCGGTGCCGCCGTCGCCGCCGCCGATGATCAGGACGCGCTCGATGCGCTCGGCGGTGCAGAGCGCGGGGTGCACGATCATCTCGTGGTAGTAGTGCTCGTCCGCCTCGCTCGTCATGAAGATGCCGTCGAGCACGAGCATCTTGCCGAAGAACGCGGTGTCGAGGATCTCGATGCGCTGGAACTCGCTCTGCGAGGCGTGCAGCGTGCGCTCGACGCGGACCCCGAGGGAGAGCTGATCGCGGAAGACCTCGCGATACCAGAGCCCGCTCACGGGCTGACCTCGACGGAGGCCGGCGGGGGCATCGTCTCGGGGGCGCGCACGCTGACGGTGCCGCCGCGCGGGGAGCTCGCCACGTGGCTCCGGATCCGGCAGCCGCGGCCGGGCAGCCCGAGCCCACGGTCGACGGTCATCACCTCGGCCCCCGTGGCCTCGAGGCCCTCGAGCAGCACGGCGTGCGCCTCCTCGGGGACGCCCTGGCCGCAGGTGTAGAAGTCGACCGCGGCGTAGCCGTACTCCGGCCAGGTGTGGATGGAGAGGTGGGACTCCTCGATCACCACCACGCCGCTCACGCCCTGGGGCTGGAAGGGATGGAAGACGGAGGCCACGACGCTCGTGTTCGCGGCCACCGCGGCGCGATTCATGAGCGCCTCGACCCCCTCCAGGTCATCGAGCATCGCCTCGCTGCAGCCGTGGTACTCGACCAGCAGATGTCGTCCCCGGGTGTCCATCCTCGCCCTCCTGTCGAGAGGAAGACCGGCGGCTGGCGCCGAGCGCGCCTCCGGTCACCAAGCCCCGCCGTCGGCCGGAGCGGTGTGCTTCACGATGGAGCGTCCGCGTCCTGCCTCGAACGAGGTGGCGTCTGTATCACCTGGGGGACCGAAGTCAACCGGACGTCAGGGCCGGCTGTCGATCGTCGCGCCGAGGCTGACCACCAGGAAGTGCAGCCAGTTGCTCTGCACGCCGTCGCTGGTCGGCGTGGGATCGCCCGCGCCCGACGCGCCTCCGGCCAGGTAGCGCACGTTCAGGAACGCGTCGGCGTGGTCCATGAAGCGCCAGCCGAAGCGGAGGCTCGCGTCGAGGATGGCGCCCTGCACCTCGGTGTCGCTGCCGTTGAGCACGCTGATCGGCGCGTAGAAGCCGTCGATCTCGAAGGCGAAGAAGAAGCGGTTGGCCACCGGGAAGCGGCCGCGCGCGCGGAGCAGCGGCACCGGGCCGACGTCGTTGCGGCTCCGGTAGCGCTCGCCGTCGAGGCTCTCGAACTCGATGGTCGCGTTCCGGAGCTGCAGCCCGAGGCCGAACGCGAGCAGCGTGTCGCGCTCCGGCAGCACGTCGAAGTCCCAGCTCAGCCGGTAGAAGGGGAAGCCGTAGCGCGCGCGCACCGGCGTGCCCTCCGGATAGTCCAGCCCGTCGATCCTCAGATCCCGCCGCAGGGTCGCGGTCGAGGTGATGTCGAGCGGCTGGTAGAGGAACGTCAGGTGATGCTGCCGCCAGATGTCGACCTCGACCGACAGGCGCGGCACGAAGTAGAGGTTCGACTGCTCGAGGTCGCTCGGGTAGTCGATGAACGTGCCGTCGGTGCCGAGCTGGATGTCGTGATCCAGCACCGCGAGGAACCCGAGCTCGACCGTGCCGCGCACGCCGAACTCCGGCTCCGCCTCTTCCGCGTCTTGCGCGAGGGCCGGCGCCGCCAGCGCCCACGCGAGGACTCCCACCCACAGATGTCGCATGCGGCCCAGATAGGGCCGGGGTGGATCAGGCGCCAGCTTCCACCCAGCGCGCCATCGCCTGGATGGCGGCCACGACCTTGCCGCAGTGCCGCTTCAGGAAGGTCTCGTCGAGCGGCTGCTCCTTCGGGATCACCGCCACCGCCTCCAGCGCGCGATCGCCGTCGAAGTCGACGTAGGCCAGCCGCGCGGTCAGCTCCTCCGGCGGCCGCCCGAACTGCGAGCCCGGCAGGATCGCCACCCCGGTCTCGTCCAGGAGCCGCGCGCAGAGGGTCGGCGCGTCGGTGATCCCGCGGGCCGCGAGCGCCTCGGCGTGCGCGCTGAAGTCGGGGAAGAGGTAGAAGCCGCCGACCGGCTGCGGGCACTCGACGCCCGCGCCGCGCAGGTGCCGCGCGCACCAGCGGCCGAGCGCGCTGAGGATGCGGCGCGAGTTCTGGAGGTAGCGCTCGATGCCGGCGCCGCCCTCGAAGGCGGTGACCGCCGCGTACTGGATCGGCGCGCTGGTCGACGTGTAGGTCTCGCTCGCCACCGCGCCCATCGCGTCGAGCAGCCAGCGCAGCGACTCCGGGAAGACGAAGGTGCCGAGCCGCCAGCCGCCCGCGCCGCACCACTTGCTGAGCCCGGCGCTGATGATGGTGCCCTCGGGGTAGTAGCGCGCGATCGAGACGTGCTGACCCTTGTGGTGGAGCTCGCCGTAGATCTCGTCCGAGAGCAGCAGCACCCCGTGCTTCTGGGCGACCTTCGCGATCGCCTTGAGCTGGTCGACCTTGTAGGTCGAGCCGGTCGGGTTGGAGGGGTAGTTGAGGATCACCACCCGCGGCCGGTCCGAGTCGCGCGAGCACGCCTCGTCGAGCGCCTCGGGGGTCAGCATCCAGCCGTCCTCGGCGCGGGTCTGCACCAGCTCGACCTTGCGTCCGATGATCTGCGCCTGCGGCGCGTACGAGACCCAGGCCGGGGTCGGGATGAGCAGGTCGCCGTAGTAGACGAGCTGGAGCAGGAACATCAGCTCCTTGCTGCCGGGGCCGATGAGCACGTCCTCGGCGGTCCGGTCGATGCCCGCCTTGCGCTCGGTGTAGTGGGCCACCGCGCGGCGCAGATCGTAGAGGCCGCGGACCGGCAGGTAGTCCTTCTCGGGCGCGTGGTCCCGCAGGGCGTCGACCACCGAGCGCGGCACGGGGAAGGGCGACTGCCCGAGCCCCAGCTTGTAGACGGTCCGGCCCTCGGCGAGCAGCGCGTTGCTGTGCTCGTTGATCGCGACGGTCGCCGAGGCGCGCATGCCTCGGACGTTCAGGTTGATGTGCTTGTTGGGACTGCGACGTGCCATCGGGGCGGAGCCTATCAAAACGGAGATCGTTTGCCCGAGCGGCGCGTCGGAGCCGCCCATGCGCTGGCTCCCGCTCTTCGCTTCGCTGCTCCTCGCCGCCCCCGCCGCCGCCCAGGACGGCGCGGCCCGGGTCGGCGGGCTGCTCTCCCTCCAGGCGGAGGTCCCCGCGATCTGGATCGCCCCGGACCGCGCCTTCAGCCGCGCGGGCGCAGACCCGGTGAGCGCCTGCGCCGAGCGCTGCGCGCCGGTGGTCGAGGAGATCGCCTGCGCGCCGCCCGCCTGCCCCGGGACCGGCTCGATCTATCGCGTCGCCGCGCCGATCGCGCGGGTCTCCGGCTGGCCCACCGACGTCGCCGGCTACTCCGCCGAGCTCGACGCGCTGCGGGGCGACCCCCGCGTGCAGCTCCTCGGGCTCCAGAGCCACCCGGGCGAAGGCGCCTGGCGCGAGGCGACGCGGGACGAGGAGGCGCGCCACGCCGAGGACCCGCGCTGGGTGAGCGAGCACCGCGAGCGCGGCGACCGCCTCGAGCTGTCGATCGAGCTGGCGGTGGCCACCCTGGCCGAGACCCCCGGCACCTGGGTCGGGGGCAGCGTCGCCGCCGACTGGATCTTCCTCCACCGCGCGCGGGACTCCGACGAGCGCGACTTCGGCGACTCGCTGGTCGACGCGATCGTGGGCGACCAGATCGGCGCCTCGCTGAAGGCGCACTTCCTCTACCGGGCGGACCGCGGCCAGGAGGCGGAGTGGATCGCCGCGATCGGCATCGGCGACGCGCTCTACAACCGCTACGAGCGCACCGTCGTCCGGCTGCCGACCTTCAGCTCCATCGTCGGCCCCGAGCTCGGCCTGATGCTCCGCAGCGACCGCGACCCCACCTGGTACATCGCCTGGGACGCCCCGGTCTCGATCCTGCTCGACCACGACGTCGCCCTCGACATCACGCCGCGCTTCTTCGTCGTCGACGACTGGATCCCGCTCCCCACCGACGCCCCCGAGGACGCCGACGACCCGGCCGAGCTCATCTTCCAGATCGGCGTCGGCCTCCGCCTCCCGTGATCAACGGAGGGGGAAGACGAGGGGGATCAGGGTGAGCGCGACCGCCATGACGACGAGGTCGAGGCCGAGGCCGAGCAGGGCGACGTCGCGGAAGCGGTAGCGGCCGGCGAGGAAGACCATCATGTGGGTCTGGTAGCCCATCGGGGTGGCGAAGCCGCCGCTCGCGGCGATGCCGACGGCGATGGCGAAGGGCGTGATCGGCGCGTCGACCTGGGCCGCGGCGGCGACCGCGAGCGGGAAGCCGAGGGCCGCGGCCGCGTTGTTGGTCACCGCCTCGGTCAAGAGCAAGGTCACGAGATAGACGCCGGCGAGCGCGCCCCAGGCGCCGAGCGGAGCCAGGAGCGACATGAGCGCGTCCGCCGCCGCGCCCGCCGCCCCGCTCTGCTCGAGGGCCTTCGCGAGCGCGAGCGCCGCGCCGATGCAGAGGAGCAGGCCGCCGTCGACGCTGCGCCAGGCCGCCTCGAAGGACAGCACCCGGAGCGCGACCGAGAGCGCCGCCGCGACCACCGCGCTGACCACGACCGGGACCCCGGTGATCGGCTCGAGCGCGGCCGAGGCGACGAAGAGCGCGAGCAGAACGGCGGCGCGCCCCGGGTGGCCCTCGACCGTCTCGGGGAGGTCCACGTCCGGGGCGCCGTCTCGGGGGCGCGGCGACCAGAAGCGGGAGACGGCGAGCACGTAGAGCACGCCGGCCGCCGCGACCGGGGCGCCGATCCAGCCGAGCGTGAAGAAGCCGAAGGTGGGCAGGTCGGCCTGGCGGAGCAGCCCCTGCACGACGAGGTTGGTGCTCGTGCCGATGAGGGTGCAGACCCCGCCGAGCACCGCGGCGTAGCTCAACGGGAGCAGCAGCTTGCGCGGGTCGAGCCCCGCCTCGCGAGCCCAGCCCTTCACGACCGGGATCATCATCGCGACCACCGGGGTGTTGTTCAGCACCGCGCTCGCCCCGATCACCGGCGCCATCAGCCGCAGCTGCGCGCCGGCCACCGAGCGCGGGCGGCCGAGCCAGCGGGTCACGTGCGCGAGCGCGCCGGAGCGGGTGACGCCGCCGCTCAGCACGAAGAGCGCGGCGATGGTCCAGAGCGCCTCGTTGCCGAACGCCGCGAGCAGGGCGCCCGCGTCGGGCAGGCGTGGCGAGGCGGGCGAGAGCGCCACCAGGGCGGCCAGCGCCGCGGCGAACACCTTCGGGGGCGACGCCACCTCGCGCGCCAGCCCGGTGACCAGCGCGACCACGATCCCCGAGACGACCCAGCCTTCCCAGCCCACGCGTCCGTCACCGCCGCCCCGTCTCATGACACGCCGCCGATCGGCGTCCAGCCGGCGGTTGCGCCTCACGGCCGGTTCGATACCCTCTCTCGCTTCGGAGGACGTCGTGACCCAGGACCCGCGCGAGATCATCTGTGAGCTGTGCCGCCAGTTCTACGACCTGGGCTGGGTCAGCGGGACCGGCGGGGGCATCAGCGTCCGCGAGGGCGAGCGCGTCTACATGGCGCCGTCGGGGGTGCAGAAGGAGCGCCTCCGGCCCGAGGACCTCTTCGTGCTCGACGCGGAGGGGGAGGTGGTCGAGGCGCCGGCCGGCGCCGCGAAGGTGAGCGCCTGCGCGCCGCTCTTCTACAACGCCTTCCGGCTGCGGGACGCCGGCGCGGTGCTGCACAGCCACAGCGTCAACGCGATGCTCGCGACCCTGCTCTTCGAGGACGCCTTCCGGGTCACGCACCTCGAGATGATGAAGGGCATCACCGGCGTCGGATATCACGACGAGCTGGTCGTCCCGATCATCGAGAACACGGCGCACGAGCACGACCTCGCCGACTCGATGGCCGCCGCGATCGAGGCCTACCCCCAGAGCCACGCGGTCCTGGTGCGGCGCCACGGCGTGTACGTGTGGGGCGAGGACTGGGTGAAGGCCAAGACCCACGCCGAGTGTTACGACTACCTCTTCGAGGCCGCGGTGCAGATGCGCAAGCTCGGCTTCGATCCCACCCAGGCGCCGCGAGCCCCCGAGCTCGAGGGACAGCCGCTGCTCAAGCACTGAGGACACGCGATGCGCGCGCACTGGCTCGAGACCGAAGAGACCATCGACCCGCAGCGACTCGGCGCCGAGGGCGTCCACTACGAGCGGCTCGACCTCGGGGCCTACCAGGGCCCGATCGACGCGCTCAAGGCGGCGCAGGGCTACGTCCACCAGGACGAGGTCGCGCTCCGGCCGGACACCGAGAACCTCGAGGCCATCTGCGCGAAGTTCGTGGACGAGCACCTCCACACCGAGGACGAGGTCCGCTTCGTGCTCGAGGGGGAGGGCGTCTTCGACATCCGCAGCCAGGACGATCGCTGGATGCGGGTGACGGTGGAGCCCGGCGACCTGATCGTGGTGCCGAAGGACCGTCACCACCGCTTCTTCCTGACGGATCGGAAGACCATCCGATGCGTGCGGCTCTTCCAGGACCCCAGCGGCTGGGCACCTCACTACCGCGAGGGCGGGAAGGAATCGACCGGGGAGGCGTAGACCTCCCCTGATGCGCCTCCCGCCCATACGCATCCGCACCCGGCTGGAGACCGGGCCGCTCGCCGCGCTCTACGGCGAGCAGGAGCCGGAGATCTTCTCCGGCCCGGGGACGCGTGAGGAGCCGCTGACCACGGTCGGCGTGTTCGAGGCCGCGCCCCAGGAGGCGCCGCAGCACTGGCACTACGTCGGCTTCGGCCTGCGCGACCGATTCGCGCTCGAGCTGACGTTCCGCCTCGCTCGCGTCCCCCGCGCGGAGGGCCCCGTCGGCCCGCCCGCCTGGCCGGTCGGGCTGCTCCAGCGCTTCGCCCGGCACGTGGTGGAGAGCGGCGTCGGCTTCGAGGAGGGGCACTACCTCTGCCTCCCGACCCCGGTCGACCCGGGCGGGCGCCTGCGCTGCGCCGCGCTGGTGAAGGACCCCGAGCTCGGCGCGAGCGAGCTGCCCGTCTACTACCAGGTGGTGGCGCTGCACGAGCGGGAGCTGCCCTCGATGGCCGACGACGGTTGGAAGGAGCTGATCGCCCGCCTGCGCGCCGCGACCCCGCTCTTCGTCACCCGCCCCGACCGCGCCCCGCTCCCTGCCTGAGCGCTCCCTGCCCGAGCGCGCCCTGCCCGAGCCCGCGTCGCGCGGTATGCTCGGGTGGTGGAGGCGCGGGACGAGCGACGGATGAGCGTGGCCGAGTACGTGGCGCTCGACGCGGCGAGCGAAGAGCGCTGGGAGTACGCGAACGGGCTCGCGTGGGCCTCTCGGGGGGCGACGCCCGAGCACGGCATCGTCACGCGCAACGTGATCGTGCAGCTGACGAACGGGCTGGCGGGGAGGGACTGCGTCGCGTTCCCCGACGGCCAGAAGGTCTCCACCCCGGCGACCGAGGCGTACCACTACCCGGACGCGCTCGTGGTCTGCGAGACGCCCCGGTACGACGAGCGCGACCCCAACGCCCTCGTGAACCCCACGCTCGTCGTCGAGGTGGCCTCGCCCACCACCGCCGACTACGACCGCGGTGGCAAGCTGTCGCACTACCGGACGCTCGAGAGCTTCGCCGAGTACGTGGTCGTCTCCTGGGAAGCGCGCCTGGTCGAGCATCACCGCCGCGTGTCCGCCGATCAGTGGCTCGTGACCCTGGTCCGCGGAGGCGCGCTCCCGCTCGACTCCATCGGGATCGCCCTGGACGTGGACGCGCTCTGGACGGACCTCGACCGGATCCGCGGCGCGTGACCTCGGGGGGCTCGCGTCCGGGGGACGGTGAGCTACCCTCGGCGCGTGCGATCCCGACCCCGCTCCCGACTGGGCCTCGCCCTCTCCGCTCTGTCCTCGCTGCTCGCGCTCGGCGCGGCGCTGGCGCTCCCGCTCGGGGCCCAGGACGACGCGGAGGAGACCACGTGGCGCGAGCGCGCCGCGGCGGAGGAGATCGACTGCAACCCGCAGGATCCGCAGGCGTTCCTCATCCGCGCCAACTGGCAGGTGAACCGCCGCATGGATCGCGACGAGGTGCGCGATCGCCGGGGCACGCACGCGCGGGCCATCCGATTCCGCACCGAGCAGTACGGCTTCTTCACGGGCTTCGGCCAGGCGTCCTGGAACGACCGCAGCCCGATGCAGAACGCCCGCGGGCTCCGGCTCTTCGACCGGCCCATCCGCCTCAACGAGCGCATCATCCCGGCGGCTCGCTGCGCCGAGCGCGAGATCGCGCGGACCTGTCAGGACGACTACCAGCCGGGGCGCCTGAGCGGGATCCGGGACCGCAACACCTACCACAACGGCGAGGTCAGCAATCACGTCTACGGGATCGCGATCGACCTCGACCCGCGCGAGAACACTTGCTGCAACTGCGTGAAGGAGTGGCGTCTCCACCCGCAGTGCCAGGGCCAGCCGGACTCGATCTTCGACCGCATGATCATGCCGGAGTGCTGGGTGCGCGGCTTCGAGAAGTACGGCTTCTACTGGCTCGGCCACGACCGGCTCATGGACACGATGCACTTCGAGTTCCTGGGCGACCCCGACCACATCCTGACGAGCGACGGCCCGCCGCCGCACATGAGCGAGTCAGGCGGCGTCGATCCGTGAACGGAGGCGGCCGGCGGCGCGCTCCCAGGCCGCCTCGAGGGCCGTCATCGCCTCCTCGGCCGCCGCCCGATCGCCGCGCTCGGCGGCGTGCTCCAGGGCCGCGCAGCAGTCGCTGACCCGCATCGACCCGAACTGCGCGCTGCTCGACTTCAGCGAGTGGGCGGCGCGCTCGAGCGTCTCCAGGTCGCCGGCCGCCAGCGCCTCGCGCGCCTCCGTCACCAGCGCGCCGCCGTTGTCGACGTGCGCGGCGAGCAGGGTGGGGAAGCGATCGCCGCTGATCTTCTCGAGCGGCTCGAGGCGGGACTCGTCGAACGAGCCGGTGACGGCCCTGCGCGCTTCGCCCGGGCCCTCGCGATCCAGCAGCGCGTCGCGCAGCGCCCGCGGATCGATGGGCTTGGGCAGCACCCGCTCGAAGCCCGCGCGGAGATAACGCTCGCGCTGGTGCGCCATCACGTTGGCGGTCAGCGCGATCAGCGCCGGGCGGTCGGGGCGGTCCGAGACCGCGCGCGCCACCGCCATGCCGTCCATGAGCGGCATCTGGATGTCCACGAGCGCCACGTCGAAGGGCTGCAGATCGAGGGCGGCGACCGCCTCGACCCCGTTCTCGGTCACGACCGGCGCGTAGCCGAGCCGCTCGAGCAGGCCGGTGATCACCTCGCGGTTCACCGGGTTGTCCTCGGCCACCAGGATCGAGAGCGGGCGCTGCTCGGCGATGGGGGTGAGGTCGTCGGCGGCGCGGGGGGCCTGACCGGGGGCGCACGGCTCGAGCGCGAGCGTGAAGTGGAAGACGCTGCCCTCGCCCTCCCGGCTCTCGAGCTGGAGGTCACCGCCGAGCGAGCGGACCAGGCGCGCGCTGATCGCCAGGCCGAGCCCGGTGCCGCCGTAGCGCCGGCTGGTCGACGCGTCGACCTGCTGGAACGGCTGGAAGATGCGGGCCTGCGCCGCCTGCGGGATGCCGATGCCGGTGTCCTCGACCGCGAGCCGGGTGCGGGCGCCTTCGGTCGTCACCCGGACGGTGACCTGGCCCTTGGTGGTGAACTTCACCGCGTTGCCGACCAGGTTGACGAGGATCTGCCGGAGGCGCCGCCCGTCCACCCGCACCCACTCGGGCACCTCGCCCTCGAGCTCCAGCTCGAGCGAGACGCCGCGCGCGGCCTTCGGCGCGAGCATCTCGACCACGCGCTCGACCTCGGCCCGCAGCTCGAAGGGCTCGGGCGACAGCTCGAGCCGATCCGCCTCGACCCGCGACAGGTCGAGCACGTCGTCGAGGAGCGCGAGCAGCGTGCGCCCGGCCTCCTGGATCCGCTCGACCCGGTGCCGCTGGTCGCCCGCCAGGGTGTCGTCGGCGAGCAGGTCGGCCATGCCGAGGATGGCGGTGAGGGGCGTGCGCAGCTCGTGGCTGACGTTGGCCAGGAACTCGCTCTTGGCGCGGTCCGCGGTCATCGCCTGATCCCGCGCCGTCTCGAGCGCGGCCGCGCTCCGGAGCGCGATCGCGCGCTGTCGCTCGATGGTGCTCACCTGGGTGTCCATCGCCTTGCGCGCCGTCCAGGCGAAGCCGGCCACCACCCAGGCGAGCAGGATCTGGCCGAGCATGCGCTCGGAGCCGTCGGCCACGAACTCGGGCTCCACCGTCACGACCGCGGTCGAGGCGTGCACGAGCGCGATGCCCAGCGAGGCGAGCGCCGCCGCCCCGAGCGCGCTCCCCGGGCCGACCACGTAGCCGAGGAAGAGCGGCGCGATGGCGATGTACCAGACCGCCATCGCCCGGTCCTGTCCGCTGAGGATCGCCGCGCCGACCAGCCCCACGAGCGAGAGCAGGGTGACGAGCGCGGTGCCGGTGGCCACGCGGCGCAGGCTCGGATCCCGGAGGGTCCAGCTGCGGCCGAGGGCGGTGAGGGCGGCGACGGTGACGTCGATCCCGACGGTCAGCCACCGACCTTGCAGCGCGTACTGGGCGGCGAAGAGCAGCCACGCGATCGTCACGATCGCGAACAGCCCCGCCGCCCGCCGCGCCGCCGTCGCCTCCTCCGGGTCGTCGCGCGGCACGTCGGGCGACAGCCAGCGCCACCACCCCTTCACGCCGTCAGCTTACACGCCTTCGGGCCGCGACACCCCGTAGAGGGCGCCGTGGCGGCTCCACAGGTAGCCGAGCAGGTCGGCGACGTGGTCCCGCTCTCCGACCGCTTCCCGCACGATCTCGGGGGCTTCGAGCAGGTGGCCGCGCGCGTGGACGCGCTCGCGGAGCCAGCCGAGGATCGGCGCGAAGTCTCCGTCGGCCACCCGGTCCCAGAGATCCGGGAGCGCGGCTTCGATCGCACGGCCCATCGACGCGGCGTAGAGGTTGCCGAGGGTGTAGCTCGGGAAGTAGCCGAACGCGCCGCTCGACCAGTGCACGTCCTGGAGCACGCCGCGGGTGTCGTCGGGCGGGGTGACCCCGAGGTACTCGGCGTACTTCTCGTTCCACGCCGCCGGCAGGTCGGCGACCGCGAGCGTCCCCTCGAAGAGCGCGAGCTCCAGCTCGAACCGCACGACGATGTGCAGGTTGTAGGTGACCTCGTCCGCTTCGACCCGGATCAGGCTGGGCTCGACCCGGTTGGCCGCGCGGTAGAGCGCCGACGCGTCGGGGGTCGCGCCCTCGAAGTGGCCCGGCAGCTTCGGGGCGAGCCAGCGGAAGAAGGCCTCGGAGCGCCCGATGGTGTTCTCCCAGAAGCGGGACTGGGACTCGTGCAGCCCGAAGCTCGCCGCCTCCGCCACCGTGGTCCCGCGATGCGCGTGGGGCAGGCCCTGCTCGTAGAGGGCGTGGCCGGTCTCGTGCACCGTGCTGCCGAGGCCGCCGAAGAAGTCGTCGGGGGCGAGGCGGGTGGTGATGCGCACGTCGCCGGGGCCCATGCCGCTGGTGAAGGGGTGCTCGGCGGGGTCGAGCCGACCGGCCTCGAAGTCGTAGCCGAGCGCGGCCGCGACCTCGCGGTGCAGCGCCTCCTGCCCGGCGACGTCGAAGGTGCGGTCCACCGCGGGCAGCGCGGGGGCGCCGGCGATCGCCTCGAGCAGCGGCACGAGGCCGTCGCGGAGGCGGCCGAAGGTGTCGCGGAGCGAGGCCACCGTGGTGCCCGGGTCGAACTCCTCGAGCAGCACCTCGTAGGGGTGGCGATCGGGGTCGATGGCGGCCGCGCGCTGGCGGGAGAGCGAGACGAGCTGCTCGAGCTTCGGCTGGAAGCTCGCCCAGTCGTCGGACTTCTTGGCGGCGACCCAGACGCCGAAGCCCTCGCTCTTGGCGCGGGCGAGCGCGTCGACCAGATCCGCCGGCACCCGCTTCTCACGGCGGTAGGTCCGCCCCAGGTTCCTCTCGGCGGCCGCGCGCACCGGGTCCTCGGTGCCCTCCAGGTCCGCCAGCCAGCCTTCGATGCGAGGATCCGAGATGTGTTCGTGCGCCAGCCCCGCGACGAGGGCCTGCTGTTCGCCCCGGAGCGCCGCCGCCTTGGGCGGCATCATCGTCTGCTGGTCCCAGTCGAGGGTGCCCTCGATCCCGGAGAGGGTCTCGATGCGCCGGACGTGGGCCCGGAGCTCGCCGAAGGAATCGCTCTCGCTCAACTCGTCACCTCGCTTGCCCCCCCGGATGCTTGTCCCCCGGATCCTGGCGTCTCTTTACCGCAGAGCCGGAGATGTTTCACCATCGCCGCCGCCCGCGTGCTCCGGCGCCCGTTTGGAGCTAGGTGGAGCCATCTCGTGACCCGACCCGCCCCCCTGCTCGCTCTGCTGATCGCCGCGCTCTCCGGCTGCGCCACCACCGGCCTGCGCCGGTACCCGCTCGCCGAGGTGATGTGGGAGGACGCCGATCAGCGCCGCTTCCGGCCGATGCCGGAGTCCTTCTACTCCCCCTACATGTGGGACGGGGCGGACAACACCTTCTTCCGTCCGGTGAGCGAGTTCTGGCTCTTCGAGCCCTCGCGCGAGGCGGTGAACGTCAACTCGGTCGACGAGGTCCCCGACTCGAGCTGGTTCCAGAACCGGCTGAGCCGGCGGCTGATGAGCCCCGAGCAGGTCGCCCAGGGGGCGTGCGGCGAGCGCTTCGACATCCCGGGGCCGTGGACCATCGTCGGCGGCAAGCCCGACGGCGCCAACCCGGGCTTCCAGATCCGCGACGCGAACGGGCAGCGCTACCTGCTCAAGACCGAAGGCACCCGGCAGCCGTGGCGCCCGGGGGCCGCCGACACGATCGGCGCGGCCATCTACCACGCGGCCGGCTACTGGACGCCCTGCAACCGCGTCGTGCACTTCGACCGCGACATCCTCGTCGTCGATCCCGAGGCCACCATCGAGCGCACGAACGGGGTCGAGGAGCCGCTCGAGCAGCATCACATCGACGCGGTGATGGAGGCGGCGCTCCAGCTCCCGGACGGGCGCTACCGGGCGAGCGTCAGCCGCTTCATCGAGGGCCGGCCGATCAGCCCCTGGCGCTACGAGGGCGTCCGGTCCGACGACCCGAACGACGTCGTCCCGCACCAGCACCGCCGCGAGACCCGGGGCATGGTCGTGCTCGCCGCGTGGACCGACCACATCGACTCGCGGCAGGAGAACACGCTCGCCGCGTGGATGACCGAAGACGGCGCCGACGACGGCTACGTGCGCCACTACATGATCGACTTCGGCGACTGCTTCGGCATCGTGCACGAGTGGGAGTACCTCGTCCGCCGCTTCGGACACTCGGGCTACCTCGACTTCGAGCACGTGGTCACCGACTGGCTGACCCTCGACCTCGCGGCGCGCCCCTGGTTCGTCGCCCAGGAGGGCCCGGCCGGCCGCACGCTCGGCTACTACGACGTCTTCCGGTTCGAGCCCGACGCCTGGCGCCCGGGCTACCCCAACCCCTCGTTCGACCGCCACACCGAGCGCGACGCGGCCTGGATGGCGCGCATCATCGCGCGCTTCCGAGACCCTCACCTGGCGGCGCTCGCGGCGCAGGGACGTTTTCACGATCCGGTGGTCGAGCAGGAGCTGGCGCGCATCCTCGCGGGGCGCCGTGACCGGATCCTCGAGCGCTACCTGACGCGCTTGTCACCGTTGACGTGGCCCTATGTACGTCCCCGAGAGGAGGGCGGCAGCGAGCTCTGTATGCAGGACCTGGCCACATGGAGCGGAATCCGTGACCGCGCGACCCGGCGCTACTCGGCGCGGGCGTGGGCGGGGGACGCCCTCGAGCCGGTCGAGAGCCCCGGCCTGACGCGCTCCGCCGAGCACTACGTGTGCGCGGCGTTGCCCGACGTGGCGGCGAGCGCGGCCGACCCGACCTACGTCGTGGTGGACGTGATCGCCCAGACCCCGGGACGCGAGACCACCCTGCCGGCGCGGGTCCACCTGTACGCCAAGGGGCCCGGTGACATCCAGCTCGTCGGGCTCGAGCGGCCCTCCAGCGTGGAGGCGCCCGGACGATGAAGCCCGCGCTCTTCAACCTCCGTCTCGCAGCCCTCCTGGCCGCGAGCACGGCGCTCTTCGCCATCAGCACTTCCGCGGCCGCGCAGGACGCCGACGACGGCGGCGAGATCCCGCTCCCGGTCGAGACGGTCGAGGACTCGGGCGCCGACGGCGACCCGGACCCCGAGGAGCCGATCCCGGTCGAGGAGGCGCCGGTCGAGGTCGACGAGGACCAGGCCGAGCTCCGGACCGGAGACGACGAGGCCGCTGACGACGAGGACGACGAGGCCGAGGACGAAGCGGAGGAGGGCGAAGCGGAGGAGGGCGACGAGCCGACCGAGCCCACCATCGCGCGCCGCGAGCTCCCCGACTACGACGGGCGCGCCGAGCCGGGGCCGGACGCGGGCGAGGTCCTGCTCTGGGTCCCCCGCATCCTCTTCTTCCCGATCCACCTGGTCTTCGAGTACGTGATCCGTCAGCCGCTCGGGTGGTTCCTGACCACCGCGGAGCGCGAGAACTGGACCGCGCTGCTCATCGACTTCTTCACCTTCGAGGAGCGACGCGCCGGCCTGGTGCCGACCGCCTTCTTCGACTTCGGCTTCCAGCCGAGCGTCGGGCTCTTCTTCTGGCACAACGCGCCGGACGTCCTCGAGGGCAACTTCTTCCGCGTGTCGGCCGCGTTCGGCGGGATCGACTGGCTGCGCGGCACCATCAGCGACCGGCTCCGGCTCAGCGAGGAGACCGAGCTCGGCCTGACCTTCGACGCGCTCCACCGCCCGGACTTCGTCTACCAGGGCACCGGCTACGACTCGGAGCGCTCGCAGCGCTCGCGGTACCGCCGCGACTACCTCGAGGGGCGGCTCGACTTCCGCTTCATGCCCTGGCGCGAGAGCGAGGTCCGGTTCCGGGCCGGCGTGATCTGGAACCAGTTCGCGCCCGACGGCTACAACTGGGGCCGACGCGGCGACCCGACCCTCCAGCAGGCGGTCGACGATCAGGGCTGGTACGAGCTGCCGCCCGGGTTCGAGGGCTACACCGCCTACCGTCAGCGCCTCGACGTGGTCATCGACACCCGCGAGCCGCGCCCGGCGGCGGGCCACGGGGTGCGCGTCGAGGCCTACACGGGGCTCGGCTTCGACCTGAACGAACCGGTGGAGAACCGCTGGATCCAGTACGGCGGCGCCATCGGCGGCTTCCTCGACGTCGGCGCCAACCGGATCTTCGGGCTCTACGGCCTCGCCCGCTTCGCCGACCCGCTCGGCACGGCGCCGGTCCCGTGGCTCGAGCAGGTCAACCTCGGCGGCGATCCGATGATCATGAGCGGCTTCATCCAGAACCAGCTCGTCGACCGGAGCGCGCTCGTGGCGACCCTCGAGTACCGCTACCCGGTCTGGGTCTGGCTGGACGGCTCGCTGCACTTCTCGGTGGGCAACGTCTTCGAGGAGCGCCTGTCGAACTTCCACGTCGAGCGACTCCGGATGAGCTTCGGCTTCGGCCTCCGCTCGATCGGGGATCGCGACCAGTCGTTCAACATCCTGCTCGCCTTCGGATCGGAGCCCTTCGACCAGGGCGCGCAGGTCAGCTCGGTGCGTCTGCTGGTCGGCTCTCAGCAGGGCTTCTGACCAGGGCCCGCACCTTGAGGCCGCCCGCGTCGGCGACGAAGGCGGTCGTGAGCCCGGGCCCCACGCGGTGCCCGAGCTTGCGATCGGTCGCGTAGAGCGCGGCGCTCCACCCGGGCGGCAGCTCCTCGGCCCGCCGGCCGAGCGCGTCGTAGAGCGGGCGCAGGTCCTCGCCCTCGCCGAGGCGATGCCCGTAGGGCGGGTTGGTGACCAGCGCGCCGCGCGGGCCCTCGGGGCGGACGGCCTGGGTGACGCTGGAGCGCTCGAACGCGATCTCGACCCCGGCGCGCTCCGCGTTGGCGCGGGCCGCCTGCAGCACCGCCTCGTCGCGGTCGCTGGCGCCGAAGCTCGACGCGCTCTCGCCGACGCGATCCCGGGCCTCGGCCTTCACCGCGTCCCAGGTCGGCGCGTGCAGGAGCGGGGTGCGCTCGAAGTCGAAGCCCCGCATGCGGCCCGGCGCCATGCCGCGCGCCATCGTCGCCGCCTCGATCGCGATCGTGCCGCTGCCGCAGAGCGGATCCCAGAGCGCCTGGCCCGGCTCCCAGCCGCTGGCCACGATCAGGGCCCGCGCGAGGTCCTCGCGGAGCGGCGCCGGGCCCACGTGGGTCCGCCAGCCGCGGCGGTGGAGGGGCTCCCCGGAGCTGTCGATCGAGCAGCCCGCGCGATCGCGCTCGATCCGGAGGTGCACCCGAACGCCGCCCGGATCGGGCACCGCGAGGTGATCGCCGAGGCGGATCGCGATGATCTTCGAGAGGCGCTCGGCGAGCGCGTCGGTGTGATGGAGCCGGCTCTTGCGAGCGGTGACCCGGAAGCGGCGGGGCACCCCGGGGCTCAGGTAGCGCTCCCAGGGGATCTGGGCCGCCTCGCGCTCCAGCTCCTCGAAGGAGCGCGCGAGGAAGCGGCCGACCCGCACGCGCACGTGGCTCGCGAGCCCGCTCTCGAGGTTCACCCGGTAGAGCACGCGTCGGTGCCCGCCGAAGACGACCCCGCCGGGCACGGCCTTGGGGGACAGGGTGCCGAGCGACGACAGCTCGGCCTCGAGGAGGGGCTCGAGACCGGGGGCGCAGGCGGCGAAGAGGTCATGGGGGGCGCTCATCGCGCGGAGTCTGCCACCTTGGAGAGCGCGGGGCCTTCGACTTATGCTCGGCCGGCGATGAGCGAGCCGGAGCAGCGGGTGAAGCGGGTGCTCGAGCAGACCGGGACCCTGGGGGCGCTCGCCGAGGCGCTGGAGGGCGCGGGCCTGTCGGCGCTGCCCGAGCAGCCGGACTCGCTCGCCGCCTTCGTGCGGGGGCCGCTCGGCCACGCGCTGGTGGGCCGGGTGCACCCGAGCACCGCCGACGAGATCGTCGACGCCATCCTCGAGGAGATCCCGGGGCGGACCCAGCCGATCACCGCCCGGCCGCCGGCCGACGACGCCTCCGCCCGGCAGGCCTACGAGGACCTGATCAGCGGCGCCATCCACACCCGCGCGACGCCCGCGTGGGGGCTGCGAAAGGGCGGCACCGATCCGGGCGCGCAGGAGGCGCTCTGGATCCTGGTCACCGTGGACCGGACGATGGTGGAGATGGCGATGGCGGCCGCGCCGCAGGGCACCGAGGTGATCGCGGTCACCAGCATGGCGGTGCTCAAGGGGGCGCTCTCGCGGGGCGAGCAGCCGGCGAGCGCGGTCGTGCTCGACGCGCGGAGCCCCTCGATCCCCGTCGACCGCACCGTCGCGGTGCTCGCCGAGGGCACCTCGGGCGTGCGGGTGGTGGTCTGGCGCATGCCCCTCGCCGAGCGCCAGCGGCTGAACGAGGCCGTGCCCCACACCCAGACCTGGCTGCCGTGCGGCGACGAGGTCAGCCCGGCCGAGATCGTCCAGCTCCTCGGGGCCTGATTTGACGGTCGCGTGGCGGCGACCTACCTGACTTCGAACTCTTCCATTGGAGAACGCGCTTTGAGCGACAACTACGACTCCGCGCCCAACCTGGCCATCTTCGCCGACTTCGAGAACGTGGCCATCGGCGTGCGGGACGCGAACTACAAGGACTTCGACATCGAGCTCGTGCTCGAGCGGCTGCTCGACAAGGGCAAGATCGTCGTCAAGAAGGCCTACTCGGACTGGGACCGCTACAAGAGCAGCAAGCGGGCGATGCACGAGGCGGGCTTCGAGATGATCGAGATCCCGCACGTCAGCTACTCGGGGAAGAACAGCGCCGACATCCGCCTCGTCGTGGACGCGCTCGACCTCTGCTACACGAAGCGGCACATCGACGTCTTCGTCATCATCTCCGGCGACAGCGACTTCTCGCCGCTCGTCAGCAAGCTGCGCGAGAACGACAAGATCGTCATCGGGCTCGGGGTGAAGAACTCGAGCAGCGATCTACTGATCGAGAACTGCGACGAGTTCATCTACTACGACGACCTCGTGCGGGCGAAGCGCGGCCACAAGCGGCACGCCAAGAAGCCGCGCAAGAAGTCGAGCAACAACGACCGGCCGGCGCCCAAGAAGGACGACAAGCCCGCCGTCACCCAGTCCGACGCCAGCCCGAAGGACAAGGAGCTGTCGAAGGAGGAGGAGCAGGAGCGCCAGCAGGAGGGGCTCGACCACATCCTCGACACCGTCGAGGCGCTCTTCCAGGACCGCGACAGCCACCTCTGGGGCTCGATGGTCAAGCAGACCCTCAAGCGCAAGCGCCCGAACTTCTCCGAGCGCTTCCACGGCTACCGCACCTTCAGCGAGATGCTCGAGGACGCCGAGAAGAAGGGCCTTCTCGAGCTGAGCAAGGACGAGCGCAGCGGCGGCTACATCATCACGAGCTTCGGCCCGAACGCCTAGCGCACCTCCACGTCGACCTGGCACCACGACATCCCGAGGTGGCCGTCGCGCACGACGAGCCAGAGCGGGTAGGTGCCGGGCTCCTCGGGGGTCGTCCAGGCGGTGTCGTCCTCGGGGCGCTGGGTGATGTCGTCGGCCATGGAGCCGGCGGTGACGAACCAGGAGTAGTAGGCGCTCTCCTCGTTCTCCTGCACCTCGCCGTCGAAGTTGAAGACGGGGTAGGTCTCGAGCCAGGCCTCCTCGTCGTCGTCGGGGTCGAGCGCGATCTCGGCGCCGGCGTCGAGCACGATCGGGCCCTCCTCGGGGACGCACCGGGTGGGGTCGCCTTCGCCCCGCGCGCTCACGAAGGCGCCGTCGAGCGCGAAGCGCGGCGGCGGCGGGTTCGTGGTCGGGTCCTCGCGCATCACGATCGCGAAGCGCTTGAAGCCGGTCTGGATCAGCTCGCCCTGCCGGTAGACCTCGAGGCGCACGCTGAGCGGCACGCCGACCTCGGCGATCACCGTCAGCAGCGACCGCGCGCTGCCCGGATCGAGGCCGGGGATCGAGGGCAGGCCGCCGCCGCCGCCGGGGGCCATGAGCTCGGCGATGACCGCGACCACCGCCGCGCCGGGCAGCCGGGCCGAGTCGGGGGGCAGGCCCTCGGCGCTCAACCGGACGAGGTCGTCGCCGCCCTCGCGGCAGTCGTCCTCGAGGTCGCTCCCGGCGCCGAGCCCCGCGCCGCGCACGATGGCGGCCAGGCTCACGCAGACCGACCACCGCAGCTCGACGTCGGGCTCCATCGCCAGGTTGGCGCCGGTCTCGTCGACCACCAGCGCGGTGAAGACCACGTCCTCGCCGAACTGCGCCTCGGGCGGCTCGGCGCGGAGGCCGATGATGCGCTCGTACTGGATGAGGTGCGGCGAGTCGAAGTCGATGTCGAGGCACCCGGTCGACAGCAGCAGGCAGAGCACGGGGAGGAGGCGCCTCATTCGATGATCCCCCTCACCCCGATCGCCGGGATGATCGGCAGGCCGGGGAGGTTGGCGGTGCGCAGGTAGTCGTGCTGGTAGAGCACGCCCTCGTTGTTGGTCGCGTTGTAGACGTTCTGGACGTCGAGGTAGACGGAGCCGCGGATGGGGCCGACCTCGAAGTCGCGGTCGATGCGGAGATCCAGCCGCGTGAAGGTGTCGAGCCGGCCGCCGAGCGTGCGGAACGACGGATCGAACTCGTCCTCGTCGGCGTCGTAGATGGTGCCGACCAGGGTGTCGCTCGGCCGACCGGTCGCGAGCTGGAAGGCCGCGCCGAAGCGCCAGCCGTCCACGCTGTAGCTGAGCGCGAAGTTGAGGATGTGCGTCTGGTCGAAGACGAAGGGCTCCCAGGTGCCGGCGCCGGTCCGCCGCTCGCTCCGGCTCAGGGTGTAGCTCAGCCAGCCATAGAGCCCGCGATCCACCTTGCGTCGGACCAGCAGCTCCAGGCCGTAGGAGCGGCCCTCGCCGTCGGCGACGAAGAACTGGCGGCGCGGGCCCTCCGGGGTGTCGATGACCCGATTCACCTGCCGCGAGATGTCGAACATCTGGCTGTAGAAGCCGGTCGTGTGCACCTCGATGCGCTCGGGCAGCATCAGCTCGAGGCCGGCCGAGCTCTGCCACGCGCGGTTGGGCGCGAGATCCGTGCTCCCGGTCTGTCGCGTGATCTGGAAGACGCTCGGCGGCTGGGTGAAGAGCCCGGTCGCGGCCTTCAGCTTCAGCTCGGGAACCACCTGCCAGCGCACCACGAGGCGCGGGTCGGGGAAGACCTCCGAGACGGTGCCGTAGCGCATGTAGTCGAAGCGGCCGGCCGCGCTGATCTCGACCGGGCCGAGGCGGATGATCTGGTCGATGTAGAAGGCGGCGAGCGCGCGCACGACCGTCAGGTCCACCGGGGTGGCCTGCGGCGTGAACAGCGGCGTCGGGTACTGGCCGAGCCCGATGGGCGTGAACGCCGACGCCTCGACGTCGAAGAGGGTGGCGTTGATGTCGAAGCCGACGCGCGTCTCGAGCTCGTCGATCCAGGGGATCTGCGCGTCGAGCCGGAACGCCGCGTAGCTGTTCTGAAGCGCGAAGCGAAGCCCGTCGGTGCCGGGCGACGCGTTGGTGAAGGTGTTGCCGTCCCGGCCGAGCATGCCGCTGAGGCGGACCCGGACCCGCTCGGGGAGGCGCAGGTCGATGCGGCCGATGATGCGCTGGAAGTCGTAGCCGAGGCGCGTCTGCACGCCCTCGCTCGCCATGCCGCCGCCGAAGCTGCCGCTCTGGTCGAGCACGTCGTCCGAGCCGAAGACGAAGAGGCTCAGCTCCATGCGGGAGTCGACCCGGTAGCTCGTGCGGACCTGGTAGTCGGTGTAGTTGATGTCGAGCCCGTCGACGACGAGCGGCAGCAGCAGATCGTAGTAGCTGCGGCGGAAGGCGACCGCGATCGAGCCCCGGTTCTCGTCGAAGGGGATCACCGCGAGCAGGCTCGCCCGGAAGATGTCGATCTCGAGCTCCCCGCGCGGGCTCCGCACCTCGGGCGCCTCGGTCTCCACCGCGATCACGCCCGCGCTGAACCGCCCGAACATCGCCGGGTAGCCGCCGGGGTAGAAGTTGAGCTCCGAGACGAGCCGGCTCGAGATCACCGCCGGGCCCGCGCCGAGGTGGTAGAGGAGCGGCACCGGGAAGCCGTCGACGAAGAAGCCGGTGTTGTTGAACGCCGCGCCGCGGACGAGGAAGAAGCCGAGCCCGAAGGGGCTCCGCGCGACGCCGGGGAGGGTGGCCACCACCCGCAGCGGCTCGCCGAAGGTGCCGGGCACCGTGGTCAGCTCCTCCGCCGACAGGGTGATGCGCTCGGCGGCGCCTGGCTCGGGCCGCTCGGTCACCGCGGTCACCCCGAGCTCCTCGACGTCGGTCTCCATCTCCGAGACGTCCAGCCCGGTGGGCTCGCCGCCGAGCGGCGCCTCCGCCTCCATCGCCTCGGCCGCGCTCTCGAGCGGCTCCTCGGGCGCGGGCGGCGGCGGGGGCGGGGTGATGCGGTAGCGGAAGCGAACCCGCGCCGGGATCGGCTCTCCGTCGCGGGTGGCCGGCTCGAACCGCATGCCCTGAGCCGCCTCGAGCACGAGCGCGTCGACGTCGTCGCGCACCGGGGTGAGGATCTGCGCCTCGCTCACGGTTCCGTCGGGGGCGATCGTGATCTGCAGCTCGACCGCCGCGTCCTCGGGGAGCGGCTCGGCGCCCTCCGGGAGCGAGACGGGCGGCGCCTCGATCAGGCTGGGCGGCGTCAGCGCGGGCCGCGTCGGCGGGGCCGGCTCGCCCTCCTCGGCGCCTTCGGCAGGGGCGTCCTGCCCCAACGCCGCGGACCCCGGCGCCGTCGCCAGCACGAACGCGAGCAGCCAGGCCCACCGCCACACGGGCATGGAGATACCAAAAACGGTGGCATCCGACCACGCCGATGCGCGCAGATGCACTCGCAAGATTTCTCCATCCTGTTACATATGCCGGGCTTCCCCGTGATCGGATGTGTCGTACGTCGAGGGAGCCCATGAGGACCCTGCTCGCGATCCTGCTCGCGCTCTCCGCCGCCGCCTGCTCGGGCGACGGCGACGCCGCCGGACGTGTCAGCGTCCGGGGATCCGACACCATGGTGATCCTCACCCAGCGCTGGGCCGAGCACTACATGCGCGCCCACCCCGAGGCGACCATCCAGGTCACCGGCGGGGGGAGCGGCACCGGCCTCGCCGCGCTGATCAACGGGACGACCGACATCGCCACCGCGAGCCGGACCATCACCGAGCGCGAGCGACGCAACCTCCGGCGCAACCGGGACGCCGAAGCGCACGCCGTGCCGGTCGCGATCGACGCCGTCGCCGTCTACGTGCACGAGGACAACCCCGTCGCGTCGCTCACGCTGGCCCAGCTCTCGGCGATCTACCGCGGGCGCATCGACGACTGGCGCGACGTCGGCGGCCCGCCCGGGCGCATCGTGCTCTACAGCCGGGAGAACAGCTCGGGCACCTACGCCTACTTCAAGGAGCGCGTGCTCGAGGACCGCGACTTCGCTAGCGAGGCCCAGACGCTCCCGGGCACGGCGGCGGTGATCCACGCGGTGAGCCGCGACCCGAGCGGCATCGGCTACGGGGGGATCGGCTTCGGCGGGGGCGTGCGCGCGGTGCCGATCGCCACCGAGGGCGGCGACCCGGTGGCGCCGAGCGCCCAGAGCGCGCTCGACGGTCGCTATCCGCTGGCGCGGCCGCTCCTCGTCTACACGGCCGGCGAGCCGCGCGGCACCGCGGCCGACTTCATCGCCTGGACCCGCGGCCCTCGGGGCCAGAGCTTGGTGGAGGCGGCGGGCTACTACCCGCTGCCCCGCGTGCGCACCGCGGAGCGAGTCACGCGATGAGCCGCGGCGCGCGATCCGGCGAGCGAGAGCTCTCGGAGCCGGGCGCGCCGCGCGCCGTCGTCCCGCTCGGGCAGGGCTTCGAGACCCCGCTCGCGCACCGCCTGGCGGAGAAGGCGATCACCGGGGTGGCCTTCGTCGCCATCGCGGCCATCGTGCTCATCTTCGTCTTCATCCTGAAGGAGGCGCTGCCGCTCCTCTGGGAGACCGAGCTGCACGGAGAGATCGGCGGCCTCGACGCGCTGTTCCTGCCGAAGCAGTGGGCGGGCTACGCGGAGGCGGTCTTCGTCTGGCAGCCGGTGGGCACGCCCTCGAAGCTGAACGTCGTGCCGCTGCTCGTCGGCACCCTCAAGGTCACCGTCCTGGCCATGCTCATCAGCGTGCCGGCGGGGGTGGGCGCCGCGATCTTCGTCTCGCAGTACGCGCCGCGCTCGCTCCGGGAGGTCATCAAGCCGGCGCTCGAGCTGCTCGCCTCGATCCCGAGCGTCGTGCTCGGCTTCTTCGCGCTCATCGTGCTCGCGACCTGGATGCAGGAGACCTTCGGCCTGGCCTACCGCCTGAACGCCATCGTCGCGGCGTGCGGCCTGAGCCTCGCCGTCATCCCGATGATCTTCACCATCAGCGAAGACGCCCTGCGCGCCGTCCCCCGGGAGCTGAGCGAGGCGGCGATGGCCCTGGGCGCGCGCAAGTGGCAGACGACCCTGCGCGTCGTCGTCCCGGCTGCGCTCCCCGGCATCGCGGCCGCCGTGATCCTCGGCTTCGGCCGGGCGATCGGCGAGACGATGGTCGTGCTCATGGCCTCGGGCAACGCCGCGGTGATGGAGCTCTTCGACCCGACCACCAGCGCGCGCACGGTGACCGCGACCATCGCCGCCGAGCTGGGCGAGGTCGCGCAGGGCGACCCTCACTGGCGGGTGCTCTTCCTCCTCGGCGTGCTCCTGTTCGTCATCACGTTCGCGCTCAACCGCCTCGGCGCGGCCGTCATCGCGCGCCTCCACCGTCGCCTGACCGCGGGGGTCGAGGCGTGAAGTGGGTCAAGGGCGACCTCCTCCTCGCGGGGGCCACGGGCGCGAGCGTCGTGCTCGTCCTCGCGCTCATGCTCGTCGTGCTCGGCCAGGTCGCGATCCTCGGCGCGCCGTCGATCAGCGCCACCTTCCTCACCGAGGGCCCGTCCAGCGACCTCGTCGGCGGCGGCATCTGGCCCGCCATCTGGGGCACGGTGCTGATGACGCTCCTGATGACCGTCGCGGTCGTCCCGGTCGGCATCCTCACCGGCGTCTACCTCGCGGAGTACGCGCCCCGGGGCTCCCGCCTGGCGGCCTGGGTGCGCGCGGCGGTGGTCAACCTCGCGGGCGTCCCGTCGATCGTCTTCGGCCTCTTCGGGCTCGGCTTCTTCATCCTCTTCCTCGGCCGCGGCGTGGACGCCCTGCTCTACGACGGCCAGCCGGTGTGGGGGAAGCCGGCCGTGCTCTGGAGCTCGCTGACCCTGGCGGTGCTCACCCTCCCGGTGGTCATCGTCACCACCGAGGAGGCGCTCCGGTCCGTCCCCCAGGACCTGCGCTCGGCGGCGCTGGCGCTCGGCGCGACGCGCTTCCAGACCGTCTTCCGGATCGCCGTGCCCAACGCCAAGGGCGGCATCCTCACCGGCATCATCCTCGCGGTCAGCCGCGGGGCGGGCGAGGTCGCGCCGATCATCTTCACCGGCGCGGCGAGCTACCTCCCGCAGCTGCCGACCGACCTCCGCGACATGTACATGCACCTCGGCTACCACGTGTACGCGCTCAGCACGCAGAGCCCGAACGTCGACGCCGCGCGGGGGAGCCTCTTCGGCACCGTGCTCGTGCTCCTGGTCATCACCTTCACCCTGAACCTGACCGCGATGATCATCCGGGCTCGCAGCCGGCGGTGACTTGCCGGGACCCGCGGGCGGGCTCACCCTCCGGGCGCAGATGCCCAGACTCGACGACCCGAAGCTCGCCCGCGCGCTGAGCCGCTACACGTGGCTCGTGCTCGTCGGCAGCTTCGTGCTCATCACGAAGTTCCGCCTCGACGGCGCCGCGCTCCACGCCGCGATCGGCGGCCTCATCACCGTCGTCCTGGCGATGAACGTCCCGGTCCTCCTCGGCCTGCTGAAGAGCCGCGCCCACGCCCACACGAAGGCCTACAAGCTCGTCGCCTTCCTCTTCGTGCTCCGCGTCTCCGCCCTCGCCATGGTCATCTGGATGATCGGCTGAGTCAGCGCTCGTCTGCCACCCATGGGCAACCGGGTTTCATTGGTCGTGAGGTGTCCGCGGTTGCCGACCAATACATTGGTCATCGTTCATCTCCTGGCAATCGCGCTTCTCTCGGGCTGTGGACGAGGAGCGGAGACCGCCGCAGCGTCGGTCGGCTCCAGGCTCGGGGAGGAACAGGCAGAGCTCTCCCGCCTGGAATGCGACAGGCAAGTGGCCGATCGTTATCCCGCGGCCTGTCCGGTGGTCCGACGCGCCTCCGACTACGCGGGGCGCTGCGTCCCCGCGGAGGACTTCGCGGAGTGGGGCTGCCTGCTGGCGGACTCGGACGTCGAGCTCTGCCGCGGCGGCGGTACGTTCGACGTGACCGTGCTCCTCGACCAGGATGGGGTTCGGGTCGACTGCGCAGGCCAGACGATCCGGCATGCGGGTGCCGAGGCGCACCCGGGGGTGCGCGCTCCCAAAGACCGGTCGCTTCGCGATGTCACGATCGCTGGCTGTACGATCGCGGGAACCGGACACGCGGCGGTCGAGCTGATGCGCTACTTCCGGGGCGACGAGCTGAACGACCGACTACGAGGCCATCGCGACGTTCGCGTGGAGGACGTCGAGGTGTCGGACGCCAAGTTCGGCGTCTACGTGGGGGCCTACAGTCGAGGGGTCGTTCTCGAGCGGGTTCGCGTGCACGGAGCCCACGAGGTCGGCGTCTACGTCGATGCTTCCAGTGAGGACACGCGCGTCATGGACTCGGTGGTCGAGGACACGCGTCGGCGCGAAGGGATCGCGATCGACTCTTCCACGGGTACCCAGGTGCTCCGCACGCTCACCCGGGGCAACCACGGAGCGGGAATCCGGCTCTTTCACAACTGCGGTGAGCTGCGTGGCACCGTGTGTCCCATCATCCGGCCCCGCGGGGCTTCCTTCAATCTGGTCGCGGAGAGTCGGATCGAGGACGGGATCATCGTCGGTTCACGCCAGGGCCACGCCTACGAGTCCGGCTGGTGCGCGACCCTCGGCGGGCGTGCCGGTTCCGCCCCCGACGAGGCCCGTGGGAACGTGATTCGCGACAACGTGTTCGTGGCGCCCGAACGATGGGCGGCCGTCGCCATCCACACCCTGGGCAACCGAGTGATCGGGAACACGTTCGCTCCGGGCCAGACCTCCGACTCCTGCCTCGCAGTCCACCTCGAGCCGGTCGCCTTTCGAGGCCGTCTGCTTCCGGGGGCGAACCTGCGTGGAACGGAGGTCATCGGGAACCAACTCGCGCCGGGGTGCCGTCTGCAGCTTCGCCACGGCACCCCTCGCGAGTTGACGGTGCGCGGGAATCGCAGCGAGGGCGGTTGTATCCAGTCGCTTGGCAACACGTGCGGAGACGGAGCGAACTGACGGCCTCGACGGAGGCAGTTTCTCCGCGTACACCATCTTGGTCCGGCGTGGAGAACACGTCGCCCTTACTTTCTTGCACGAGCCCCGTGATGACCGCTCCTTTGCTGCTTCTGATCGAGCATCCGAGCGCGCTGCTCTCCGATGCCGAAGTGAGTGCCCTCGAAGCCGAGACCGGCGGCCGCGCCGTCGTGCTTCGCTCGGCCGACAGACCGCCGCTCGCCGCACCGACATCCTTCTATCGAGCTCTGGGCGATGCGGACGCGCTCGGCGTCCTGCCGCCGACCGCGGGCGAGCTGAGAGTCGTTCTCGTGGGCTTCGGCCCCGAGGAGCCGCTGCCGCTCGTCTGGGTCCGGCAGCTGTCGGCGCTCGACGTCGTGGCCATCCAACGACTCACGGGGCCGGACGGGGCGTTGGCCGACCACGAGCCGCGAGCGCGCGCTCGGAGCCGCGTCCTCAGTGTGTTTCCTGGCCCGATCGTGCCGACGTCGATGGGCTCGCATCAGCGGGCTTTCGGTGTGCTCGAGGCCTTGTCGCGAGCCGGCCACGACTGTGACGTGCTCATCACCTGTGGCAACGAGCGCACCGCGGACCGGGCGCGTGTGGTGTTGTCTCAGCTCTGTCCGGCCGTCCACGTGAACGGCCCCAGCGGGCGAAAGCTCCCGCCTCACATGAAGACGCGGCGACGAGCCGAGCTGGCGCTGCGTCGCGTCGCGGGCGTGAACAGGCCCCCCCCCAAGCTGTTCGAGGAGAGGCTCCACACCGCCGCGGCGTTCTCGGGGCGGGTCCGGCTTCGTCGTCTCCTCGAGCGAGGCGGCTACGACACGATCATCGTGAACTATGCCTGGATGGAGAGGATCCGGGCCCTCGTTCCCCCGCGGCTGCTCGGGAGGTACCGGTGGATCTGCGACACGCACGATGTGCAGTTCGTCCGCACGGAGACTCACAACCGAGGTGAGCTTCGTCTCGGGTTCTCGCCGGAGCGCGAAAGAGCTCTGGAGCTGAAGGTGCTCCGGTCGTTCGACCACGTGCTGGCCATCAGCGCGTCCGATGCCGAGGTGCTTCGCAGGCACCTGCCGCGAGAGCGCGTGCTGGAGGTGCCTACCGGGTTCGACTACGCGCAGATGGAGCCACGCGAACCCGATGCGGAGCGGCCGGTGTTCGGGTTCATCGGCGGGGCGATGGACGCGAACGTGAAGGCCGTGGAGCTGCTGCTCTCGAGTTGGTGGCCCGCCGTCGTGGCTCGCTGGCCGGAGGCGCGACTCCTCCTCGCCGGTACGATCTCCAACGTCCCTGCCGTCGCCGACGCGGCCTTCCTCGCGAAGGGGGTGGAGCGCGTTGGTTTCGTCAGCTCTCTGCGGGACTTCTACGCATCGATCGACGCGCTGTTGAACCCGCTGGTCGTGCAAGGAGGTTTGAACTTCAAGGCGGTCGAGAGCCTGATGGCGTGTCGGCTCCTGGTGACCACTCCGATGGGCGCGAGGTGTCTGGGCGATGACACCCTCGCCGTGATCGCCGAGAGCGCGGACGACGTCACCCGCGCGCTCGAGCGCGAGATCGAGGAGCCCCGCTCGTGGAGCACCAAGAGGCTGGAGACGCGCCGTGCGGCCGCCGGCCGGTTCGGAGACTCTGCCGCCTACGCCCCACTCATCGATCTCTTGGAGCGACCGACCGCCGTCGAGATCGGTGAGCTCGCTCCGCAGACTCGGCGAGTGCTCATGCAGGTCGGCGACCACTACGAGAACTGGGACCGCTGCGTCGGCCTCGCGGAGGTGATCCGCGAGAGAGGCCACCACCCGATCGCGCTCGTCTACGGAACCACGGGGCGCAACTACTTCCTCGCCCATGGCGTCGATGTCGTGTCCCTGCAGGCCTTCGAGGAACCGACGGCCGTCCGCCGTTCTCGCGAGTGGGTCTATGGCCTCGCCGAGCGCGTCGTTCCCGCCTTCCATCGGCACTACGATCTCGACGACCTGGCGGCCGCGCGGGCGGCTGCAAAGGGGTGGAACTCCCACAAGAAGAGCGCGTCTCGCAAGCACGCGCTGCGACACATTCACAGAATCGACCGGATGCTCGACGAGGTGCGCCCGGACGTGCTGCTGGTCTGGAACGGCTACACGGGGATCACCGCGAACCTGCTGCGGCAGGCGGCGTCGATTCGCGGGCTGCCGCGCGCTTTCATGGAGCGGTCGCTGCTCCCGAGCTGCGTCTTCGTCGACCGGAGCGGAGTGAATGGCTACAGCCGGTTGCCCGACGCTCCGATGAGCTCCATTCGCGAGGAAGTGGTGTCGGCCGAAGACGTGGCGCGGGCGCGGTCCGTGGTGCCTTCGGTGGGGAAGGACGAGATGGACGCGCTGCGTCGGGCGGGACCGTGGAGGTCGGCCCGGCGAATCATCTTCGTCCCCCTTCAGGTGGAGTCCGACACCAACCTGCTGCTCCACAGCCCGGAGATCGACAGCATGGGGGCGCTCGTTCAGCGCGTCTGGGACCAGTACCACGACGAGAACACGGCCATCGTGGTGCGACCGCACCCGGAGGAGACCGCGACCGTCAAGCTACCCACCCTCGATGGAGTGTACGTGGACGCGAGCGGAGACCTGCACGCCTGGATCCGGCTCGCAGACCTCGTGGTCACGGTGAACTCCACCGTCGGGCTCACCGCGCTGCTCCACGAACGTCCGGTCTTGGCGTTCGGGCGGAGTATCTACAGCGGAAAGGGCCTCACGGGGGGAGACCCACCCTCTCGTGCAGACGTGGACGCGTACTTGAGTCACCTCATGCAGCGCCACACGGGGTGCAGTCGCCGGCTGCCTGCGGATCTGGAAGGACTCGTTCCCGAGGTGGCCCCGACGTCCTGGCGCCACGTGAGCGCGGGCAACCTCGATGTTCGGGCGTGGTGGCGTCGATGGCGTGCGTTCGCCGACACCGTGAGGCGGGGCGCGATCGAGCGCGGCTACCTTCCGCTGGAAGTAAACCTGAAGCCCACCGATCGTCTGGATCTCACCTACCGCAAGCTCGAGGAGCCCGTGACGCGTGCTTGGTTGGAGCGTCGCGCGCGCGAAGAGCTGGAGCTCCCCGAAGACGTCGAGATTCGGATCTCGCGAGGGTCCGGGGACGTGAGCTCACGAGAGGACCTCCTGGTCGTGACCGGGCAGAGGCCGTTGGGCGGGGAGTGGGCTCTGGACCCCTACTTCGTGCCGTGGGCGCCCACGGACGTCGGCTGAACGGGGCCCAGACGGAACACAGCCGACAGCCGACTCGCGGCTGCCTCTGGTGAATGGTCCTCCGCGTGGACAGCTCGCCCGCCGACCGCGATCCGTCCTCGAAGCTCTTCGTCTCTCGACAGCGCGACCACGCCGCGGGCGAAGTCGTGCGGCGCGTCGGCGAGCCACGCGCTGACACCGTGCGTCAGGGCGATGCCCTCTGCGGCGTGGTGGGTGCAGACCAGCGGCTTTCCGCGCGAGAGCGCTTCGACCACCTTGATCTTCATGCCTGCTCCCCCGAGCAGAGGTGCGATCACCAGGCGCGACCGCGCGTAGACGCTGTCGAGATCGGACACGACGCCCAGCGCGCGCACCCCTCGAGTCCGGAGGCTCAACTCGCGGGCTCGCGTGACGCTGCCCACGACCGTCAGGACCAGGTCGGGCAAGTCACGGCGGACGAGGGGAAGGACTTCGTCCACGAACCACCTGAGGCCCTTGACGTTGAAGTTGCTGATCGAACCGACGAAGAGCATGTCGATGTCGGTCTCCACCCCCTCGTCTACCCGCGCCGGTGTGAAGGCAGGGATGCAGTGGACCTCGGCGGTCGGACAGAGCGACGCGAACGTGCGCGCCTCCGACTCGCCGATCGCGATGAGCCGGTCGTATCGCGCGAGCGCGCGTGACTCGCTCTCGGCGAACCGCGACAGGTTCACCCATCGGCGGATCCGGTTCTTCGATTGGTCCTCGCGAAGAAGAGCCGTCTGATGGTCGTGCGTATCCACCACCCGTATCGCGTCGAGGTCTCGAGGGAGCGCCGGGGTCAGCTTCGCGTAGTTCACCAGGATGTAGTCTGGTTGGCGGCGAGCACACAGATTCCGGACGGCCCGCCGGAAAGACGGGGGGCAGGTCGATCGGTTGGCGATCCGATGAAGGTCGCCCGTCACTGCGTCGAGGAGGCGGTCGACGCGTCGGTGCCAGGACCCGCGCCCGTGCGGGTGCGGATGAACGACCACCGCGCCCGCCTCGGGGTAGCGTTCGCGGAGTCGAGTCGCGGTCTGTGTCGGCGCCGGTTGTGATGAGTCGAGCACCGCGAGGTCGACACGAGCGCCCCGGTCGATGAGCCCGCGGATCATCGCATCCATTCGGCTCTGGCTGCCTCGGCTCGATGGCCATGGCGTGAGTGGACAGAGCACCAACACTCTCGGCGAGTCGACCTCGATGGCCCGACCCAGGACGTTGAGGGTGCGAAAGCGAAGCGAGCGCGTGACGCGGCGCAAGGCGCCACCTGCCTCACTCTCGAGCTCAGTCCGCGGATCGACGAAGGAGTAGACGCGGCGCGTGAGGTGATGGACGAACCGTTCGACCTTCTCGGGGTCGGGCTGTGGCGTCGCATTCGTCAGGTGCTCAGCGGCTGCGTCCGGGCTCCGCACCGAGATGGAGAGGCCGGGCGCGCCATAGAAGACCTCACCCACGTGTAGCGTCGGCTTGCCGAAGGCGAGACTCAGTAGGCCGACGCCGCTGTTGAGCACGAGCGTGGCATCCGCCATGTCGAGCAGGTCGTGAACGTGCGCCTCATCCGGTGCTCGGACCGCCCCCTGCACGGTTGGAGCGTCGCGCTCGAGAGGATGCTTCTTGTAGACGACGACCCACGGGTGGTCTCCGCCTCGTGCGAGTCGACTCGTCAGGTCGCGTACGAACGTCAGGAAACCTTCCAGACCATCGACGTTGTCGGCGAAGTAGCGAACGACGGTGTCGCGCGGTCGCTGAAGTGGCACGAAGAGCACCCGCTGGCCCTCGAGCCCCAGTGTGCGTCGAAGCCTGGAAGCGCCGCGGCGCGGCCCCTGCTCCTCGAGTGCGCGCCCCCCTCCACGAAGCCTCCTGAGATAGTCGCGAGTCGCATCCTGCTCCTCGAGCGGTAGGGGGTGATCCCAGTGTTCGGGCCGGTACGAGTCGGAGTCGGCGTTGAAGCCCCCGTCGAAGAACCAGGTGTCCGGGAGGGCTCCGCGATCGCTGGCGATCACCCGTGCTCCCGAGGCGCGCAGCTCCCGGTAGACCCGCAACCTGGTTGCGTTGCCATACGGGTTGGGCATCAACACCTGATCGAAGCCGCCCCGGTGAAACGCGGCGAGCGCCGCCTCCGCTCCTCGCGTGCGCTCGTCCAGGAAGACGACCTCGCCGAAGGCGAACATGGCCGATCGGATGGAACGGTAGAAGCGTGACCGTCGTCGGCCGAGGGCGAGCGTACGGTGGGCGCTCACCTGGAGTTGGACCCGTCGGCGAGCTCCGCTGGGAGCCCAGGAAACCAGCGAGCACCGGTCGGTGTGGGGACCCCGGGGAGGCGCTTGTAGAAGCTCCCGTTCACCTGGTTCACGTGTAGCAGGTAGCGCCTGAAAGACTCGTAGAGCTGCGCGTCGACGGTGCCGGGAGCGTCGAGGAAGGAGGAGAGGTCTCCCCGATGCGTGAGTCCTGGCATGTCGTAGACGGCGGTGCCGAGACAGACGACGGGTGTCCCGTGGAACATCGAGCTCAGGCCCACCGTGCTGTTGATGGTGATCGTGCCCTTCGCGTTCTTCAGGAGCGTTGGGAGGTGAAGGTCGTGGCAGTAGTGCAGCCGCCCCTCGAGGCCGTACTGGCGCGCGTGTTTCCGGAAGAGGTCACCGTACTCCCGGTACGCTCGATCCATGGGATGGTGCTTGAACAGAATGTGGTCGGACGCCCTCCCGTGTTCGGCGAAGGTGGCGACGACCTCTTCCACGAACTGCAACACGTTGTCGTACGGAGAGTGGAGAATCTGGAAGTCGCAGTGCACCTGAAGCGGAACGAAGAAGTACCGCCCGGAGAGCGGTCCGGTCAGCTCGCTCATCATATGGCGCTCTTGCCACGCGAACCGACGCTTCCTGAGCACGTTCCGGCACCAGACGAACGTGTGGTACCAGGCGTTCAGCGGTCGGTGATGCTGGTAGTGCGGATAGCCACCGTTGAGGTGCGTGAAGGCGAGGGCGCTCAGCGTCGAGTACCAGCTGTTGTAGTGAAAGCTGGCGCCGATGGGCGTGGCTTCCGGCAAGTCCGGCAACGAGAGGCTCTCGTAGAAGCTGGGGTCGCGCGGCATCTCGCTGTTGCCGTTGACGCCGCCCTGTTCGAGGGTGATCCAATCGGGACGCAGGTAGCCCTCTTCGAACGCGAACACCTTGACCCCGAGGCCGCGGGACACCTCGAACGCCATGCGGTGCAGCGGACGGCAATCGCCGAACGCGAACACACCATCGATGCCCCTCTCGACGATGAGTCGTTCGACGAAGGCGGGCCACTCGTCGAAGCGGCCACGGTAGGACAGCGCATCGGGACCGCGGAAGAAGACCGCGTCCCCCGCATGAAAGTTCACCTTCGTGGCCGCGATGCCCTGCGCACGAAGCTCATCGGCGAAGCGGCGCATGAACGGGCCTGCGGGACCCTGAAGGAGTAGCGCGTGGCTGATGTTCAGATCAGGGAGCACCGCTGACCTCGCGGAGGAGATTCCAGAGCTTCGTCCAGGCGCGACCGGGCCTGCCGCCGCCCGTCGCCATCCGCGCGGAAGCAAGCTGCGCCACGACCACCTCCGGTGTGGTGGGGCGATCGGTGACGGCGCTCGCGTATCGTGGGTAGCGGATGAGAGTCAAGGCGACCAGCTCGTCCAGGGTACGACGTCGCGTCCTGCGGGGGTGTGCGTGTCGGTCCGAGGTGAGGCCCCACCCGGCGTAGAAGGGGAGCCCGTATACGTGCACCGAGAGGCCGCGCAGCAGGGCCTCGAACCCCACGAGTGAGGTCATCGTGTGGACCTCCTGAGCAGCAGCCAGGCAGTCTGCGAGCGTGCCGTCGGTGACCACCTCGTCGCACAGGACCTTCGCCAGCCGGAGCGGCAACGAGTCGCGTCGGTTGCCACTCACCACATCGGGGTGAGGCTTGTAAACCAGATGGGCGTTCGGGCGTACGAGGCGGACTGCGCGGAGCAGGTCTTCGTTTCGCGCGATATCCACCGTGCCCAGGCGGATGGAGGCGTCGTCCTCGACCTGTCCGATGACGAGCGCGACGCGGCGCCCCTGTTCACCGACACCGACGCGCCGACGCGACCCCAAGAGATTGTACTTGCTGAGGCCGCGTTCGACGATGACCTGCCTCAGGTGCCGTGCTCGCTCGAGCTCGGTCTCGCTCACATCTGCGCTCTCGAGTAGGTGCTCGAGCTCACTGGGGACGCTGGGGTCGTAGTAGATGCCCCGTCGGTCGACGACGAGGGATGAAGGGGAGTAGAGATCCGAGCCCAATCCTACCGAGCGAAGGAAGCCGTCTTCCATTCGCCACACCTCGCGCCCCTCGGGTACCTCGCGGCTGCCCCACACCAGGAGCCGTTCGCCGTCGGTCGTCGAGTCGACATCCCCAACGAAGCGTAGCGTCGTGCCGGGACCGCCCACGAAGCGGGGCACGATGCGTCGCTTCCAGGCGGAGAATCCGACTCCGGTGATCGCACCCCGGTCCAGCTCTGCTCGACGTCGCCGCAGCGCGAGGTCTTCGACCACGCGATCGATCGTGCATCGTCGCCCCGTCTCGGGATCCACGTACCGGGCGTACCGAAGGTACGCGGCGTCGAAGATCTCCTCGACGCTTCGACGAGCCTGGCGTCGTGTCGGCACGGGGCCACGATCGTCCGTGACGCCCCAGCCGGCGTAGAACGGGGCCCCGAAGCAAGTCACTGGCTTGCCCCAGATGAGCGCCTCGAAACCCATGAGGGAGGTCATCACGTATACGCGGTCGATCTGGTCGAAGAGCGCCGCGGGGTGCGCAGGTCGGTCGAGCCAACGGAGCCGCGGTCGCTCGGCGCGCCGGGCCAGTCCCTCGCGGCGACGTGCGAGGACATCCGGGTGCGTCTTCACCCAGACGTCAGCGCCGGGGTTCTCGTCCAGCGCCGCGGTCAGCATGTCCTCGAAGGTCCTCTCGTCGCACCCGCCATAGCGGAGGGAGAGGTCGCCGGCGGTCTGGTCCACGACGAGCACGCGGTCTGCGCGACGCGGTCCCAAGTCGACCTCCGGCGAGGCGTTGTACTTCGAGAGTCGGGCTTCGCGGAGACGCTCCATCGCGCGGCGAACGTCTCCCCGATCGTCCGAGCTCAGGTTGCTCGAAGTGATCAGGGACTCGAGCCGGCTGGGCTCTCGAGAGTCGTAGTAGATGCCGCGGTCATCCACCACGAGCGACATCGGAGCCTCGCCGTGTACCCCGAGGTCGAGCGAGCGGAGGAACCCGTCCTCGAGAGCGACGAACGGGATCCCTTGCCTGCTGGCGTAGCGCCGTGCGCGGCGGGCGCTGGGTTTCCGCCCCCAGCCGACGACCGCATCCACGCGCCGCGCCGGTCCCGGCAGGAAGATCACACGGCTCGCTCCCAGGAACGCCTGCAGGTGGGGAATGCGACGGATCCCGGGAGAGAAAACTCCCACGCGCAGCCCCTCGAGCGGCTCGGATGCGAAGGTCGAAGGCATGGAGGTCGCGAAGCTTTTCGGCCTCCCGGCCGCGGCGCAAGTCAGCCCCAGCCGGCCCGGACTCGCTCGAGGTCTTCGGGGGTGTCCACGCCGTGCGGCGGGGCCTCGTCGAGCACGGTCACGTGAATCGGGATGCCCATCGCCAGCGCGCGGAGCTGTTCGAGCGACTCGGCCCTCTCGATGGCGGCCTGCGGCGCGGCGCTGACCCGCCGCAGCGTGGAGGCCCGGTAGGCGTAGAGGCCGAGGTGGCGGAGGAAGGGGACGCCGTCCGGGAGCGTCTCCGTCGGGAACAGGCCTCGGACCCAGGGGATGGGCGCGCGGCTGAAGGTGAGGGCGTAGCCCGCGTCGTCGGTGACGACCTTCACCACGCTCTCGGTGAAGAGCGACGCGGCGTCGCGGATCGGCGTCGCCATCGTCGCGATGCCGGCGCGAGGGTGCGCCTCGAGCGCGGCGGCGAGGGCGGAGAGGAGCCGCGGCGGCACGAGGGGCTCGTCGCCCTGCAGGTTGACGACGATTTCGTCGTCGCCGAAGCGGAGCGTCTCGGCGACCTCGGCGAGGCGGTCGGTGCCGCTGGCGTGCGCGGGCGACGTCATGACCGCCTCGTGCCCGGCCTCGCGCACGGCCTCGGCGATGCGCTCGTCGTCGACCGCCGCGAGCACCCGCTCGGCGCCAGCGCGCTGGGCGACCTCCATGCAGCGGACCACCATGGGCTTGCCGCCGATGTCGCTGAGCGGCTTGCCCGGCAGACGCTCCGACGCGTAGCGCGCCGGGACCACGACGTGGAAGCGCGTCATCCCCCGTGCTCCGCCAGGTAGCGGGCGTAGGCCGCGTCGCGCTCGCCGCGCGCGTCGAGGATCGCGTCGGCGATCTCTCGAACCGCGCCGCGGCCGCCGGGGAGGGTGCTCACGTACGCGGCCGCGTCCCGGGCGCACGCGTGTCCGTCCGCGATGCTCATGGGGAGCCCGACCCGGCGCATCACCGGGAGATCGATGAGGTCGTCGCCCACGTAGCCCACCTCCTCGTCACGCACGCCGGCCTCGCGCAGCAGATCCGCGTAGGCCACCTGCTTGTCCTCGCGGCCGAGGTAGGCGCGCCGCACCCCGAGGTCGTCGAGGCGGCGCTTCAGAGGGCCACCCGTCTTGCCGCTGATCACCGCCACCTCGACGCCCTGCTGCTGCAGCAGCTTGATGCCGAGGCCGTCTCGCACGTGGAAGGTCTTGAGGACCTCACCCTCCGCCGAGTAGACGAGGGAGCCGTCCGTCAGCACGCCGTCCACATCGAGGATCAGGAGCTTCAGCCGCGCCGCGCGCTCGCGCATGATCACAGTCCTTCGGCGTAGGGCTGCTTCTTGACCGCGCGGTCGATCTCGACGAGCACGCTCAGCAGCTCCTCCATGCGGTGGAGCGGCCACATGTTGGGGCCGTCGCTGAGCGCCTTGGACGGGTCGGGGTGCGTCTCCATGAAGACGCCGCTGACGCCGCTCGCGATCGCGGCGCGCGCGACCACCGGGACCAGCTGCGACTGTCCGCCGCTCGCGGTGCCCTGTCCGCCCGGCTGCTGCACCGAGTGGGTCGCGTCGAAGACGACCGGCGCGCCCGACTCTCGCATCAGCGCGAGGCCGCGCATGTCGCTGACGAGCGTGTTGTAGCCGAAGCTCACGCCGCGCTCGCAGACCATGACGTTCTCGTTGCCGACCTCGCGGCACTTGTCGACGACGTTCTTCATGTCCCAGGGCGCCAAGAACTGCCCCTTCTTGATGTTCACCGGCTTGCCCGGCTTGCACACCGCCTGGATGAAGTCCGTCTGGCGGCACAGGAAGGCCGGCGTCTGCATGACGTCCACCACCGAGGAGACGGCGTCGACCTGCTCCTTCTCGTGGATGTCCGTGAGGATGGGTACGCCAACCTGGTCGCGGACCTGTGCCAGGATGGCCAGCCCCTCGTCCATGCCGGGACCCCGGAACGAGCTCGCGCTGGTCCGGTTCGCCTTGTCGAAGCTCGCCTTGAAGACGTAGGGGATGCCGAGGCGGTCGGTGATCTCCTTCATCGTCTCCGCGACCTGAAAGCAGAGATCCGCGCTCTCGATGACGCAGGGGCCAGCGATCAGAAAGAAAGGCTGACGGGGACCGACTTCGTGACCAGCGATCTTCATGGTGGGTGCTCCTAGAGGGCCGGCCGGAGGACGACCGAGGCGGCCACGGCGATCTGATACACGACCTGTGCCAGGTCGATGCCGTTCTGCAGCCACTTCTCGTCCACGGCGGGGGCAATCATGACCTGGTCGCCGGGGTGCACGGGCGTGTCCCAGCTGGCGACCTCGATCTCGGCGTTGGCGCGGCGAATGATGAACTCGCCTCGGTTGGCGCGCTGGCTGAACCCGCCCGCCATGCGCACGTAGTCGTGCACGTTCAGGTCCGGCCGGTACATCACCGCGTGCGGGATGTTCACCTCGCCGACCACGTGCACCACGTTGGTGCGGGGCGGGATGACCACCGTGTCGCCGTCCTGGAGGATCACGTTCAGCTGGCGGCCGGCGCTCGAGGTGACCATCAGGCCGAGCGGCTCGATGTCGCGGGCGCGCTCCACGAAGGTGCGCACCAGCTCGGCCTCGCGGACGCGGATCTGCGACTCGTTCGCGGTGTCGCTCAGCGCGAGCATGGTCGTGCGCTCGAGCCGGTCGAGGCTGTCCTGCAGCGCCTGCCGCTGCTCGCGCCGGATCCGGTCGCGGCGGATGTAGACCGCGTCGGTCTGGGCGAGGGTGGGGTCGACCGGCACGAAGTTGAGGAGATCGAGGAGCCGGGTGCCGCGGCGGACCGCGAGCTCGCTCGGGCCGAGGAACTCCCCGTCGAGGTGCACGATGACGAAGTCGGGGCGGAGGTCGGCCCGGAAGGTCAGCACGTCGCCGTCGCCGAGCTCGGCCTGCTCCAGCTCCCCGAGGCTGAGGGTGCGGACGGTGGACTGCTCGCCGCGCATGCCGCGGAGGGTGACGCCGTTGACGCGCGCCCCGCTGCTGACGACCTCGAGCACCTGCGCGCCGGTCGCGTCCCCGCCCCCCTCGAGCTCCACGAGGACCGGCTCTTGGTCGGGCCGTCGCACCTCGACCACCGGGCCTCGGCGACCGACGAGGATGGTGTCGCCGTCCTCGAACTGCGGCGTGGGGATCGTGCCACGGAGCAGGAAGTCGTAGAGGTCGATCGTCTCGACGGGCTGGCCCTGTCGGATGATGCGCACCTCGCGGTAGCTGCCGCCGTCGGCGTCGATGCCGCCCGCCTGGTCGAGGAAGAACAGCACCGAGTCGTTCGGGATGCCGGCGTAGCGGCCGGGGCGCGGCACGCCCCCGGTCACGAAGACCGCCACCGGGCTCGCGGTGAGCAGGTTGGTGTACACGCCGAAGGTGCCGCGGTAGACGCGCCGGATCGCGGCCTCCACCGTGTCGGTGAGGCGGTCGTTCCGCACCCCGGCGAGGTGCACCGGGCCGACGCTCGGCAGGAAGATGTTGCCCTGCGAGTCGACGCCGAAGACGTCGTTGATCGTCACCGCGCCCCAGGCGTTCACCATCACCCGGTCGCCCGGGAGGATGGTGTAGTCCGGGTTGAGCCCGTTCTCCCGCTGGGCGGCGTAGCTGCCGGTGAAGAGGTTCGCGCCATAGGGCTGCGGGCCCTCGGGCGCGGGCTCGGGCGGCGGCGCGTCACCGCCCTGGGCGAGCGCGTGGGGCGCCGCGAGCGTCAGCGCCGCGGCGAGGAGGCTGGAGACGAGGCGGGTCATACGTTCGCGTGCTCGCGGATGGAGGCGAGGAGCAGGGTGCCCACGCCGAGGAGCGCGAAGCTCAGGACCAGGACGGTGAGCACCGAATACCAGAAGCGGGGGTGGGACGAATCGTCGGGACGGGACGGGCCCGCGATTCTCACCAGATAGCGGTGCTGCCGAGACGCGTCGACTCGCGCGAGCTCCATCGAAGTCAGCGCCGACTCGTACGCGCGCTGGGCGAACTCCTTCTCGATGACCAGAGGCTCGAACTGCGCCAAGTCCGCGTTGAGGCTCTCGTCGCCGTCGCCGACGAGGCGCGAGCTCTGCTGGTCGATCTGCTGCTGCAAGGCGCTCACTCGTCGGCGAGCGGCCACGACCTCGGGTGAGGTGCGGGGCATGGTCGCCGTGACCGTGCTCAGCTCCGCGCGAGCGATCGCGAGCTCAGCCTCCAATCGGCTGCGCACCTGGAGAACCGCTTCGGCCGAGGCGACGGGGTTGAAATCGCCGCGCTCGCTCTGGAGCTCGCGGAGCGCGCCCCGAGCCTTGGTCAAGCGCTCCTCGGCGCGTCGAAGCTCCTGCTGGG
The DNA here is from genome assembly GCA_036149055.1 of Myxococcota bacterium. Taxonomy (GTDB): domain Bacteria; phylum Myxococcota_A; class Polyangia; order Polyangiales; family Sandaracinaceae; genus JAVJQK01. The sequence continues at coordinate 18,314 of JAYZQJ010000078.1, read as the reverse complement.
ACAGGGCGATACGGTCCTCCCGGGCGCTCGCGCTGAGGGCGTTCACCATGCTCTCGCTGTGGGCGAGGATGGCCTGCCCGAGCTCGAAGGCTTTGTCGCGTGAGAACGCCTGGACCTGAAGCGTGAGGACCCCCGACGCCGTGTCGTGCTCCACGTGAACGTGGTCCAGGTAGTATCCGTAGACCTCCTCGAATGACGCGTCCGCGTCGAGCCGGGAGATCAGGTCGGCCTCGTCACTCGAGTAGTGGGCCACGTACCCGTGGTTCTCCACGAGGTGACGAACCATGTCTCGAGACCGGATGTACTCCTGCACGAGCATGACGTCCCGTCCCGAGGTGCCCGGGACGTTCGAGATGAGCATCTGAAGGGCGCTCGCGGGCGCCCCGCCGTCGGCCGACTGGATGGTGAACGAGGTCACCGACTCGTAGCGAGGCGTGACGATCGCTCCGAAGTAGAGGGCCGCCAGGAGGGTAGGGACACCGACGCCGAGAGCCAGCCTGAGGGCCAGCCTCCGAGCGCGCAGTCTTCGAAGTTGCTTCGCGGTCTTGGCGCGAGTGTCGCTCGGGACGGAGGTGCTCATGCTGCTGCCTTGTAGAGCTTCGCGACTTCGTCGATGTCGTCGAAGAAGTGGAGACGGCCGCGGCGGATGAGGGCGTAGCGGTCGCAGTACTGCTTGATGGTGCTGAGCTGGTGCGACACGATGATCACGCTCGACCGCTCTCGCCGCTCGGCGAACGCGTCTCGGCACTTGTCCTGGAAGGACTTGTCCCCCACGGCGGTGACCTCGTCGACCAGGTAGGTGTCGAAGTCGATGGCCATCGAGAGCCCGAACGCGAGCCGCGCGCGCATGCCGCTCGAGTACGTCCTGACGGGCATGGCGAAGTACTTGCCGATCTCGGCGAAGCCGCGAGCGAACTCGACGACCTCGTCCACGTCTGCGCCGTAGATTCGCGCCACGAAACGGCAGTTCTCCTCGCCGGTGAGCGAACCGTTGAATCCGCCGCTGAACCCGATCGGCCAGGACACTCTCCCATGCCTGACGATCTTGCCGGCGTCGGGGCGCTCCGCACCGCCCAGGATTCGGAGCAGGGTGGACTTCCCTGCCCCGTTTCGCCCGAGGATCCCCACCGAGACTCGGTCCGGGAAGATCGCATCGATCCGGTCCAGCACCACGTGCTCCCCGGCACCGACCCGATAGGCCTTCGTGACTCCGTGTAGCTCGATCATGTGAGCTGCACCTTCGCGCGCACGGCGCGCTCGATCGTGAGGCCGAAGAATCCCAGCGCGAGCACCCAGATCAGGACGTACGCCACGCTCGCGTGGTGGGCGTGATAGGCCGGAAACCAACCGTCGCGCACGATCTCCACGCAGTGGAGGACGGGATTCCACATCAGGATTTCCCGAACCGAGGTCGGGAGGGCATTGGCGGTGAAGTAGACGCCGGAGATCCAGAACAGGGGACGCATGATGGGCCCCTTCATCCGATCCACGACCTTGTTCACCACCGCGGATGCGCAGAGCAGGGTCCCGAGGGCCATTCCGAAGAGCCCCGCGAGTCCGAGGCCGAGCAGCGTCGCCAGCGCGCTCTCGATCGCGAACGTCTGCTCATAGAGGGCGTATCCGCCCAGGAGCGCCGCGAACACGGTCAGGTAGGTCGCGACCTCCAAGCCACTGCGAGCGAGGATCAGATCGAGTGGCTGCACGTGAGGATAGAAGAGGAGCGCTCGGTTCGAATCGATCGAGAGGCTCGCGCGGTCGGCGGTCTTGATGGCCATCTCGTAGGGGATCACCCCGGTGGCCAGGAAAGGGATCACATCCATCCCGATGGGCGTGGCCCGATCGACGATGCGGAACAGGGCCCAGAACGTGAAGATCCAGAACACGGGTTCGAGCAGGGCCCACACATAGCCGAGCTGGTTGGCGCCGAACCGGGTCCGCGTCTCGCGCAGCGCGAGCGCGTACACCACGCGGGCCTGCGTGACCGCGCCGCGGGCGAGCTCGTTCACCGCGCCTCCGCCGAGAGCACGTCCGGGACGAAGACCCAGGCGCCCTCGTCACCCTGGCAGGCGAGGCGGTGGGAGCCGCCCGAGATGCGGCGACAGCGGCGGCCGCTGGCGGCGTGGTAGGGGGGAGTGGCGGCGACGCCGGAGACCTCGACCGGGCCCTCGCCCGCGTCGGCGAGCGCGGTGAGCAGGGCCCGCTCGGCGTCGCCGTCGGCCTCGAGCGCCCCCGCGCGGAGCGCCGGGTCGTGGAAGATGTCGGACTCTCGCGGCGCGCTCGAGCCGCACGCCAGGCCGAGCGCCGCCGTGATCAGCGCCGCCCCGAGTCCCCCGTGCGTGAACGGCCCGCGCATCGCGTCACCCTCCGCGGCGCCGCCCGAAGACGCCGACGACCTCGCCGGTCTGGTCCACGACGACCAGGGCGTCGAGCCCCTCGCGCTCCATGCGTCGCTCCGCCTCGGCGACGAGCACGCCGGGCTCGACGATGGCGGGATCCGCGTTCATCGCGTCGCGGGTGGGGGCCTCCATGTCGAGGCCGCGCCGCATCGCGTCGCGCACGTCGTCGCTCGTCACCACGCCGTGGAGGGTCTCGCCCTCGCAGACCAGCGCGAGCGGGAGCTCGCTCTCGGAGAGGCTCAGCAGCGCCTCGCGCAGGGGCGCGCCGGGGGCGATGACGCTCACGCCCTCGCGCACGACCGCGTCTCCGACGCGCGAGAGGCGCCGACCGAGGCTGCCGCCCGGGTGGAGCCGCGCGAAGTCGGCCTCGTGGAAGCCCCGCAGCTTCATCAGCGACACGGCGAGGGTGTCGCCCATGGCGAGGGTGGCGAGGGTCGAGCTCGTCGGCGCCAGGTTGTTGGGGCACACCTCGCGGTCGACCGAGACGTCGAGCGCGACGTCCACGCCGCGCCCGAGGGTGGACTGCGGCTTGCCGACGAGCGCGATCGTGGGGATGCCGCGCGCCCTCAGGTGCGGGATCAGGGCGGAGACCTCCTGGGTCTCGCCGCTGTAGCTGATCATGATCACGGAGTCGCGCTCGGTGATCATGCCGAGGTCGCCGTGGAGCGCCTCCCCGCTGTGCACGAAGAAGCTGGGGGTGCCGGTCGACGCGAGGGTCGCGGCGATCTTGCGACCGACGTGGCCCGACTTGCCGAGCCCGGTGATGACCACGTGGCCTTCGGTCGCGAACAGGATCCGGATGGCGCGCGCGAACTGCTCGTCGAGGCGCGTGCTCAGCTTGGTGATCGCCGCGGCCTGCTGCTTGAGACACTCGCGCGCGTGCGACGTCAGCGGGTCGAGGACGCTCGCGAGCGTGTCGAGCACGAAGACGTTCGAGGACTGCTCCTCGAGACCGGGGCGCTCGGGCTCACCGTCTCGGAGGGAGGAGCGAAGTGCTGCTGTCGCGTCCGATCGCATCTGAGGGGTTCTCCAAGGAAGTCGGCTGGTGAAGCCGGGATCCGGACCTACTCGTCCGTGGGGAGGAGGGCGCGGAACGTTACGCAGCGCGTCATATGCGAACCATGTGCCACTCTGGTCCTCGCGCCTTGTGCTGGGCGAACGGGGGCTCGAACGGAGAAAAGACGGACGTTCGAGTCGCGGTCCAGCCCGCCTCGGGGGTCTGACCTCCCCGTCCCGTGACATCCGTGTCGCGGGACCGGCGGGGCTGTGACAAGCCCTCACAGGCCTGAATCCCTGAGGAATTCACCACGCCGAGGGCGGCTTCGGCCGCCTCCGACCGGCCGGTGCTAGCGCTTTGGGGGCCTCACGCAAGCCGACTCGTCCTCGTGCGAGGACTCCGGCGCGGCCTCAGTCGGCTTCGAAGCCCTGCTTCGAATGGCTGCCGTCACAGAAGGGCTTGTTGCCGGACGCGCCGCAGCGGCACAGGGCGGCACTGTGCCCTCGCCAGGCGACCCGGCCCGAGGCGGCCACGATGGCGAAGGGGCCCTTCAGGAGCAGGGGGCCGTTCTTGGCGCGCTTCACCTTCAGCGGGCCCGACGCGTCCCGCTCGCATCCGGGGCCCTTCTCGCCCACCGCCCCCCGGTCGTGGAACGCGATCTTCTCGTGGCTGTTGTCGCAGAAGGGCTTGTTCGCGGAGGCGCCGCAGCGGCACAGGGCGGCGCGGAACGCGAGCCCGGGCGCGTCGTCGGGGGCGGCGTCGATGGCGAGGTCGCCGTGGAGGTAGAGCGGGCCGTTGTTGGCCACGTGCACCACGTTCTCGGCGGGCGCTCGCTCGCGCGCGGCGTCGTCGCGCTTGGGGTGGGCGAAGAGGGCGCCGGTCGGGCAGCGCTCGACCACCTCGAGCACCTCGTCCTCGCCGACGCGGTCGGGGTCGCACCAGGGATCGCGTCCGCCGACGAAGAGCTCGTTCGCCGCGCGCCCACACTCCCCCACGTGGATGCAGAGCCGCCGGTCCCACGTCACGTCGGTGGCCTCGCCCGGGTACGTGAACAGGTGCTTCTTCTTCTCGCTCATGCGCTCCCCCTCGCGCCGTACTGTACGCGCTAGAGTCTCGCGGTGCCCGAGTGGGATCCGAAGTGGGGACCCGCCCCGCCACCGCCCGACGAGGGGCCGCCCGCGCGGTTCCACGTGCCGGCGGAGCTCGACGCGCCGAAGCAGGCCGCCCGGCCGAGGCGACCGCCGACGGTGGACGCGTTCGCGCTCGGCATGGCCGCCTCGACGATCAGCGGGCTGTTCGTCTCGCCCGGGCTGGTCGGCGGCACCACGCACCTCTACGGCGCCGGCTGCGGCCTGGTGCTGGGCCTGGGCGTGGCCTGGTTCTTCTGGATGGGGCGGCCGTGGGCGTACTGGCTCGTGGTGCTCGGGTCGCTCGCGTCCCTGATCGGCTTTGCCGTGTTCCTGGCGCCGGTCGAGCACACCTACCGGCTCGCCTCGGCGTGGAAGGTCAAGATGGTGGCCGACGCCTGCTTCGGCGTGGTGATGCTGATCGGGCTGTCGCGCCCCCGGGTCCGGGCGTTCTTCCGCACCTGAGGGCGGAGATCCAAGGCGCGGCGCGCGGCGGAGGTCGATTCCGGCGTACCCTGTCGCCATGCCCGCGTCCGACCTGAAGCAGAAGATCCTCGCCGCCGCCGCGATCGCGTTCGCGGCCACCGGCTGCGCCGAAGCGGAGGAGGCGCCCATCCAGGCCGCGCCCGCGAGCGAGGAGCTGCCGGCCGCCGAGCCCGCGCCGCCGCCCGAGCCCGAGGCGACGCCGGAGCCCGAGGCCGCCGAGCCCGAGGCCGCCGAGCCCCAGGCCGCCGAGCCGACGCTGGACGGCGAAGGGAGCCCGGCCCCGGAGGTCGAGGCGGAGGCTCCTCCCGCCGCCGAGCGTCGCCGCCGCTCCCCACGTCGCGCGACGCCTTCGCCGACGGGTGGGCAGGCGGCCGATTCGCTCGAGGCGATGTGCGGGGCGTCCTGCGGGGCGAGCTGCAGCGGGGTCGAGGACGACGAGGAGTAGGGGGGCCCAATTGAAAAGGGCCGGTCGTCTCCGACCGGCCCTTTTCATTGGAGCGCTCGCTTACCAGCGACCGCCGCCGCCGCCGTAGCCGCCGCGTCCGCCGCCGCCGCGACCACCGCCGCCGCCGCCGCCGCCGCGGGGCGCGCGCTCACGCGCCTCGTTGACGTTGACGGTGCGGCCGTCGAGCTCGCGCCCGTCCATCTCCTGGATGGCGGTGTCCGCCGCCGCGCCGTCCGCGAAGGTCACGAACCCGAAGCCGCGGGACCGGCCGGTCTCGCGATCGGTGATCACCTTCGCCTCGAGGACCTCCCCGAACTGTTCGAACGCCTGGAGGAGTCCATCGTCCGTGGTGGCCCACGCGAGGCCTCCCACGAAGAGCTTCTTCGACATGTCTTTCTATCCAAACCTGTGAGCGGCGATACGGCTGCCGCCCACTTTCGAGCCGACGTGCACACCGCCCTCTCGTGCACGGGGAACCGACGACCTCCGGAGACGACCCGGAGCAGGGCAATCCGGGGAGACCCCGGGAGACGCCCTAACTTGCAGCGCGCGCGGCGAGGGGGCAAGCAAACGGCTACACGCGCTCCATCACCGCCCCGGCCCCGAGGCCGCCGGCCGCGCAGATCCCGAGGAGCGCGGTCTCCCGGTCGCTCGCCGCCAGCTCGTTCGCCATGGTCGTCACCATGCGCGCGCCGGTGGCCCCGAAGGGGTGGCCGATCGCGACCGAGCCGCCGTGCACGTTGAGCCGGTCGCGGTCGACCTCGCCCACCGCCGCGTCCCGGCCCAGCCGCTCCTGGGCGAAGGCGCGGCTCTCGAGCATGCGCAGCACGCTGAGCACCTGCGCCGCGAACGCCTCGTGCATGTCGACGAGGTCGGCGTCGGCCAGGGTCATGCCCGCCCGCTCGAGCGCCTTCGGCATCGCCAGCGCGGGGCCCATGAGCAGCTGATCGCCGGGGTCCACGCCCACGTACGACCAGCTCCGGAAGGCGGCCTTCGGCGTGTAGCCGAGCGCCTTCGCCTTCTCCTCGCTCATCAGCAGCACCGCGGCGGCGCCGTCGGTGAGCGGGCTCGAGTTGCCCGCGGTCAGGGTCCCGTCCTTGGCGAACACCGGCCGGAGCTTGGCGAGCTTCTCGGCCGAGGTGTCGGCGCGCACCAGATCGTCGGCGTGCACCCGGTCCCCGCTCGGCAGGTCCACCGGGGCGACCTCCGCGTCGAAGCGACCCGAGCGGATGGCGGCCGCGGCGCGGTGATGGCTGGCCTCGGCGAAGGCGTCCTGCGCCTCGCGCGAGATCTCGTTCCGGCGCGCCATCTCCTCGGCCGCCTCGCCCATCACCTGGCCGGTGGTCCGCTCGGCGATCTTGGGGCGCTTGGGCAGGATGTCGGTGATCGGCACCAGCTGCGACATCACGCCGAGCACGTCGCCGGGCGTGGCCTTGCCGAACGCCAGCGGGGCCATCGCGTGCACGACCTTCTGGGGGAGCTTGATCTCCGCGTTCGAGGTCGAGTCGCTGCCGCCCGCGATCATGACGTCGGCGTCCCCGCGCTCGATCGCGCTGACCGCGCTGGTGACCGCCTGCAGGCCCGAGGCGCAGGCGCGGGTCACCGTGAACGCCTCGACCGAGTGCGGCAGGCGCAGGTCGAGCGCGATCTCCCGGCCGACGTTGGGCGCCAGCCCGGGGAGGATCACGCCGCCCCAGACGATGCCGTCGATCTCCTTCCGGTCGAGCTCGGTGCGCTCGAGGAGGTTGCCCACCGCGCTCACGCCGAGCCCGATGGTGTCGACCTTCAGCAGCTTGCCGAAGGCCTTCACGAACGGGGTGCGGACCCCCGAGACCACGACCGCTCTTCGCTTCTTCGTCGCCATGCTCACGCTCCGATGAACGCCCCGCCGCAGGCGCGGACCACCTGGCCCGTGAGCCCCTGCGCGCCGGGGGAGGCGAGGAAGGTGACCGTCTCGCCGATGTCCTGGGGGAGGCCGCCCTGGCCGAGGTTCGAGAGCCGCCGGCCGACCTCGCGGATCATCACGGGGATGGCGTTCGTGAGGCGGGTCTCGATGAAGCCGGGCGCGATGGCGTTGACCGTGATCCCGCGCGCGGCGAGCTCCGGCGCGAGCGCCTCGACGTAGCCGATCACGCCGGCCTTGCTCGCCGCGTAGTTCGTCTGGCCCATGTTGCCGGCGATGCCGGCGACGCTGCTCAGGCAGATGATCCGGCCGCCGTCGTTCAGCACGCCGCCGTCGAGCAGCGCGCGGTCGATCCGGATCGGCGCCGAGAGGTTGATGCCGAGGGTCTGCGCCCAGCGCTCCTCGCTCATCTTCGCGAGGGTCTTGTCCCGGGTGACGCCGGCGTTGTGCACGACCACGTCGACGCCGCCGTGCGCCTTCAGCGCGGCCGCGATCTGGGCCGGCGCGTCGTCGGCGCTCACGTCGCAGAGCAGGACCGAGCCGCCGATCTCCCGCGCGACCTGGCTGACCGGGCCGTCGTCCTGCGGACGGTCGAGGCAGACCACGTGCGCCCCCTCGGCCGCGAGGAGCTTCGCGGTCGCCTTGCCGATGCCGCGGGCGGCCCCGGTGACGAGGCAGACCTTCTTCTCGAGCGGGCGGGTCAGCGGCACCTCGTCGTCGGTGCCGCCCCCCTTCGCCGCCTCCATCGACAGGTGGAAGGGCTGACCGCTGACGAACGCGCTCCGCGGAGACAGGAGCCACCGGAGCAGCGCCGGCGCGCGCCCCTCGGCGCCTTCGTCGACGTAGACCACGTGCGCGGTCGCGCCGCGGCGCCCGATCTCCTTGGCGAGGCTCCGCACGAAGCCCTCGTGCGCGGGCTGGCTCGCGGGCGCGGCCGCGCCGCCGGGCGGGCGGGCGGCGGCCCGCTGGGGGCGCGCGAGGATCACCGCGCGGCCCGAGCGGGAGACGCGGCCGACGAGGGGGTGGAAGAAGTCGTGCAGGCTCTTCAGCTCGTCCGGCGACGCGATGCCGGTGGCGTCGAAGAGCAGCCCGTGCGCGAGGAAGCGCTCGGGGATCTCCGCGAGGCGCTGCGCCGGCCGACCGTACGCCTCGCCGGGCGCGCGGTAGGGGGCCTCGTCGTGGCCCTCGCCGATGAGCCGGGGCTCGGCGCCGGCGCGGGCGAGGGTGTCGGCGATGGCCGACTGCAGCTGCGCGTTCGGGCCGACGCCCACCGCGATCACCCGCTCCTGGAGCGGGCGCTCCTCCCACGGCTGCTTGGCGCGCTCGAGCGCCTGCGGCATCGGCAGGGGCAGCCCGAGGGTCTTGATCATCTTGCGGGCGTTCGGGTTCTTCCCGAGCTCCAGGAGGAAGTCACTCATGGTCGTCTCCTTCAGCGGGTCCGAAAGGTGCCGGTGAGGTAGGCGGGGCCGCCGGGCGCGTCGCCGACGAAGAGCTGCTCGTCTCGCACGTAGAGGCCGACCTTGGCCGGCAGCACGAGCGGGCGGGTGAAGCGCACGTGCACCTCCTCGAGCGCGTCGACGTCGCCGGCGAAGAGGCCTCGGTTCAGGCCCTCGATGGCGCGGGCCATCGTGCCGAAGCCGTGGAGGATGGTGTTCCGGAAGCCGAACGCCTTCGCGTAGGCCGGCACCCAGTGCACGGGGTTGAAGTCTCCGGTGAGCTTCGCGAAGTCGAGGCCGGCGTCCTCGCGGAGCCGCCAGAACGCGATCTCCTTCGCGTCGGCGGGCACGCGCGGCTTGTCGCTCTTCTTGCCGCCCGACTTCCCGTTCTTCTTGCCGAGGGGCACGAAGATGTAGAGGTGGGCGACGACCGCCTCGGGCGCGCTCGGCGTCGACGTGACCACCCGCTGCTCGAGGATGGCCCGCCGGCCGTCGTCGTCGACGCTCTCGAGCCGCGAGCTCACCTCGAGCGGCTCGTCGATCGGGAGCGGCGCGTTCTGGACCAGGCGGCAGCCGCCGTTCATCGCCGCGAGCATCGGGTACTCGAGGCCCTCGAGGCTCTTGCCGGTGAGCGCGAAGGCCCACTGCGGGAAGAGGTGCGCCGGCACGCGGCGCTTGTAGGCCGACGGGTCGCCGCCGACGTGCTTGGCGTAAGCCCGCACCAGCGCGCGGTCTCTCGGCGGGAAGGTCTCCCGCACCTCGGGCCCGGGCAGCGCCGAGGGCGCGCCGTTCGTCTTGGCGATCCCCAGGCGCTGCTTCAGCGCGCCCAGGGCCGTCTCCCCCATGCCGCGCAGGGCGGGCCCCTGCTGCAGCACGAACCTGGTCGGTACCGGCATCGTCGTCTCCCCCCTATTCGGCCGCGGCGGCCGCGAGCTCCGTCTCGTCCAGCGACGAGAGGAGACGATCGCCCGTCGTCTGGATCTCGTCGAGCATGAAACGACTCCGCGTCTCCGCCCGGTCGAGCCAGCGCTCGAGCAGCTCGCGCCGCTCGGGGTGCGCCTTCGCCTGCTCGAGCAGCAGCTCCGCCGCCGCTTCGTCGAAGAGGATCCGGGTCAGCCGCTCGGCGTGCAGCATCGCGAAGCGGAAGTCGCGCTTCGGGTTCCAGTTCTTGAGGAACGCGTCCGGCCACTCGGTCATCGCCACGCCCTTGAGGCCGCGCATCTTGTCGGTCGCGGTGCGGGTGATGAGGTGCTGCTGCGCCTGGAAGCTGGTCGCCTGCAGCCTCGCGACGCGCCGCTCGAGGGGATCCCGCGCGCTCACCGCGCGCCACCGCGCCTGCGCCCCGCGGCGGAGGAAGCGCTGCGGGTTCTTCATGATCGCGCCGAGGGTGTCCTTCATCGCCATCAGCGCCTGGATCTGCGAGGTGCCCTCGTAGATCGGCATCACCATCGCGTCGCGCAGCAGCTTCTCGGCGCCGTACTCCTTCGTGTAGCCGACGCCGCCGTGGATCTGCACGCAGCGCCGCGCCATCTCGACCGCCTTCTCGGCGCCGAAGTACTTGAGCAGCGGCGTGACCCGTCGGGCCTTGCGCTTGTGCGCCTTCTGCTGTTGCTCGAGCTGCTTGCGCTCGGTGTCGCTCATCGCGGCGAAGCGGAGCGCCAGCTCGATCTTGGTGGCGACCTCCTCGTGGTAGGCGCCGTGCACGCAGACCGCGCGCAGCGCCTGCACCTCGGTGCGCATCTCGTCGAGGTAGTCGGCGATCATCTCGTGGCGATCGATCGACTTGCCCATCGAGCGGCGCTCGGCCGCGTAGTCCTGCGCGAGCCGGATGGCCGCCTCGCAGATCCCGATGCACTCGAAGCCGACGCCGAGGCGGGCGCCGTTCATCAGGGTCAGCATGTACTTGAAGCCCTCGCCCCGCTGCCCGATGAGGTGGGCGGGCGAGCGCTCGAAGCTGATCTGCGCGGTGACCGACGCGTGGTGGCCGAGCTTCTCCTCGATGCGGTCGACGGTGGCCAGGCGCACCCGCTCGCCGTCTCTGTCCTCGTAGGTCGGCACGAGGAACATGCTCAGCCCGCCGAGCCCCGCGAAGGGATCGTTCGGATCCGCCGCCTCCTCGGTGCGGGCGATGACGAAGTGGTACTTGCCGTGCCCGGAGGTGATGAAGATCTTCTGGCCGGTGACGAACCAGTTGCCCTCGTCGTCCTGCTCGGCCTTGCAGCGGAGCTGGGCCATGTCGCTGCCGGCGTCGGGCTCGGTGATGTCCATGCAGCCCCAGGACTCGCCGCGCACGATCTCCTCGATGTAGCGCTGGAAGCGGGTCTCGAGGATCACGCCGTTCTCGGCGTCCACCTGGGTGCTCCCCTCGCGCACGCTGAAGATCAGCATCGCGGCGGCCATGCCGCCGTGGAAGCCGTGGTGGGCCATGACCGAGACGTCGGCGCGGCCGATCACCTCGCTCGTCAGGTAGTAGAGCATCAGCGGCGCGTTCATCCCGCCGAGCTCGCGCGGCAGACAGAGCCCGTTCAGCTCCATCTCGTTGATCTGGTCGAAGATGCCCTGCAGCCGCGGCGGGTGCACCGCCTCGCCGTCGATGAGCTCCACCGCCTCCCGGTCGAGCTGGGCCGCGTGCGGCGCGACCTCGTTGGCCACGAACTCGCCCACGAGGTTGGCGATGTCCCGGTACAGCTCGACCGCCTCGGCCACGCTCTCGGGGCCGTCGGGCGCGCGGAAGTCGTGCTCGGTGAGCCGGACCAGCTCGCCCCAGTCGATCCCGCGCTCGAAGTAGAACTGCAGGTCGTCGTTGTCCTTGAAGAAGTTGCCCATGGTCTCTCCCCCGCCGCTACTCGGCGGCCTCGTTCTTCGCGCGACGCTGTCGGGCTCGCGCCAGCCCCTCTTCGGTGAACAGGCTCGTCTTCGCCATCCGCTCGAGCTCCCGGACGAGCCGGTCGACGTCGCCCTCGAGCACGCTGCCGAGGGTGTCGGCGGTGGCGATGCCGCTGATCACCAGGTGAATCACGTGCAGCAGGTAGGCCTCGGGATCGACGCTCTCCCGGATCTCGCCGCTCTCCTGGCCCTTGCGGATGTAGCCGGCGATGACCGCCATCCACGGCGCCACGGCTTCCACCAGCCGCGCGCGCATGGCGTCGGGCCGGTCGAGGACCTCGCGGAGCACGAGCCGCGCGCGGTCCGGGTCCGCGGTGAAGAACCGCACGACCTCGTGGAGCAGCGCGTCGAACCGATCGTCGCCCGCCGCCGCCTCGAGCAGCCGCGGCAGCACCTTCGACCAGTGCTCGAGGATCTGGTCGAGCACCGCCCGGTGCAGCGCCTCCTTGGACGGGAAGTGATAGAGCAGCGACGCCTTCCGGATGCCCACTGCCTCGGCGATCGCCGAGAGCGACGTGCCCCCGTAGCCCTGCGCCGCGAACAATCGCGTCGCCGCGTCCAGCGCCTGCTCCCTCGCGTCCAACTGGCCTCCCTACCGTTCGGTAGAGAGATGCCTACCACTCGGGAGGCTACGTGTCCAGGCGGCCCGTTCCCTCGGGATCGGGTGACAGCTAATTTCTCGCAGAGACGCAGAGTCGCAGAGGGGCGGCGGGATGGAGGGTGGCCAGGGCTCGGCGGGTGGTGCGCTCTTGGCGACTGCTTCTTTTCTCGCAGAGGCGCAGGGTCGCAGAGGGCGGCGGGGTGGCGGGTGGCCGGGGCTCGGCGGGTGGTGTCGCTCTTGGCGACAGCTTTTTTTACTCACGCAAAGACGCAAAGACGCAAAGTCGGTGGGGGGCGGCGGGATGGCGAGTGGCCGGGGCTCGGCGGACTGCCGGCGAAGGCCCATCCCGCAGCCCCCGCTCGCCCTCTGCGTCTCTGCGTCTCTGCGTGACAAACTCGCTATCGCCGAGCCGCCGGCGACTCGGCACCCGCTGGCGAGCGCGCCATCCCGCGGCCCTAGCCCGCCCCTTTGCGGCTTCGCGGCTTTGCGAGAGCAATTCGCAGCCGCCGAGCCGCCGGCGACTCGGCACCCGCCGGCGAAGGCCCATCCCGCGGCCCCGCTCGCCCTCTGCGTCTCTGCGTCTCTGCGTGACAAAATCGCTGCCGACGAGCCGCCGGCGACTCGGCACCCGCCGGCGAGCGCGCCATCCCGCGGCCCTCGCCCGCCCCTTTGCGGCTTCGCGGCTTTGCGAGAGTAATTCGAAGCCGCCGAAGCTCCCTACAGAGAAGGAGGCGTCTTGGCGACGACGAAGGCTTCGTCTCCGGCTTCGACGCGCAGGTCGAAGTCCGGGTTGATGAGGTGGGCGCGGCCGCGGGCGAGGCCGATGAGGGTGCAGCCGCGCTCGAGCAGGGCGATGGTCAGGTCCTTGAACGTCATGCCGACGTGCGTGTCCCGGAGGGCGAGGCGGTAGATCTGGCTGCCGGTCTTGTTGCTCAGCAGCTCCTCGACCACGTCGGAGACGCCGACGTCCTGCACCGAGCGGACGAGGAGGGTGGAGGCGACCGCCTGGGTGTCGACCACCGCGTCGCAGCCGGCTCGGCGCAGGAACTCGCGGTGGTCCGGGTCGACCAGCTCGGCGCTGATCTTCACCGTCGCGCTCAGCTCGCGCAGGGCGAGCACCACCAGCGCGGTCTCGTGATCGCTGCGCGGATCGCGCGGGTTGCGGGCGAGCACGATCGCGGCGGAGGCCTCGCCGGCGGACGCGCGCTGGAGGGAGTCGGTCTTGCCGGGCGCGCCGCGGACGAAGCGCACGTTCGGATCGTCGACCGGGGACTCGGAGAGCTCGGCCACGATGACGATGCGCGTGTCCTCGTGGCGGGCGTCGTGGCGGAAGTCGTCGATGGCCGCCCCGGCCTTGTCGTTCCAGCCGAGGACCAGGAGGTGTTGGCTCATGCGGTAGCTCCTCAGGCCCTTCTTGCCGCGCTCGCGCAGCTCCATGAGGCCGGCGGCGAGGGTGGCGGCGAGCGTGCCGAGCACGCCGACGCCGAGGACCATGGTGATGAGGGCGACCACGCGGCCCCCGTCGGTGCGGGGGTAGAGGTCGCCGTAGCCGACGGTGGAGAGCGTGGTCATGCTCCACCAGAGCGCGTCGTCGAAGCCGTCGAGGCCGTTGTTGTAGCCGTCCTCGAACCCGTAGAAGGCGGCGGCGGCGGTCAGCCAGATCACGATCGCGACCACGCCCAGGCTGCCGAACGTCTCGCTCGGCACGGTCACGTCGAAGCGGCGCATGAGGCGCCGGCTCAGCACCGCGATGCGGGTGAAGCGCAGGATCCGGACGAGCCGCACGATGCGCAGCGAGCGCAGCGGGCCCACGAGCGGGATCGCGCCGAGCAGATCGAGCCAGTTGCGTCTGACGAACGCCCAGCGCCGCTCGGCGCGCACCAGGCGGGCCACGAAGTCGAGCACGAAGACGGCGCAGAGGCCGGCGTCGGTCCAGCGCAGCACGAAGCTCTCGAAGCTGTCCTCGGGCAGCGCCATCTCGACCACGAGGATCACGAGCGACGCCACGGTGAGGAACACGACGGAGCCGTCCCACCAGCCGGGCAGGCGCGGCTCGACGTAGAGGGGGGACAGCGTGCGCGGGCGCGGCATGCGGCGAGCCTACGTCACTCTCACCGGTACTGGGCCGTCGCGCAGATCGCGTCGAGGATGCCGACCATCGCGCCGAGCTCGTCGATCAGCGCGCGCGGCCCGACGCCTCCGTGGCCGGTGTGGGCGTAGAGCCCGGTCAGGATGAGCCGCGAGCCGTGCACCATGGCGTGCAGCTTCGCCGCCTGCGTGAAGGGGATCACGTCGTCGTCGCGCCCGTGCACGATGGTGGTCGGGCAGCGCACCCGACGGCAGGCGTCGGTGGGATCGAGGTGACCGTGGTCGAGCCGCCCGAGCGCCCGGTCGATCAGCGCGCCGCCGCCCGGATCGAGCCCGACGCCGATCCGGAAGAGCGCCCGCGCGTCGTCCGGCAGGGTCCGCTCGATCTCGGTCGCGATCGTGCGCCAGCCGCCGCTCTTGAGCGCGGGGCGGCCCCAGGTGCGCCTCACGTAGGTGATCCACGCGCGGCGCAGCGGCTCCGGATCGCGGGGCTCGCCGTCGAGCCCCCCGAGCGCGTTGAGAAAGACCACCGGCCGGTTCGTCGGGTCGAAGTCGCGGCCCGCCTCGCCCTCGAGCGAGAAGCGGATGGTCTCCTCGAACGACGCGTAGCCGCCGAAGAGGGTGAGCGCCGACGGGCCGTCCGCGCGCGTCGCGAGGTGGAGGGCGGGGTACGAGCCGAAGCTGATGCTGAAGGCGCCGGGGTGGATCGCCGCCGGCCGCTCCGGCAGAGCGAGCAGCGTCTCCCAGGCGACCGCCGTGTCCTCTACCAAACTGGAGCCGACGCGGAGGCGGCGGAACTCGGGGAGGAACGGACAGAAGACGAGCAGGCCGGCGTCGGCGAGGATGGCGAGGAAGCGGTCGAGCCGCTCGTCGGCCGGGCCGAGGTAGTGCAGGCCGGGCACGAGCAGGAGCGCGCCTCGGATCCGATCGGGCACGTAGAGCCAGCCGTCGAAGCGCTCGCTGCCGCGCATGCGCACCTGCCGACGGCGCACGCCGCGGGGGCGACTCGAGGCCGGAGTCCACGGGCCCAGCCAGCGCCCGAGCCGCGCCATCGCTGCGAGGCGGGACATCTCAGGGCTGGATGAGATCGGTGACGTCCTGGAGGCGCTGCGCGAGGGCCCGGCAGACCTGCAGGCCGAAGTTGGGGACCCGCTCGAACATCGCCTCGAGCACCGGGCCGTCGAAGCGGAGCAGCACGCTGGGCGCGTTCGCGATCACCGTCGCCGTCCGCGGCCGCCCGAGCAGCACGCCCATCTCGCCGACCACGTCGTCGGGGCCGAGGTAGGCGACGTCGGTGGTGTGGGAGCGCCGCACGACCGCCTGCCCGCTCAGCACGAGGTAGAACGCGTCGGAGGGCTCGCCCTGCCGCATCACCTCCTCGCCCTCGGCGACCTGGAAGAGCTGCCCGCGCTGGGCCACGCTGCGGTGCTGCTCGGGGGTGAGGGCGCCGAAGAGATCGCTCCGTCCGAGCGCGCGGACGACCGTCTCGAGCATGCCGCCGACCATGGGGAGGGGACGCACGACGCGGGAGGATACAGGACGGGCGCGCGGCGCGGGGAAGCTCGACGTCCTGGTCGCGTAGGCTCGGAGGGCCGAGGCCTTTGTGATAGACCCGAAGAGGGGGCGGGCCCGCGCATGGGCCAGGGCCCGAGCACGCTTCGAGGAGCCGATGCGGAAGAACGCGTTCGTTGGGATCGCCCTGCTGGCGATGGTCGTGGGTTGCAGCGAGGAGGACGACACGCCGCCCCCGCCGCCCCAGACGGCCACCGCGCCGACCACGCCCCAGGCGCCGCCGGGGCAGGTCATGGTGACCGTGGTCGCCAACTCCACGCCGCCCGGCGCGACGGTGGTCGGCGGCGGCCGTCAGCTCGGCCAGACCCCGCTCCAGACCCAGGTCCCGATCCCGACCCCGACGCCGGGGCAGGTCCAGACCTTCGCCTTCAACTTCCAGCTGGCGGGCTACCAGCCGGCGACCATCAACGCCGCGCCGGTCAACAACACCATCACCATCACCGCCGCGCTCGCGCCGGCCACTCCGCCGCAGGAGGTGGCCACCGGGGACGACGGCGACGACGGTGACGAGGGCGACGACGGCGACGACGCGAACGAGATCCGCGTGAACGGCCGCGGCGGCGGCGCCATCTACGATCACCACACCACGCGCGGCGCGGCGGTGGTCGGGCAGAGCTGCGTCATCGACCGGCTCCGGGTGCGGCTGCGCGGCAACCACACCTTCAACCGCGATCTCCGCATCACCCTGACCGACCCGCAGGGGCGCAGCTACATGCTGCAGAACAACAGCAGCCGGAACCCCTTCCGCACCTACGTGGTGCGCCGCGCGGCCGGCCGGCAGGCGCGCGGCCAGTGGAACCTCGCGGTCGCGGACACGCTCGGGCAGGACAGCGGCCGCCTCACCGGCTGGTACATGAGCCTGCGCTGCCGCTGAGGTTGTCACCTCGACTTGCGTGAGGTCGCGTGATACGCGCAACGCGTGCGCGCCTCTCTCCTCGGCCTCGTCGCCCTGGCGGCCTCGCTGCCCTCGACGGCGCTCGCCCAGCGCCCCATCCGGTACACGCTCGACAACGGCCTGAGCGTCGCGCTCGACCCGATCCCCGGGCGGGCCACCGTCTCGGTCGTGGTCTCGGTCGACGCGGGGCTCCGTGATCAGCCGGAGGGGTGGTCGGGGCTCGCGCACCTGACCGAGCACCTCATGTTCGACGGCACGCCCGCCGCGCCGGGGCACGTGCTGACGAGCCTGGAGCGACTCGGGGCCACCGCGTTCAACGGGATGACGACGCAGGACGCGACCGTGTACGTCGAGGTCGTCCCGGCGTCCGCGCTCGAGCAGACCCTCTGGCTGGAGGCGGAGCGCTTCGCCCACGGGCTCGACGGCACGACCGAGGCCGATGTGGAGGCGCAGCGACGCGTCCTGGAGCGCGAGCGCGCGCAGCGCGAGTTCGGGCGCGAGGAGGTCTGGGACCTGGTGGGGCACGCGCTCTATCCCTCCGGTCACCCCTACGCGCGCGGTCGCGAGCAGGCCGACGACGTGGCCGCCATCCGCCTGCGGGACGTCCGATGGTTCTTCGAGCGGCACTATGGGCCCGACATGCTGACCCTGGCGATCTCGGGAGGCTTCGACCCCGAGGACGCCCGCCGGTGGATCGAGCGCTACTTCTCGCCGCTGCGGCGCGGGCCCACGGCGCGTCCGCCCGAATGGGTCGTGCCGCCTCTCGTTCGTCTCGACGGGGAGCGGAGGATCCTCGCCGACGCGCCACGCTCGACCGACCTGCTGTACGTGGCCTGGCCCACGCCGCCGCTCGGCGAGCGTTCGGACGCGGCGCTCGATCTCGCCGCGCGCCATCTCCAGGCTCGGCTGCGTCAGCGCCTGTTGGGGAGTGGCGAGGCGGTCGAGGTGGACGTGTGGCTGGAGTCCCACGCGCTCGCGAGTCGCTTCTCCGTCTGGATCGCGGTCCCCTCCCGCCAGGGGACCCTCGCACCGCTTCGCGCGCTCGACGCCGAGCTGGCGCGGATGCACGAGGGCGGCGTCAGCGAGGCCTCGTTCCAGCGGGCCCTTCGGGCGCTGCGGGACCACCACGCGCGCATCCTCGACTCTCCGATCTACCGCGGTTGGCTGCAGGCGACCCGGTGGCCTCGGTTGCCGGGTGGATACGACGCCCCGTCCACGCGGTGGGCGCGGTACGAGGCGGTCTCGCGCGAGGACGTCGGGCGGGCCGCCGAGCGCTACCTCCCTCGGACCGACCGCTTGGTCGTGTCGATCGCGGGCCGGCGCCACGCGCCGCCGCGCGGGCGGATCGTGCGGGAGCTGGTGGTTCATCCGGAGTCGCGGTGATGCGCCTCGTGCTGACGCTCGCGCTGCTGTGCGCGGGGTGCGCGTCCCGGACGCCGCTCCCCGCCCCGGCCCTCACCCGCAGCCCCGTCCCCGAGCTCC